>NZ_CP099837.1:1251120-1876681 GCF_024134545.1 Nocardiopsis exhalans
ACACGACCGCGGACGGGCACACGGGGTGGGGGATCCCGTTGGGCTGACAGGGACGGGTGTGCGCGGAAGAACTTCCGCGCACACCCGTTTTCGGCGCGCGAATTGTGTCATCGGCCTCAGTCGAGGACAAGGGGGGTGCTGGTTTACCCCGTCGGATGGCCGCATCCGGCCACCTTGACCCGTGGGGAAGAAGTCCCAGGTGCGACGGGGTTTCATCTTTCAAACTTATCGAACGTGAGTTCGAAGAAGCCGCTGTTTTCCCTCGGCCTCTTGCGATCTGCTCGTGTTCGATGATCATCTGTGGACGTTTGGTGTGAGAGTCGTGGAGCGAGGTACGAATTCTGATGGCTGTGGGCCGGGGCGTGACTAATGGGGGCCAGGTGGTCTTCCAGGCCTGTGCTCCTGAGGAGCTGCCGGGGGCGGTGGCCACTGTGGCCGGGGTTGCCGGGCTGGTCGTTCTCGTTCGTGAGGGGGCGCCCGTAGACGAGGTGATGGCCGACGCCCGACTCCTGTTGGGCGAGGAGCGGCTGGTCGCCCTTCGCGGGTGGCTCGACGGGTTCAGGGCGGGGGCGGTCAAGCGGGGCGAGTGTTCGAAGTCATAGAACGCAAACTTTGGCAAAGTTGTAGTCATTGGGGTCGATCGGTGGTTCTTCGATCTTCCCTAGCCATCGGAATTTGGTTGATGTTTTCCGGCCTTTTTCGGGGGTCCTCAATGGGGTAATTTTGCCAAACTATGCATCAATTGGGCCAAGTTTCGCTTATGGTTGGGGTATGTCGAAGGAAACCCCACTCACCGATCTTCACTACGACCTTCTCGACCGTGCCATGGACGAGCGGCGGCTGGCCCTGGGTATGCGATGGCGCGACCTCGCTGACAGGACGGGCCTTTCCGGGCAGGCGCTGCGCGACATCAGGCGAGGGCGCAGCGTGCCCCGGGACCTCACCGCTCGCAACCTGGAAGACGCCCTCGGCTGGGATCGCGGCTCCATCCAGCGTGTGCTCCAGGGTGACGAGCCCGAGGTGGTGGCCGCATCGCCCCCTTCGGGAGCGGCGGACGGACTCACCTGGTGGGCCGACGGGGACGCGACGTGTTACGAACTCACGCGGACCATCGGCGGCAACCCCTTCTCCGCGCGTCTGGTGGTGCGGGACGGCCGGTCCCGGGAACAGGTGGAGAAAGAGCTGCGCAAGGTGGTGGAACTGGCACGGATCCAGCTGGAGAACTGACCCCCGTGACTCGGTGCCAATGGGGTCCACCCTGCTTGGTGCTCGGATTCGGCCACCGGGACTCGGTTCCGGATCGTCCCAGGTGTGCCGGGGACCGAGTGGTGATTCGGGCGGAAAACTGAACGGTTCGCCGATGGTTGTGGGCTTGTCCCTTGCGGATTGTCTCTGCCCGATGGTCATCTATGAGCATTTGGTCAAGCGAATGAAGAACGGGGGACGGGTCCTGATGGCCGTGGGTCAGGGTGTCACTGATGAGGCACGGGTGGTTTTCCGTGCCTGTACTCCGGAGGAGCTTCCGGGGGTCGTGGCCACCTTGTCGAGCACCTCCGAGACGGTGGTCCTGGTGCGTGAGGGTGTTCCGGCACCCCTGGTTCTGGCCGACGCCGAACTGCTGCTCGGCGCGGAGGCCGTCGCGGCGCTCCGGGGATGGCTGTCGTCCGCGCCTTCTGGGCATGACGGCGCTCAGGCGGCCGGGGAGTCCAGGTAGGCGTTCAGGACGTCGCCCAGCGAGTACAGCGGCCGGTTGGCCGACCCGCGCTGCTTCACGGTGATCCTGCCCCGGCGGGCGTAACCGCGTACGGCCGCGGCGCTCACGTCGTGACCGAGCACGCGCAGGGAGCGGGCGCCCTCGGCGGCGGTGACGAGCCGGTCCCCGGCGGCGCGCAGCAGGCGTTCACGGCCTTCGGCGACCGTGATCTCGGTCCCGCAGTCACGGCAGCGGGTGCGGTCGGCCCCGGCGCGGGCGTAGCAGGGTGTGCCGCAGCCCTCGCACACACCGGCCAGGACGCGTTCCGTGGGCAGGTCCACGGAACGCTCCGCCTGGGCCACCGCGGAGACGATCTCGTCGACGCACTCCGCGCCGATGTCGGAGCGGCGCAGCCACTCGACGAAGCGGGCCAGCCACCGGGCCATGGGCGCGAGATCGTCCTGGGGGAGTTTGCCGCCGATCTCCTCGTGCAGGAGTCGGCACCAGGTGGAGAGCGTGTTGCGCAGGACCGAGGCCGCCTCGGACGCCCGGGGGTCATAGGCCAGCGGGGTCTCGGTTGAGCGGCGCCCCAGGTTTCCCGGTCCGGTGCGGTGCTGTCGGGCCAGCGTCAGGTCCAGGTCGACGGCCAGGCCGTCCTCGTCACCGACCTTGAGCAGGGCCAGGCGCAACTCGTTGGCGCAGCCGGCGCACACGTGGGCGTCGTCAGCGATCGGGTTGGCGCAGGAGGGGACGTCACAGGGGATGAGCACGGATCTCCGTTCACAGGCGAGCAGGCAAGTAAGAGCAAGTTAGCCAAACTTTGCAAAAGTTGCAAGGGTGATCGGAGCGTGAGGGCTGCGCTGATCATCTTTGTCTTTGGGGTTTTTGCGCGTTTTAGCTGCTCTCCCTGGCTCTGAGGTCAAGCAAGTTGTGCAAACTTGGTGCCAGTTTTGTGGTGCGTGTCTCGCCGGCGGCGCGGGCGTGCGACCTGTGATTCACGTGTGGCGCACGTGCGCTGGTGCGGCCGAGCGGCCGCATGTGGTCACCGGTGCGGTTTCGGACTCCCGGGGGCAACCGGGCCGGGTGCATCGGCGTCTTGGGGGTGTCAGTGGAAGCACGGATCGTGGCTCTTCCCGGTCCCGGTGCCACCCGTTGCTCCGCACACCCCCATCAGCAAGGAAAACCGCATGTCCGATTCCCCCACCCCCTCCGGTTTCGCGGGCAGGCCCGTCACCGCCCCCGGGGCCGGTCGGCCCGAGCCCTCCGCCGCGCCGCTCACGTATCTGGTCTGGGCGGTGGTGATCATCGGCCTGATCACCACTGTCGCCGCGCTCGTCGCCTACAACGACGTCCACACCACCAGCTCCCTGCGGATCTCGAGCGAGATGAAGGAGGTCCAGTTGGCGCTGTTGCGGGAAATCATCGGTTGGTGGGTGCTGTTCACCGCGGCCTACGCCAGTCTGGGGGTCCGTCTCGTCCGGCTGGGCACCACCACCCGTCCGGGGGAGCCGCGTGCTCTCTACTGGACGCTGGTCGCCGTGGCCGGTTTCCACGTGGTGGTCTCCGGTTGGCTGCTCAACGGCGCCTGGGGCAACTGGATGGACGTGGTGTCCTTCCTGCTGCCCGCCCTGGTCCTCGGTGTCCTGGCCTCGGGCGGAACTCGGGCAGCGCTGCTCGGGTCGGCGGACCGGAGCTGATCCCGGTCGGAGACCGGTAGACGAAGGGCGCCGCGCGACCGACTCCGTCGCGCGGCGCCCCGACGGAGCGCGGATCCGGTCAGACGGTGGGCTCGCCCTCCCGGCCGACGGCTTCCCGCTCAGCCGCATCTCTCTCGATCGCCCGCATCCGGCGGTCCGGCAGGAACCGGCCCAGCGCCCAGTGCACGGTGAACGCGGCGACCAGGCCGATGACCCAGCCGTAGGAGGCCAGCGGACCGGCCACGGACAGCGCCGCGCCGGTACCGAAGGCGACCAGGGCGCGCCAGTTCCAGCCGCCCGAGTACCAGTACTCGCCCTCCCGGCTGAACAGGGCGGGCAGGTTGATCCGGGTGCGGCGCAGCAGCCAGTAGTCGGCCAGCAGGATGCCCGCCACGGCGCCGAGGATGCCGCCGACGGTGCCCAGCCACACGAAGATGTAGGTGTTCTCGTCCTCCAGGAGCTTCCACGGGAAGATCATGACCCCGAGGAAGGAGGTGATGAGCGCGCCGGTGCGGAAGCTGATCCACTTCGGCTTGAGGTTGGCCAGGTCGTAGGCGGGACCGACCAGGTTGGCCGCCACGTTGGTGGACACCGTCGCCAGCAGCACCACGAAGATCGCGAACAGCAGACCGATGCCGGACTCCATCTCGTTCACCACGTAGATCGGGTTCCAGATCGGCTCCTCGTAGACCGCCGCGGTACCCGCGGTCACCATCACCGCGATCAGGGAGAACAGCGTCATGGTCGTGGGCAGGCCCAGGGACTGGCCCAGCACCTGCGCCCGCTGGGTGCCGGCGAAGCGGGTGAAGTCGCTGATGTTGAGGGTCAGCGTCGCCCAGTAGCCGATCACGCCCATCAGGGACGGGAAGAACAGCGCCCAGAAGGCCGGGCCCCAGTCCAGGGGCTGGTCGGAGGCGAGCATGGGGCCGAAGCCGCCCGCCTCCACCGCCATCCACACCAGCAGGGCGATACCGCCGATGAGCATCAGCGGAGCGGCCCACACCTGGACCTTGCGCACACCCTCCATGCCCCACAGGATGATCGCCACCTGGATCAGCCAGAACAGGGCGAAGGACAGCCACAGCGTCCACGGGTTCCCGCCGACCTGCCCGGCGTTGATCCACCCCTCCCCGAACAGACGGCCGACCAGGATATACACGCCCTGGCCGCCGATCCACGTCTGGATGCCGAACCACCCGCAGGCGACCGCGCCGCGCAGCAGGGCGGGCAGGTTGGCGCCGCGCAGGCCGAAGGACGACCGCGCGAACACCGGGAACGGGATGCCGTACTTGGCGCCCGCGTGGCCGGTCAGCACCATCGGCACCAGCACGATGAGGTTTCCCAGAACGACCGCGAGCATGGCCTGGCGCCAGTCCAGCCCGGCCGCGATCAGGCCGCTGGCCAGCGTCCACGCGGGGATGCTGACCGACATGCTCACCCACAGGGCGGAGAAGCTGCCGGTGCCCCAGGTCCGCTTGGACATGGGCACGGGCTGGAGGTCGTCGTTGACGAACGGGCTCTCGGGCAGTGTGGTGCCCTCGGGCATCGACACCCGGCCGTCGGGGTGGACGACCTGCGAAGTCGACGCGGGTACGGATGCGGGCGGCTCGGGTCTGGACGGCTCGGGTTCGGACGGCACTGTGGGCAAGGGACACCTGTTTCGGTGGTGCTGACGGGGAGGGGCGTGCGCGGGCGCGGCACCGGGCCCGCGCGGCGAAACCTGAAGGTGAGACTTGTGGCGAAACCCGAAAAGTCCGGAACGGCTTCAGGCCATCGAATATCTTCGCACGTCATCCGAGGTGCGCGGACTCCACGCGGTACGGGCCGCGCGGTCGGTCCCGATCGGGGCCGGGACCGGCCGCGCGGACTCCGCTTCGACGCTGGTGACGCTGGTGACGGGGTGGACCGACTTAGGTCGGGTTCGCCCCCGACACCGCCGGGATGACGTCACGGCCGTAGGCGCCGATCACCCCGTCGACATCGTCGTGCATCGCGTAGACCGCGAACTGGTCCACCCCAGCCGCGCGCAGCCTCGCCAACTTCTCCACGTGCTGTTCGGCCGTTCCGATCAGGCAGAACCGGTCCACGATGGCGTCGGGCACGAAGTCGGTGTCCGGGTTGTCGACCCGGCCGTGGTGGCTGTAGTCGTAGCCCTGGCGGGCCTTGACGTAGTCCGTGAGCTCCTGCGGAACCATGTCCGAGTGCTCGCCGTACCGGGCCACGAGGTCGGCGACGTGGTTGCCCACCATCCCGCCGAACCAGCGGCACTGCTCCCGGCCGTGCGCCAGACCGGCCTCGGTGCCGTCGGTGACGTAGGCGGGGGCCGCCACGCACACCTTCACCTCGTCGGGGTCGCGTCCGGCGTCCGCCGCGGCCGCCCGCACCGCCCGGACCATCCACTCGGTCAGGTACGGGTCGGCTAGCTGGAGGATGAAGCCGTCCGCCTGGCGGCCGACCAGGTCCAGCGCCCTGGGCCCGTAGGCGCCCATCCACACCGGAAGGGAGCCGTCGCGCACCCACGGGATGTGCATGCTCGCACCGTCCACGTCCGCCTCGCGGCCCTCCGCCAGGTTCTTGATCGCGGTCATCGCCCTGGACAGCCGGGCCAGGGTGGCGGGCTTGCGGCCCGCGACCCGCATCGCCGAGTCCCCGCGGCCGATCCCGCAGACCGTCCGGTTCCCGTACATGTCGTTCAGGGTGGCGAACAGCGACGCCGTCACCTCCCACGTGCGGGTGCCCGGGTTGGTCACCATGGGACCGACGCACAGGCTCTCGGTGCGGTCCAGGACGCGGCTGTAGATGACGAACGGCTCCTGCCACAGCACCACCGAGTCGAAGGTCCACCCGTGGGTGAACCCCTCCCGCTCGGCGCGCACCATCCGCTCCACCAGCAGGTCGGCGGGCGGGTCCGTCTGGAGGACGAGTCCGAAGTCCATGTGCGCTCTCCTCAGACCAGGTACTGGCAGGTGGACCTGGGCACGTACCGGCCGTCACCGGCGCTGCCCAGGTAGGAACCGCGGTCCACGATCACGCGGCCGCGTGAGAGCACGGTGCGGGCCCGGCCCGTCACCCGTTTGCCCTCGTAGGCGGAGTAGTCCACGTTCATGTGGTGCGTGTCGGCGGAGATGGTCTGCTCCGCGTTCGGGTCGTAGATCACCAGGTCGGCGTCGGCGCCCGGGGCCACGGTGCCCTTCTTCGGGTACATCCCGAACATGCGCGCCGGGGTGGCGCAGGCCAGTTCGATCCACCGCCTGCGGCTGATGTGCCCCTCCACCACGGCCTGGTGCAGCAGGTCCATCCGGTTCTCCACGCCCGGCATGCCGTTGGGGATCTTCGAGAAGTCTCCCGCGCCCATGTCCTTCTGGCCCACGAAGCAGAACGGGCAGTGGTCGGTGGAGACCACGGACAGGTCGTTGGTGCGCAGCGCCTTCCACAGGTGCGCCTGGTGCTCCTTGGGGCGCAGCGGTGTGGAGCACACGTACTTGGCGCCCTCGAAGTCCGGCTCAGCGAGGTTGTCCGTGGACAGGAACAGGTACTGCGGACAGGTCTCGCCGAACACGTTGAGGCCCTTGTCCCGCGCCCGGGCCAGCTCCTCCACCGCCTCGGTCGCGGACACGTGCACCACGTACAGCGGAGCGCCCGCGACCCGGGCGAGCTGGATGGCGCGGTGGGTGGCCTCGGACTCCAGCAGGGCCTTGCGGACCTCGCCGTGGTAGCGCGGGTCCGTCCTGCCCTCGGCCAGGGCCTGCTCGACCAGGACGTCGATCGCGATGCCGTTCTCGGCGTGCATCATGGTGAGCGCGCCGTTGGCGGCGCCGCGCTGCATGGCCCGCAGGATCTGGCCGTCGTCGCTGTAGAACACGCCCGGGTAGGCCATGAACAGCTTGAACGAGGTGATGCCCTCGTCCACGAGCACGTCCATCTCCTTGAGGGAGGACTCGTTGACGTCGGACAGGATGGCATGGAAGGCGTAGTCGATCGCGCAGTTGCCGTCGGCCTTGGCCATCCACGCGTCCACCCCGGAGCGCACGGACTCGCCGGGCCGCTGGATGGCGAAGTCGACGATGGTGGTGGTACCGCCCCAGGCCGCGGCCCGGGTGCCGGTCTCGAAGGTGTCCGCGGAGTAGGTGCCGCCGAACGGCATCTCCATGTGGGTGTGGCCGTCCACCCCGCCCGGGATGACGTAGTGGCCGGTGGCGTCGATGGTCTCGGCGCCGCTGTCCGCCCAGGTCCGGGCCGGTTCGCTGCCGCGCAGGGCGAGGGCGGCGACCCTGCCGTCCTCGACGAGGACCTCGGCCTCCAGCTCCTCGGCCGCGGTGACGACCAGCCCGCCGCTGATGAGGGTTCGGGTCATGGCCTTACCCCTCCACCAGCGGGCCGTAGGCGTCCGGCCTGCGGTCCCGGTAGAACGCCCACTGCTGGCGGACCTCGTCGATCAGGTCGAAGTCCAGGTCGCGTACGACCAGCTCGGCCTCGGTGTCGGAGGCGACGTCGCCGACGAACTGGCCGCGCGGGTCCACGAAGTAGCTGGTGCCGTAGAAGTCGTTGTCGCCGTACTCCTCGGTGCCGACCCGGTTGATCGCCGCGATGTAGTAGGCGTTGGCCACCGCGGAGGCGGGCTGCTCCAGCTTCCACAGGTAGGCGGACAGGCCGCGGTGGGTGGCGGACGGGTTGTAGACCAGTTGGGCCCCTGCCAGGCCGAGCGCGCGCCAGCCCTCGGGGAAGTGCCGGTCGTAGCAGATGTAGACGCCGATCCGGCCGACCGCGGTGTCGAACACCGGCCAGCCGAGGTTGCCGGGGCGGAAGTAGAACTTCTCCCAGAAGCCCTTGACCTGCGGGATGTGGTGCTTGCGGTACTTGCCGAGGTAGCTGCCGTCGGCGTCGATCACGGCGGCGGTGTTGTAGTGGAAGCCGGGCTTGTCGATCTCGAAGACCGGCAGCACCATCACCATGTTCAGCTCTCGGGCCAGGGCCTGGAAGCGGGTGACGGTGGGGCCGTCGGGGACGGCCTCGGCCCAGCGGTAGTGCTCGGTTTCCTGCACCTGACAGAAATAGGGGGCGTTGAAGACTTCCTGGAATCCGATGACCCGAGCGCCCTGCGCGGCGGCGTCCCGCGCGTACTTCTCGTGGGCGGCCATCATGGATTCGGAGTCCCCGGTCCACTCGGTCTGTACGAGTGCGGCCCGGACGGTGTGCGGCATGGTTCCCTCGCTCCTCTTTGAGCGCCGCCCGGTTCAGGGGCGGCAAAGAACGCTTGGTGCATCCGCGTATGGCCTGTTCGCACCGGTGCGGGCGGGCTTGTCACCCGGCCTGGGCCACCGTGTGCGAGCGGGTTGGCGCGCTGTAGAGGTCGCACCCTAGGTAAGAGAAGAATGGCGGGTCAATGTCCGACATCCCTACGGTGCCGATACGAATGGGTTACCCACATTCGCATTCGTGACTCCTGAGGACAATGTCCTTTGTAGGGCGATATGGATTTGGCGGAAACAACAGGTTTCAGCGCCCTCGGGGGCCAGATTTCGTGTCCCAGCACACATGACGGAGGGCCGCCGGACGGCTGTCCGCCGGCCCTCGGGGATCAGGGGGGCTGTGCGGAGGCGTCAGTTGTGGACGGGGCCGTTGAGATCCACCAGCCGCGTGTACGAGCTGACGTTGCGGGTCCGGAAGGACAGCAGGTTCACCTGCTCGGAGTTGTGCACGTCGAAGATCAGCGTCATGGTCCCCTCGTCGCCGGGGGACATCAGGAACGGCGGTTCGAGCCGGTCCTGGGAGTTGGCCGCCTCGGATGCCAGGTGGTCGGCGTTGGCCAGGTGCGATCCTTCGGCGTAGTAGACGGCGGCGAAGTCCGTGGACCAGCGCACCTCGTCCTCCTCGCCCTGGTAGGCCATATGGACGTCCACGGCGACGTACTCACTGCGCTTGGGCTCGTAGGTGACGTACTCGGTGCTGACGTGCTCGATCCCGTCCCGCACGCCGAGGACGGTGATGTGGCGCCCGTCGATCTCGAAGGTCTCACCGATCCCCGCCACCGGCCCGGAGTCGCGCCCGACGTCGAAGACGAAGAAGGCGACCAGGACGGCGGCGACCAGGCCGATGATTCCCAGGCAGCCGAGGCCGAGCCCGAGGATCAGCCCGGTCCGCTTCTTCTTGGGGGCCGGGCCCTGGTGGTGCGCTCCGGGGTGGGTCGGTCCCGGGGGTTGCGGCGGCCAGTGCTGCGGGGGAGGCCCCGGAGGCATGCCGTGGGGCGGCCCGGGCCGGGCCCCTGGGTACTGACCGCCGTGGGGGGGCGGGCGGTTGGTGCGGGTTCTGCGGGGGCTGGTTGTGCACGGGATACCCTTCGGAACCGGTCGGGGAGGGGAAGCGCCGGGGCGCGGGTCGGTCAGGAGTCGGAGACGTCGATGACGGCGCTGGTGAGGTTGTCGTCGGCGTCGTGCACCAGCAGGCTTACGGTGTCGAGTTCGTCCGCTGGAGAGAGCCTGTAGATACTGCGCACGACACCGCTCTCACCCGGGTCGAGCTCCAGCCGGTTCAGCTCCGTCTCCTCGTTGTTGGAGTCCACGAGCGTCCAGGGCACCTTGTCGTCCTCCACGATGAGGTTGGAGTCCGTGTCGCGCGCGATCACCCGGCCGTCCGAGGAGCGCAGCTCGATACCCCCGCGCCAGTAGCGGAACTCGTCCGTGGGGTTCTCCACCTCGGCGGTGACGATCACGTAGTCGTGGGTCTCGATGTTGGAGTCGAGCAGTGCCCGGTCGGCGATCATCCCCTCGGCCCTGGGATCGCCCTTGAAGGTGAGCTCGCTGATCTCGAACATGAGGTCGCCGACCTCGAGCCGCTCACCGACCTGTGCGTCGGGGCCGGAGCCGACGACGCGGACGACGAGGAACGCCGCGATGATCGCGAGGACGAGCCCGCCCGCGGCGAGCCCGAGGATCAGCCCGGTCCGCTTCTTCTGGGGGGCCGGGCCCCGGTGGTGCGATCCGGGGTGGGGCGGGCCCGGGTGCTGGTGCGGCGGTCCCGGCGGAGTGCCGTGGGGAGGCCCGGGAGGCCTGGGCGGGGCCGCGTGGGGCGGCCCGGGGCGGGGGCTCGGGTACTGACCGCCGTGCGGATGCGGGGGATACTGGCCGTGCGGAGGCTGCATGTCGTCCTTCCTCGGGGGATGCGGGAACACCGGTGGGACGCACCGACCGCCGTCGGAGGTTCGCAGGTCAGCCGGTGACGTCCACGTAGACCTCGTTGCCGCCCAGGAACTCGGCGCTCAGACCCATGTGGGAGATCTCCGAGGGGTCCCGCACGTCGAAGACGATGGTCACCACCTGGGGCTCGCCCGGGGAGATCTCCACGCCCAGGGGGACGCCGTCCTCGTGGTCCCGGGTGGCGTTGTAGTCCTCGGGGATCTGGCGGCCGGAGTAGGTGTACAGGTGCTGTTCGTCGCGCCAGAACTCGACGGCCTGGCTCCCGGCCGGTTCCACCTCGACGTGCATGACGACGTACTCGTACCTGGGGGAGTGGTACTCGACCGAGGTGACGCCGGTCTCCACTTCCACGATGGTGAAGAGCATGCCCGCGTGCTCGACCCGCTCGTCCAGCCCCGGCATGTCCGGGTTCGAACGCTCCTCGTTGCCGAGCCCGCTGCTGGTCCCGCCACCGGGCTCGCTGTCGGAAGTGGAACCGGACCCGGAGCTGTCGTCGTCGTTGTCGGCGACGACGAAGAGGAGCACCCCGACCAGGAGGACGCCGACCATGAAGAGCCCGCCACAGCCCAGGCTGATCCACACCCAGGCGGAGGTTCTCCTGGCCGTCGGGGGAGGGGGATGGCCGACGTACGGACCACCCGGCGGCACAGGCCCCGTCGGAGGCCGGCCACCGGTCGGCGGCATGCCGTACGGCGGCCTCTGATAGGGCCCGGGCCCGTTCGGCGGCGGCTGGTTCATCGGTTCCTTCTACTGTGGTGGCATGGCACGACTTCTCATCGTTCACCACACGGTCTCGCCCGCCACGCAGGAACTGCTGGACGCGGTGTCGGACGGTGCTCGTACCGACGATATCGAAGGCGTCCAGGTCCGCACGGAAGCGGCGCTCTCCGCCACCGCCGCGGATCTTCTGGCGGCCGACGCGGTGGTACTCGGCACACCGGCCAACATCGGCTACATGTCCGGCGCCCTGAAGCACTTCTTCGACACGGTGTACTACCCCGCCCAGACCAGTGCCCAGGGGCTGCCGTACACGCTGTACGTACACGGCGACAACGACACCTCGGGCGCGGTGCGCTCGGTGGAGGCGATCGCCAAGGGGATGGGCTGGAACCGGCACCGGCCCCCGGTCACCGTCACGGGCCGCCCCGGAGCCGAGGCTCGGGAGTCCTGCTGGGAACTGGGCGCGGTCACCGCCCTGGCAGCTCTGGAGCGCGCGCGGGAGAGCGCCTGACACCGACCGGTGCTCGTGGCACCGGTGCTCCGGGCGCCTCTGATTGAATGTCCCCGTTCTGGCAGCCCCCGACGGATCGGCATCCCCCGTGCACGAAGCCCAGTCTTCCTCCCCGCCCCTGTCACGTCGTCCCCTCACGCTGCGCAGCCGCGGCTTCGCGGTCATGGGAGGGCTGCTCCTGCTGATGGCGGTCGGTATCGCCCTGATCGGCTCAGCGGTCCTGCTGGACGCCGCCACGCCGTCCGAGGGCGCCTGGATCGTCCTCCTCGTCGCGGGTGCCGCCGGTGTCTTCGGCTACCTGCTCGGTTTCCATCCGCGGCTTCGGCTCCTTGAGGAGGGCATCGAGCTGCGGAGCGTTCTGTCGACCGTGTTCGTGCCCTGGGCCCGGGTGCGGACCCTGGACGCTCAGGGCCGGGGCCAACTGGTGATCGGGCTCGACGACGGGCAGAGCGTCGGCCACTTCCACTACGGTGCGTCGCTGGGCGGGGAGCTCATCCGCTACCGGCACCACCGGCGCGTGGTCCGGCGGATCGAGGACTTCCGCGCACAGGTCGGTCCGGGAGCGGCCACCGACCGCGAGGCCGGGGAGGAGACCACCCTGCCGGTCGTCCCCGCCCTGTGCGTCCTGCTGGTCTTCCAGGTCCCCCACGTGGTCGCTTTCGCTCTCTCCCCGGGCTGATTGCCCGGTATCCGGTAGCCGGTATTCGGCGTCAGGTGCGCTTCCTGCCAGCGGAAACCGCCCAGCGCAGGTTGAGTGTGCGCTGGCAGTTCCGGCACTTCTGGTTGACGCCGCCGTTCCAGCTTCCGCAGTAGTCGCAGTACACGGGAAACCTTTCGTGTCGTGCCTGCCCTTGAGGTTAAAGGGAAAAGGAGCACTTCACGGGGTGTTTGCCAGCTTGCCCTCGGGTCACTCTCAAACGGCTTCCCCCGTGGGGTTCCCGATCATTCGAACACCCGTTTGGCTTCTGTGCGGGGCGGAGCGTGACGGCCGCCCCGGCCGTCACGCTCCGTGGAGGGGAAAATTCCATGCACATACCATTCTCTGACCACTTATGGGAGAGTGGGGACAGCCTCGCTGTAGGAGGATTGGTCGGCGATCTCCCGTTTTCTTCGCCTTTTCGGTCCTGTAGTCAGCGTAGGGAACTGGACACCCGGCATTCCGGTTGTACATAAGAGGAGTTCTGGTGAGTCCCCACCCCCCGTCACCCGCTCAACTGACCTACGCGACCGAGGAACCGGTTGCCCCGACCCGGCCCATTCGTGTTCTCGTGGTGGACGACCACGCGCTGTTTCGGCGCGGACTGGTCTCGGTCCTCAACGACGAGGACGACATCGACGTGGTCGACGAGGCCGGGGACGGTGACGAGGCGGTGGTGCTGGCCACCGAGCTGCGGCCCGACGTGGTGCTGATGGACGTGATGATGCCGAACTCCACCGGTATCGAGGCCTGCCCCCGCATCCGCGCTGCGGTGCCCGAGGTCAAGTTCGTCATGTTGACGATGAGCGAGGACGAGGCCGACCTGTTCGAGGCGCTCAAGGCGGGTGCCACCGGTTACCTGCTCAAGGAGATCGCCGTCACCGACATCGCCCGTGCGGTCCGCGCGATCGCCGAGGGGCAGTCCTTCATCAACCCGGCGATGGCGATCAAGCTCATCGGTGAGTTCGCGGAACTGGCCAAACAGGAGAAGACCCCGAAGGCCGCCCCCGCCATCCCCGAGCTGACCCCCCGGGAGACCGAGGTGCTCAAGCTGCTGGCGCGGTCCCTGAACAACCGGGAGATCGGCGAACGCCTGTTCATCACCGAGAACACCGTGAAGAACCACGTCCGCAACATCCTGGAGAAGCTCCAGGTCCACTCGCGCACCGAGGCCGCCATCTACGCGGTCCGGGCCGAGTACATCACCTGATCCGGCGGGCCCCGAACCCCTGAACCCCGTGAACGCCGAGCGGGCCCGCCGCCCCGAACCCCTCGGTTCGCGGTGACGGGCCCGCCCGGCGTCCGACCAGGTTCCCGGTCGTCCCCGGCCCAGAGGCCTTCGCTTGAGGCTAGAGCTTGGCCCAGGCCTCGGTGAGGACCTTGCGCAGGATCCGCTCGATCTCGTCGAAGTGCTCGGGACCGCAGGTCAGTGGCGGTGACAGCTGGATCACCGGCTCGCCGCGGTCGTCGGCGCGGCAGATCAGCCCCGCCTCGAACAGGGCCGAGGAGATGAAGCCCTTGAGGAGGGTCTTCGACTCCTCGGCGGAGAAGCTCTCCTTGGTCTCCTTGTCGCGGACCAGCTCGATGCCGTAGAAGAAGCCGTCGCCGCGCACGTCGCCGACGATCGGCAGGTCGAGCAGCTTCTCCAGGGTCGCCCGGAAGACGGGGCCGTTGGTGCGCACGTTGTCCAGCAGGCCCTCGCTCTCGAACAGGTCGAGGTTGGCCAGCGCCGCGGCGGCCGCCACGGGGTGCCCGGCGAAGGTGATGCCGTGCAGGAACGCCTCGCCCTCCCGCTGGAACGGCTCCATGAGCCCCTCGCGCGCGATCACCCCGCCCAGCGGCACGTAACCGCTGGTGGCGCCCTTGGCGAAGGTGATCATGTCCGGCAGGTAGCCGTACTTGGTCGCCCCGAAGTACTCGCCGAGCCGCCCGAAGGCGCAGATGACCTCGTCCGAGACCATCAGGACGCCGTGGCGGTCGCAGATCTCGCGGACGCGCTGGAGGTAGCCGGGCGGCGGTGGGAAGCAGCCGCCGGAGTTCTGCACCGGCTCGACGTACACGGCCGCGATGGTCGCGGGGTCGTTCTGGAGGATGGCCTCCTCGATCTGGTCCGCGGCCCAGCGGCCGAAGGCCTCGACGTCGTCGCCGTGCACGGGCGCCCGGTAGTGGTTGGTGTTGGGCACCTGGATGGTGCTGGGCACCAGCGGTTCGAAGGGGCTCTTGATGGCCTGGAGGCCGGTGATGGACAGCGCGCCCATGCTGGTCCCGTGGTAGGCGATGTTGCGGCTGATCACCTTGTGCCGGGTGGGTTCGCCGACCGCCTTGAAGTACTGGCGGGCCAGCTTCCACGCCGACTCCACCGCCTCGGAACCGCTGCCGGTGAAGAACACCCGGTTCAGGTCGCCCGGCGCCAGGTCGGCCAGTCGGTCGGCGAGCTCCACGGCGCGCGGGTGGGCGTACGTCCAGATCGGGAAGTAGGCCAGTTCGCGGGCTTGTTCGGCGATGGCGTCGGCGATCTCGGCGCGCCCGTGGCCCACCTGGGAGACGAACAAACCAGACAAACCGTCCAAATAGCGGTTTCCGTGGTCATCGTAGACGTATTCGCCCTCGCCGCGGGCGATCACCGGGACCTCGGCGTCGTTGTAGGCGGCCATTTCCGTGAAGTGCATCCACAGGTGGTCCTTGGCGGCCCGTTGCAGGTCTTCCGAGTTCAGACGCGGTTCCACTTCGACTCTCCGAGTTCTCTGGGCGGTGCGGGAGGCAGGCGTGGGACCGGGGACGGTCGCCACGTACCCTACGCGCCCCACTCAATAGAAATAGTCGCATCTGCATAGCTTCTGTCAAGTATCCGTCGAGTAACCCAAACTTCACAACGGAATCCCTTGAAGTCTTCGGAAAGGGGTGGCAGTGTGACCACACACACAGACAGCCGTGCGCGCTCCTGGCGCGCCGACTCAAGGGGAGCCGGCCGTGACCCAAGGGCCCGAAACCGAACACCTGCGCAACTTCGTGAACGGCGAGTACGCCGACACCGCGCAGGGCCGCCGGAGCGAACTGATCGACCCCGCCACCGGGCAGGTCTTCGCCACCGCTCCGGTCTCCGACGCCCAGGACGTCGACGCCGCCTTCCAGGCCGCCCGCAGGGCCTTCGAGGACGGTTGGCGCGACTGGACCCCGGCCGAACGGCAGATCGCGCTGAACAGGTTCGCCGACGCCGTCGAGGCTCGCGCCGACGAACTGGTCGCCGCCGAGGTTCGCAACTGCGGGAAGCCGGTCGGCCTCACCCGGTCCGAGGAGATCGGCCAGGTCCTGGACGCCCTGCGCTTCTTCGCCGGGGCCACCCGGAACCTGGAGGGTCGCGCCGCCGGGGAGTACCTGCGCGACCACACCTCCTGGATCCGCCGCGAACCCCTCGGCGTGGTCGGCCAGATCACCCCGTGGAACTACCCGATGGCCATGGCCGCCTGGAAGATCGGCCCCGCCCTGGCCGCCGGGAACACCATCGTCCTCAAGCCCTCGGACACCACCCCGGTCTCCACGCTCCTGCTCGCCGAGATCGCCGCCGAGTTCCTCCCGCCCGGCGTGTTCAACGTCGTCTGCGGCGACCGCGACACCGGCCGCGCCCTCGTCGACCACCCGATCCCCGCCCTGATCTCCCTCACCGGCTCCACCCGGGCCGGGTTCGAGGTCGCCCAGGCCGGATCCCGCGACCTCAAACGCCTGCACCTCGAACTCGGCGGCAAGGCGCCCGTGATCGTCTTCGACGACGCCGACGTCGAGAAGGCCGCCGCCGGGATCGCCGAGGCCGGGTACTTCAACGCGGGCCAGGACTGCACCGCCGCCACCCGCATCCTCGCCGCCCCCGGCATCCACGACGACCTCGCCGCCGCCCTGGCCGAACAGGCCCGCGGCACCGTCACCGCCGGACCGGACAACCCCGACGCCGCCTACGGCCCGGTCAACAACGCCAACCAGCTGGCCCGCGTCACCGGCTTCCTGGAGCGCACCCCCGACCACGCCGAAATCCTCACCGGCGGCGCGCGGGTCGGCGACCAGGGCTACTTCTACGCGCCCACGGTCGTCTCCGGGCTGCGCCAGGGCGACGAACTGGTCACCGACGAGATCTTCGGCCCGGTCCTGACCGTCCAGCGCTTCACCGACGAGGACACCGCCGTGGCCTGGGCCAACGCGGTCGAGTACGGCCTGGCCTCCAGTGTGTGGACCAAGGACCACGCCCGCGCCCTGCGGGTCTCGCGCCGCCTGGACTTCGGCTGTGTGTGGATCAACACCCACATCCCCGTCACGGCCGAGATGCCGCACGGCGGATTCAAGCACTCCGGCTACGGCAAGGACCTGTCGACGTACTCCTTCGAGGAGTACACCCGGGTCAAACACGTCATGAGCTACTTCGGCGACTGACCCCGCACCGTCGCTCCGCACCGGGGCTCCCACCAGAACCGACAGGAACACCCCCCATGGTCACCACCGCAGACAGCAGTACGGAGGAGCCCGCCGTGACGGTTCAGCACTCCTCGGCCCCCGCGGCCGCGTCCTCCCCGCAGGGCCACGAACCGGCGATCAGCCTGGAGCGCGTCGTCAAGGCCTACCGCTCCGGTTCGGAGACCGTGCGGGCGGTCGGCGGCGTCGACCTGGAGATCGCCCGCGGCGAGTTCTTCTCGCTGCTGGGCCCCTCCGGCTGCGGCAAGACCACCACCATGCGGATGATCGCCGGGTTCGAGGAGCCCACCGAGGGGGTCGTGCGCCTGTCCGGCCGGGACGTCACCGGGGTCCCGGCCAACCACCGCGACGTCAACATGGTCTTCCAGAGCTACGCGCTCTTCCCGCACATGACCGTCGCCGCCAACGTCGCCTTCGGCCTGGAGCGCAAACGGGTCCCGAAGAAGGAGATCCGCCGCCGGGTCGGCGAGATGCTCGAACTCGTCGAACTGGGCCACCGCGCCAAGCACCGCCCGGCCCAGCTCTCCGGCGGCCAGCAGCAGCGGGTCGCCCTGGCCCGCGCCCTGGTCAACGAGCCCGGCGCCCTCCTGCTCGACGAACCCCTCGGCGCCCTGGACCTCAAACTCCGCCAGTCCATGCAGGTCGAGCTCAAGCGCATCCAGCGCGAGGTCGGCATCACCTTCGTCTACGTCACCCACGACCAGGGCGAGGCCCTGACCATGTCGGACCGGGTCGCGGTGATGAACAACGGCCTGGTGGAGCAGCTGGGCGCGCCCGCCGAGATCTACGAGCGCCCGGCCACCCGCTTCGTCGCCGACTTCATCGGCACCAGCAACCTGCTCAGCGGCACCGTCGGTTCCGCCGACGCCGCCGGGCACCACCGGGTCGACCTGGGCGAAGGGCTGACAGCCCTGGTCGCCGAACTCCCCAAGGGGATCTCGGCCGGGTCCGACACCCACCTGACCATCCGCCCGGAGAAGGTGCGGATCGGTACCGAACGGCCCGAGGGCGACCTCAGCATCCTGCCCGGCACCGTCACCGAGACCGTCTACCTGGGCTCGGCCACGCACTACCAGGTTTCCCTGGCCAACGGGTCCGAGGTGACCGTGTACCAGCAGAACTCCTCGGACTCCGCCCTGGTCGCCGGGCGCGGTGACGCCGTCTGGCTCTCGTGGGCTCCGCGGCACTCGTACGCGCTGCCCGTCTGAGCCCGTCCCGCGCCCGGCCACCGCTCCTTGGCCCTCCCGGCCCCGACCTCAACGCCCACCCATCCGCCCCGGCTACCGGCAGACTTCCAGATCCGAAGTAGGGAACGACGACCATGAAGCACCCCTCCCGCGCTCAGCTGAACCCCGCTCTCCTGCGCGGACTCACCCGGGCCCGGCGCACCGGCGGCCCCGCGCTGCCCGGCCTGACCCGTCGCCGCACCCTCCAGGCCGGTGGCGCCGCCGCCGCTGCGCTCGCCCTGTCCGCCTGCGGTGTCGGCGGCCAGCAGCGCGACACCGCGGACGACGCCGACTACTGGGCGGACAAGGAGGAGACGGGCTCGCTGCGCTGGGCCAACTGGCCGCTGTACATGGATCCGGACCGCACCCAGATCGAGCAGTTCACCGAGGCCACCGGGGTCGACGTGGCCTACCGCGAGGACGTCCAGGAGGCGGCGTCGTTCTTCGGCCAGATCCAGCCCAAGCTCGCCAACGGGGACGACATCGGCTACGACCTGATCACCCTTCCCAACGGCTTCGAGTTCAGCAAGCTGGTCGAGCTCGGCTACCTGGTCCCGCTGGACCACACCCAGCTGCCCAACTTCGCCGACTACGCGGGCGAGATCTACAAGAACAGCGCCTACGACCCCGGCAACCGCTACAGCGTCCCCTACACCTCGGGCGTCACCGGCATCGCCTACAACCCGGACTACATCGACCGGGAGATCACCAGCATCGCCGACCTGTGGGACCCCGAGTTCGAGGGCAAGGTCGGCATGTTCGCCGACCCGCAGGAGATCGCCAACTTCGGTCTGCTGTTCAACGGCGTCAACCCGGCCGACTCCACCAAGGAGGACTGGGAGGCCGCCGCCGAGAAGCTCAAGGAGCAACGCGACTCCGGTGTGGTGCGCGCCTACTACGACCAGGACTTCATCCAACCGCTCACCAACGGCGACCTGTGGATCACCATGGCCTGGTCCGGTGACATCTACCAGCAGAACGCCGAAGAGGGCACCAACCTCAGGTTCGTCATCCCCGAGGAGGGCGCCACCCTCTGGACGGACAACCTGCTGATCCCCTTCACCTCGAAGGCCCCGGTCGACGCCCTCAAGCTCATGGACTTCCTCTACGAGCCCGAGATCGCCACCGGGCTGACCGAGTACATCAGCTACATCCCGCCGGTCCCGCACGCCCAGGAGGTCATGGCCGAGTGGGCCGAGGCCGAGGACGGCACCGAGCGCGGTGAAGCCCTCGCGGAGATGGTGGAGAGCCCCCTGGTCTTCCCGTCGGACGGCGACTACCAGAACCTGCACAACTACGTGGCGCTGGAGACCGACCAGCAGGACGAGTTCTCCTCGATCTTCCAGGCGATCACGCAGAGCTGATCCGTCCGAGCCGACCCCCGAGCCGATCCCGAGCTGATCCCATGAGAAACCGCAAGGCGACGCCCTACGTCCTGGTCCTCCCGGCGTGGATCTGGCTGGCGCTGTTCTTCGTGGTCCCCATCGGCGGGATGCTGTCGCTGTCTCTGACCACGGGCAACGTGGTCAGCGGCTTCCAGCAGACCTTCGAGGTGGGCAACTACGTCACCGCCGTCAGCACCTACTGGGAGCAGATCCTGCGCTCCCTGTTCTACGGCGCCTGCGCCACGCTGGTCTGCATCGTCGTGGGCTATCCCATGGCGTACTGGATCGCGTTCAAGGCCGGACCGCACAAGTCCACCTACCTGCTGCTGATCCTGCTGCCGTTCTTCGTGTCGTTCGTGCTGCGGACCATTTCCTGGCGGTTCCTGCTGGCCGACAACGGCGTCGTCCTGGGGCCGCTGAAGTCGATCGGGCTCGTCCCGGCCGACCTCCAACTGCTCAACTCCGCCCCGGCGGTGATCCTGGGCCTGGCCTACAACTTCCTGCCGTTCATGGTGCTGCCGATCTACGCGGTCCTCGAACGTATGGACTCCCGCCTGGTGGAGGCCGCGCACGACCTCTACGCGGGCCGGTTCCAGGCGTTCGTCCGGGTGGTCCTGCCCGTCTCCCTGCCCGGGGTGTTCGCCGGCGTGCTGATGACCTTCATCCCCACCAGCGCCGACTACGTCAACGCCTCGGTGCTGGGCGGCGCCCACAACACGATGATCGGCAACATCATCCAGAGCCAGTACCTGGTCAACAACAACTACCCGATCGCCGCGTCGATCACCTTCGTCCTCATGGGGCTGCTGCTGGTGGGCATCTTCAGCTACGCGCGGGCCCTGGGCACGGAACGGGTCATGGAGGTGCACACCTGATGAGTGTTCATCTGGACACGGCGGCTCCCTCCGCGCCCCCGCCCCCTCCGGCCCGTGTCGGCGGGAGCGGGCGTTCTCCCCGGCCCCGCCGCCGGATCGACTGGGGCCGCTACTACACCTGGCTGGTCCTGGCCTGGTTGTTCACGCCCATCCTGTTCATGGTGGCGTTCAGCTTCAACGACCCGGCGGGCAAGCACAACATCACCTGGCAGGGCTTCACCCTCAAGTGGTACGCGAACGCCTTCGCGCACCCCACGCTCAACGAGGCGATGTTCAACTCCGTGAGCATCGCCCTGCTGACCATGGTGATCGCGGGCGCGATCGGCAGCCTGCTCGGGCTGGCGCTGGGCCGGTTCTCGTTCCGCGGCAAGCAGCTCACCAACCTGGTGATGTTCTCCGCCATCAGCGCCCCCGAGGTGGTCCTGGGCGCGGCGCTGCTGTCCACGTTCCTGATGATGAACGTGACCACCGGCTACTGGACCACCGTGGTCGCGCACGTGATGTTCTGCGTGTCCTTCGTGGCCATCACCGTGCGGGCGCGGGTGATCACCCTGGACCCGGCGCTGGAGGAGGCCGCCCGTGACCTGGGCGCTGGTTCGTTCACCACGTTCCGGCTGGTCACCCTGCCGATGCTGTTCCCCGCGATCATGGCGGGCGGGCTGCTGGCCTTCGCCCTGTCCATCGACGACTACATCATCACGACCTTCGTCAGCGGCGAGGTCACCACGTTCCCGCTCTGGGTGTGGGGATCCACGCGCGTCGGTATTCCGCCGCAGGTCAACGTCATGGGCACACTGCTGTTCGGGGTCGGACTGATCATGGCGGTGGTCAACATCGTGATGGCCCACCGCCGCAGGTGAACTCCGGCGGGGGTTTCCGACTCCCATGAGGGAAGCACCGAAGCACCGGCCGCCGAACCCCGGCGGCCGGTTCATCGACGAGAAACGAGTGAGAGCCATGGCCGACACCACGCGCGCCGAGGCGGCACGGGCACTGGAAGGAGCACGACCGCAGGTCTTCTGGCTGGACCCGGACGTCCCCGGACACGACGTACCCGAACCCGCTCCCGCGCTGGTCGGTGACGTGCACGCCGACCTGGTCGTCGTCGGGGCCGGGTTCAGCGGGCTGTGGACGGCACTGATCGCCAAGGAACGCGACCCCGACCGGAACGTGGTCCTGGTGGAGGCCCGCACCACCGGCTGGGCGGCCTCGGGGCGTAACGGCGGCTTCTGCGCGGCCAGCCTCACCCACGGCTACGAGAACGGGGCCGAGCGCTGGCCCGAGGAGATCGCCGAACTCGAACGCCAGGGCATGGCCAACCTCGACGCCATCGAGGAGACCGTGCGCAAGTACGGCATCGACTGCGAGCTCGAGCGCACCGGCGAGACCCTGGTGGCCACCGAACCCTGGCAGGCCGAATGGTTCGAGAAGGCGGCCGCGGAAGGGCAGGCCAAGGGCGAGAGGGTTCAGGCCTGGAACGCCGAGGAGGTGCGCCAGCAGATCGACTCGCCCACCTACGTGGCCGGTTACCACGAGTCCGACGGCGTCGCCATGCTCCACCCGGCCAAGCTGGCCTGGGGCCTGCGCGCGGTCTGTGAGCGGCTGGGCGTGCGGATCTTCGAGAACAGCCCGGTGCGCGACATCCGCTCCGTTCCCGCGGGCCTACGCCTGGAGACCCGCGGGGGAGCCCTGCACACCCCCAAGGTCGCCTGGGGCGGCGGCGCCTTCCCCGGTCCGCTGCGACGGCTCAAGCACTACCTGGCCCCGGTCTACGACTACGCGCTGATGACCGAGCCGCTCACCGACGAACAGATGGCCGCCATCGGCTGGGAGGGGCGCCAGGGCGTCTCTGATTCGGCCAACTTCTTCCACTACTACCGGCTCACCGCGGACAACCGCATCCTGTGGGGCGGCTACGACATCGTGCACCACTACGGCGGCAAGGTGCGGCCCGAGTACGACCAGCGGCCGGAGACCTTCCAGAAGCTGGCCGAGCACTTCCTGGAGACCTTCCCGCAGCTGCGCGGCATCCGCTTCGGCCACACCTGGGGCGGGGTCATCGACACGTGCAGCCGCTTCTCGGTGTTCTTCGGTGATGCTTACGGCGGCCGCCTGGCCTACGCCGCCGGATACACCGGCCTCGGCGTGGGAGCGACCCGCTTCGGCGCCCAGGTCATGCTGGACAAGCTCGACGGCCTGGACACCGAACGCACCCGGCTCCGCATGGTCAAGGAGAAGCCTCTGCCGTTCCCGCCGGAGCCGGTCCGCTCCCTGGGCATCGAACTCACCCTGAGGGCGACTGCCGCCGCCGACCGCAACGGCGGTCGCCGCAACCTCTGGCTGCGCGGCCTGGACGCAGCGGGCATGGGCTTCGACAGCTGAACCAGTTAGTCGGTCACACCCGACCGGAAACCATCCGTTTCCGGCAAGGATCGGTAAGCCTGTGCCAAGGGTTGTCATGTGGGGCGATGCGGACGGCGTGGCGTGCGTCCCCACCACCCGCCGAGGGTGAGTATGGGCAACGGGCCGCGGGGGAGTTTTCGCAGGTGACCTAACTCCTCCCGCGGGCCGACCCTCCTCACCGAACCCACCGCGTGGCCGCCCACTGGCCCAAGATTCCAGGCCGCGCGGTGTTTGCCCCGAACGGCGCCCGTGCCCCGGCACGGGCGCCCTTCGCGTTCACTCGCCAGGTTTCACGCTGATCCCGGTAGCCCCGCGTACGCGCCAGGGTTGAGGGATGGTGTTCTTCGGTGCCTTCTTTTTCCTGGCGGGAGAGCAGTAGGTTGGGGTGGATGGTTGCTGGAGGGTGGGCTTTTTGAGTGATTTGTCTTCGGTGTCCAAGTTCCAACAACTTGCAGATTTTGGCCTCTTGATGCTCTAAATCCGCAGGTCACCGAGTCTGCTCCCCGCGCACGCGGGGATGGTCCCGCACAGGGTTCGGTCACCGTTGGAGCACCTGCCTGCTCCCCGCGCACGCGGGGATAGTCCCGCCAGGTGGGCACCGGAGACGCTCGTGTGCAACTGCTCCCCGCGCACGCGGGGACAGCCCTGGTTTTACGAGCTGATGGAGCTTTTCGGATCGGCCCCTGCTAAGTTCTTTTTGACCATTTCGATGGAGTTTGAGGAAGCCGGTGTGACTCCGGCGCGGTACCGCCACTGTGAACAGCGCCCAGCAGGCGCTGTGAGCCAGATACTCGCTCCATTCGTACCTTTCGAACACGGGGCGGCATACCCCCAGAAAGGCCCGGCGGAGCCGTGCATTCCTTTTCTGTCCTCTCTTCCGAACCCAGGCCGACCGGCCCTCTGATGACGGCGTCCGTCCTGGCCACCGCCGCCGTCCTTCTCACCGGCTGTACGGCCGGGGCAGGCTCCGAGACGGCCGCTGATGACGGCACCACCACCGTCGAGAACTGCGGGATCGACGTCACCGTCGAAGGACCGCCCGAGCGGGTGTACGCCGCCTACCAGCCCGCGATCGAGATCGCCCACGCACTCGGTATCGGCGACCGCCTGGTGGAGACCGCGTTCCTCGACTCCCAGGTGCTGCCGGAGTACGTCGAGGCGCAGGAGGCGACGGAATACGTCGAGAGCCTGCCCAGTCGCGAGGCTCTGCTGACCGAGGAGCCGGACTTCGTCCTCTCCGGTTTCAACGGTGTCTTCGTCAGTGACGGGGCGGGCGACGCGAGCTTCGGCACCCGCGGCAGCCTCGCGGAGCTCGGGGTCCAGTCGTGGATCCTCAGCCCGCTGTGCCCCAGCGCGGACGGGCTCTCCGACGAGGCGATCGACCCGGCGACGGTCCGGGTCGAGACCATCCACGACGACCTGCGCGCCCTCGGCGACCTCTTCGACGCCCAGGAACGCGCCGAGGAGGTCATCGCCGACCAGAACGACCGGATCGAGGCCGTGGCGGAGGCCGTCGCCGACGCCGACCGGCCGACGGTCGCCTTCGTCACCCTGCGCGAGGACGGCACGATCTCCGTCGCCGGAGGCATCGACTTCGGAACCCAGGTCATCGAGCACGCCGGGGGTGAGAACGCCTTCGGCGACCTGACCGAGACACGCAACGTCCAGATCGACCTCGAGGAGCTGATCCGGCGCGACCCGGACGTCATCCTCACCAGCACCTGCTGCGACGCCTCCTACACCCGCGAGGATGCCGCGGACGACGTCGCCGCCATCGCCGAGCACCCGGCCCTGTCCGGTGTGACCGCCGTGGAGCAGGACCAGGTGCACCCGTTCCTGTTCGCGGACCGCAGCGCCGGGGTCCGGGCCGCCCACGCCATCGAGGTGCTCGCCTCGCTGCTCCACCCCGACCTCGTCAGCTCCGAACAGGCCGGCTCCGTCACCGAGTGAGGCCGCGATGACGACGGTCACGCCCACAGAAGAACGAAGCGCGGGGGGTGCGGGCCGCTCCGGCCCGACGCCCTCCGCCCGCTCCGGTGTGCTCAAAGGCGGTTGGAGCCGCGGCCTCGGCCTTGTCGTGGCCACGGCGGCGCTGGTGGCCGCAGGGTTCGGCTCCGTGCTGATCGGCAACTACTCGGCCACCCTCGCCGACGTGGTCGCCGCCCTCAGCGGCACCCCTGAGAACGACGTGGAGCGGATCATCCTGCACATCCGCATCCCGCGCACCGTCACCGGACTGCTCGCCGGGATCGCGCTCGGTGTCGCCGGAACGGTCATGCAGGGTCTGACCCGCAACCCGCTGGCCGAACCAGGGCTGCTCGGCATCAACTCCGGCGCCGCCCTGGCGGTGGTGCTGGCGATGGCCGGTTTCGGGATCACCGCCACCGCCGGCTACCTGTGGTTCGCCTTCGCCGGGGCCGCCGTCGCCGCGGTCCTCGTCTACACCCTCGGCTCGCTCGGCCTCGGCGGCGCCACCCCGGTGAAGCTGGCCCTGGCCGGTGCCGCCTTCACCGCGCTGTTCGGGGCGGTCACGTCGATGATCACCCTCCAGGACTCCTCCACGATGGACGACTACCGGTACTGGGTGGTCGGGTCGCTCACCCGGTCCGACGGCACGGACCTGAGCGTCGTGGCGCCCTTCCTCCTCGTCGGGGTCGTCCTCGCCGTGGCGCTGACCCGGACGCTCAACGCCCTGGCGCTGGGGGACGACCTGGCCCGCAGCCTCGGTACCCGTCTGTGGACCAACCGTGCCGTCGCGGCCCTGGCCGTCGTCCTGCTCGCCGGGGGCGCCACCGCCATCGCGGGCCCGATCGGGTTCGTCGGCCTGGTCGTGCCGCACGTCGCCCGGATGATCACCGGCCCGGACTACCGCTGGGTGATGGCGTGGACGGTGGTGCTCTCACCGACACTCCTGCTGATCGCCGACACGCTCGGCCGGATCCTGCTCCAACCCCAGCAGCTCCAGGTCGGGATCATCACCGCCATCGCCGGGGCACCGTTCTTCCTCTACCTGGTCCGCAACCGAAGGGTGATCGGCGTATGACCGGCCTGCTCCGCCGCGGCCCGACCCGCGACACCCTCCTGCTGTCCCCGGGCCGGGGAGCGGTGGCCTTCCGGATCAGCCGTTCCTCGGCGCTGCTCACCGCCGCGGCCGGTACCGCCGCCCTGGCGGTGGCCACCGTCTCCCTCACCCTCGGGGTGTTCCCGATCGGGGTCGGCGACGTCATCACCGTCCTCGGCGGCGGGGGGACCCTCATCGAACGGGACATCGTCCTGAACGACCGCCTGCCCCGGGCGCTCACCGGACTCGGCGTCGGTGCGGCGTTCGCCCTCTCCGGCGCCCTCCTGCAACGGATCGCCGCCAACCCGCTGGTGAGCCCCGACGTCATCGGGATCAACTCCGGTGCCGCCATGGGCGCGCTGGTCGTACTCCTCGTCCTGGGCGGCAGCGGCCTGCAACTGGTCCTCGGCGCGCTGTCGGGGGCCCTGCTCGCGGCGGTGTTGATCCTGCTCATCGCCTACAAGCGCGGACTGCACGGGTTCCGGCTGGTCCTGGTGGGGATCGGTGTCGCCGCGATGCTCTCCTCGGCCACCTCCTACCTGCTCACCCGGGCCGACATCAACCGTGCGATGAGCGCCGCGGCCTGGCTGACCGGCAGCCTCGCCAACCGCGGCGGCCTGCACGTGGCGATCATCGTGACCGCCCTGGCGGTGACGGTCCCGGTCCTGATCGTCGGATCGCGGCACCTGCGGTTGCTCGAACTCGGCGACGACCTCACCCGAACCCTCACCGGTGCGGGCCAGGGCCGCAAGGTGGTGCTGCTGCTGGTGGCGGTGGTCCTCGCCGCACTGGCGACCGCGGCGGCCGGGCCGATCGGCTTCGTCGCGCTGGTGGCGCCGCAGATCACCCGCCGGATCCTCGCCGAGCGACAGGTCGGTCTCGCACCGTCCGCCGCCGTCGGCGCCCTGCTGGTGGTCAGCGCCGACCTGGCTGGTCGGCTGCTCTTCGCGCCGACGGAGATGCCGGTCGGTGTCCTGACCGCCGTTTTCGGAGCCCCTGTCCTGCTCTACCTGCTGGCCCGCGCACACCGGATTGGAGCCGCCGGATGACCGATGCCGCCGCGTCCACCCAGAACCCCGACCTCAACCCCGCGCCCGGTCCTGGCCCGGATCCGGGCCACCCGATCTCGATCGCCGCCGAGGGGCTGAGCCTCGGCTACGCCTCCTCGGTGGTCGTCGACCGGGTCACCACCGAGCTCCCGGCCGGCCGGATCACCGCCATCGTCGGGCCCAACGGCTGCGGCAAGTCCACGCTGCTGCGCGGTCTGGCCCGGCTGCTGGGACCCCAGCGGGGCCGGGTGCTCCTGGACGGCGACGAGCTCGCCTCGATGCCCGCGCGCACCCTCTCCCGCCGTCTCGGCCTGCTGCCGCAGCAACCGATCGCACCCGACGGGATCACCGTCGCGGACCTGGTCGGCCGCGGCCGCCACCCGCACCAGCGCTGGTTCCGGCAGTGGGGCGCCGCGGACGAGGAGGCGGTGGCCACCGCGATGGCGGCGACCGGCGTCGACCAGTTCGCCGAGACCCCGATCGACCAGCTCTCCGGCGGCCAGCGCCAGCGGGTGTGGATCGCCCTGGCCCTGGCCCAGGAGCCCGAGGTCATGCTGCTCGACGAACCGACGACCTACCTCGACCTCGCGCACCAGCTCGACGTCCTCAACCTGCTTGCCGCACTCAACCGCCGCCTCGGGCGCACCATCGTGCTGGTGCTGCACGACCTCAACATGGCCAGCCGCTTCGCCCACCACCTGGTGGCGATGCGGGACGGGGCCCTGGTCACCCAGGGAACCCCCGCCGAGGTCGTCACACCGCGCACGGTCCGCGAGGTCTTCGGGGTGGCGGCCACCGTCATCACCGACCCGGTGGCCGGCACACCCCTGATCCTGCCGCACCTGTCCGCCAGCGCAGAGGAGGCCCGATGACCGCCCGGGTCCTGGTCGGGATGTCCATCCGTGAGGCCAACGCCGCCGATGAACTGGGGGCCGCAGCCAAGGCCGCCGACGCCCGGCTGGCGTTTCTCCAGGTCGCCGACCCCGCTCTGTCGACGGTGCTGACCGAGCTGGCCGACGCCGGTGCCGGGCGGATCGAACTGGTCGGTGTCGCTCTGGGGCGCCTCGCCCCCGGGCACTCCTGGCTGCGCCGGGTCGCCGGACACTGGTGGCGTGAACGCGGGACCGGCGCGCCCGAGGTCGTGGTGGCCGCCCGCCTGGTCGGCCCGGACGTCGCCGTCCCCAGTGCTGTCGCTTCCGCTCTGGAGACGGTCCGTCCGATCTCGGGTACCGAGGCGCCGGTCACCTCGGCCGCGTGGGAGGAGGTCCCGGGGTACCGGCGCCATCTGCTGGTCTGCCGCGGGCCGCGGTGCAGCGCCCGCGGCGCCGAGGAGACCTGGGGCGCCCTCGCTGCGGGCCTGTCCCAGCGGGACCTGGGTGACGACGACGTCCTGATGACCGCCACCGGCTGTATGTTCCCCTGCAACCAGGCCCCGGTGGTCGCGGTCCAGCCCGACGACGTCTGGTACGGCGGTATCGGCCCCGGCCACGCCGATGAGATCATCGACAGCCACCTGGTGGCCGGTGAACCCGTGGAGGACACCCGGATCCGGTGACCGGCACCGCCCGGTGGTTCACCCCCGCTGGCCCCAGGGGTGAGTCCCGCGCCCGGACGGAAAAGCGGCGGCGAGGGTGGCAGTCTCCCCAGGCCTGTGCGGATCGGCGGGGCGTGTCGCGGCCGGTCGAGGTAGGCGACGGAAAAGCGGCAGCGAAGGAGGGAGCGCCCCCAGGCCTGCGGGAACCGGGCCGCGTGTCGCGGCCGGTCAAGGAGGGCAACGGACAAGCGGCAACGAGGGTGGGTAGGGGCCGGGCCCGGCGCTCATCGGGCCGCGTGTCGTGGGGGTGGGGCGGAAGCCGCCCGAGCCCCTGTGGCGGAGTCACCCAGGTCAGCGCGGGCAAGCCCAACGGGGACACGGGCTGCCTCCCCGGGCGAGAGCAGACAGGGCAAACGGGGCCAGCCTCAGAGTGTGGTGGTGTGGCGCCCGAAACCCGCATCTGGGGCTGTCCGCTGCTCCCGAAACCCCTATATCCCCGATGATCTTGCTACCAGAAGCAAGTTCGGCGCCGAACTTGCTTCTGGTAGCAAGATCATCTTCAAACAGAGGACCGAAACAGGTACCCGGCCCCAAAGACCACCACTGACCTCGCCGCCGCTTGTTCGTCCGGGCGCGGGACCGGCCGCGACACGCGACCCGATCCACGCCGAGCTGGGGAGCCTGGGGCCTTCGCTGCCGCTTTTCCGTCGCCTTCCTTGACCGGCCGCGACACGAGTACCGGTGCGCACAGGCCTGGGGGTGCTGCTTCCTTCGCTGCCGCTTTTCCGATGGCACGAATGACCGGCCGCGACACGCCCCACCGATCCGCACCGGGCTGGGGAGGGAACCGGCAGAGGACCGAAGTAGTTGGGCCCTTTTTCGGGGCCCGAAGGGACCCGTCCGCCACCCCGACCACACCTCCACAGCGCTGGTGGCCCGGCACCAGCAGAACGAGATGTTCTCCAGGGCACCGAGGAGGCGAAGCTCTTCGGTGCCCTGTGATCTCAACGCAGGTCAGCAAGACCTCCGCCCCGTATGAGTGGGGTGGGCCTCAGCGCACCGGCCCCTTGCCCTGCGCGGGGTGCGATGAACGCCGATGCTGCTCAGATCACTAACCCACCGCCCTGAAAGACCGCTTCGCCCAGCGATTCGGCCTGGGAGTGGGTGAACAGCAACGCGATGCTGATGGCCACGGCGGGCCAGGCCCACCACTGGCGCGGGGCCCGGTGGCGGCCCCGGGCAGGACCGTGCGGGAGCGGGGCGGGACGGCGGGGTTCCCGCTCGACCCGTTCGCGGCGTTGACGGGTGGCCTTCGCCCAGTGCGGCACGGCGTGGTGCTGGAGCCGGTATGCCAGGTGGGGGTTGCCTTCCATCTGGCGCAGCAACCGTTCCTGCCGATCCTGGTGAGACTCGGGCGGAGCAGCCAGCTGGCGGTTGGTGCCGGGGCGGGAGAAGCGGTGGCCCCGGGGCGCGGCCAGGCGCTGGCGCACCCCGGAACTCACCTGATACGAGCCGGTCACCGGGCGGCCTCGGGGAGAGCGGCCTCCGGGAGGGTGAACTCGGCCCAGGTCACGGTGCCCAACCCTGCACAGAAGGGGAAGTCCAGCACCGAGCGGGTGCCCCACCGGTCGGCGAGGTGGCCGATCAGCAGCAGACCCCGGCCGCGTTCGGCCTGGGCCCACTCCTCGATGGTGTGCTGCGGGGTTTGCGGGGCCTGGAAGTCGGCGCGGTCGGTGCGCTGGCCGTCGTCGACGATGGCGACCTGGATGGTGGTGGCGGTGGGCATGTGCAGGGTGCGCACCACCCGGCCTTCGACGTCCTCGCCGGAGCGGCTGTGGGCGCACGCGTTGGCGAACATCTCGCTGGCGCACAGCACCATGTTCTCGACCGTCTCGGCGGGGAGCCCGGACAGCCGGTGCAGGTCGGCGGCCAGGTCCGCGCGCACCCAGCGGGTCTGGGCCAGCTCGCCCGGGTAGAGACGTGAGGGCCATCGGCGTCCGGTGAACGGGGCTGTGGGGGTGTGGAACGGGGTGCGTACGTGCGGCAGACTGGTCATGTCGGCAACTCGCTTTCGTTGAAATCGGTTGGTGGTTGTCGGCCTGCTCTGGGGGTGTTTGCCGCACCCGCCAGAGCTTTTTCGTGAGTGCTGAGGGTTCCGGGGTCTCAGCAGGTGCACGGCCTCTAGAAGTCGGGCGAGGAGCTGAGGCCCAGGAGGCGGTGGCCGAGCAGGCGCAGGAGTTCGTGGCGGGTGGGGGCGGTGATCCGTTCGAAGGGGTCGCCTTCACCCGTCCAGCCGATCGGGCGCCGGGCCACGTAGACCTCGCAAGGCTGCTGGCCCTCGATGGTCAGGTTCCACTGCTTGTAGAGCAGCGGGCACAGGACGTGTTCGGGGATGGGCAGCTCACCGCCATCAGACGGGTTGGCCTGCAAGGGCAGTGGCAGGCGGGCGCCGTCACCACCGACCGCCCTGGGCGTGCGGGGCGGGTTGGGGTGGTCGGCGATGGCCTGGTCGACCAACAGGGTGGCCAGCTCGGCGTCGGCCTCCTCACGAGCGATCCGCAGCGCCTCCCGGATCAGGGGCAGCCGGTTCCGGAGAGTGCTGGAATGCCATTCGGCCAGTTCGGGCGGGGGCAGGTGTACGGGCGGTTGCAGGGCCTCGTCGATGACGGTGAGCAGGTCCCTGGTGTAGATGTCGCGCATCAGAACGCCACTCCCAACCGCTGAAGCCCGGCGAGCACGGCCTGGAGCACGGCCATAGGCGCGGAGTCCAGTGGCCGCCGGGGCGCCGGGACCCTCGGTGGGCGGGGCGAACATAGGGGCTGCCCCAAGGCCAGAGTTCGGGGAACCGGGGCGTAGCTGCGCACACGTCGGGCCCGGCGGGGACGGTGGCGACGCATCGCTTCGGTAGCCAACCAGCGCACATGCGCCAGCTCGGACAGGTTCAGGTAACGCGGCATAGCGCGGCTCCTGGTGTGCAAGTGCTGGGCGGTAGGCCCAGCTCGGGAATGAGTAATCTTAGAAAATCATGAAATCCTCAGGGTTTCAATGAATATAGAATTTTAGATTCACAGGGTGTGAGGATTTCATCCTGTCTGTAACTGGATGCCCGAATCGCCGACCAGCCGTAACATCCTGAGAGACACCACCCCCAGGAGAGAGCCCATGCCTGATCCATCACGCCCGAGCGTCCGCAGGCGCCGACTCTCGGAGGAGCTTCGCCGCTACCGGATCGCGGCGGGTATGACTCTGGACGATGCGGCAGCAGCCACCGAATGGAGCGTCGGCAAGGTCTCCAACATTGAGACAGGTGTCAGGCTTCGCCCCAGCGTGGTCGAGGTGAGGGCCCTGCTCGATGTCTACGAGGTGACCGATGAACAGCGCCGCCAGGCCCTGTTCGCGATCACCCGTCAGGCAGGCAAGAAGGGCTGGTGGACGAAATACAGCGACGTCTTCCCAGATGAGTTCCCGGTGCTGGAGTCCGACGCCACGGCGATCAGCACTTACGAACCAATGATCATCCCGGGACTGCTACAGACACCGGGCTACGTGGAGCTTCTGACGCGCTCAGGGAACCTGGTCCGAGATCCGGTCGACATTCTGCGCGTGGTCGATGCGCGACGCCGTCGACAGGAAATCCTCGCCCGCACGGACGGGCCTGACCTGTGGGCGGTCATCGACGCGGGCGCCGTCGAGCGGCTGCGCGCCGTACCTGAGGTATGCCGTGAACAGGTGAGCCATCTAGCTGATGTGGCAGACAACGGCGACGGGGTCACGGTCCAGGTAGTCCCGTTCAGCGCGGGGATCCACGCTGGAGCCAAGGGCAGCTTCGTCCTGATGGACTTCGCCGCCGCTGACCCTGTGGTGTATCTCGAAATGGACCAGGACGGCCTCTTCCTGGAGGAGGCAGACGAAGTCACTCGCTACCGAAACCTTTTCAACCACCTCGTGAGCAGGGCACTCAACGTCGACGAGAGCGTCGCCTACCTGCGCGAGATAGCCAAAGCACCCTGAGAGAGCACCCGTGAAACTCATTCCCAACCTCGACGCCCTCAACTTCCGCACGTCCAGCTACAGCGACCGCAGTAACTGTGTCGCCGTCGCCGACGTTCCCGGGGGCGCTGTGGTCCGCGACTCCAAGCACCCTGAGCGCGGCTACCTGCCGTTCTCCGGCCCAGAGTGGATCGCACTGCTGCGTACCACGCGATCGTAGGCACTGAAGAAGGGAGCCCTCACACCGGTGAGGGCTCCCTTCACTCATTCCCGCGGGCGCTGTACCCCGCCTCCTCGGAGGCCGGAAGCAGGCTTTTCCAGCCTTAGCTGGTCGGGGCGGCGGGACGTCTTCTTCGACATCTCCGCCCGGGTCAGTACCCCCGCCAGGCCTGGCGGTCCTGGTGGTAGCCGATGATCCTGGGGTGCATCATCGTGGAGGCCTCCACCTCGCCCTCCTGGCGGTCGATGGGGAAGACCAGTGCTGCCCGCAACAGGTCATCGTCCAGGAAGCGCAGTTCGGGGGCGTCGTCCGCCAGAGTCAGTTCGGGGGCTCCATCTCCCTCACTGGTGGAGGCGCCCAGGTAGAAGCCCCAGTTACCGAAGGTCGGCACGTCCACGTTGTACGGGGTGACCGAGATCCCGGCCTCCTCCAGCGAGTGGCGCACGCTCCAGTACGCGTTCGGGGCGAAGAACGGTGAGCCGGCCTGCACGACCACCCGCCCCTCGGGCTCCAGGGCCTGCTCCAACAGCGCGTAGAACTCGACGGTGTACAGCTTCGACGTACCCACGTCGGTGCCGTCCGGCAGGTCGGCGATGATCACGTCGAAGTCGTCCGGGTTGTCGCGCAGCCACTGGAACGCGTCGGTGTTGACCACCTCCACGCGCGGGTCCTGGAAGGAGTCCTCGTTGAGTTCGCGGATCACCGGATCGGTGGAGGCCAGCTCGATGACGGCCGGGTCCAGGTCCACCAGGGTCACCGACTCGACGTCGTCGTAGCGGAGCAGTTCCCGGAGGGCGAGACCATCCCCGCCGCCCAGAACCAACACGTCCTCGCGGGGGCCGTCCATCGCCGGGTGGATGAGCGCTTCGTGGTAGCGGTACTCGTCCAGGGTGGAGAACTGGAGATCCCCGTTGAGGAACATGCGCACGTCCCGGCCGTCCAGGGACCTGGTGAGTACGATCTCCTGGTACTCGCTGCGCTCGGCGTACGAGATCGGGTCCCGGTACATGGCCTGCCGGGCGTCCACCTCGAACTCCTCGGCGAAGTAGTAGGCGAGTCCCAGCACCGCCACGATGAACATCAGGCCGAGGCCCAGCCCCGCGTAGGCCAGCCGGGTCAGGTCCGAGCGGAACAGCCACAGCACCACGGCCACACCGATGACGGCGTTGAGCACACCCACCATCAGCGCGCCCTTGGGCAGACCGAGGAGGGGCAGGAGCAGGAACGGGAAGGCCAGGCCGCCGATCAGGCCGCCCACGTAGTCGGCGGCGAACAGGTCCGCCACCGCGTCGGAGGCCTCCTGCTTGCGGATGCGCTGGATGAGCGTCATCAGCAGGGGGATCTCGATACCGATCAGCGTGCCGATGATGAACGCCAGCAGCACCAGCGTGGGCTGGTAGGCGGCGGCCGACAGCCAGGCGAACGACCCGTACAGCAGCAGGACCGACAGGCCGCCCACCAGCGACAGCAGGCCCTCCACCACCGCGAAGGACAGTGCGGGCCGGGCCTGGTAGCGCTTGGACAGCAGCGAACCCACACCCATGGCGAACACCATCACGGACAGGACCACGGAGGCCTGCGTGATGGTGTCGCCGAGCAGGTAGCTGCCGATCGCGACCAGCGCGAGTTCGTACACCAGGCCGCAGGCGGCGCAGATGAACACCGCCAGCAGAACGAAGAACCGGGCCGCGCGCGGCGGAACCGGGAGTCGGGGCCGCGCGTGGGCCGTGGTCTCGCTCAAGGTACTGCTTTCTCAAGGAAGGAAGGGCTGGCCCCGGCTCCGCCCCGATCGGAGGACAACGCTCCTGATGGGAGGACAACGTCCCCGGTGAGGAGCGCCCCCGCTAGGAGATGGCGGCGGCCACGACCAGAGCGATGGAGACGTGTGCGGTCGCGCTGACCCACGTCGCCGGGTGCCATTCGTTGTTACTGATCATGTGGCTGATCTTGCCCGGGGTGATCAGGTCGATCAGAAGGAAGGACAGACCCATCACGACCAGGCCGATGAGGCCGAAGATCGTCGCGGACAGCAGTCCGGGGCCCAGACCCAGCTCCGAGTAGCTGGACAGGATCGCGGAGACGACCACGATCGCCGCCCCCAGGGTGTTGGCCGACACCAGCAGGATCGCGTTCGGGTTGCGCTCCTCCCAGATCAGCTTGTGCAGCTTGCCGGGCGTGAGCAGGTCGGTGATCAGGTAGCCGAGCAGCATGATGACCGTGCCGACCACGCCGTAACCCAGGGCGTAAAGGGAGCTGGTGAGGATCTCGTTCATGGCCTTGTCCGTAGTGAGGGTACTTCGGGAATCGGGGGGTTGAACTGCGCGAACAGGTCAACCCCCCGACTCGGCAGACTACTTGCCGAAACCCGAACCCCCGCCACGGCTGTCGCTCCCGCTGCCGCCGCTGTTGGAGTTGTTACCTCCGCCACCGCCGCCGAAGCCGCCGAAGAAGAAGAACCCGCCGCCCCCGCCGCTGCGGCCGTTCTCGCAGTCGTCGTTCGGGGTCGGGCTCGGGGTGGTACCGGACGCCGAGTTGGTGCCGGTCGAGGTCGACGTGCTGGACGTCGCGCTGTCACTGGGCTCGCAGTCGGCGCTGTTGCCGCCGCCGGAACAGGCGGACAGCAGGAGCAGCAGCGCGGTGGCCCCGCCGATCGCGGCCACCTTGTGTCTTGGAGCCTTCGCTCCTCTGATGTCGGTCGTGGCCATTGCGGCCTCCTCTTAGAGGGTCAGGGTTGTGGTCGTCGTCACCAGTTCGTCGCTCTGCGGGTAGGCGTGCCAGGTACGCCAGCGCAGTGACGACCCGCTGCCAGAGGTCAGGTGCAGCGCGGTGATCGCCAGCGGATCACCGGGGAAGGCGACGAGCAGCCCGCCGGGAGAGTCGGAGGTCTCATCGTGGATCTCCGCCACCCGACGGGTGAGTTCTGCGCGAGGCAAGGACTCGACGATCGAGTCGAAGCGGTAGCCGCCCACCCCAGGCAGGGGGTGCTCGGCGTTGCCGGGTAGCCCGCCGGGAACCCCCGGCAGACAGGCGACCGTCTCCACCAGCTCCCCGCCGTCGGACGCGGGCCGCAGGACGACCTGGTGGGAGGCGCCGAGCACCCGGAGTTCGATCTCCAGGCCCGACACCGTGACGGTACGGACAGCGAGGGGTTCGACCAACGGGTGGTTCAGGGTCCAGACCAGGTCGTCGGCCTTGGTGTCGACGAAGGGGGCGCTGATGCTCGCGCGCATGTGGGCATCAGCTCCCGGGGAAGATCGTGAAGGTTCCGGCGTGGATCTTCTCGCCGGTGCTGACTTCCCAGCTGCCGTGGTCGAAGCGCTCGAAAGCCAGCAGCTTGCCGTCCTCGGACTCGTAGTCGGCGTAGTCCATGCCGCCCTCGGCCTTGAGGCCGGTGGTGCCCTCGGAACGGTAGGAGCCGGAGCCCTTCTCCTCGAGCTTGTAGGTGACGCCCTCAAGCTCGATGGTCTTGCCCTGGGGGACCATGGTCAGGTCCGGGCGGCCGGTCCACAGGGCCAGCTCGACGTCGGGGTCCTCCTCGACGGAGAGCCAGCGCTTGCCGCCCTCGACCTCGAGGAAGTGCTCGGACCAGACATAGCCGCCCTCGGAAAGGCGCAGTGTGCCGCGGATCCAGGTCCGCTCGTTGCCCCAGTCGATCATGTCGCCCGCCTTGATGTTGCGCGGGTCACCGGCGGTGTCCGTGGTGGACGAGGCGGCGAAGGGGTCCTGGGGCGGCGGGGGCGGGGTGTCCTGCTTCTGGGAGCTCGAGCGCTGCTTGTAGATCAGGTATCCGATCACGATCGCGGCGATGAGAATCAGTAGCAGCAGGAGTTCGATCACCAGTGTTCCTCGTTTCGCGGTGAAGCACGTCTTTTGTTCCCGGGGCCGGGCAATCCTACTGTTCGGTCTGACGCCGGCACGGGCGTTGTGGTTCCGGATCCGGCCAGATCCGGACAGGGAAGAAGGTGGCGATGAGGGAACTTCTCGCGGGGTCAGGGTGTTGAAGGACCAGCACAAATCAGGATCTTTCGGACTGATGTCCTGTTACCCAGCCTAGGTGGTTTTCCGGACCCTGTGTGGGATGGCCGAGTATGCGCCCGAAAACGGACGGAGCCCGTGCGCGCTGCACGGGCTCCGTGGGGTCTGGGGTGTCTGTTGCGGTTGCTGCGGCGGTTGTGTTCCCGTTCCTCGCGGCCCTCGCGGCCCTCGCGGTTGTCGCGGTTGTCGGGTTGCGGCGTGCGGGGACCGGGTTCAGGCCAAGGGGTCGCCGGTCTCCAGCGGGAGGGAGTCGTCCCCGCCCCACCGGCTCCACGAGCCCGGGTACAGGCGGGTGTTGGCGAACCCGGCGTGTTCCAGGGCCAGGAGGTCGTGGCAGGCGGTCACCCCGGAACCGCAGTAGGCGGTGACCGTGCGAGCCGAGTCCGCGCCCAGGGCGGCGAAGCGCTCGCGCAGTACCTCCGGGGCGGCGAGCAGGCCGTCCGGGGCCAGGTTGGCGGGCCACTCGGCGCTGCGCGCCCCGGGGATGTGCCCGGCGCGGGCGTCGACCGGCGCGGGCTGTTCGCCGGTGAAGCGGCCGTACACCCGGGCGTCCAGGAGAAGACGGTCCGGGGCGGCCAGCTCCCGCTGCAGCTCCTCGGTGCTGACCAGCCGGTCGGCGGGCCAGGGGAGCGCGGTTCGGTGCACGGGTTCGGCGGTGACCTCGCCCTTCTCCATGTCACCGGTCCAGGTCTGGAGGCCGCCGTCGAGGAAGGCAGCGGAGGTGCCCAGGGCCCGCAGCATCCATACCAGGCGGGCGGCGACCGAGCCGCCGGCGTCGTCGTAGACCACCACGGGGGAGTGGTCGCCGATGCCGAGGCGTCCCAGCGTGCGCGCGAAGTCGGCGGCGGCGGGCAGCGGGTGGCGGCCGCCTTCGGCGCTGGAGGGCGCGGCGAGGTCGGCGTCCACGTCGGCGTGCACGGCACCGGGGATGTGGCCGTTCAGGTAGGCCTCGTGACCGGAGCGGCCGTCGAGGTACCAACGGGAGTCGACGAGGACGACCTCGTCGCGGTGCTCACGGAGCCAGGCGGCCGAAACGGCCACCGGCAGGGACAGGGTCTGATCGGACATGGCGACAGCCTAGTCAACGCGGCTTCCGCAGCGTTGCCGAGCCCCGACGCTCAGTGGTGGAGCCCCGTGTTCGGGGCCGTGGAAGAAACTCAGCGGCGAAGCGCCGTCTGGTCGGGTGCCTGGTCGTGGTTCTGGCCGTAATCGGGGGAGTTGCGGTAGGCCGAGGGGTGGAAGGCGGCCACGGCCAAGCCGGTCAGCAACGGGACCGAGAGCCACAGCTGGTACCAGAACACCGAGCCCAGGTCGGACCAGGGCATGGTGGCCACGGCGGCGGCAGCCACCACACCGATTCCGAACGTCATCGCGCCCCGGGGCACGTACAGGGCCGAGCCGGGCAGGCCGTTCAGGAACAGCCTGGCCGCGAGGAGGGCGGCGCCCACCAGCCACAGGGAGAGGAAGATCTGGTGCCGTGCGGGGTCGGGGACGACGGAATCCCAGACGGAGAGGGTCAGACTCACGCCGATGACGAGCATCACGGCCCCGCCCACAACTGAGGGGGTGACGGTGGGCCGACTGAGGGCTGGGGTTCGGGTTGGTGCCTCCATAGACACAACCCATGCCCGGAAGATGCTGATCCATGTCTTCCCGTGCCAGATCGTGTCCTACGCCCCACCAACCTGTTTCCGGGCAGCTGTGACGCGAGGGTCAGGCCTATGCGTGGCGCGCTGTCCGGGCCACGGCCAACATCGTCAGGGTTATGGAGATGCCGATCACGGTGCCCACCAGCAGCCCGTGTTGCCAGGAGGCGGAGGGAACACCGACCTCCTTCAAGAACACTGCTGAAGCTAGTGCGGCAGCGCAGGTCCAAAGCGCGCCTCCGACGAGGACGCGGGGTGGAGTCAGGGTTGAGGGGCGGCTCGGTCGCATCCCGGAACTGGGCATGGCCTCTTCGTGCCTTCCATCAGGAGCGGCGGGGCGGGCTGCTTTGCCTCTGGTTGCCGCTGCGCCTATCTAGTTATTAGAGCCTAGCAACTAGCACCTAGGCCCTCAAGGCTTGAAGCGAGAAGTAAGGTATTAGCAGCTAACAAGTAAGGGAGTGCCTGAATGCGGATCGCAACGCCCAAACCGAAGTATGTGCAGGTGGCTGACCTGCTGCGGGACGCGATCAACAGCTCGGACTATCCGCCGGGCTCTATGCTGCCGAGCCAGCCGCAGCTGGCCAAGGAGTTCGGGATCTCTCAGACCCTGGTCAGCAAGGCCGTGCGGGTGTTGGCCCGGGAAGGGCTGGTTCACACCACGCCGACCGGGTCACGGGTACGGGCCGTTCCACTGATGCCCAGGTACGCGACACGTCGCTCCAGCTCGGCCTTTCGTGAAGCCGGCGGAGCCCATGGGGCCTTCGAGGCGGAGGTCCGACGGTTCGGCCTGACGCCGAGGGTCGATCTCAGCGAAGTTGGCAGGGCCGAGTGCCCCGATGAAGCTGCCGGAGTGCTCAAAATTGAACCAGGCGTCGACGTGGCGATTCGGCGACGGCACATGTTCGCTGATGACCACCCGGTGCTGATCGCCACCTCTTACGTGCCCTGGGAACTAGCGGAGGGCACCGCGATCCTTGAGGAAGATACCGGCACCGGCGGTATCTACTCCCGGCTCGCGGAGCTGGGGCACGAACCCGTGCGCTTCATCGAATCCGTGCGGGTGCGGACTCCCTGGCCAGGCGAGGCCGAGTTCCTCAAGATCAGTGGGGAACAGCAGGTGCTCCGGGTTCGGCGGGTCGCGATCGACGCACAGGGTGTACCGGTGGAGGTCAACATCCAGGTGTTGCCGCCGCAGTACTGGGAGTTGCACTACGAGTGGGAGAGTGATTAGGGGGAGTGGCCACCTAGGAGGCCTGTGACTCACGGTCCATGCGGTGGACGTGCAGGATCCACCACAGGCCCAGGACCGGCAGCACCAACGGGATGAACATGTAGCCGCTGCCGAAGTTGGACCACACGGTGTCGTCCGGGAACACCCCGGAGGCGAAGACGCTCAGCGCGCCCACCACGAGTACCCCGGCCATCTCCACGGAGACCGAGACCAGTGCCACCAGCCGCGAGGTGCGTCCAGCGCGGGCGAGGCCGACCGCGGCGACCAGGTAGATGATCCCGGCGAGCACGGACAGCCCGTACGCCAGCGGGGCCTCGTCGAAGCGGGTCACCAGCTGATAGGTACCGCGCGCGGTCGCGGCGAGCGCGAACACCGCGTAGACGGCGACCAGCAGGCGGCCGGGCCCGGTGCGCAGGGTGCGGTCGCTGGCGGGGCCGGCGGCGGATGAGGCCGACAGATCGGACGCCGGTGTGGGCGCGGGCGTGGACGCGGGTGTGTCAGACAACGGGACTCCACATCTGCTCGATGCGGACCAGCAGAACCGGGAGGATGAGACAGGCGAAGGCGATCACGGCCGGGCCCCACTTGCTGCGCTCCATGAACCCCCACACGGCGCAGGCGGGCGGCAGCAGCGCGATGGTCGCGAGGTAGGAGACGAACATGACCGTCTCGTCGGGGCGTTCGCCGCCGACCATCGCCACGGTGATCGCACCGACCTGGCCGAGGACCAGCAGCCACAGGACACCCATGCCGATCAGGTGTGGGACGAGCATCGGCTGGTCGCGGAAGGTGGAGATGAGGCACCACACGGCCATCGCCAACGACACCATCTGAATGGTCATGGTCAGCCAGTCGACCACGCCGCCTCCACTCGGTACTCCGCATGTCCGCCCATGTCAGCGGACCGCACAAACTACGACGAACTGTAGTCCTTCATGGGCACTGCCGCGTACCGGGTCCCGGGTTCGGAGGTTCGGGGGAGTGGCAGGGGGTGAACGCTGTGAGGTTTCGGGTTGCTGTGCTGTCCCACGGCTCCCGCACCCGAGCGGACCGGGGGCGGTCGGGGCCGGTGGGTCGAAGATCGCACCGGCCCCGGCGCTGGTTTCCGTCGAACCGGAACCTCAGCGCGGCCAGTAGAAGACGTCCGCGGTCGCCGACGTCACGTGCGCCTCCACGTCGCCGAACTGCGCCACCCGGATCCGCACCCGGCGGCCGGCGGCCAGGTTGCCCTTCCACGAGTAGGTGAAGTGGGCCCCGCCGCCCGCGTGCACGGGGCTGTCGAGCGGCCTGTTGCGGGCGATCCTCCAGCCGCCGCCCCCGTCCGGCTCGTACTCGGTGGCCCGGATCTGCACCTCGGAACCGGGGGTGACCCCCTCCAGGACCACCCCGACCGAGACGTCGTAGTAAGCGCCGCCGGTCTCCTCGACCCCCACCAGCGCGTAGAACTCCCCGGTCTCGCCGTCGTGCCGCCGGTCGAAGGCCAGGCTCACCCACGTACGGGGATCGATGGCCTGGGCGTTGTCCTTCTCGAACCTGCGGTGTCGGGGCATGTCGTCTCCTTCGGTGCCGCCGGGCGGTTGGGCGAACGTGCCGTCCCGGACGAGCCGGTAGGCCCGGTCGCCGGGACAGGACGTGGCGATGAAGTCGCGGTGACCCAGGACGGTCCCGGCGATGGAGGTGTCCGGTTCCATGAGCCACTGCCGCAGCACGCGGACCGCGTTGATCTGTTCGGGTGTGATGGCGTCGGTGGGCCCGGTCGCCAGCGTGCAGGAGTAGTGCGAGGAGTTTCCGCCGGGCTGGGCGGCCTGGGAGCGGTACAGCCCGCGCCCCTCGATCACGTAGCCGTGCGCGCAGGCCATGAAGGAGTTCCCGGTGAAGTACACCGTCCCCCGCCGCCGGGCCAGCCAGGTCCCGTTCGGCGTGGTGGGGCACCAGATGTGCCCGCCGTAGGTCTCCTCGCGCCGGCTCAGCCCGCCGGGGCCGATCGGGAGCAGCTGGTGCCGGTCGAAGGCCACGGACCAGCCGCCGTCCTGGTCCGTGCCCGGGTCCGCGCGCAGGTGGGCGGGCTTTCCCGCCAGGACGGCGGTGAACTGGAGGGCTTCGGCCGAGCCCCGGCTCAGCCCCTCGCGTGCGCCGTCCCCCGCGAACTCCCCGAGGAGCAGCCGGAGCTGCGGCGCGGTGAGAGAACGCAGGAACGCGTGGCCGGGCACCCCGCCCGGGGCGTGCTCGTGCAGCCGGGGCGCCATGGCCGCACGGGCGGACCAGGTACGGGCCACCTCCGTGACCAGTGCGTCCGGCCACTTGGGCTCGTTCGGCAGGTGGTCACAGGGGGCGGCGACCCGGATCCGGTCCCGGCCGGTGAGCGACGCGGTGGTCGCCCAGCGTTCTCCGCGAACCCGGTGCTCCCCGGCGGTGGGACCCGCGTGCGTGCTGTGATCCGTGCGCTCCACGGGCCAGCGGTGGTTCGCGGTGGTCAGCGAGGAATGGGAGCGGCCCGCCATGCGGATCAGGGTGCGTTCGGTGGCAGGGAAGACGTTGACCGCCTGCACCGGCTGCCACCGGGACGTTCCGGAGCCGTGGTCGAGGGTGAGGACGGTGTCGCCCGCGCGGAGCTCGCGGAAGGACCGCCAGCCGTCCTCGGTGAGGATTTCCGTCTCCTCGTCCGCGCAGTACCCGATGTCCGCCCAGCCACGGGAGGGGCCGGTGTGGAAGTTGCGGGTGTTGCGCCAGTAGGTGAGGCAGGCGGAGTGGTCCTTGCCGGCGAGGCCCTGGTTCACGCTGTCGTAGTGGATCACGAGACCGGAGCGGGGGTTGGCTCGGGAGGCTGGGGAGGTGCCCCAGCCCAGATCGGACCTGGACACGTATTTGCTCGGTCGAGGCATACACCCATTGTCTCCAGTGGAGACTCCTCTGCGTGGTGATCCCATGACAGTGTGCTATATGTGCCGAAAGTGAGTTCTGTTCCTGAAGGCGCCTCCGGGGCAGCTCATTCCGGCTGGTGGTCTTGGCGAAGCGGTGATCACCGGGTGTCGGGGGACTGGCCGCTCTCTTCCTCCGCTTCTTGCTCTTCGCTTCTGGTGCCCTTGCCAACCGCACTCGCGGCAAAAGTAATCGAGTCCTCACCTTCGTGCGCGTGGCGGTGCGGGTGCGCCCCGAGCGGGGTGCGCCACGATGGGAGGCCCGGCCCCGCCCCTCGGAGGTAAACCTTGCGCTCCGCCCACGTCGTCAGCGTCGTCCGCGACGCCGAACAGGCCCTCAGGGGCCGACTCCCCGAAGGCGCGCTCATGCGCCGCGCCGCCACCGGCCTGGCCGTCCACTGCGCCCGCATGCTGCCCCGCGTCTACGGCTCCCGCGTCACCCTGATGGTCGGCGGCGGCGACAACGGCGGCGACGCGCTCTACGCCGGGGCGAGCCTGGCCGCGCGCGGTGCCTTCGTGCGCGCGGTACTCGCCGCCAAACGCGTCCACCCGGGTGGGCTGGCGGCGCTGCGGGCCGCGGGCGGCCGGGTGGTCGAGGCGGTGGAAGGGGTTCATGGCGCCGACGCGGTGGAGTCGGCGCTCTTCGACACCGACCTCGTCGTCGACGGTCTGCTCGGCATCGGCGGCCGCGGCGGGCTCCGTGAACCCTTCGCCGCGCTCGCCGCCCTCGCCTCGAACTCACCCGCCCCGGTGGTCGCGGTCGACCTCCCCAGCGGGTTGGACGCCGACACCGGCGCGGTCGCCGGGCACGCGGTCCGCGCGGACGCCACGGTCACCTTCGGCACCTACAAACCCGGGCTGTTCGTCGACCCGGGAGCCGAGCGGGCCGGACGGCTGTACTTCGTGGACATCGGGCTGGCCCCGGAGCTGCCCGGTCCCGACCTGCTCTGTCCACAGGCTGTGGACATCGCCCGGCTCCTGCCAACCCCCGGGGCCGAGTCCGACAAGTACCGCCGGGGCGTGCTCGCCGTGCGCGCCGGGTCCGACCAGTACCGGGGCGCCGCTGTCCTGTGCGTGGGCGGCGCGCTCCGGACCGGAGTCGGGATGGTCCGCTACGGGGGTGGCGAGGACGTCCTCGCGCAGGTGCTCTCTCGCTGGCCGGAGACGGTCGGGCTGCACCTGGACCCGCTGGACGGCACGGACCCGGGGCCTGGCCGGGTCTCGGCGGTGGTGGTCGGGTCGGGGCGCGGCACGCACTCCGCCAACGCGGACGAACTGCGCGCGCTGCTGGAGAGCGAGTGCCCGGTGCTGCTCGACGCCGACGCGCTCACCCTGGTGGCGGGCAGTGACCCCCTCACCGAACTGGTGCAGCGGCGCGAGGCGCAGACGCTGCTCACCCCGCACGCGGGGGAGCTGTCCCGGCTGCTCCCGGACACCGACCGCGCCGAGATCGAGGCGCACCGGCTCGAACACGCCGTCCGCGCGGCGGAGCTGTACCGGTCGACGGTGCTGCTCAAGGGCTCGACGACGGTGATCGCGCACCCCGGGGCCCCGACCGTGGTCAACCCGACCGGAACGCCGCTGCTGGCCACGGCGGGTTCGGGTGACGTGCTGTCCGGGGTGGCCGGGTCTCTGCTGGCCGCCGGTCTGCCCGCCCAGGACGCCGCGATGTGCGCCGCCTACCTGCACGGGCGGGCGGCGGAGCTGGCCCGGGACGGAGCGCCGATCAGCGCCTCGGATCTGCTGGACGGCCTGCCGCTGGCGATCGCGGAGGTCCTGGCAGCATGAGGAGGTTGCGCTCGGCAACCAGATCGTGACGTGTTAACAGCTGCGATTCAGGTATTAAACGGACATTTGTTTCCGCTGATCGCCGCTACTGAGTAAGGACGACGATGTCCACAGACGTGACCGAGAGACCCCCGAGCCCACCCGGCCTGTGGCGCCGCTACCTGGACTTCCCGCTGATCTGGAAGATGGCGATCGCTCTCGCCGCCGGTGCCGCCGTCGGTCTGGCGATCTCGGCCGCCGGTGGCCCGGCCTGGACCCTGCCGGTACTGAGCACTCTGGGCGAGATCTTCCTGCGGCTGCTCCAGATGCTGGTGTTCCCGCTGATCATCACGACCCTGATCGCGGGCGTGGTGTCCATCTCCCCGCAACGCCTGGGGCGGATCGGGCTGAAGGTGTTCGCCTTCTACCTCGTGACCTCGGCACTGGCCATCACGATCGGCCTGAGCGTGGCGCTGGCGATCTCCCCGGGGAGCGGGCTGGCCATGCCCGAGGACGACGCCGCGGAGGCGGCCGAGGTTCCGGCGATCTCCGAGACCCTGCTCAACATCATCCCCGCCAACCCCTTCCAGGCGCTGGTCGAGGGTAACGTCCTCGGGATCATGTTCGCCGCCATCGCCTTCGGCCTGGCTCTGACCTTCATGGTCAACAGCGGCGAACACCGCGTACGTGAACTGGGGATCTTCCTCCGACGCGGTGTGGACGGCGCCGTGGAGCTGGTCTTCAAGGTGGTCAAGGGTGTCCTGGAGTACGCCCCGATCGGTGTGTTCGCGCTGATCGCGGTGGTCCTGGCGGAGACCGGCGTCGAGGCCGTCGGGCCGCTGCTCCAGCTCACCGGGGCGGTGTACGGCTCCATCGTCGTCATGATCCTCGTGTACACGGTCCTGCTGCTGCTCTTCCGCGCCGGTGTCGCCCGGTTCTTCGCGGCGGCGAAGGAACCGATGCTCACGGCCTTCGTCACCCGCTCCAGCAGCGGCACCCTGCCGGTCTCCACCCGGGCGGCGGAGAAGATGGGCGTCAAGGAGGGCGTGTACGGCTTCACCCTCCCGCTGGGCGCGACCGTCAACATGGACGGCACCGCCATCTACGTCGGCGCCGCCACCGTGTTCGTCGCCAACGTCGCCGGTGTCGAGCTGACGGTCGCACAGATCGCCACGGTGGTGCTCACCGGTGTACTGGCCTCGATCGGCACGGCGGGCGTCCCGGGGGCAGGGCTCATCATGCTGACCCTGGCGGTGACCTCGGTGGGCCTGCCGATGGCGCCGGTAGCCCTGGTGGCCGGTATCGACGCGATCCTCGACATGGCCAGGACCATGTGCAACGTCACCGGCGACCTGACCGGTACCCGGATCATCGCCGGAACCGAAGAGGGCATGTTCAGCGAACCGGACGGTCCGGATGCGGGGGCTGCGGCGGAGGCGGGCCCCGAACCCGGCGACGGCACCGACGAACCCGGGGCCGAGGCGTCACCGACGGGCGCCCGAGACCTGACCTGACCTTCCTAGGGTCGATGCCTGAACACCGGACCAATCGCCCCCCGGCCGGAAGGCATCCCCCATGCTCCTCCACAAGCGCGGCGCGCCGCCACCCACTGGGTGGCGGCGCGCCGCGCGGTGTCCGAATCGCCCGTCTCCGGCGCTTGGGTCAGCGGAGCCCGCGGGCGGCCTCCAGGCCCATCTGGACGATCTCGGTGATGAAGTAGTCGCCCGGGTCACGGGTATCGCGCAGCAGGTGCAGACGGGAGTCGTCCACCCACATGAACTCGGTGTGCTTTCCGACTTCCAGGGCCGGGTCGGCCAGGTCGCCGTCCACCCGGACCAGGTAGTCCACCTCGCGGCGGGTCCTGCCGTCGCCCGGGTCCCAGTCCAGCCGGTACAGCTCTGCGACCACGGCGGACAGGGTCCAGCCGGTCTCCTCCGTGATCTCGCGGGCCAGCGCCTGGAGCATGCTCTCGCCCTCCTCGACGTGTCCGCCGACGATGTCCCAGCAGTGCGGGAACACCTTGCGGGTGGCCGACCGGCGCTGGGCGAACGCGTTGCCCCGCTCGTCGATGATCACGGCCCCGGCGACCCAGAGGCGGCCGTCGGCGGTGTCGGGGAACTCGATCCCCTCGGCGACCTCGACGTTTCCGGTCTCCACGTTCACGGTGTTCTCCTCCACGGGCTTCCTCCACAAGGGGTTGCATCAGGCACGGCATCGGGCAGGGTTTCGAGCGGTCCCGGGGTACGGTCCCGGGACACGGGATCGGGCGCGGGCTCAGGACACCTCGGGGGTTTCCTTGGCGGCGTTCGCGCGGCGGGGCAGGCGCAGGGTGAGAAGTTTGGCGCGCGGGGCGAGGGCGCCGGCGAGGTCGAAGACGCCCTCGGTGCGGCTCTGGTCCTCGTCCAGCACCGAGAACAGGTTGACCCCCAGGTAGAAGGTGATCGCCGCGTAGGCGACCTCGCGGGCGGGCAGCAGTCTGGCCAGCGGCGACCCCCCGAGCACACGGTCCCACTCCCCGGCGATGAAGTCGATCCACGGCTGTGAGCGCTGGTTGATCTCCGCGCGCAGCTCGGGTTTGGTGACCGCGGCCGCGACCAGCTCGGAGAACTCCGCGATGTACCCGCGTTCCAGGTCGATCCGGTAGATGCGGGTGGCCACCTCCACGAGCTCCTCCAGGGTTCTGGCCTGCCCGGCCAGTTCCCGGTACATCTCCATACGCTCGGCGCTGGAGCGGTCCAGGGCCGCGAGCAGCAGCTGGTCGACGCCGCCGAAGTGGTAGAAGACCAGCGCTGAGTTGGCCTCCGCGCGGGTGGCGATCGCCCGGGCCGAGGCTCCGGCGTACCCCTCCTCACGCAGAACCTCGGTCGCCGCGCTGAGCAGGCGTTCCTTGGTCTCGGCGCTGTTCTTGCGGCCTGTGCCGCCGCTCTTGGCCATGGTCCTCCCTCGGGTCGTTCTTCATCATAAGGTTTAATCGGGTGATTAAACCGTATGCTTTAATCATCGCATCAAAGATGTTCGCGGGATCGTGCTACAGCAAGGAGCCCCCCACCGTGACGCAGCCACCCGAGTCCCAGGAACCGACCGAATCGACCAGGCCGACCGGGAATCCCGAGCCAGCCGCACCTCCCGAGCCGGGCAAGCCGTCCGAAGCCGACCGCCGCGCCGACCACGAGACCGCCGAGCGCTACGCCCCCGGGTACGCCACCCACGAGGAGTCCGCTCTCCCCAGGCCCTCCAGGGCCCGGTGGATCCTGGCCGGGGTGGTGCTCGCGGCCTTCGCCGCCCTGCTCGCCGTCCGGGTGACCCGGTTCGGCGGCCTGGACCAGACCGCCCTGTTCTACGTGGGGCTGCCCGCGCTGCTGGCCCTGCTCGTCGTGCTCTGCTGCCGGACGCGCAGCGCGGTCGGTGTCGCCATGGCCGTCACGACGGTCGCCCTGTTGCTGGCCGGTCCGGTGCTGGGCGAGGGGATGGTCTGCCTGATCATCAGCGCCCCGCTCATCTACGGGGTGGTGTCCCTGGTGACCTGGCTCAGCGTCCTGATCGCGCGGGGCGGACAGGGGTCCCCGAACGCGCTGGTCGCGGTGCCGATCCTGTTCGCGCTCGCCCTGGAGGGGGTCGGCGGGTTCTCCCTGCTGCCGCGTGAGGACGCCGCAACGGGTTCGAGGCTGGTCAGCGCCGCCCCCGTCGACGTCGCGGACGCCCTGGCCGCAGCCCCCGAGTACGCCTCCCCGGCCGCCCTCTTCCTGCGAGCCGTCCCCTTCCCCGAGCCGGTCGAGGCGGTCGGCGAGGGCCTGGCGGTCGGTGACACCCGCGTCATCCACTTCACCCCGCGCCGGACCCTGGCCCCGGGCGCCGAGTCCACGCCGCGCCGTATGGAGCTGGAGATCGTGGAGAGCCACGTGCACGCCGACGGCGGCCGGGTGGTCTTCGACGTCACCGAGGACACGGCCTTCGCCAACTGGATGGAGATGGAACGGGCGGTGGCTACCTGGGAGGCGGAGATCGTCGAAGGGGAGGTCGAGAAGACGCGCCTGACCTGGGAGATCGAATACCAGCGCACCTATGACCCCTCCTGGTACTTCGGCCCGGTGCAGTCCTACGCCACCGGCCTGGCCGCCGGTTACCTCGCGGACACCTTCGCCGCCCTCGCACAGCGTCCGCCGCAGGCCCCCGAACCCGTCGACGTCACCAAGCCCCGGCCCTCGCCGGTCAACGCCGACGAGGCCCTCGTGCCCGAGGACTCCGGCAGCCCCGCCCGTCCGGGCGAGCCCCGGGCGGGCGCCTCCGACGACAGGCCCGGGCCGGGACGCGGTGAGGGGGCCCGGCCGTGATCCCGGAGCTCCCGGCCCTCCTCGTACGCGGGACCGGTCTGCTCCTGCCCCTGCTGGGGATCGTGGCGCTGTGCCTGTGGCGGGTGCCGAGGCAACGGGAGGTCGCGGCGGTGATCGTGGCCTCCGGCTGGGCGCTGCTCACCCTGATTCCGCTGAACCTGGTCGCGTTGCGGGCGGGTTGGTGGTCCTTCCACGCCGAGGGTGCGGTCTGGCTGGGGATGCCGGTGGACCTGCTGCTCGCCTGGGTGCTGCTGTGGGGCGCCCTGCCCGCGCTGATGCTCCGGCTGCTGCCGGTTCCGCTGGTCACCGGGCTGCTGGTGTGGTTGGACGTGATCCTCATGCCGCTGGGCGAACCGGTGGTGGTGCTGGGGGAGCTGTGGCTGGTCGGTGAGATGCTGGGCGCCGCGTTCTGCCTGATCCCCGCGCTGATGCTGGCCTTCTGGACCCGGCGCCGTCAGTTGGTGCACGCCCGGATGTGGGCGCAGGCCGTGCTGTCCTTCGGGCTGATGGTCGCCTTACCGGTGTGCGTGCTGGCCACCGCGCCGCCCCCGCTGCTTCGGGCGGCGCCGGAATCCCTGTCGGCGGTGCTGCCGTTCGAGCCGCCCGTACCGGAACTGTGGACCGGCTGGTCCGACTGGTCTGCTTGGTCCGCCTCGCCCGAGGCCCTCACCATCGGCCTCCAGCTCCTCGCCCTGGTCTGCCTGCCCGGGCTGGCGGCGGCGCGCGAGTTCGCGGCGGTCGGCAACGGCACCCCGCTGCCCTACGACCCGCCCACCCGCCTGGTCACCAGCGGCCCCTACGCCTACGTGCGCAATCCGATGCAGCTCACGATGGTGCTTGTCTACCTGGTGCTCGGCGCCCTGTACCCGCCGCTGCTGCTGGGCGCGCTGGTGGCCCTCGCCTACGGAGCCGGGTTCGCCTCCTGGCACGAGGGCGGGCAGCTGCGCGCGGAGTTCGGTAGGGACTGGGACGCCTACCGCTCCGGGGTGCGCGCCTGGCTGCCCCGCCTGCGGCCCTGGTCCGGGCGGGCCCGGGGCACCCTGTACGTGGCGATGGACTGCGGAATGTGCCGGGGGCTGGGGAGTTGGGTGGCGGCGCGCGGTCCCACGGCGCTCACCTTCCGCCCGGCCGCCGAGCATCCCGAGGTGCTCTACCGGCTCACCTACGAGAACGCGGAAGGGGTCCGCTGGAGCGGGGTGGCGGCCCTGGCCAGGGCCATGGACCACCTCCACCTGGGCTGGGCGGTGACCGGTTGGGCGCTGTCGCTGCCGGTGCTGCGCCACTTCGTCCAGCTGTGCGGGGACGCGTTCGGGGCCGGTCCCCGGCCCTCCAGAAAGGCGCACGAAACGGATTCACCAGCCGTTTCGGCTGCCAATATCTGACAGAAAATCATAAATGCCACAAAAGCCCCATAGCCACATGTTCTGTTGGACTCCTTCGCCGTTATGCTCGTGCGGGGCCGCCCCGCGTGCCGGACGACTCCGGCGCACCGGCCCCGAGCCCCCAGCCCCCCGGCACGAGGAAGTCCATGGAAGAACAGGCGATGCTCGCGCGCGACCTCGTGCTGCGCGTCTGTGCCGGCGCCACCGAGCTCGACCCCCAGTGGATCCAGGCCAGGGGCAAGGTCACCACCCCCTTCGTGGTGCCGCGCGACCGCAACCTGATCCGGGGCATCGTCGAGGCCGGGCGGGCCATGGGCGTCGACCGGCTCCTGGTCTGCCGCACCCGGGCCGAGTTCTCCTACGACCCGGTCACCGAGGTCCCCCTCGACACCGACACCCTCATCGACCTCATCCGCGGCTGGGGGGCCAAGCCGACCGACTTCCTCGTCTGCCTCGAGGACTTCTCCGCCGCGGTCCTGGTCACGGCGGACGAACTCACCGTCGCCGCGGGCCCGGTCGACTTCATCCGGGAGATCGTCGGCCCCGACATCCCCGGCACCCGCGCGCGGTTCGCCGAGCGGGCCCTGGACACCAACCGCCCCGACCTGGTGCGGGCAGCCCAGCACTACAACTGCGTCGAACCCGGCGCCCGGCACGCCCGCGTCCCCCGCGGACCCGGCCCCGACCTGGCCGAACGCCTCACCCGCAGAGCCGAACGCGCCCGCGAGCGCTCGCCCGGCCCGGTCCGGTTCCTGCGCGGCCTGCGCGGCCTGTGGGGTTGGCTCATGATCGCCGTCCTGCTCCTGGTCCCCCTGGCGGTCCCGGTACTCGGCACGGCCCTGCCCACCCTCTTCCTCACGTACCTGCTGCTGTTCCAGCTGGCCCTGCTGGCGCGCTCCCGGACCGTCTCGTTCGCGACCCTGCTCCGCGTGACCGCCCTGGGAGCCCTCCTGCTCTGGCCGATCGCCCTGCTGTCCGCACTGGTCAGCGGGGTTCTCGGGCTGGAGATCGGGCACGTGATGAGCCAGACCTACATCGCGGTCACCGTCGAGGAGATCGGCAAGCTGCTCCCGCTGCTGCTCTTCCTGCTCCTGGCCCGGCGCCGGGTGCGCCGCCTGTCCGCCGTCGACTTCCTGCTCCTCGCCGCCGCTTCGGGCGCCGGGTTCCAGCTTGCCGAGGACCTGCTCAACTCAATCGCCGCCCCCCTCGTCGACCCGGTCACCGGACTGGTGAGCGGGGCCCCCGAAGGGTTCTCCGGACACGCGGTGGCCACCGGCCTGATCGGCGCCACCCTCGGCCTGGCCGTCGTCGGCCGCCGCTACGGGGGCTGGTTGTGGCTGCTGCCGGTCCTGGCCACCGGGCTGGTGTTCCTGGACCACATCCACGTCAACGCCCAGGCCGCCGGGGCCCGCCTGGACCCGGTCTCCGCCTTCGTGCACGGCATGTTCGGCGGCGGCGCGCTCACCCCGTGGCTGCTGCTGACCGCCCTGCTGTTCGCGGTCGCCATGGACTACCGGGTGATCGGGACGGCCGCCGAGACCACGCCCCCGCTGCCCGGCCGGACCCCGCTGCCGGGGCTGCGCCGCTGGGCGCACGGCAGGTCGGTGGCCATGCGGGTGCGCGTCCCCGCGGACATCGCTCCGACGTTCCGCCGGATCGCGCTGTCCTGGGTGAACCTGCCGGTCACCCTCGCCACCGCGCTCACCACCATCGTGCACGAGCTGGCCACCGCCACCATGGCGGCCAAACAGGGCCCGGGAGCGCTGTGCGACGCCCTGCGGTTCCTGCGCCGGCGCCGCGCCAACGCCATGGGCGAGGCCCGCTCCCGGGGCCGGAGCTGGCGCCGTTACCCCTCCCAGGAGGAGCTCGCCGCCAGCGCCGACGACCTCGCCCGTCGGATCGGCCTGGCCGGTACCAGCGGCATCGTGGTGGCCGCCGCGACGCTGTTCACCCTGGGCGGTACGGCCACTGTGCTGGGTCTCTTCCCTGGTGCGGCCGTCGAGGGAACCCCGGCCTACGCGGCCCGCGCGGTGGAGCAGTTCTACGCCTGGACCGCCGCGTCCGACACCGCCACCCTGGTGTGGACCGCGCTTGCGGGCCTGGCCGTACTCAGCCTGCTCACCCTGGGCAACGGGGTCCCGCACGCCCACCCGAGAACGGGCGACTTCCTTCGGGCCCCCACCGCCAACACCGGCGCCGTCCTGGGCATGCTCGCCCCGGGCCAGGTGGGCTACGCGCTCCTGAGCCTGTTCGGCCTGATCCTCCCCAGGAGGGTCAACCACCTCATCCGCCGCTGACCGGTGTGGCAGCGGGGTTCGGATCAGCCCTCGACGGGTTCCACGCCCGCCGGCGGGTCGAAGGCGCGGACCGGGGGCAGCGCGCCCTCGTACGGTTCCACCTTCACCCGGACCAGCTGGCCGGTGCAGCCCTGGGACAGGGACGAGGTGCCCACGTCCTCGGTGAGGGCGTTCGGGTTGCCGTGCGCGCAGGTGACGTCGGCGCTCGACGGGTCGTACCAGGCACCGGTCGACAGCTGGACCACGCCGGGGCGGAGAGCGTCGCTCAGCACCAGACCGGCCAGGCACGAGCCCCTCGGGCTGGACACGCGGACCACGTCGCCCTCGCGCACCCCGGCGCCTTCGGCGTCCCGCGGGTGCATGCGCAGCGGGTCGCGGCCGTTGATCTTGCGGGAAACGCTGTAGCCGCCCATGTCCTGCTGGCTGTGCAGCCGGGTGCCCGGCTGGTTGGCGACCAGTACCAGCGGCCACGCGTCGCCCTCCCCGGCGGTGCGGTGCCGACCGGAGCCGGGGCCCAGGCCGGTCACCGCCGGGCCCGGAAGCCACACCGGGTGGCCGGGGCAGTCCTCGTAGCCGAACGACGCGATGGTCTGCGAGTACAGCTCGATCCGCCCGCTCGGCGTGCGCAGCGCGTTCGCCTCCGGGTCCTCGCGGAACTCGCCCAGGTGGGTCTCGTCCTCGACCCGGGCGGGCATGTCGATCCGGCCCCGCTCCCAGAACTCGTCGAAACCGGGGACCGCCAGGTCGCGGCGGGCCAGCAGCGCCCGCCAGCGCTCGTAGGCCACCCGCATCCACTCGCGGCTGGTCCGCCCCTCGGTGAACTCCTCGCGCACACCCAGCCGCTCGGCCAGGTCCGCGTAGGTGTCGTACTCGTCGCGGGCCAGGCCGTGCGGCGCGACGACCCGGGGCATCGCGCGCAGCGCCAGATCGCCGTGGCTGGCGGCGAAGTCGTCGCGCTCCAGCACGGTGGTCGCGGGGATCACGATGTCGGCGTGCCGCGCCGTGGCCGTCCAGTGCGTCTCGTGCACCACCACGGTGTCCGGTCGGCCGAAGGCCCTGGTCAACCGGCTCAGGTCCTGGTGGTGGTGGAAGGGGTTGCCGCCCGCCCAGTACACCAGCCTGATGTCCGGGTAGGTGCGGTGCTCACCGTTGAAGTCGTAGGGCTCCCCGGGGTGCAGCAGCAGGTCGGAGACCTTGGCCACCGGGATGGACTCGCGCACCGCGTTGTTGCCCTGCGGCATGCGCGGCAGCCCCAGCGGGGTCGCGCCGCCGCCGTAGTTGCCCATGGACCCGTACCCCGACGCGAACCCCGCCCCGGGCAGGCCCACCTGCCCCAGGCAGCAGGCCAGTGCGAACCCCGCCCACAGCGGCTGCTCGCCGTACCTGGCGCGCTGCACCGACCAGCCGACGTTGATCAGCGTGCGCTGGTCCGCCATCCGCCGGGCCAGCGCCCGCAGATCGGCGGCGGGCACCCCGCTCACCCGCTCGGCCCACTCGGGGGAACGCTCGACGCCGCCCGGGTTCCCGCGCTCGTCCCGGCCGCCCATCACGTAGGCGCGCAGCCGGTCGGCGCCCACGGTGTAACGGTCCAGGAAGGCGGTGTCGGCCAAGCCCTCGCTGAACAGCACGTGCATCAGACCCAGCATCACGGCGGTGTCCGTGCCCGGCCGCAGCGAGACCCAGGTCGACTTGAGGTCCTCGCCGGTGTCGTCGCGCAACGGCGACACCGACACGAACTCCGTCCCGGCGTCCGAGGCCGCGCGCATCGCCGGACCCGCGGTCTGGGCGGTCCGCCCGCCCGAGGAGGTCCACGTGTTGGACACCCGCAGACCGCCGAAGCTCACCAGGAGCTCGGTGTGCTCGCGGATGCGCTTCCACGACGGCACCCGGCTGAACAGGCGGTTCGCGGCGGGCGTGCCGATCAAGTGCGGGAACAGCACCTCCAGCGCGCCGTGGCTGTAGGTGTTCACGGACCGCGTGTACCCGCCGAGGGTGTTCAGGAAGCGGTGCAGCTGGCTCTGCGCGTGGTGGATGCGGCCAGCGCTGCCCCAGCCGTAGGAACCGCCGTAGATCGCGGAGTTCCCGTGCTCGGTGCGCACCCGCTCCAACTCGCGGGCGAGCAGGTCCAGCACCGTGGACCACTCCACCTCCACGTAGGCGTCCTCGGGGTCGCCGCGGCGCGGGTCGGGGCCGGGGCCGTGCTCCAACCACCGGCGGCGCACCGCCGGACGGGCCACCCGGGTGCGGTGGTGCTGGGCCACGGGCGTGTTGCCCATGACCGGTGCCGCCGCCGGGTCGTCGGGGTTGGCGCGCACCCCGACCACCCGGTCGTCGTGGACCTCGACCTGGTAGCTGCCCCAGTGGGCGCTGGTCGGGCGAAGGGTGGCGGCCATGTGCACTCCCGTGTGGTTCTGCCGGACTCCTGGAGAGCCGTGTGGTTCTGGATGGTGCCTTCCCGGGCCCGCACCACACTCTATGCACCGCACGGTGCGATGATGAGCCCGGTGGGCCGGGTGCGGCCCGTGTCACGGACGGCGAGGGAGCAGGCAGAGGATGGGCGAGCTCAGGTCACGGCGGTCGGTACTCGCGGTACCGGGGTCCAACCCCCGGTTCGTGGAGAAGGCCCGAGGGCTGGACACCGACGCGTTCTTCCTGGACCTGGAGGACGCGGTCGCGCCCCTGGAGAAGGAGTCCGCCCGCGAGACCGTGGTCAAGGCGCTCAACGACGGCGGCTGGGAGGGCCGGGTCCGCTCGGTCCGGGTCAACGACATCTCCACCGGCTGGGCCTACCGCGACGTCATCACCGTGGTCGAGGGCGCCGGAGCCCACCTGGACACCCTGGTCCTGCCCAAGGTCACCGCCGCCCGGGACGTCCACTGGCTGGACACCCTGCTCACCCAGATCGAACGCGCCGCGGGCCTGCCCGTCGGCCGGATCGGCATCGAGGCGCAGATCGAGGACGCCAAGGGCCTGGTGAACGTCGACGAGATCGCCGCCGCCTCGCCCCGCCTGGAGACCCTGGTCTACGGGCCCGCCGACTTCATGGCCTCGATCAACATGAAGAGCCTGGTCGTGGGCGAGCAGCCGCCCGGCTACGACGTCGGCGACGCCTACCACCACGTCCTGATGCGCATCCTCGTGGCGGCCCGCGCGCACGGCATCCAGGCCATCGACGGCCCCTACCTGCAGATCCGCGACGTCGACGCCTTCCGCCGGGCGGCCGGACGCACCGCCGCACTCGGTTTCGACGGCAAGTGGGTCCTGCACCCGTTCCAGGTCGAGGCGGCCAACGAGGCCTTCGCGCCCTCCCAGGAGGACTACGACCACGCCGAGCTGATCCTGGACGCCTACGCGCACGCCACCACCGTGGACCGGCGCGGCGCCGTGATGCTCGGCGAGGAGATGCTCGACGAGGCCTCCCGGAAGATGGCGCTGGTCGTGGCGGGCAAGGGCCGGGCCGCCGGGCTGTCCCGGACCCGCACCTTCGACCCCGAAGGCTGATCCGGGGCGTGGTCCGAGTCCGCACCCGCGAAACGGGTCGGGGCCGACCACCCGCGGTCACACGGCGTTCCGCCCCGCCTCTTACCGACCTCTCACCAAGGTGGGAGAGCATGGGCCCATGGAAAGCACCGCCACCGTCCTGGTCGCCGACGACGACCGGGCCATCAGGGAGTCCCTGGAACGCGCCCTCCAACTGGAGGGGTACACGGTGCGGACGGCGGCGGACGGCGTTCAGGCACTGGCCGCCGTCCACGCCGACCCCGTGGACCTGCTCGTCCTCGACGTCATGATGCCCGGGGTCGACGGCCTCGGTGTGGCCCGTGTCCTGCGTGCCGAGCACGACAGAACCCCCATCCTGATGCTCACCGCCCGCGTGGAGACCCCGGACCGGGTGGCGGGCCTGGACGCCGGGGCAGACGACTACCTGGCCAAGCCCTTCGAACTCGACGAACTCCTCGCCCGGCTGCGCGCCCTGCTGCGCCGCGCCGCCCCCGTGCCCGAGGAAACCGGTGAGGAGGGCCCGCTCCGGGCGGGCGAACTCCGCCTGGACGCCCGGGCCCGCCGGGTCTGGCGGGGCGAACGCGAGATCGAGCTGTCCAAGACCGAGTTCGACCTGCTCGAACTCCTCATGCGCAACGCCGGGATCGTCCTGGACCACGCCACCATCTACGACCGCATCTGGGGTTACGACTTCGGCCCCGAGTCCAAGAACCTCGCGGTCTACATCAGCTACCTGCGCCGCAAACTGGAGGACGGCGGCCCGCCGCTGATCCAGACGGTCCGGGGCGTCGGGTACACACTGCGCCCCCAGGGGTGATCCGCGTGTCCGAACCCGGCCAAGCCCACTCCGGCCAAGCCCAGCGCGAACCGGTGCGCCCCCACCAGCACGACGGGACGCTCCCCAACCAGCGCAGACCGATGTTCCTCAACCCGGGCCACTGGCGGCTCGGTACGCGGTTCGCCGTGCTGTTCGCCCTGGTCGCGGCGGTCACGATCGCCCTCGTCGGCACCCTGGCCTACAGCACCGCGGCCGCGCTCATCAGGGCGGACGCCAAGAGCGAGTTCGACGCGGCCGTACTGAACCTGTCCCGGGAGCTCGCGCTGTCCTCGGAGAACAACCAGGGCGCCCCGGACAGCAACACCTTCACCTTCCTGGCCCCGGGCAGCTTCGACGCCCAGATCCTGGCCCCGGACGGCACCTGGGCCCGGCTGCTCGCCAGCAGCCACGAACTGTCCAGCTTCCACCCCACCACCGCTGACCTGGAGGTGGCCCGGGCCGACGAGGCCGGGGTCATGGATTCCCGTGAGACCGAGGTCCACGGCAAGGAGTACCGCGTGGGCACGGTCTCCCTGGGGGAGGGGCAGGGCGCGGTCCAGCTCCTGCAACGGCTCTCGCCGGTGGAACAGATGATCGGACGGCTGGCCACCCAGATCCTGTGGGTGGGCCTGTTCGTCGCCCTGTGCGCGGCCTCGATCGGCTGGCTGGTCGGCCACCGCATCACCGACCGCCTGGTCCGGCTGACCGACGCGGCGGAGTACGTCAGCTCCACGGGACGCCTGGACCCGGTCACTCCGAACCGGCCGGGCAACGGTGGCGGCAGCGGTGACGCGACCGGCCACGGCCAGCGGAACGAGAACGGCCAGCGGAACAAGGACGGACAGGGCAACGAGACCGGACAGGGGAGCGGATACGGTGCCCCGGAGGACCCCGGCCACGATGAGGTGGGTCGGTTGAGCAGCGCGTTCAACGCCATGCTGGCCCGCCTGGCCCGCTCCAAGGACGAACAGCGCCGCCTGGTGCAGGACGCCGCGCACGAACTGCGCACCCCGCTCACGAGCCTGCGTACCAACGTCCAGGTGCTGGGCCGGGTGGACCGGCTCACTCCGCAGGCGCGCCAACGGCTCATCGACGACCTCCAGGGGGAGACCCGCGAGCTCACCGACCTCGTCAACGAACTGGTCGGCCTGGCCACCGGCAACCACGAGGACGAGACACCGAGCGCGGTCGCCCTCGCCGATGTCGCCGAACGCGTCGCTGCCCGCAGCCGCCGCCGCACTGGCAGGGAGATCCTGGTGGACGCCGACGACAGCCTGGTCTGGGGCCGCCCGGGAGCCCTGGAACGGGCCCTGGCCAACCCCGTGGAGAACTCCGCGAAGTTCGACCCCGGGGGGAGCGCGCCGATCCAGATCCGCATCCGCAACGGGATGGTGGAGGTCCTGGACCGGGGCCCGGGCGTGGACCCGGCCGAGATCGGGCACCTCTTCGAACGCTTCTTCCGGGCCACCGTCGCACGCGGCCTGCCCGGGTCGGGTCTGGGCCTGGCCATGGTCAAGGAGATCGCCCACGCTCATGGCGGACAGGTCTTCGCCCGCGCCAGGGAGGGCGGCGGCACGGTCATCGGTTTCCACCTGCCGCTCTACCAACCACCTCAGGACAGCCCAGGGCAGGGGGCGTAGGGCCGAGGGCGGTGATCAGGGCGGTAGGGGGAGAGCCGAGAGGCAGGGCCCGTGAGCGGGTACGCAGACCCCTTCACCCCCGCCCCGTCCCCACCCGCGCCCCTGATGTCCGGGAGCCGACGGACACGTCGTGGTAGATCTGTTCGAACCGTTTCAGGGAGTCCTCCAGGCGGTGCCGGGAGGCCATCGACCGGCTGTGCGCGCCCATCCGTGCCCGGACCGCCTCCTCCGACACCACCGAGCCCACCCGCGCCGCGAGCGCGGCGGGGTCTCCCGGCGGGTACAGGTACCCGTTACGGCCCTCCTCCACCAGGTGCGGCAGAGCCATGGCGTCGGCGGCCACCACCGGCAGCCCGCTGGCCATCGCCTCCAGGGTGGCGATGCTCTGGAGTTCGGAGATACCGGCGATGGTGAACACGTCCGCGCACGGGTAGACGTCCGGCAGGTCCTCGTGTGCGACGAAACCGAGGAACACCACCCGGCCGGCCACCCCTTCCGCGCGGGCGAGCGCTTCCCACCGTTCCCGGAGACCTGTTCTCCCCCAAGGCCCGGGGAACGGCGGGGGACTGGGGTGCGAAGGACGTGGACATACCGGTTCTCCTGGGGGCGTGAGCGGCTCGGCCTTGCTTCTGGGCCGGTGCGGCGCGGTGTGCCCCGAGCCTGAGCCACGGGCATGGACCGTCGCCGACCTTCCGGTGACACCGAGGCGACCGGAGGTGTAGCACACGGTGCGGGAAAGAATGCTCTTCGTGTTCAACCATGTGTGTCAAGTCGTATTGTTGCTGGCTCTGCTGTGCGTTCTCCGCACCTGGCCCCGTGACCGGCCTCTGCCCCTGCCCCGGATCCTCCGGCCCGCCTTGCCCTCGAAGCCGGTCCTTCGGTCTTGAACCCCGGCTCCGGCCGCTCACACGGGCGGGGGCGGGCCGGCCCACTGGCCGACCCGCCCCCGCCCGCGTATCGGAGAAAGTGGCGGAAGACGCCCCCGTCAGTCCTCCTCGATCTCCGAGGTCTCCTCCTCGGCCGCGGTGGCGCCCTGTTCGCCGAGGGTCACCGTCACCTCCTGTTCCGACCCGCTGCCGCCGCGCAGGACGCCCAGGGTGACGTCGTCACCGGGCTGGCGGGCGCGGATCTGCGCGATCAGCTGGTCGGGCGAGGTCACGTTCTCGCCGTCCACCGACACCACCACGTCACCGGGCTCCAGACCGGCCTCGTCGGCGGCTCCGTCCTCGGTGAGCTCCATGATCTCGGCCCCGCCGGTCCGGCTGGGCGCGATGGTGGCCTGAATGGCCGGGTAGCTCGCGCTGCCGTGCTCGATCAGCTGCTCGGCGATCGGCTGGGCCTGGTTGATCGGGATGGCGAACCCCAGACCCACCGAACCGCTCTCCTGGGAGAGCCCGGCGATCGCGGTGTTGATGCCGATCACCTCACCGGCCATGTTCACCAGCGGGCCGCCGGAGTTGCCGGGGTTGATCGCCGCGTCGGTCTGGATCGCGTTGATCACCGTTGAGGTCTGGCTGTTGCCGCTCTCGGTGGCTCCGGTGTTCACGGGGCGGTTGAGCGCGCTCACCACACCCGAGGTCACGGTGCCGGACAGGCCGAGCGGCGAACCGATCGCCACCACGTCACCGCCCACACCGACCTGGTCGGAGTCGCCGAGCGTCGCCGGGGCGAGGTCCGTACGGCCCTTGGCCTGGATCACGGCGATGTCGGAGACCGGGTCGGCGCCGAGCACCTCCGCCTCCGCCGAGCTGCCGTCGTTGAACTGCACGAGCAGGGGCCCGCCCCCGGCGGCCTCCACCACATGGGCGTTCGTGAGGATCTGGCCGTCGGACGAGATCACCACACCGCTGCCGCCGCCCGCGCTGGTCTGGATGGAGACCACACTGGGCAGGACCTGCTCGGCGACGTCACCGACAGCGCCCTCGGTCGCGGACGACCCCTGCTCGCCGGTGAGCGAACTGATCGGCGAGCTCGGCCCGCCGGGCATCAGGTACGCGGTGCCCAGAGCGGCCGCCGGGCCCACGATCAGGCTGGTGACCAGGGCGGTCACCGCGGCGACACCCACGATCCGGCCCGTGCCGCGCTTCCTGCGGGGCTCCTGAAGCCGGTCGGGGTGGATCCCCTGGCCGAACTGGTTGTGGTGCGCGGGTCCGAACGGACCGCCCGGGTGCGGGGTGGCGGGACCGCCCGGCTGCGGGCCGCCGAAACCGCCGGGCCCCTGCGGAGCACCGGGCCCGGACGGACCGCCCGGACCACCGAACCCACCGGAGGCGAACGCCGCCGTGTGCGGCCCCTGAGGCTGCCCCTGGTACGGCCGCGGCCCCTGAGGCGCCCCGAAGGCTCCGGGCTGGCCGGGTTGTGTACCACCCGGGCCCGGATGTCCCGGCTGCCCCGGACGCCCGAGGGGGCTCTGCTGTCCCGGCTGTACCGACTGGCCCTGCTGTCCCGGGTGCCCTTCGGGGCCGGGGAAGACGTAGGACGCGCGGTCGGTGTCGTTGGGTCCGGTCGCCCAGCCGTGCTCGGGGCCCTCGGGCGGCGAGAAACGCGGCGAGTCCGAAGGCCGCTCCCCGGCTGTCCCGGCGGGTTCGGCGGGCGCGTGGTTCTCGTTGACGTCCGCCGCCTCGACGGCGTCGGACACCGGATCCCGGTGCGCTACCTGTTCACCCCCGTCGGCCTGCTCGGTACGGGGACGCTCGGACTGGGGCTGTGCTGCGGCACCGGACCCGGTGCGACCGTGCTCGGCGTCGCCGCGCTCGGCTTCAGCACCGGTCTCCGGACCGTCACTCGGGTCGTTCGGCTGCAACTCATCCTCCGGCTGGCGGGACGATGTACTGACATGCTTCATCTTGGGGCGCGTTGGTTAGAACAGGGTGAGAGCCCGATACAGCCTGGTTTCGAGTTCGCTCCGGCGCTGGTCGGCTGCCTCCCCACCACCGAAACGCGTCTCCCCGGTGTATACGCCCCTGCGACTTCGGGGTTTTATGCACCACAATGTCCGGAACGATACCGTGCCCGCGCCCCCAGAACGCGCCTACGACAGGGAAGGCCCCACCCGTGATCAAGCTCGTTCTCGCCGACGACGAACACCTCGTGCGCGGAGCGATCGCCGCGCTCCTCGGCCTGGAGGAGGACATAGAGGTCGTCGCCGAGGTCGGCCGTGGCGACCAGGTGGTGGAGACCGTCCTGGAACACGGCGCCGCCGTCGCCGTCCTGGACATCGAGATGCCGGGGGCCACCGGCCTGGAGGCCGCCGCCGAGCTCAGGAAACAGGCTCCTGAATGCGGGGTCGTCATCCTCACCAGCTTCGGCCGCCCGGGCTACCTGCGCCGCGCCCTGTCCTCTGGTGCCCGCGGCTTCCTCGCCAAGGACGCTCCGGTGGAGCAGCTCGCCGGAGCCATTCGCAAGGTCCACGAGGGCGGCCGCTACATCGACACCGAACTCGCCGCCGCAGCGATGGTCGGCGGGGAGAGCCCCCTCACCGACCGCGAGGCCGAGGTCCTGCGCGCCGCCGCCGACGGGGCCACGGTCGCCCGCATCGCCAAGAGCCTCCACCTCAGCGAGGGCACGGTCCGCAACTACCTGTCCAACGCCATCGGCAAGACCGGCGCCGACAACCGCATGTCCGCCATCCGCACCGCCCAGGACATGGGCTGGCTCTGAGGGTTTCCTGCGGAGACAAGGGCTGATGCCGTTGATATTTCTCTGTGATCATGAATACTCACTCAGAGTAACAATCTCTAGGTGAGAGGGTTCCATGCGTCACCTTCGAAGCGTTACCTGTGTGATGGCGGCGGCCGCCGTCGCTCTTCCACTGGCGGCCGCGAGCGCCCAGGCCGACGACTGGTCCGGCTACCACGGCGTCGAGAAGTACACCGCCGACCTCGCGCCGGTCACGGTGAACAACTCCCAGGCCTCCGGCACCGCGGAGGTCTGGCTGGTCGACAACGACGCGCGGATCAGGATCCACGTCGACGACATCCTCGCCGACCACCCGCACGCCCAGCACATCCACATCGGCGGTCGGGGCGAGTGCCCCACGGACTACGACGCCGGTATCCACAACGGGCAGCGCGCGCTGAGCACCCTGGACGGGTTCGACGCCTACGGCGGAGTCGAGACCTCGATCACCACCGAAGGGGACACCAGTGCGGCCAGCGCGCTGGCCATCGATCGCTTCCCCACCGCTCCCGGGGGCGTCATCTCCTATGACCGCACCTTCGAGTTGAGCGACGCCGCCGTCGAAGCGATCCGCTCCGACAACGCTGTCGTCGTGATCCACGGCATCGACTACGACGGCAGCGGTACCTACGGTGACGTCCTGGGCCCCAGCGACCTGGACCCGGAACTGCCCATGGAGGCGACCAACCCGGCCGCTTGCGGGCCGCTGCGCTGAAGCGCCAGAAGAAGAACAGCAGGGGCTCCCGTGACACGGGAGCCCCTGCCCGGTGTGTTCCTACAGGAAGCGCAGGACCAGCATCGCCGTGTCGTCCGCGTTGCCGCCCGGTGCGTACTCCTCCAGTTCGCGGTCGATGCGGCTGATCACCGCCTGGGCGGTCAACCCCGCGGCGTGGGAGAAGATCTTCTCCAACCCCTCGTCACCGAGCATGTCCGAGCCGCTGCGGCGTTCGGTGACGCCGTCGGTGACAGCCAGGACCACCTCGCCCGGGCGGATGTCCACGCTCTCGGTGCTGAAGCCCACGTCCTCGAAGGCGCCCAGCAGCGGTTGCGACGTGCCGAAGGCCGACACCTCGCCCTTCGGGTTCAGACGCAGCGGCAGCGGGTGGCCCGCGGAGACCATGCGGACCCGCATGCCGCCCAGGTCGTCGCTGGCCGGGGTCATCTCGCCGTAGAGCATGGTCAGGAACCGGGTCGAGGTGTTCTCGTCCAGGATCGCCAGGTTCAGCCGCTGCATGATGTGCGCAGGAGTGAAGCCCTCGCGGGCCAGGGCGCGCAGGGTGTGCCGGGCCAGGCCGGTGACCGCGGCGGCCTCCGGGCCGGTGCCGCAGACGTCGCCGATCGCGAAGCACCAGCGCCCGTTGGCGGAGAAGACGTCGTAGAAGTCGCCGCCCACCTCGCTGCGCTCGTCCGAGGGCCGGTAGTAGACCGCGTGGTCCACGCCCGGGATCACCGGTTCCTTGTCCTTGGGCGGAAGCAGGCTGCGCTGGAGCGCCGTGCTCATCGCCGTGTGCCGCTCGTGCAGGCGCGCGTTCTCCATCGCCGAGGCCACCCGGCGGCTGAGGTCGTCGGCGACGTCGGCCTCCTCGCGGGTGAAGTCGTCCGACTCGTTCTTGCCGATGGTCATCCGGCCCAGCGCGCGGCCGTGCGCGATCAGCGGGATGCTGATCGCCGGACCGCGGGCGATCATCCCGGTGATCTGCTCGTCCAGACCCTCCTGAACCAGGTCCTTGGACGCCCACAGCGGCCCGGGCTCGCGCTGTTCGCGCGGGGGCAGCGTGGTCAGCAGGGACCTCAGGAGGTCGTTGAGGTTCTCGTCGCCGTGCACCACGTGCGTCAGCTTGGAGACGCCGAGCTCGTTGGTGGTGTGGATCGCGCACCAGCGCCCCAGCCGCGAAGTGATGAGCTGCGCGGCCAGCGCGCCGGTCATCCGCTCGTCCAGGGTGCCCGCGAGCAGGTCGCTGGCCTCGGCCAGGAAGCTCAGCGAGGCGCGGCGGCTCAGTTCGACCTCGGCCAGTCGGGCCCGCTCCACCGGCAGCGCGATCAGGTCCGCGCCCTCCTGGAGCCGTTTGGCCGCGGCCGGGCCGAAGTGGCGGGCCCGGGTGGAGGCCACGCCGAGCAGTCCGGTCACCCGGCCGTCCACGATCAGCGGCGCCGTCACCAGCGAGCGCATCCCGGCCCTGGCCAGGGCGCCCCGGGTGGCGCGGGCGATCATGAGGTCGTCGTTGATCACCGGGCCCGGCTCGGGCGCGGCCGACGGGAAGATCTCCTCGGTGCGCACCCGCAGCGGGCGCCAGTGCGCGCCGCCGGTCAGCCCGATCGCCGAGCGCACCTCCCACATGGTCTCGTCGGAGGTGGCCAGCGCGATGTAGGCGGCGTCCCCGCTCAGCGCGGTGGTCGCGTACTCCACGGTGCGCTCCAGCAGCTGGGGCAGGGAGAGCCGCGAACCCAGGGCCGCGTCCAGGGCCGACCACGCGGGCGGCCGTACGGGACGCGAGGGGCCCCGGCGGATCGGTGGTGACTCCAGGGACGGGTGTTCTTCGGCCCTGTCATCGATCCGGAACCACACGGCCTTGTCGCCCGGCCCGTAGCTCACACCCCAGCTGGAGGCGATCGCGGAGGCCAGGGCCAGGCCCAGGCCGCCGCTGCGCTCGTCCCCGGTGGAGGGGGAGGTGTCCACGGTCAGCGGCCCGGCCTGCGGCACGGCGCGCTCGGGCGCGGAGTCGGTGACCATCACCTCGGTCGAGCCGTCCGAGCGGCGCACGGTCACCTCCAGGGCCGAGTCCGCGTGGATGACCGCATTGGTGACCAGTTCGCTGACCAGCAGGATGATGTCGTCGAAGGGATCAGGCACACCCCAGGTCAGGAGGGTGTCGTGCACGAATTCTCGGGCGGCCGCCGCGGTCTCGGGAGCAGGGGGGAACTCTCGTCGAGCGACCTTCAACGCGTCTTGTGCTGCCAAGCCGTCGGTGTCCTTCGTCACTGGGCGCGGGTGTGGGAGTGGTGGCCACTGCCACGATACGCGTGCCGCCTGGCCGGGGAACCCTGATCCGCTTCGAAGCGGTCCCACGGGTCCACCACGAACCTCTCACCCGAGCGGTGTTCGTACCCGGCCCACACCCGACTCACAGCCGGGTCCGGCCGGCACGCTTCCGGTTCGCCGGTCGCGGGCACAAGGGGAACATGGCGAAGCCTCCTGTGCGCGATGGCTTGGCCAGTTAGTGTAAGACGACACATCCGCTTCTTTCGGGTGGTACCTCGCGACGGTAGCGTGACGGGGGATCACCAAGGGTGCGCGTGAGAAACGTGTACCTCCGTGCCCCGTGCGTGAGGTTCGTACGGGGCCGGTCCACCGTGGGCCGGGCGGGTCTGGCCGCGCGGGTTCGGTGGCCGCGAAGACGTGAGCCGAGAAGACGTGCGGGATTGAGGAGGGGTTCATGCCCGAGGCGGTCACGGAACTGGCCGACGATCAGCTCGACGAGATCCTGAGTGCCCTGTACCGGATGCGCGACGGCGACTTCAGCGTCCGACTCAGGTCGCGCGGCAGCGGCAAACTCCGCGAGATCACCTCGGTGTTCAACGAGGTGATCGACCACAGCGAGCAGCTCAGTACCGAACTCCAGCGGGTCGGTGACGTCGTACGCGACGAGGGCCGGCTCAACGAGCGGGTCAACGTCCACCCGGCCCGGGGAGCCTGGGGCAACAGCGCCCGGGCCCTCAACGTCCTCCTTGACGAGGTCGCCGAACCCGTCACCGACGTCGCCCGGGTCCTGGACTCGGTCGCCGAGGGCGAACTCAACCGCCGCGCCTCCACCGAGGGCCGCCGCGGCGAGCTCAAGGGCGACCTGCTGCGCCTGGCCAACACGGTGAACCGGATGGCCGACCAGATGAGCGGCTTCACCGAGGAGGTCACCCGGGTGGCCCGCGAGGTGGGCACCGAGGGCAAGCTGGGCGGCAGCGCCAACCTCGAGGACGTCTCCGGCGCCTGGCGCGAGGTCACCGAGTCCGTGAACCAGATGGCCTCCCGCCTCACCCTCCAGGTCCGCGACATCTCCACGGTCACGACCGCCGTCGCCAAGGGCGACCTGAGCAAGAAGATCACCATCGACGTCCAGGGCGAGATGCTCGAGCTCAAGGACACGTTCAACACGATGGTGGACCAGCTGTCCACGTTCGCCGACGAGGTCACCCGGGTGGCTCGTGAGGTGGGTACCGAGGGCAAGCTGGGCGGCCGTGCCAACGTCCGCGGGGTCCAGGGCATCTGGAAGGACCTCACGGACAACGTGAACTCCATGGCGGACAACCTCACCAACCAGGTCCGCGACATCTCCAAGGTGACGACGGCGGTGGCCCGCGGTGACCTGACCCGCAAGGTCGAGGTGGACGTCCAGGGCGAGATGCTGGACCTGAAGAACACCGTGAACACCATGGTCGACCAGCTCGACTCCCTGGCCGACGAGGTCACCCGGGTGGCCCGTGAGGTGGGTACCGAGGGCAAGCTGGGCGGTCGCGCCAACGTCAAGGGCGTGTCGGGCATCTGGAAGGACCTGACCGACAACGTCAACTCGATGGCCAACAGCCTCACCTACCAGGTCCGCAACATCTCGCAGGTGACGACGGCGGTCGCCAAGGGTGACCTGAGCAAGAAGATCACCGTCGACGCCCAGGGCGAGATGCTCGACATGAAGGACACCATCAACAAGATGGTGGACCAGCTCTCGACGTTCGCCGACGAGGTCACCCGGGTGGCCCGTGAGGTGGGTACCGAGGGCAAGCTGGCCGGTCAGGCCCACGTGCGCGACGTGTCCGGGGTCTGGAAGGACCTCACGGACAACGTGAACTCCATGGCCAACAACCTCACCTATCAGGTGCGGCAGATCTCCATGGTCACGCGGGCGGTCGCCGCAGGTGACCTGACCAAGAAGGTCACCGTCAACGCCAAGGGCGAGATGCTGGAGCTGAAGGAGACCATCAACGTGATGGTCGACCAGCTGTCCGCGTTCGCCGACGAGGTGACACGTGTGGCCCGCGAGGTGGGCACCGAGGGCAAGCTGGGCGGTCGCGCCAGCGTCAAGGGCGTCTCCGGTATCTGGAACGACCTCACCGAGAACGTGAACTCGATGTCGCACAACCTCACCACCCAGGTGCGCAACATCTCCGAGGTCACGACCGCGGTCGCCGCAGGTGACCTCACCAAGAAGATCGACGTCAACGCCCAGGGCGAGATCCTCGAGGTGAAGACGACGGTGAACACGATGGTCGACCAGCTGTCGGCCTTCGCCACCGAGGTCACCCGGGTGGCGCACGAGGTGGGCAGCCAGGGGCAGCTGGGCGGTCAGGCCAAGGTCCAGGGCGTCACCGGTACCTGGAAGCAGCTCACCGACAGCGTGAACGGCCTGGCCGGGAACCTCACCACCCAGGTGCGCGCGATCGCCGAGGTCGCCAACGCCGTGGCCAAGGGCGACCTGACCCGCAGCATCCAGGTGGACACCCGCGGCGAGATGGAACAGCTCAGGGACAACATCAACCTGATGGTGTCCAACCTGCGCGAGACCACCACGGATCAGGCCGACGCCGACTGGCTCAAGTCCAACCTCGCCCGCATCTCCGGTCACATCCAGGGCCACCGCGACCTCAAGGAGCTGGCCCGGCTGATCATGACCGAGGTCACCCCGCTGATCAAGGCCCAGCACGGCGCCTGCTACCTGCCCGAGGACCAGAACAACGAGGGTGTCTTCCGCCTCTACGCGGGCTTCGGCTTCGACCCGCCCGAGGAGCGCCTGCGCATCCGCAAGGGCATGGGCCTGGCCGGGGAGGCCCTGTCCCAGCAGGTCGAACAGCAGATCTCCAACGTCCCGCCCGGGTACGTGACGATCCAGTCGGGTCTGGGCAGCGCCCAGCCGGGGCACCTGTACATCCTCCCGATCGTGACGGAGGGGCGCTCGCTCGGCGTGATCGAGTTCGCCTCCTACGAGGAGTTCCGGGAGATCCACAAGAACTTCCTCCGCCAGCTGGTCGCCCTGCTCGGCACCACCATCAACACCATCCTGGCCAACAACCGCACCGAGCACCTGCTCGAACAGTCCCAGCAGCTCACCAGCCAGCTGCGCGAACGCTCCAACGAGCTCCAGCGCCAGCAGGAGGAGCTGCGGGGCAAGAACGCCGAGCTGCGCCAGAAGGCCACCCAGCTGGCCAACCAGAACCGCGCCATCGAACTCCAGAACCAGCAGATCCAGCGTTCCCGCAACGCCCTGGAGGAGCGCGCGCACCAGCTCCAGGTCTCGTCCAAGTACAAGTCCGAGTTCCTGGCGAACATGTCGCACGAACTGCGCACCCCGTTGAACAGCCTGCTGATCCTGGCCCGCCTGCTCGCCGACAACGCCGAGCAGAACCTGTCCGCCAAGCAGGTGGAGTTCGCCCAGACCATCCACAAGGCCGGCAGCGACCTGCTGCTGCTCATCGACGAGATCCTCGACCTGTCCAAGGTGGAGGCGGGCCGAGCCGAGGTGCAGCCCAGCGAGGTCTCCATCGCGCAGCTGGTCGACTACGTGGAGGCCACCTTCCGCCCGGTCACCGGCGAGCAGGGACTGGCGTTCGCGGTGGACGTCTCCCCGGACATCCCCGGCACTCTGTGGACCGACGAGCAGCGCCTGCAGCAGATCCTGCGCAACCTGCTCTCCAACGCGGTCAAGTTCACCCCGCAGGGCGAGGTGCGGCTGCTGATCGAACCGGCCTGGGCGCTGGAGGACACCGACCTCGACATGTTCGTGGAGAACGAGGAGGTCATCGCGTTCACCGTCGCCGACACCGGCATCGGGATCGCGGAGGACAAGCTCCAGGTGATCTTCGAGGCCTTCCACCAGGGTGACGGCGGCACCTCCCGGCGCTTCGGCGGCACCGGGTTGGGCCTGTCCATCAGCCGGAACTTCGCCCGCCTGCTCGGCGGTGAGATCAGGGTGCAGAGCGTGGCCAACCAGGGGTCGACCTTCACCCTGCTGCTTCCGGTGCGCCTGCCCGACGAGACGGGGGAGACCACCGACGCGATCCCCGCCATGGAGCCGGTCGCCGCACTCGAACCGAGCCGGATCGACCACGAAAGCCTCCCGGACCTGGGCGACGACGACCTCGACATCGCCGACGAGGACTTCGACGCGGTCGTGGCCGCCCTGACCGACGCGGGGGAGGACCCCGAACCGCTGCCGATGGTCCAGGTGCTCAAGTCGCCCGAACCCGCCGAGGCCGAGAGCCCCGAGGAGGAGAGCGCCCGGGAGGCGGCCGAGGCCCGGACCGACCCGGAACGGCGCGCCGTCCTGGCCGGGCAGCGGGTGCTGATCGTCGACGACGACGTACGCAACGTGTTCGCGCTGACCAGCGCTCTCGAGGCCCAGGGCCTGGAGGTCCTCTACGCCGACAACGGTCACACGGGGATCGAGAAGCTGGAGGCCAACGAGGACATCTCCCTCGTCCTGATGGACGTGATGATGCCCGAGCTGGACGGCAACCAGACCACCCAGCGGATCCGCGAGATGCCGCAGTTCGAGGACCTGCCGATCATCTCCCTGACGGCCAAGGCCATGCAGGGCGACCGGGAGCGCAGCCTCGCGGCGGGCGCCACCGACTACGTGACCAAGCCGGTGGACCTGGACCACCTCCTGGACGTGATGCGCAGGTGGCTCACGGCGGGTCCGGAGGAGACCAGGGCCGGTGCCGCGGGCGACGATCTCAGGGCCGCCGACACGGCCGGATCTCCGGACGGGCACAATGGCGCCACAGGTCACAACAACCACAGTGACACCAGGGATAACAGCGAAGCGAACGGGGACACTGGCAGGACCGGTAGCACCCCGACCGAAGACTCGGAGTAGCCAGCAGTGACTCAGAAGGCCAACATCCTTCTCGTCGACGACCGCGACGAGAACCTCATCGCGTTGGAGGCGGCCCTCACCTCCCTCGACCAGAACCTGGTCCGGGCCAATTCCGGTGAGGAGGCGCTGAAGCACCTTCTGGGCACCGACTTCGCGGTCATTCTGCTCGACGTGATCATGCCCGGCATGGACGGCTACGAGACCGCCGCGCACATCAAGCAGCGCGAGAAGACCAAGGACGTACCGATCATCTTCCTGACCGCCCAGGAAGTCGATCGGCACCAGGTCTTCCGCGGCTACTCCTCGCGCGCGGTGGACTTCCTGATCAAGCCGTTCGACCCGTGGGTACTGCGCTCCAAGGTCGAGGTGTTCGTGGAGCTGCACCAGCTCAAGGCGCAGATGCGCGAGCAGGCCAGGTCCCTCCAACGAGTGCTCAGCCAGGAGACCGGCGAACCCGGCAAGCTCCTGGCCGAACAGCTCTCCCAGCGCTCCCGCCAGGTCCAGACCGACCTCACCGCGCTGCGCGAGCACGTCGTGGACAAGTACCAGGAGATCGACCAGCCCCTGGTGGACGCCGTCCGCCGGGTGGACCGCTCCGCCTCCCGCCTGTCCACCCTCGTCGACACCCTCCACGGCCCCGACGAGTAAGCCGGGCCGAGCAGGGCCAGCAGACAGCCGGTCCGGCCCCTCCCCCCGGATGATCTTGCTACCAGAAGCAAGTTCGGCGCCGATTTCGCTTCTGGTAGCAAGATCACGGAGGTGGGCTCCCCGCGGGCCCAGGCGAGGAGTTCCGTCACGGCGGCGGGGTCGTGGGGGAGGGCCAGGGGTTCCCGCACGTGCCGTCTCCCGTGCTCTCTCACTGGGGGCGGGGCGGTAGGGCCAGGCCGATGTGTTCGCCGATCTCCTCGATGAGGCCGAGGTCGGCCAGGCGGAAGCTGCCGCGGTTGCTGCGGCGGATCAGGGTGAGGGCGCCGCGGACACCGCGACTGCCCCTCAGCGGAACCGACAGCAGCGAACCCGCGCCGAGGACGGACAGCAGCGGGGCGCCCGTGTCCGTGTGGCCCAGGACCGTCTCGTCCTCGATCAGCGGGAACAGCAGCGACTGGCCTCGGCCCAGGACCTCGCCGGGGATGTCGGAGTCGCCCGGGGTGAGCGCGGCGACCTCCTCGCGCTGGCCCTCGGGGGCGTCGGCCGGGCCGACCACGGAGGCGCGGCGGGCCGCCTCGGGGTCCTCGGGCAGGTCGCAGACGTCGATGACCACCCAGTCCGCGTACGAGTCGGCCAGCAGGTCCGCCGCTTCGGTCAGGGCGAGGTCCTCGGTGGGCGTGGTGCCGCGCAGCAGGAGCCGGGTCATCCGGGTGAGCACGTCCAGCCTCCTGGCGGCCAGGACCACCACCTGGTCCTCGACCTCGGACTCCAGCGGGGCGGGGCCTTCTTCTTCGGCGCCGTTCATCGGCCGAGACATCGCGACCAGCACCAGCGGCTGCGCCTCGGTGGGCAGTTCCAGGCGGGTGAGGGTCAGGTGCACGTCCTCCGCCCAGCCGCGCTGGGCCAGCCGGGACTCCAGGTGGGCCGGGCCGTCCCCGCGCAGCACGGCGGCCAGCCACGACTGCATGGCCGCCCGTTTGCGCAGGTCCACGAAGTGGGTGAAGGGCTTGCCGGTGAGGTAGCCCGGGGCACTGCCCAGCTGGTTGGCCCCGGCGTTGTTGATCCGGCGGACGTAACCGTCGTGGTCCAGCAGCACCACGGGCACGCTGAGTTCGTTGAACACGGCGCGCAACAGGACCCGGTCCCCGTCCTCGGCGGGTTTGCGGGGCCCGGGCGCTTCGCTGTGCGAACGGGCCAGTTCGGCCCCGGCCGTGCCGAGCAGCCGCTCGGCGTACTCCAGCTCGGCCAGCGAGGCCTCGGCGGTGCCCTGGGCGTCGTCCGGATACATGGCGTGCGTATTGCGCAAAGCGGCGATGCGCTCACTCAGAGCAGCGATCTCGCGTTGCAGATCGGCGAGGTTCTCCGACACGCTCACGGTCTCCCGGTCGTCTTCGAGGGCTTCTTGCCGGTACCCGTCGCGGCCGGGCCTGACACCGTTGGCTCCGGTGTCCGCCCGCCGAAACCGGCGACTGTCCGGTCGAGGGTCCCCCGAAGGTTACCGTTGGTCCCGGAACCCGGGAGTTTTCGGCAGGAGGTTCGGGCTGTGTGGATCGAACACCTCGCCCGTGACATCGGCGCGTTGGGGCAGGCGGAGAACACCACGCTCGAACGCGCCCTGGACCAGATGAGCAGGGCCGCCGCCCTCGGCGTCCCCGGCTGCTCGGCCGCCCTGGTGGTGGTCTGGCGCGAGGTGGTGGGCTCCGACGGCGCGATCCGCCACGTGGTCACCGACTACGGGGCGTCCCACGCGGATCTTTCCGAGGCCCTGGAACACCAGTACACGACCGACGAGGGCCCCACCGTGGAGGCGGTCCGGGAGATGCGCCAGGTCCGGGTCGCCGACGTACTGCGCGAACACCGCTGGCCCCGCTACACGAGCATGGCAGTCCAGTGCGGAGACCGCTCCTCGGTCACCCAGCCCAGCAAGCTCTCCGGTGACGCCGCCGGCGACGAGGACCGGATCCTCACCTTCGGGGTGCACTCCGGCCGGGCCGACGCCTTCGACGAGGAGGTGGTCACCCAGCTCACCGCGCTGCTCGCCGAACACGCGGCCATGGCCCTGAACACCGCCGGACGCCAGGCCGACGCGGCCCGCGAGTCCGCCCACATGCGCCGCGCGATGTCCGCACGTACCCTGATCGACCAGGCCAAGGGCATCATCATGCACGCCCGGGGCTGCGACGCCGACACCGCCTTCACGGCCCTGCGGGAGGTCGCCCAGCGCAACCGCAAGAAGGTCGTGGACGTCGCCCGGGACCTGGTGGAGAAGAACACCGGACCGCAGCGGTCGCGCCGCCCGCGGCCGAACGGTCGCTGAAGCCCCGGTTGCACAGACCTGACCGGGGTCGGGATGAGTCCCGAGCGTGACCGTAAGCCGTCATGATGATGCGGGGAGCACGAACTGGGACGTCGAGGTGCGGGGCGGTCGGTCCGCCAGGGGCGCGCCGAACTCCGATCCGCGCACGTGAACGACAAGGAGAACCGAGCGTGACGTCAGACATCTCGATCCGTCGCGAGGATGGCGTCGTCGTCGTGGCCCCGGTGGGGGAGATGGACGCGGTCACCTCGCCCGCGCTCGCGGACGCCCTGGACGAGGTCCTGGCGGCGCCCCTGCCCCAAGGGGTGGTGGTCGACCTCGCCAAGGTGGGCTTCTGTGACTCCCGCTGCATCGGTGTGCTGGTCTCCGCCTTCCGGCAGGCCCGCGACCTCGGGTTGGGCCTCATCGTCGCCGAGCCCCAGCAGCAGGTGAACCGCCTGTTCGTGATCGCCGGGATCGACCAGGTCATCCCGATCGACGCCAGCACCGATCACGCCGTGGGAGCGCTCAAGGGCTGAGCCTGCCCTACGGGCTCCGCCGGTTCTCTTCGCCCCGCCGCTGTCGCTGCCCGTCCGGTCTCGGTTGTTCGGCGCGCACCCGCTCCTCCAGCTGTGCCCGCTCCTCCAGTCGTGCCTGCTGGTCAAACCGAGCCTGCTGGTCAAAGAAGTGCAGCCGCACCAGCGAACCCTGGTCGCTGCCGCTGATCTCCAGGAAGTCACAGCTCTGCCGGGCGATCCACAGCCCGTACCCGCGCGGGCGGAGCGTGTCGGCCGGACGGTAGCCGACGAGCGGGTCGGTGAGGCCGCCCTGCTCGTCGAAGACGTCGCACACCCACCGGTCCTCGCCCCGCCACACGTGCACGCTGCCCTTGCCCGCTCCGTGTTCGAGCACGTTGGCGGCGAGCTCGTTCACCGCCACGACCACGCTGTCCACCCGGTCCCGGGGCAGCCCGACGGCCTCGCCCAGGGACGTGAGGTCCCCGCGCAGGCGGGGCAGCGACTGGCAGATCTCCAGGCGGTGCACCGGCCCGCGCACGGGGATCGGCTCCGGAGCCAGGGGGCGGCGCCCGAAGGCCTGGGTGCCCAGGTAGGCCGGGTTCGGTCGGGGCCCCTCCTCGTCCACCAGCGCCGGGTGGGTGGCACGGACCGCGGCGCGCACACCCGGACCCAGGGTGCGCTGGTCGTGCACGCACAGCAGCCGCATGCTCATCGGGGCCAGCGCGGTGCTCAGCACCGACTCCAACCGGTGCCACTCGCGCAGTTCCATCGTGGAGCCGTCGCTGAGTTCGGCGAGCGGGGGCTCGGCGACCACGCAGACCGGCCCGGGGCCGTGGGCCAGGGCCAGCCGGTGCAGAGCGGCCAGAGTGCGCCCGGGGGCGTCGTAGAGGCTCTCCCTGGCGATGACGTCCACCCGGTCGCGCTCGTGCGGGGTGAGCCCGTCCAGGAGCGCGGCCGGGTCGGTGACCGAGAGCACCGCGTGAGCGTCCTCGCGTACGGCGGATCTCAGCCGCTCCCGGGCCACCTCGTGGAACCGTCTCCCACGGCGAAAGAGCAGTCCCTGGTGTTCGAACGTCATCAGTGTGTGGGGCCGTTCAGTGAGCCGAACCGGACAGGAGGAGCTCCGCCTCATCCTCTTCGACATCCTCGCGCACGGCCTGCTGCGGCCGGGAGCGCTCGTAGGCGATCTCGGTTTCGACGGCGATGCGCTGCCAGGTGAACCGGGAGCGGGCCCGGTCCACCGCGGCGATGCCGTAGGCGGTGCTCATGGTGGGCGTGTTCAGTACGGCCCGCACGGAGCGGGCGACCTCGTCGGGGCGGCCGAAGCGCATGAGCACGCCGCTGGTGCGGTGCAGGACCGCGCCGGGGACCGCCCCGGTGGCGGTGGCCACCACGGGCAGGCCGCAGGCCATGGCCTCCAGGACGGCGCCGCCGTAGGGGTCGTAGGAGGCGGCCGAGACGTACACGTCGGCCGAGCGCAGCAGGCGAGGGAGCTCCTTGCGCTCCACCGGGCCGGTCAGGTGCACGCGGTCGTCGACCCCGGCCTCCTTGGCGAGCAGCTCGATCTTGCGGGCGTTCTCGTCCAGGGCAACTTCCTGGTCGTCCGCGGTGGAGACGAGCAGGAGTTCGGCCTCGGGCAGGCGGGTCATCGCCTCCACCAGACGCTCGGCGCCGCCGGCCCCGGTCAGGGAGGTGACCGAGATCAGCCGGGGCCGCTCCTCGCGGCGGGAGTGCCACGGCTCGGCCGAGGCGCTGCCCTCGACGCTGAAGTGGTCGGGGTCCACTCCGAACGGGACGACGCTCACGTGGTGGCGGGGCACGCCCAGGCGCGCCAGCTCGCCCTGCTGGTCGGTGGAGTTGACCAGGACGTGGTCGGCGCGGGAGGCGAGGATCGTCTCCATGCGGGCGCGGTCGGGCCGGTGGGCGAGGCCGGAGCGCTGTTCGCTGGCGTTGAGGGAGTGGAAGGTCTGGACGATCGGCGTCCCGCTCTGGTCCTTCTCGCTGTGCGCCTGGGCGTGCAGCGCGGCCAGGCCGCTGGTCCAGCCGATGGCGTGCAGGACGTCCGGGCCGTCCTCGTCGAGGACGGCGGCGAGCGCGGTGCCGAAGGCTCCGGTGTGCTCGGCCTGCTCGCTGTCGTCGAGCGGTCGGGCGGGCCCGGCGTCCAGGTAGGCCACGGAGACGCCGCGGGCCATGCGCGTGCGGCCGTCGGGCTGCTCGGGGTCGCTGCGGCGCGCGTAGACGGTCACCTTGTGGCCGCGCTTGGCGAGCTGACGGGACAGCGCGCACACGTGCAGGCTCGTGGGGCAGGCCGGTTCACCCCGGTGGGCGGGAAGGGGATTGGCGTGTTCGGCGACCATGGCGATCTTCACTGGGCTGAACTCCTTGGACACCGCCTTGGTGTCCGTCGTGGATGGGCCCGGGGGGACTCCGTAGCGGGGAGTCGGAATCCTCCCGGGAGCGACTGTGCGTTGTGGTCCGTCTCCGGCGCCCGGGAGGGACGCCGGACCGCCCGGTCCGCCCGGACAGGGCGGCGGGTCCGGGACCTGGAGGACGGGTCAGGAAGCGAGTCAGGGGGATTCAGGGGGAGGAGACCTGGGGAACGGGTCCGCGAACCGGTGGAGGGGGGTGCAGGGCAGCACTGGGCGCCGCACGCACGCGGGGTGTACGGACGGTGGATACCGGAGAGGGAGGGAGCTGGGAACGACGCACGACAAGACCACACCAAACGACCGTCGAAGGAAGGGTTCGAGCCACCGGGCGCACCTGGAAACGGGTCACTGAGGACCCAGGCGCCGCGCGGGGCGGTCGTGTGTGTCTGCGTCTTAGACACCCAACGCCCTCATTCTGCCAGACCGTGAGCGAGGCGACAACGTGGGTCCGATCGCCTCCGGTGCCCCACGGCACGTCCGAAACCCCTCCGGCGTAACGGGTACCGGGTCCCGCACAGGCCCTCTGGGCTGCGGGTTGACCGAACCTGTCGGTTGGCCCTGTCGGCCGGGTCCCAGCAGCGCTACTGTCAGACCGGAACCGGACGAGGGCACAACACACGTCCCAGGCTGAACCGTCGCAACACTTTTGGCGGCGAAAACCGGTGCGGGAACTGCATATCCGGGTGTTTTCCGCCATGATGTACGCGGATTTTGACCGACTCCGGCGGTGGCTCGGTACGGTTACAGAATCCAGACGTTGTACGGGACTCGACCAAGGCCCGGCGCCAGACGCCGGCCAACCGGCCATCCGGCCGATGAAACGGGAGGAAGGGCGTATGGGTGTCGCTGGTGGGGAAGTCATTGTCACGGCCCTCACGCACCGGGGCGCTATCCGCCCCGCCAACGAGGACTCCGTGGTCATGGGTGCTCTCACCGTCGCCAGCGCGAACATGACCTCCCCGGTCCGCTGCGTGCTGCCGGTGAGTGAACCGGTCATCCTCGCGGTCGCGGACGGAATCGGCGGCCAGGCCGCGGGAGAGATCGCCTCCGAGCACGCGGTGCACCGGATGGCCGAGATGGGGCCGCGCCTCAACGGCCCGGAGGAGATCGCCCAGCTCCTCACCAACATCGACGAGGAGATCAAGGACCACGCGCTCCAACACACCGAGTTCTCCGGCATGGGGACCACGGTCGCGGGGGTCCTGCTCAACAGTGACGGCAACTTCTGGTTCAACGTGGGTGACTCCCGCACATACCGCCTGGAGGGCCGCTACCTGCGCCAGCTCTCCGAGGACGACTCCCCGGCGCTGCCTCCCTCCGAGGACGGCCGCCCCGTCACCACCAACTTCATCACCCAGTCCCTGGGCGGCAGCTCTGGCGGGTCGATGCACCCCCACGTGGGACGGGACGAGGCCGCCGACCCCAGCGCCTGGCTCATGTGCAGCGACGGCCTGTCGGACCTGGTGCTGCCCGAGGAGATGGAGCGGATGATCGCCGAGGCGGGCAGCGACGAGGCGGCCGTGCACGCCCTGTGGCAGGCCGCCATGGAGGCGGGCGGCAAGGACAACATCAGCATCCTGCTGGCCCGCCGAAGGTAGAGGGCGCGAAGCACACACGGACACGGGAGGGGCCCGCACGCGTCGGCGTGCGGGCCCCTCAGCCCTTGTGCGCCCCTCAGCCTTCGCTGGGGGACGTTCTGGCTACTTCTGGGACGAGTCTGGGCCCGAACCCTTGTCCGAGCCCGCTCCGGGACGGTTGCGCAGGCGCACCGCGACGAGCACGATCGCGCCGAGGCCGGCGACCGCCGCGACGATACCGGCCAGCACCATCATCGGGGAGGTGCCGGATTCCTCGGCGGCTGTGTTCTCCGCGGTCGCGGCGGAGTCGTCGATGGTCTCCGCGTCCTCGGCGGGGACCTCCTCCTCGGCCCCGGCCGGGTCCTCCTCGGGCTCCTCCGGAGCTGCTGCCGCGACGGCCTCCTCGCTGACCGAGAAGGTCAGGGTGTCCTGGATCGGGTGGCCGTCGGAGGACACCACGCGGTAGGCGATGCTGTACTCGCCCGGCTCGCCGAGCGGGGACAGGCCCACGGACACGTCGGTGCCGTCGAACTCCAGCTCGCCCTCCTGGTTCTCGGCGCCGTCGGGGCCGGTCACCACGATGGCGCTGCCGCTGCCGCCCGCCAGCGGGGAGTTGTTGAAGGTCAGCACGACCTCCTCGGGAACGGTGTCGAGGGCGGCGCCGTCCTCCGGGTTGGAGTCGATGAGCACGTCATGGGCGAAGGCGGGTGCGGGGGCCAGCAGCAGCGCCGCGGCGAAGGGGGCGAACAGGGCTGCGGTACGGATGGATCTCATGGTCTTCTCTCAGGCCGTTGCGGGTGCGGTTCGCGCCCGGAGGGCACGGGTCGGGGCCCGTGCTGCTCCGGGTGTTTCGTGAGGGACCGCCTCAGGCAGCCCCGGACCGGACGGTCCGGGGCGAGGTCAGGAACAGAGGCGGAACGCGGACGAACCGGGAGGCCCGCGGGGGCCGTGCGCCGACGGCACGGGGGGAGGGGGCGCGCCGAGCCGGGGCGCGCCGAGAGTCCGACCGGGCGTACCGAACGCGAGGTCGGGTACCCGGAGCAGGCGCGGAAGGGCACGGGAGAGGGCGGTGGCCAGGGACCAGAGCGCGGACTCTCCGTGGGCCAGCAGCGCGGCGGCGAGCAGGGCCGCCCACAGGTGTGCGAACAGCATCCCCGGGGCGAAGCCGAGGGCGTGGGAGAGCAGCCCGTGCCCGCTGTGGTCGGTTCCGTGGTCGAGTGCGACGAGGCCGGGCCCGGCAGCCTGGAGGATCAGGTGCAGGGCGACCTGTGCGAGGGCCATCACGGCGAAGATGTCGCCGAAGCCCCGCATGATCCTGGTGAACCGCCACAGGAGGCCGAAGAGGAACGCCGTGGCCAGGAGGAAGCCCCCGGCCCCGGCGGGCGTCTCGGCCCAACTGTTGTGTCCGACCCAGGCAAGGCCTGTGGACGCGCCGGCGAGGAGGGCCGTGCGCGTGAGGCGGAGTGTGCCGTGAGCGGGTCGCACGGTAGTGAACCTAGGCCGTGCCCCCAGGGGCCGCAAGACCTCCGGACGTGAGAACGGGCTCGTTCGTCTCGGAGCCCCGGCGCCTGATCGTCCGGGGACACGGGTTGGGGAGGCACAGCTGAGCCGCCGGGTGCGGGGTCGGCTCGCGACCTCCCGCGCCCGGCGGCTCAGCCTTGCGCCTATCCCGCCGGTACCAGCTCGCGGCGCATGTAGCGACGCTGCTCTGGGGTGGTCCCACCCCAGACTCCATGAGCCTCACCAGCGCGAAGGGCCCACCGCAGACATTCCGGGCGAACAGTACAGCTGCGGCAGACGTCCAGGGCCTGCTCCGTGTCGGTGCGGCCGATCCCGGTGCTGCTCACCGGGAAGAAGATCTCCGGGTCGTACGAGCGGCAGTTTCCCTGCTCGACCCAGTCCTCGCTGTCGTGGTACAGGCGATTCACGGACGCCTCCGATCCCTGGTGAGTGGTCCCCGCCGTGGTTCTACGGCAGGGGCGACGAAGTTCGAGTCCGCACTGCCGTCTCGGGGATGCGCGTCCCTGACGGGCTGCGGCGAAGCGGTGCGACTAATTGTAGTACTACATGAGGTCGTACTACACAGAGTCTGATGGAAACTCGGCGATTCATCAAGGACGTTCAGCTGTGTCGAGGAGCTTCGTGCCCCTGCTGACGTCAAGGGAGCGGGGCGATTCGGGCAGGAGATGACAAGTCGGCGTGCCGCCGCGGAGGTGCGAGAAATTCCTGCGTACGGGTGGTTCCGGGAGTCGGCAGGCGTAGCGTGTGACGTGCGGGGTCGCCTGGATCGCGCGTTATGTCGCGAGCTTTCCACCGAATTGATGTGACTTAACGCACGCTTAATATTCCTCGCGGAGGCTCTATGTTTGACCCTGACGGATGTCGGCGGCCCATCGCCGGGCGCGTTCTCACCCTGGGCTACGCGAGCCCGCTCCCGGGGTCGAATCCCCTGATAGACAAGGCGTGAGCAGGGCGGACAGCCACTACGGCGCGTCACCTGAAAGCCCGGCTCAGAGTGGACTCAAGCTGCTAAATAAACGAGTCCTACCCACTCAGAATCCCCTTAAACATCTGCGCGGAATCTCGCTGAAACGTCTTTGACCTTCGTTCGCTAAGTTCGATCGACGTGCCACATCTACGAACGAACCTCCAAGCACGCGACCGAACTGAAGGCGGGGCTGTGAGCTCCCAGACCGCAGAGGCCGCGCGCCGTGAAGGCGTGCGCCTTTCGCACCCTTCCCCGGAGGACGGGCCGCACATGTGGCGGTTGGCCGGCGAGACGGGGATGGACGTCAACTCTCCGTACGCCTACACGCTCTGGTGCCGGGACTTCGCCGCGACCAGCGTCGTGGCGCGGGACACCGACGGCCGGGTGGCGGCCTACGTCACCGGTTACGTCCGTCCCGACAGCCCGGACACGTACTTCCTCTGGCAGGTGGCCGTCGACTCCGCGTACCGGGGTCAGCGGCTGGCCCGCCGGATGCTCGACTTCATCGGCGACGCGATCGCCGAGCAGGGCCTTCAGTACCTCGAAGCGACCGTCACTCCCGACAACGAGGCCTCCCGAGCCCTCTTCGCGTCCTTCGCGCGGAGCCGGCAGACCGAGGCCGTGTGGAGCCCGCTCTTCGGTGAGGAGCACTTCCCGAAGCACGGTGACGAGCCCCACGAGCCCGAGGACCTCGTCCGCATCGGGCCCTTCGGCTCGCATCCCGCCACCGACGACTGACCATCCGCACCGGATCAACTCGATCCTGTACCCACCCCTCGTCTAAGCCATGAGCCCACGAAGTTGGGGAAAGGAACCAAGGAGCAGCACCATGGAGACCTTCCAGCGCCTCGAGTCCGAAGTCCGCGGATACTGCCGGAACTGGCCGGTCGTCTTCGACAAGGCGGTCGGCAGCCACGTTTATGACGAGTCGGGAAAGCCCTACCTGGACTTCTTCGCCGGGGCCGGATCGCTCAACTACGGTCACAACAACCCCGAGCTGAAGACCTCGCTCATCGAGTACCTGACGGACGACCGCATCGTCCACAGCCTCGACGCCTACAGCGTGGCCAAACGCGAGTTCCTGAAAACCTTCGAGGACCTCATCCTCAAACCGAGGAACCTGGACTACAAGATCCAGTTCCCCGGTCCCGCGGGGAACAACGCGGTCGAGGCCGCGCTCAAACTGGCCCGCAAGTACACCGGTCGCCAGACCATCATCAACTTCACCAACGGCTTCCACGGCATGACCCTGGGCGCCCTGGCCGTCACCGGCAACTCCATGAAGCGCGGCGGCGCCGGCGTTCCGCTGGACCACGTGGCGACCATGCCGTTCGACAACTACCTCGACGGCAAGACCCCGGACTTCCTGTGGCTGCGCACGCTCCTGGACGACAGCGGCAGCGGCCTGGACGCCCCGGCCGCCGTCATCGTCGAGGGGATCCAGGGTGAGGGCGGCATCAACGTCGCCAGCGCCGAGTGGCTGCGCGGGCTCTCCGAGCTCTGCCAGGAGTACGGGATCCTGCTGATCCTGGACGACATCCAGATGGGCTGCGGCCGTACCGGCAAGTTCTTCAGCTTCGAAGAGGCCGGCATCGTCCCGGACATCGTCACCCTGTCCAAGTCCATCAGCGGTTACGGCCTGCCGATGGCGCTCACGCTGTTCAAGCGCGAGCTGGACGTGTGGGAGCCGGGCGAGCACAACGGCACCTTCCGTGGCTTCAACCCGGCCATGGTCACCGGTGCCGAGGCGCTGCGCCGCTTCTGGAGCGACGACGCCTTCGCCGAGGCCACCATCGCCAAGGGCGACATGGTCGAGGCCCGCCTCGCCGAGATGGCCGCCGAGCACGCCGACTTCGGCGCGCACGTGCGCGGCCGCGGCCTGGCCCGTGGTCTGGCCTTCGACGCCGAGGGCGACATCGCCAAGAAGGTCGCCGCCGAGTCCTTCGACCGCGGCCTGCTCCTGGAGACCTCCGGTCCCGAGGACGAGGTCGCCAAGCTGCTCCCGCCGCTCACCGCGACGGAGGAGGAGCTGACCGCCGGCCTGGACATCATGGCCGACGCCGCCCGCGCCGCCGTCAAGGCCGCCGCGCAGCCCGCCTAAGAGCGGTTCAGCCGCCGGGACAGCCGTCCCGGCGGCGGTGTCCGAACGCCCCAGCGGCGCTTTCGGGCCGACGGGTTCCACCGAATTCGGTGCCGGGGCCGGTCGCCACCCCTACCGGGGTGCCGGTCGGCCCCGTACCGTGTATCACCAGCGCATACAGCGCGCATCAGAGCGTGAAGGAGACACAAGTGATCGTTCGCAGTCTGGACGAGGTCAACGACACCGACGCTGACATCAAGACCGAGAACTGGCGCAGCCGTCGGATCGTCCTGGCCAAGGAGAAGGTCGGCTTCTCCTTCCACGAGACCGTCCTGTACGCGGGCACCGAGTCGACGTTCTGGTACGCCAACCACATCGAACTCGTGCACTGCATCGAGGGCGAGGCCGAGCTGACCAACGAGGAGACCGGGGAGAAGCACATCATCACCCCGGGCACCCTCTACCTGCTGAACGGCCACGAGAAGCACACGGTCCGCCCCAAGACGGACTTCCGCGTCCTGTGCGTCTTCAACCCGCCCGTCACCGGGCGCGAGGTCCACGACGAGAACGGCGTCTACCCGCTGGTCGTCGAAGAGGACGCCAACGCGTAGTCACACCGATGCGTAGTCACACCGACGCGTAGGCACGTCGAAGCGTAGCCCCCGGGGCACACAGCGTCGCCAGAACGGGCGGGGTTCATTCACGTGAGCCCCGCCCGTTCGCGTGCGGAGGGTAGTGACCCCTGGGTAACGGGCATGAGAACCCATAGTCACCAAGCACAGGTGACCAGCTCGGAGGTGCTGTTTCATCGGGTCGCCCGATGAAATGCGACTCATAACCAGTGCATAACGGACTAAACATGTTCAGTTACTGCACGGCGGGCCCGGGGAGGGAGACCCCGTACCAGTGCCGTCGTCCCACGCACCCGGGCGACGGCCACTGCCGCGGTACCGCGCCGCGGAAGCGCCCACACGAGGCGATCCACCATCCGAACGCGCGGCGCCCTCGCCCTGTCCTTCGGGCGAAGGCTCCGCTATCGCGAGTTTTCGAGGAGCAGTCGTGAAGAATCAGGGACCAGCGCGTCGGCGGGGAACCTGGGGGCGCCGAGACGCTCTCCGTCTGGCCGGGGTCGGTGCGGCAGTGACCGGACTCGCAGCCTGCAGTCGAGTCGACGACGGCGGTGGCGGCGGTACCGGGGCCGACGGCGAGGAGGGGCAGAGCACCCTCGAACGCCTGCGTGAACAGGGATTCGTGGCGGTGGCCCTGGCCAACGAGGTGCCCTTCGGCTTCGTCGACTCCTCCGGTGAGGCGGCCGGGCAGTCCCCGGCGGTGGCCCGGGCGGTCTTCGAGGAACTGGGTGTCCCGGAGATCCAGGCGTCGGCGACCTCGTGGGACGGTCTGATCCCGGGCCTGCAGGCCAACCGCTACGACGTCATCGCCGCCGGTGTGTTCATCACCCCCGAGCGCTGTGAGCAGGTCGCGTTCACCGAACCGACCGCCACCTCGCCCGAGGCCTTCCTGGTGGACGAGGGCAACCCGCACGGCATCCAGCACTTCGAGGACTTCGCCGACAACCCCGACCTCACCCTCGCCGTGCTCAACGGTTCGGTGGAGCAGACCTACGCCGAGTACTTCGGCGTGCCCGGCGGCCAGCTGGAGCTCATCCCGGACCAGACCCGCGGTTTCGAACTGCTGCAGAGCGGTCGCGTCGACGCTGTGTCCATGCTGGCGGTGTCCCACACCTACCTGCTGATCGAGCGCGACCTCGAGGACGAGTACACCGTCACCGACCCCTTCTACCCCGTGATGAACGACAACGAGGAGAAGGGCTGGGGCGGGCTGTGCGTCCGCCAGGAGGACGAGGAACTGCTCTCGGAGATGAACCGGGTCATCGGTGAGTTCAAGGAGAGCGGTCGTCTGCTCGAGCTCGGCGAGGAGTGGGGCTTCACCGAGGACGACCTGCCCGACGAGACCACCACAGCGGAACTCTGCGAGGGCTGATCCCTCGTGGAGTTTCTTCTAGAACAGTGGCCACGCTTCGTTGACGGAGCGTGGCTCACCATCCAGCTCACGCTCGGTGGCATCGTCCTGGCCTTCGTCCTGGCGATGTTCTTCGGCATTCTGGGTACCGTCCAGCACTGGCTGGCCAGGGCCGTCGCCACGGTGTACGTGGAGGTGTTCCGGGGCATCGCGGCACTGGTCGTCATGTACTGGTTCATCTACGCCCTGCCCGTGGCGACCGGCTTCCAGCTGGACGACATGTTCGCCGCGATCCTGGCGCTGGGCCTGAACCTGGGCGCCTACGGGGCCGAGGTGGTGCGCTCCTCGATCAACGCCGTGCCCAAGGCGCAGATCGAGGCGACCGTCTCACTGAACATGTCCTGGCCGCAGCGCATGCGCCTGGTGGTCCTGCCCCAGGCCTGGGCGCAGATGCTGCCCACGTTCGGCAACCTGGTCGTGGAGCTGATGAAGGCGACGGCCGTGGTCTACCTGGTGGGTCTGCACGACCTCTCCTGGGTCGCCGACGACCTGCGCCGCCTGTCCGGCGAGACGATCCCGGTCTTCATCGTGGCCTTCGCCCTCTACTACCTGATCGCCCAGGTCCTGATCTTCTGTGTGCGGCTGCTCGAACGCAGGGCCAACCAGAAGCTGGGTAGGACCCCGCCGTCAGGCGGCGGGATCATGGGGCTGCTGCGACCCCCGGCGGTCGGTACGAAGGTGGGGGTGGCCAAGTGAGCGGGTTCTGGGATTTCGAGTACACCGGTCAGGTCATGCCCGACCTGTTGAGCGGTCTGCTGGTGACGATCCAGGCGACGGGGATCGGCTACGCCCTCGCCCTGACCCTCGGTCTGGTCATCGCGATGGTTCGGCGCGTACCGCTCTTCGGCTCCATCGTGCACTTCTTCATGGAGTTCATCCGCACGACTCCGCTGGTGATCCAGCTGGTGTTCGTCTTCGCGCTGGCCCCGGCCAACGTCTCGGCGTTCACCATCGGTGTCGTCGTCCTCGGTATCCACTACGCGGCCTACACCGCGGAGGTGTACCGCTCGGGTATCGAGGGTGTGGCCAAGGGCCAGTGGGAGGCGGCCCGGGCGCTGAGCCTGCCGGGCACGCGGACCTGGGGCGCCATCGTGCTGCCCCAGGCCATCCGCAAGGTCATCCCCGCGCTGGGCAACTACCTGATCGCGATGTTCAAGGACACCCCCTTGCTCTTCGCCATCGGAGTGGTGGAACTGCTGGCCGTGGCACAGCAGGTCGGAAGCAGGGACTTCCGCTACGTGGAGACGTTCACCATCGTCGGTCTCCTCTTCCTCGTGGTGAGCGTCCCCTCCGCGATTCTGATTCGACGACTGGAGAAGCGATATGTCGCCGTCTGATACCCCCGAGAACACGACGGCACCGGGTGTCGAGGGCGATGCCGCAGGCGAGCCACTGATCGTGTTCGACGAGGTGGTGAAGCGCTTCGGCGACCTCACCGTCCTGGGCCACCTCGACTTCAACGTGGCGGCCGGTGAGCGCGTCACCCTGATCGGGCCGAGCGGTTCGGGCAAGACCACCATCCTGCGCCTGCTCATGACCCTGGAGAAGGTCACCGAGGGGCACATCCGGATCGGCGGCGAGCCGTTCAGCCACATGCCCCGGGGCAGCGGCCTGGTCCCGGCCAGCGAGAGCTACCTGCGCCGGCGCCGCAAGACCATCGGCATGGTGTTCCAGCAGTTCAACCTGTTCCCCAACATGACGGTTCGCAAGAACATCATGGAGGCGCCGGTCCACGTCCTGGGCCTGAGCAAGGACGAGGCCAGCGAACGGGCCGCGGATCTGCTGGACCTGGTGGGGCTGGGCGACAAGATCGACGCCCACCCGACCCAGCTGTCCGGCGGCCAGCAGCAGCGCGTGGCGATCGCCCGGGCCCTGGCCATGCGCCCGGAGATCCTGTTGCTGGACGAGGTCACCTCCGCCCTCGACCCGGAGCTGGTGGCCGGTGTGCTGGACGTGCTGCGCGAGGTGGCCGAGACCACCGACATCACGATGCTGTGCGTGACCCACGAGATGGGTTTCGCGCGCGACGTCTCGCATCGCGTGCTGATGTTCGACAAGGGTCGGATCGCCGAGGAGGGCCACCCGGACCAGATCTTCGGTGACCCCCGCGAGGAACGGACGAAGTCCTTCCTCAAGTCGGTCCTGGAGAACGGCCACTAGGTTCGGCTCCGTGTGCCGCGAAAGCTGAGGGCGCCGACCGGATCGTCACCGCGATCCGGTCGGCGCCCTGCTGATTTTCCACCGCGACGTCACCCCCTGTGCGTGTGTCGCCCCTGCTGACAGCCGGGCGACGACATACCGTAGTCATTAAGTCGCGTTTAGTTTCCCCTGGTGGAGAATGTGTGTTCTGAGACAGGGGGGACGCTTGTGACCATGGTGCGAAGATGGGGGCTCACCGGGGGGCTCGCCCTCGCCGCGGTCCTGCTCGGCGGCGCGCTGTTCGCCCATCCCGTGCTGCGCGGTGACGTCTTCGGGGACGGCGCCGTGCTGTTCCTGATCTCCTGGTTGCCGATGCTGATCGCCGGGGTCATGGCCTGGGGCCTCGTGCAGGCGTTCGGTCGGCGGGGCGAGCTCGACAGGCGCGTCTCCGTCGCCATGGGCGGTCACCCCATGAGCCGCGAACTCAGCTGGATGGTGCTCCTGCTGGGCTGTTTCATCGCGTCGATGGTCGTGCTGTCCTGGATCTTCGCCGTCTACAGCGAGGAGACGGGGATCGCCCCGGACCTGGCGATGTCGGCTTCCCTGGTCTCTCGACTGCTGTTCCTGTTCGCGCTTCCGCTGCTCATCATGGACCGCTCGGGGCTGACCGTGGACGGCAAGGGCACCGCCATGCCCGCGATCGCGTTGAAGGTGGCCGAACTCTGGCGCTGGCTCGGGCTGATCCCCGTGGTCGCCGCGGTCGGGCTGATCGGCTACCTCATCACCCCGCACATCGGACTGCCCTCCCCCTCTCTGGCCCTGTACGCGCTGCTGGTCGCCTTCACCGTGATCGCCACGTGCGAGGAGATCTTCTTCCGCGGCATGATGCAGACCCGGCTGGAGCAGTTCATGGGCCGCTGGGGAGGCATCGTGATGACCTCGGTGGTGTTCGCGCTGACCTACGCGCTCATCCAGCCCTACGACGCCGTCTCCCAGCTTCCCGGCCACGACCTCATGCACGACACCGGCCTGGCCCTGCTCACCTACGGCGCCGCGAGTCTGCTCTACGGCTACCTCTGGGCGTGCTTCCGCAACACGTGGATCAACGTCCTCATGCGTGTGGCGATGTTCGTGCTCCTCCTGCCGCCCGATCTCCGCATCGGCATCGGCCAGTAGAACGGCATCGCCCGGTGGGCCATTCGCCGAACTCCCCGGAAAACTCGTCAGACCACGCGTCCTGCCAGGTCAGGTAGGGCGCGTGGTCGCCTCGTGAGCGAAAAGTTGCCCCGAATCCCAGGACACGGGTGTGGATATGGGTACAGAAGCTGCATAGCAGCCGTGTTGCGGTCATTTTCCCCTCATGGGGTTGTCACCGTGCGGTCATGAAAAAGGGGGAGTCTGCCCACTGTGAGCACGGAATCAGCGCCAACGCCAGCGGGTCCCACCACCACCGCCGAACTGCCCGTCGACAGGTTCATGGACCGAGAGGAGGGATGGCTCCGCTTCAACCAGCGGGTCCTCGAACTCGCCGAGGACGAGCACATCCCGCTGCTCGAACGGACGCGGTTCCTCGCGATCTTCTCCAACAACCTCGACGAGTTCTTCATGGTCCGGGTCGCCGGACTCAAACGCCGCCTGGCCACCGGACTGTCCGTCGCCTCGGCCAGCGGACACCACCCGCGGGACCTCCTGGAGCGCGTCTCCCTGTTCACGCACGACCTCATGCTGCGCCAGACGGCCTGCTTCGAGGACAGCGTCGCCCCGGCCCTGGCGGAGGAGGGCATCCGCATCGTCCGGTGGAACGAACTGGACACCGCCGAGCGCGAGTACCTGCACGGCTACTTCCGCCGCTCCATCTACCCGCTGGTGACGCCGTTCGCGGTCGACTCCGCGCACCCGTTCCCCTACATCTCCGGGCGCTCGCTCAACCTCGCCGTCACCGTGCGGGACCCCCAGGACGACCGGCGCATGTTCGCGCGGGTCAAGGTGCCCAGCTCACTGCCGCGCTTCATCGAACTCACCGCGCACGGCGGCGGCCGCTTCGTCCCGGTCGAGGACATCATCGCCGCCCACCTGCCCCAGCTCTTCGAGGGCATGCAGGTGGTCGAGCACCACGCCTTCCGGGTCACCCGCAACGCCGACCTCGAGGTCGACGAGGACGAGACCGACGACCTCGTCCAGTCCCTGGAGAACGAACTCCTGCGCCGCCGGTTCGGCCCGCTGGTGCGCCTGGAGGTGGAGCAGACCATCAGCGACGAGGTCCTGCTCATCCTGCGCGAGGAACTGGGCGCCGAGGAGGAGGAGATCTACCGGGTCCCCGGGCCGCTCAACCTGGCCGGGCTCGCCCAGATCGCCGACAGCGACCGCCCCGACCTGAGCTACCCGCCCATGGTCCCGGTCGAACCGCGCGCGCTGACCTCCGGCGACCTGTTCGCGGCCATCCGCGAACGCGAGATCCTGGTCCACCACCCCTACGAGTCCTTCGCCACCACCACCGAACGGTTCCTGGCCCTGGCCGCCATGGACCCCAAGGTCGTGGCGATCAAGCAGACCCTCTACCGCACCAGCGGGGACTCACCCATCGTGGAGTCGCTCATCGAGGCGGCCCGCGGCGGCAAGGAGGTCGTGGTCCTGGTCGAGATCAAGGCCCGCTTCGACGAGCAGAACAACATCCAGTGGGCCCGCAAGCTCGAGGAGGCCGGCTGCCACGTGGTCTACGGCGTGATCGGCCTCAAGACCCACTGCAAGCTGTCCATGGTGATCCGCCAGGACGACGACGGCCTGCTGCGCCGCTACTGCCACGTCGGCACCGGCAACTACAACCCGAGCACCGCCCGCGTCTACGAGGACCTCGGCCTGTTCAGCGCCGCCGCCGAGGTGGGCGAGGACGTCAGCGACCTCTTCAACAGCCTCACCGGGTTCTCCCGCAAAAAACACTACCGACGGCTGATGGTCGCGCCCGCGGCCCTGCGCAAGGGGCTGCTCCAGCAGATCGAGACCGAGGTGGACAACAGCCTCAAGGGCGAGCCCGCCCACATCCGGATCAAGGTCAACTCCCTGGTCGACGAGGAGATCATCGACGCCCTCTACCGGGCCTCGCAGGCGGGGGTCAACGTCGACCTGTGGGTGCGCGGCAGCTGCGTGCTGCGCGCCGGGGTGCCGGGGCTGTCCGACAACATCCGGGTGCGCAGCATCCTCGGCCGTTTCCTGGAGCACTCCCGCGTGTTCGTCTTCGCCAACGGCTGGCGGCCCAAGGTGTGGATCGGCAGCGCCGACCTGATGCCCCGCAACCTTGACCGGCGCGTGGAGGCACTGGTCCGGATCGCCGATCCGGAGCAGTGCCGCCGGTTGGTGGGCATCATGGACCTGGCGATGTCCGACAGCACCTCCTCGTGGCGGCTCGAACCCGACGGCACATGGACCCGGGTCACCCACGACGAGGAGGGCCAACCGCTGGTCGACCTCCAGGACACCCTGCGCGGCGACCGGCACCTGAGAGTGGTGGACGGGTGAACACCCACGAGTCCGGGACCGAAGGTTCCGAAGACACCGACGTTTCCGAAGGGTCCGGCCCAGAGAGCAGCGCCACGGAGACCACCGGCACGGAGAGCACGGATATCCGTGTGACCAGTGCCTTCCCGCCGCGGGACACCGCGGTGGGCGGGTACCTGGAGCCGATCCGGGCAGGCGGGGCGGTGCTCTGGCGCGACGCCGGGCAGGGCCGGGAGGTCGTCCTCATCCGTCGCCCGGACCGGGGCGACTGGACCCTGCCCAAGGGCAAGCTCAAGAACGGCGAGCACCCCATCATCGGCGCCGTCCGCGAGGTCGAGGAGGAGACCGGCGTGACCCCCGTGATGGGGCGCCGACTCCCGCCGCAGCGCTACCTGAAGGACGGCTGGCCCAAACAGGTGGAGTGGTGGGCGGCCACCCCGGCCCGCTCGGGCGGGGAGATCGACTACGAACCCAACGAGGAGGTGGAGGTGGTCGAGTGGGTCTCCGTGGAGGAGGCCCGTACCCGCCTGACCTACGACCACGACGTCCAGGTCCTCGACAACTTCCGGGCCGGTCCCGCACGGACCTTCCCGGTCATCCTGCTGCGGCACCTGTCCGCGGGGGAGAAGCGGGCCTGGAACGACAACGACCTGCTCCGCCCGCTCGATGCCTCGGGTCGCTCCGACGCGCTGGCGCTGCCGCGGGTCCTGGCGGCCTACGGGAGCCCCGGTGCGGTCTCCTCGGCCGCGGCGCGCTGCACGGAGTCCCTGCTCCCCTACACCGTGGAGTGCGACGCCCCGATGCGCACCGAACGCGCCTTCACCGTGGGGCGCGAGGGCAAGGGCTACGAGGTGGAGGAGGCCCGGGAGGCCTTCGCGCGGATCCTGGCCGAGGGGAGGCCCGCCGTGGTGTGCACCCACGGGGAGCTGATCCCGCATCTGATGACCGAGGCGCTCACCAGTCTGGGCGCCCCGCTGTCCCAGCAGCGCGCCCTGCGCAAGGGTTCCTTCTGGGTCGTACACGTGTCCCAGGACGGGAAACTGGCAGGGGTGGAGCGACACGGGGTGCGGGAGTGAACCGCGTCCGTCGGGCCGGGTGGGGGAGTGCTCCCGAGCGGTGACATGATGCGGTCATGGCCAAACACATGGTGGCTCGGAGCGTCGTCGTCAACGCCCCGGCCAAGAGGATCTTCGACCTCGTCGCCGCACCGTCCCGGCACCCCGAGATCGACGGGTCGGGCACGGTCCAGAGCGCGCTCTTCGGTCCGGAACGGCTGGAGCCGGACTCCGAGTTCGGGATGGACATGAAGATGCTCGGGCTCCCCTACCGGATGACCAACCGGGTGGTGGAGTTCGAGGAGGGCCAGCTCATCGCGTGGAAGCACGTGGGGTCGCACCGCTGGCGCTACGAGTTCGAGGAGCTGCCGCAGGGCGGGACCCTGGTCACCGAGACCTTCGACTACTCGCGGGGGCAGGTGGGCTTCTACATCCTGAGCGGGGCTCCGGCGCGCAACGCCCGCGGCATCGAGCGGACGCTGGAACGCCTCAAGGAGCTGGCGGAGGCCGAGGAGGCCGCGCAGGCCTGACGGTCGCGGAGGTCTGTCGGCCGCGCAGATCTGCCCTTCCCTCCCGAACACACACCTGGGCCCCGGTCGCGTGACCGGGGCCCAGGGCGTTCGGCCGACCGAGGAGGTCAGGAGCGGGAGACAGCGGTCAGCGGCCCGAGGCCGACGGCTAGTAGTAGTAGCCGTTGTCCTTGTCCTTGTGGCCCTTGTGCCAGTCCTTGCCCTTGTCGTCCTTGTCCGACCAGTAGCCGTAGCCGTGGCCGTGGCCCTGCTCGACCACCGTGCGCTGGAGGTCGTAGTAGCCGTCATAGCCGTCATAGCCCTTGTGCCCCGCGGCGGCGGGGGAGGCGGCCATGGCGACGGCGGCGCCGGTGGCGGCGGTCATGAGGGCGAGAGCAACGAAGCGCTTCACACGAGATCCTTGCTGTGGGTAGCTGGAAAATTACCAACAGTGGTGACTGTAGGTCGGCTTCGCTCGTTTGGCCAGTGCATCGGAGTCCAAAGCCACGGACTTTTCGCTTCGGCCGTAGCTCAACCGTCAGACACGGCACCCGCCCAAATGCCCTAAAGTTCGGCAAGGGCCCGCGTTCTCCGCGCCTCCCGGCCGCCGCGGTGTCGGCTGAACCGGCCCGAAGCGGTGCCGGCTGGTCCGGTCCGCCGGAAGAACTGCACGTGGTGCCGGTCGAAGCGGGAAGTCGGGAGTCCAGTAGTGGTGGGAACGAGCTTGGGTGACGTGTGGCAGGACGTGCTGTCCGTCCAGCCCGACCCGGAGCAGTGGATCATCGTCACGACGGCGGTGGTGGCCCTGGCGACCGTGCTGCTGGGTCCGCCCTGGCGGGTGGCGCGCAACGTCGTCACCATCGTCCACGAGGGAGGGCACGCGCTGCTGGCCCTGTTGAGCGGGCGCCAGCTGACCGGTATCCGGCTGCACTCGGACACCTCCGGGGTGACGGTCTCCCGTGGCAAGCCCACGGGTATCGGTATGATCCTCACGGTCTTCGCCGGCTACATCGCCCCGAGCGTGGTCGGCCTGCTGGGCATCCTCATGCTGATGTCGGGCCGCATCACCGCGCTGCTGTGGCTGAGCATCGTCTTCCTCGCCGCCATGCTGGTCATGATCCGCAACTTCTACGGCGTGCTGTCGATCGTGCTCACCGGCGCGGTGGTCTTCGGTGTCAGCTGGTTCACCCCGCACGAGGTCCAGGCGGCGTTCGCCTACCTGTTCATCTGGTTCCTGCTCTTCGCCGGGGTGCGGCCGGTCCTGGAACTCCAGTCGCAGCGCATGCGCAACCCCTCCCCGCAGTCGGACGCGGACCAGATGGCCCGCCTCACCGGCCTGCCGGGCACCTTCTGGGTGATGGTGTTCCTGCTGGTGAACGCGGCCGTCACCGGGCTGGGCGTGTGGCTGCTGTTCTTCTGACCCCGGGCACGGCAAGGGGCCCCGCCTTGCGACGCGGGGCCCTGCGTGTACCTCGGACGGGGCGCGCCTGCGACGGGCGCGTGCGGAGTGCTCCGCGGCGGGACAGGCCTAGGCGTGTTCGCCGAACACGCTCTAGCTGGCGGTCTGCGGGGCGGCGAGCGCCTGGGCGACCGAGGCGAACACCGGGATGCGGGTGTCCAGCGAGGTCACGCGCAGGGTCTGCATGACCCGCGGCACCGGAGCGGCGATCACCAGAAGGGCCTGCTGCTCCTTGGCGGTCTTGTGCGCGCGGATGAGCACGCGCAGTCCGCTGGAGTCGATGAACCGCAGGTCGGAGCAGTCCAGCACGACGCGGCCGAAGGGCTGCGTGGTCAACGCCTCCGTGACCGCTTCCTGAAAGCGGCCCTCGGTGGCCATGTCGATCTCCCCGTCCAGGGCCAGGACGCGTCCGGACTCGTGGAGGGTGGAGGAAATGGTCAGGTCGGGCATTGCGACTCCGGCGTACTCGGGCCGTGCCCGAAGGGTCGGCGAGGCAGGCCGCACGTCGCCCCACCGGGGGCGCGTGGTGACCGGTGCGCTGGTTGCGTTACCGCGTGAGCCAAACTGATGGTTCATCAAGTTCCTTGCGTGGTACCCCGGGCTGGGAGCCGGGGGAGGAAACGCCTTTCTCGCCTGGTTTGCTCGGAAAAGCACGGCACCCTTGGAACGCCTGGGCCGGGGCCCGAAGTTCCTGGTGCTGTGCGTGTCATCGGTGTGACGTGCGTCCGTGCGACGTGCGCTCGAGGGCTCGGAGCTGGTTCCTTCCGTGGCCCCGGCCCGGCTGGTTCGCCGGAGTCCGGTGGCCGTGTCCGGCCCTGTGCTCGTAAGAACCCGCCTGCGGTGGCGGTCATTCCCCGGTGGGTATCGGCGGGGAACGGTGGCTGGGCCGGTGATCCCCTGGCGTTCCCGACTCCCGTGCGCTCTGTCAGGGCGCTGGGATCTGTGTCACCGGGGTAGTTCAGCCTCGGACTTTACCATAGCGCCGTAGCCGATTCGTGACGTGAGAGACGCCGGGTCGTGCCCGTGCGTCTTGCTCTTCGCGAGGTTTCTGGTGTAAGGGTCATGTCCTTTGGACGCACTCGGGCTCCTCGCGGTTCACCCCTTGCGGTTCCTGTTCCCGCTGCTGAAGTGCCCAGACGCAGGCGGAGAGGGTGAGCGGCACCGCCACGGTCAGCGCCAGGGCGGGGATCGCCACGCCCGAGTCGTTGGCCGCGAAACCCACCAGCGCCGTCACCAGGGAGCCGGTCAGCCCCGCTCGGAGTGTCGGAGCACACTCGAAGGCCTGCTGGAGCGCCCCGATCCGCCATTTTCCTGGCCGGTTGAGGACAGCGAAGAGGAACAGCAGGGCCACAGCGGCCAGCAGGGTGAGCTGCCAGTTGCCCAGCGTGCCCAGCATCGCGCCGAGCTTGCGGGCCAGCACCGTCCCGGCCTCCCCGTTGACCACCTGCTCGGCGAACGCGCCGAAGTGGCTGCGGTCCTCCACCGGCCGGAGGTAGTCCATCCAGGCCAGCAGCGAGATCGCCGTGACCGCGACCGCGCCCACCGCGGCCAGCCGCACCGCGGTGACCCGCACGCCCGCGATCATCATCGTGGTCACCGCCAGCCCGGGGATCAGCGCGATCACCCCGCCGAAGTCGGTCCCCAGCCCCGGCCAGCCGACGATCAGTACCGAGGCCGTACCGATCACCAGCGTCGTGACCACCGCGGCGCGCTGACGGCCCCGCGAGATCAGCACGTGGGCGATGCCCGCCACCGCCATGAGCATGCCGGTCGCGAAGGTCGCGAAGGCGATGTTGCCGATCCCGTAGAACCGGCCGGCCACGATCGGCGAGTAGCCCGTGGGCGAGTTCATCTGCAGGTGCGCGCCGAAGCAGAGGTCGAGGAAGAGCACGAGCGTGGTCGCGCCCGCCACCACTGTCATGGGGCCCAGAACCGTCCGGCGCCACGGCCCCGCCACGGCAAGGGCCACCACCAGGGCGTCCACGGCCAGGACCGACGCCAGCAGAGCCAGCTGCGGAGTGTCGGCCGCCCACCACGGGATGAGGTTGGCCAGGTAGCTCGCCACCGGGAAGGCCGCGCCCGCCAGCGCCACGATCCTGGTGACCGACAGCACCAGCGCCCGTTTGCCTCGCTGACCACCGGAGTACCGGTGCAGCGCGTAGGCGGCCGCCGCGTAGATGAGCAGCTGGAGGGCGACCAGCCCGCTGAAGAACCCGGGGATGGCGGCGCCCACCACCACGGCCGCGGTGTTGAAGTCCACCAGGCGGCCCACTGCCTCCTCGGCGGGTTCGGGGCGGTCGGTCAGCTGCCAGACCCGCCCGCCGGTGGGTTCGGCGGGGCGCATCCCCAGGGCGGTCAGGACGGTCACGGTGGTGTCGGTCAGCGCCACCAGGCCGGGGCGCCGGGTCGACTCCGAAGCCAGGTACGCGGCGGGGCCGACCAGTCCGCGGTCGGTCATCTCGCCGGTCAGCGCCACCGTCAGCTGCGAAGGCCCGGTGTCCATGGACACCCCGACCACCATCAGGGTCGAACCGGCGGGCAGGACCGCGGTCAGCGCGGACAACCGGGAGTCGAGTGTCTCCAGGGTCTCCTCGCGCACCTGCTCCGGCACCTCCCCCGGGTCAGGCTCCGGCGGCTCCTCGGCGCCCTCGGGTTCGACCGACGCGGGTTCGACCGACGCGGGTTCGGGGTAAAGGCGGGTGAGCTCGGGCAGCTCCACCACCGCCAGGGACACGCCTCGAATCCGGTCCTGGGTGAGGTCGCGCACCGAGTCGACGTAGTGGTCGACCCGCCCCGACTCGTCGGCGGCGCCCAGGGCCGCCCCCGGACCCGCGGCCAGGGTGAGCCCGCCCCGGTCGCGTACGGTCTGACCGAGCAGACCGACCGGAGCGGCGAAGGCCGACTCGGCGTTGCGCTCGGCGAAGGAGCGGTACTCGGGCACGGCCGCGCCCGAACCGTCGCGCACCGGCTCCGGGGCGGGCTCGCACACGGTGAAGCGCTCCCGGTCGGACAGCGCGCGCTGGCCCGCCGAGACCGAGAGCCAGCCGTCCGTGGGACAGGTCCGGGAGGTGGCGGTGCGGATGGACACGTTGCCGATCGCCCCGGTCCCGGCCAGCTCCCACAGAGTGGGCGTGTGCTCGGGGGTGACGTCTTCCCACAACAGGCCGGGCACGCCGACCAGGACGACGGGTCCGGTGCGCGGGTCGGTGATGTCGGGGTCGTGTCCGGAGGCGCTTGCCGGGGTGCTCCCCGAAGGGCTTCCGGAGGCGCTTGCGGTCCCCGCCGCGGCGGGGACCGTACACATCAGGAACAGCACCGCCATCAGCAGCGCGCACAGCCGCCTGCCGAGGCGCCCTCCCCAACGCCGGCCTGAATGCCTCTCCGAGTGCACGCCGAGTCCTTGACCCGGTGCCATGGCGGTCCCCCGATCGCGCGATCACCTCACTGTCACTGGCCGACCACACTAGTGACCAAGCGGCGCTGAGCGGGGGAAACGGCGATTCCGGGCGGTAGGGGCGAAAGGGTTCAGGGGGAGCGGTTCAGGGTCGGAGCGTCAGCGGGTGACGCCCCACTCCTTGAGGGTCTCTTCGGCGTCGGGCAGGGGGCGACCCCTGGTGACCCCGCCGGGGGTACGGCTGAATCGCGGCGCCGGTCCGGACACGACCCGCCCGCCCTCGCGCACCAGCGAACCCCGCGCCCGCACGTGCGGGTGGTCGGGCGCCTCGTCCAGGGACAGGACCGGCATCACACAGGCATCGGAGCCCTCGAACACCGCACCCCACTCGTCGCGGGTACGTGTGCGCAGCACCTCGGCGAAGCGCTCGCGCAGCCGCGGCCACCCCGCCGGGTCCCACTGGCCGGGCAGCTCCTCCCCGGCCAGTCCTGTGCGCTCCAGGAACTCCGCGTAGAACTGCGGTTCGATGCAGCCCACGGACAGGTGGCGGCCGTCGGCGCACTCGTAGACGTCGTACCAGGGCGCCCCGGTGTCCAGGTAGTTGGTGCCGCGCTCGTCGCTCCACGAACCGCGTGCCCGGTCCTCGTGCACCATCGACATCAGCAGGGCGCTGCCGTCGACCATCGCCGCGTCCACCACCTGGCCGCGCCCGGAACTCCGCCGCTCCAGCAGCGCGGCGAGGATGCCGGTGACCGTGAACATCGTGCCGCCCGCGAAGTCTCCGAGGAGGTTGATCGGGGGGACGGGGGGACCGCCCGCGCGGCCGATCGCGTGCAGGGCCCCGTTCACGGACACGTAGTTCATGTCGTGCCCGGCGGTGTGGGCCAGCGGACCGTCCTGGCCCCAGCCGGTGACCCGCGCGTACACCAGGCCGGGGTTGAGCTCCAGGCACTCGTCCGGGCCCAGCCCGCGCCGTTCCATGACCCCGGGGCGGAATCCCTCCAGGAGGACGTCGGCCTTGGTGACCAGTTCGCGGGCCAGGGTCAGCCCTTCCTCGGACTTGAGGTCGGCGCCGACCACGGTGCGACCCTCGCTCATGTGCGGGCCGCCGGAGCCCGCGTTCATGGCGTCGGCTGCCTGGGGGCGGTCGATCCGGATGACGTCGGCGCCCATGTCGGCGAGGAGCATCCCGGTCATCGGCGCCGGGCCGATCCCGGTGAACTCGACGACGCGGATTCCGTTGAGGGGTCCCATGGTGCCTCCGGGGTTCGACTGGCGTGCTGACTGACTAGAACGACGTTCGGTTCATTGTGCAGGGTATGCCCCGTGGGCGCCAGGCCGCTCTGCGGGGTGGCCCGGGGGTGGCACGAAGAAGAAAAAGGACCTCCATGGGGTATTTGGTGGTGTAATGGTTTTCGGTCAATGTCAAAACCCCACTCTCAGGTGATGTTAATGTGACCCTGTCCAGCTGCCGAAAAGCCTTTTCATGGCGTGGCCCTCCCGCTCGCGCGCCCCGCACGCGCCAGGATTCGATGCCGGGCCTGAGCAGTGAGGACATCCAGGGAAAACCCAGGGATCGAGGCGATCCGCCCCGAATCGGGTGCGACCCCTGGAATTCGTGCAAACCATCCCCAGAAGGGTGTCCAAGCCATGCCCAGAAAACCCGGGAAGAACGGGAGCGGACGCCGGCCCAAAGGGCGCCGACGCTCCCGCGGCACCCTGCCGCTCTCCGTCCCCGTGCTGGCCGCCGTCGTCGCCGGGACCCTGGCCATCGCGGGTACCGGCACCGCCCTGGCCATGGAGAAGACCGTCAGTCTGGACGCCAACGGTGAAGAGGCCATGGTCCGCACCTTCGGCGGCACGGTCCAGGACGTCCTCGACTCCGCCGGGATCGAGCTCGGCGAACACGACGTGGTCGCGCCCGCCACGGACAGCACCGTCAGCGGCGGGGACCACGTCGTGGTCCGCTCCCCGCGGGAACTGACCGTCGATCTCGACGGCCACGCACACGCCCACCGGGTGCACGCCGCCACCCTCGGTGAGGCCCTCCACCAGATCGGCCTCGACCCGGCGGGCGTCGAACTCTCCCAGGAGCACGACACCCCCGTTCCCGAGGACGGCCTCACCGTCAGCGCCGAACGCGCGCCGCGCATGGTCGTCATGTACGACACCGTCCGCTCCGAGACGCGCACCACCGGCGGGACCGTCTCAGCCGTTCTTGATGCGGCCGGTGTCGAGACCGGGGAGTACGACATCGTCACCCCCGACCCCGACGCCCCCGCCGAAACCGACATGGTGGTGCGGGTGACACCCGCCCTCGGCGAACCCGAGACGGAGGAGGTCGTCATCGAGGCCGAGACCGTGGAACGCGAGAACCCCGACCTCCCCGAGGGCGAGACCGAGGTCATCACCGAACCCGAGGACGGGCTCAAGGAGGTCACCACGCTCCTGGTCCTGCGCCACGGTGAGGAGGTCGAGCACGAGCTGTCCGAGGAGATCGTCACCGAGCCGGTCGAGGGCCTGGTGGAGATCGGCACCAAGGTCGAGGAGGACGACACCTCCACTGCGCCCCAGGGCGGTGGGGAGGCGGGCGGCCTCAACTGGGCCGGGCTCGCGGAGTGCGAGTCGGGCGGCAACCCCGCCGCCGTGAACTCCGCGGGCGGGTACTACGGCCTCTACCAGTTCAACACCAGCACCTGGGCGTCCGTGGGCGGCAGCGGCCTGCCCTCCGAGGCCAGCCCGGCCGAACAGACCCAGCGCGCCCAACAGCTCTACGACACCGTGGCCGGGGACTGGCAGAGCCAGTGGCCGCACTGCGGAGTCCACCTCTTCGACTGAGTCCGGCCGGGACGCGAGGTGCGCGCGGCGAGTGCGGTGAGGTGGCTGAGCAGGTGGGCGGCGGCTGGCAAGATGTGTGGGTGACACAGACACCCGAACCCGACCCCGCCGACCGTTCCCGCCTGCTCAGCCCCGCCGACGTGCGGGCGCTCGCCGAGCGGTTCGGTATCCGGCCCACCAAGACCCTGGGCCAGAACTTCGTCATCGACCACGGCACCGTCCGCCGCATCGTCCGCGTGGCGGGCGTGGGCGCCGACGACGTGGTCGTCGAGGTGGGACCCGGGCTCGGCTCGCTCACCCTGGCCCTGCTCCCGCACGTGCGCCAGGTCACCGCGATCGAGATCGACCCGGCGCTGGCCGAGGCTCTGCCCGGCACCGTCACCGACCACGCTCCCGACCTCGCGGACCGGCTCACCGTGGTCCCCGGCGACGCCATGCGCATCACCGAGGTACCCGGCCCCGCGCCCACCGCGCTCGTGGCCAACCTGCCCTACAACGTCTCCGTGCCCGTCCTGCTGCACCTGCTGGAACTTCTGCCCAGCCTGGAGCGGGTCCTGGTCATGGTGCAGTCCGAGGTCGCCGACCGGATCACCGCCACCCCCGGCGGACGGATCTACGGGGTGCCCTCGGCCAAAGTCGCCTGGTACGCCCACGCGCGCCGGGCCGGTGCGGTCGGCCGGAACGTCTTCTGGCCCGCGCCCAACGTCGACTCCGGGCTGGTGGAGCTCATCCGCCGTCCCACACCGAGCACCAAGGCCCCGCGCGCGGAGGTCTTCAAGGTGATCGACGCGGCCTTCGCCCAGCGCCGCAAGACCCTGCGCGCCGCTCTGTCCGGCTGGGCGGGCTCGGCCCCCGCCGCGGAGGAAGCCCTGCACGCGGCCGGGGTGGACCCGAAGGCGCGGGGCGAGTCCCTGGGTATCGAGGGGTTCGTCGCGATCGCCGAGAACCGCCCGGAGCAGGCGGGTCAGGCAAGCGGCAGGTAGTGGGTAAGAGGCAGCAGGCAACGGGAAGGGGCGCCCTCCGTTGAGCAGTCGAGCTCAGCGGATCGCGCCCCTTCTCACTTTCTTGCCTGTGCTGTCCGAGTGCCGGATGCGTCGACGGGCGGGCGCCGGACGGGTTGTCGGACGGGTCATCGGGCCGTGCGACGGGTCGGCGGTCAGCCCTGATCCGTCGGCGGGGGGAGCTCCCCGCTCTCCCGGGGCCGGGACCGGAAGAGCGCCCTGGCCAGCGCTGCCAGGCCCAGACCCACGGCGAGCACGGGCAGCAGCCACATCACGTTGAGCTCCCACGAGCCGCTGCCCTGGACCACGAACGCGACCGCCAGTCCGAGAAACAGCAGTCCCGCGACCAGCGAACCCCAGTCAGTTCCCCGCTTGGTCATACTGAACCCCCACTTTCCCGGCCTTGGTACTGGTGTGCACGTTGATCACGGGCACCTCGTCCTGGCCTGATCCGTCGTCAGCCCCCTCAACGGGCTCCTGCGTTCCCTCGTCTCCATCCGTTTCCCCGGAGTTCTCGCCCGCCTCACCGTTCGCGCTCTCCCCGCGGCCCTCGGCGTCCTCGACGGGCTCCAGGGGACCGACCGGTTCGAAGGTCGACTCGTAGGTGAAGAACATGCCGGACCGGACGTTCTCACCGGTGTCCGGGTCCTCCACGGAACCGGCCCCGACCCGCGAGACCAGGTTGACGCGTACGCCCTCCGGGAGCACCAGGTTCACGTCGCCCCAGTCCACCCGGGCCGTGACGTCCACGCTCTGCCCCGGTTCGAGCTCGGCGGCCAGCTCGGTCAGGTCCAGCCTGGCCGTGCCCGCGTTCAACCACATGTCGTCGGACTCGGCCTCGGCTACCGAGGCGGGCACCCACCGGTCCTCACCGATCCGCAGTTCGGTGACGTCGGTCGAGGACACCAGGACCGCGGCCAGCACGGCCAGAGTGCCCAGGAACATCAGCCCGCGCGGGTTGCCCGCCCAGGTACCGATCAGCGAGTAGAGACCGACCACCCCGACCGCCGCGGCGAAGAAGAAGACGCCGTACACCGGGCCGAACAGCAGGTTCGTGGTCGATACCTCCGAGAACGGAGCGCCGAGGCGGGGAGCGGTCACCGCCCACACCACCGCCATGATCACCACGGTCCACAGCGCGTGGGAGGCCAGCGCCGCCCGCCGGGGCTTGTGACCGCCAGGGGCGCCCCCGCGGCCCCGGCAGTCGTGGCCGCCCCGGTGGTCTCCGCGGCGTCCGTACTTCCCGCGGTCGTCGTCCTCTTCCTCGTCGTCCTCTTCTTCGTCCTCGTCGAGGTCGTTGTCCGGCCCCAGCGACGTGCGCTCCGACACCACCGCCAGGTCCACCGGACCCTTGGGCGACGAGGCCCACGGCTGGGCCGGGTTGTAGTAGGCGGGAACCGGCTGCGGCACCGGGCCGGTGGGCGGGGGTTCGTGCGTGGCCAGGTCCGACCGCAGCGCCAGCAACGAGGCCCGCAGGTCCACCCCGCGACCCCGGGCGGTCAGCAGCCCCAGGGCCAGCGGAATGGCCAGGACCAGCGTCCCCCAACCGAAGCCGCCCACGAGGCTGAACGCCGTCGCTCCGGCCAGGCCCACGGTCAGCAGCTTCAGGACCGCCTGCGGCGGGATGCTCCGGTTCAGCATCTGTTCGAAGGTCGCCGGACCGCCCTGGGGATCGCGCATCAGCATCCACGCGGCGATGTACAGCAGCACGCCGACGCCGCCCGCGAAGGCGGTCAGCACGAACGCGGCGCGCCACACCACGGGGTCGATCCGCGTGTACGCGCCCAGCCCTGCACACACCCCGGCCAGGGCCTGGCGGCTGTCGTCGCGGCGCAGCTCGGTACCGATGGCCGCGGGACCTTCGGCGGACCCTCCAGCGGCCCCTGCCGAAGGGCTGCCCGCGGAATCCCCTGAGGGCCCGCTCGCGGAACCGCCCGAGAAGCTGTCCGAGGACCCGCCCGCGAAGCCGTCCGCGGACCCGCTCGCGGAACCGTCCGCGGACCCGCTCGCGGACCCGCTCGCGGAACCGTCCCCGGAACCGTCCGCGAAGAGGCCGTCCCCTTCGGATGCTCCAGTCGGCGTCTCACTGCCGGTCATGGACGCTCACCACACTTTCCTCATGGAACCATCGTGACCGCTGATGCGTCGCGTGGGAATCCGGGACGACCCTGAACCCACCCTGACCGGCAGACCAGGGCAGGACCAGGGACGCGTCCCCGATGTCCCACGAGGGTCACACAGGGCATGCTGGAACCGTCCACAACCACGCGCGCGCCGGGCCGCAACCGTCGCGCCTCACACGAAAGCGGTGATCGGGCGGTGCCAATGACAGCCGTGGAGACCCCGCGGCTCACCCGCGCGGTCGACGGCAGGCTCCTCGGCGGTGTCGCCTCAGGGCTGGCCCGGCACCTGGGCCTGGAACCGGTCGTGGTCCGGCTCGCGTTCATGGCGCTGGCCGTGGGCGGGATCGGGGTGGCCGTCTACGTGGCCCTGTACTTTCTCGTCCCCCTGGAGGAGACCGAGGAGGAGGGCAGGTCCGACCCCGCCGCGGACAACAGACGCAAGGGCCGCGACATCTCGCAGCTCATCGCCTACATCGGCCTCGCCGCCGGGCTGGGCATCCTCTTCCTGCTCTTCGGCGGCGTCTTCGACCCGCTGTTGTGGTTCGTGATCTTCGGCGCGCTCGGGGCGACCATCCTGTGGCAGCAGGCCAACCCGGCCGAACGCAACGAGTGGATGAACAGCACCGTCAGCCGCACGCGCCCCAAGAGCATCATGCGCACCGTCGTGGGCATTCTGCTCGTGGTCGTCGGCGTCCTCGGCTTCCTCGCCTTCCACCAACAGCTCCAGGAGGCCCGCGCCGGGCTGACCTTCGCGTTCACGCTCATCGGCGGGATCGCGCTGATCGTCGCCCCCTGGATCATCGGGCTCATCCGCGAACGCGACTCCGAACGCCGTGAACGCATCCGCAACGCCGAGCGCGCCGAACTCGCCGCGCACATCCACGACTCCGTGCTGCACACCCTCACCCTCATCCAGCGGCGCGCCGACGACCCGCGCGAGGTCCAGCGCCTGGCCCGCGTCCAGGAACGCGCCCTGCGCAGCTGGCTCTACCAGCGTCCGGCCGACGCCGAGACCACCGTCACCCCGGGCCTGGAACGCGTGGCGGCCGAGGTCGAGGAGGAGCACGGTGTGCCCATCGAGGTGGTGTGCGTCGGTGACGCCCCCATCGACGACGGCATCAGCGCGATGCTGCGCGCCGCCCGCGAGGCCATGGTCAACGCCTCCAAGTACGCCGGGACCGACAGCATCTCGGTGTTCGGCGAGGTGGACGAGGAGGAGGTCCTCGTGTTCGTCCGCGACCGGGGAGCCGGGTTCGACCTCGACGACATCCCGCAGGACCGCATGGGCGTGCGCGGCTCCATCGTCGGCCGGATGGAACGCCACGGGGGTTCGGCCCGCATCCGCACCGAGCCGGGCGAGGGCACCGAGGTCCAGCTCCGTATGCCGCGCATCGCCGAGATGTAGCCGCGAGCGGCGGTAAGCAGCGGTCAGCAGCGGCAAGTGGCCGCAAGTAGCCGCAAGTGGACAGCGTCCCGCTACCCGTGGGGGGCCTTCCCTGGGTAGGGTCCAGGTGTGGGAGACGAGAGCACGAAATTCAGTGACGGAGACGCGGTACCCCGCGTCGTGATCGTGGACGACCACCGGCTGTTCCGCAGCGGGGTGCGCGGAGAGCTCGGCGACGCCGTCAACGTCATCGGTGAGGCCGGGGACGTCGACAGTGCGGTGCACGTCATCGGAGAGACCCTCCCCGACCTCGTGCTCCTCGACGTCCACCTGCCCGGCGGCGGGGGAGTGGAGGTGCTCCGGCGGGTCCTGGCCAAGCACTCGCAGATCCGGTTCCTCGCGCTGTCGGTCTCCGATGCCGCCGAGGACGTCATCGGTGTGGTGCGCGGCGGCGCCCGTGGCTACGTCACCAAGACCATCTCCGGCAAGGAGCTCGCCAACGCCATCGTCCGGGTCGCCGACGGTGACGCCGTGTTCTCTCCGCGGCTGGCCGGTTTCGTGCTGGACGCCTTCTCCGCCACCGACGCACCCCCGGTCGACCCCGAGCTGGACCGCCTCACCCAGCGAGAACGCGAGGTCCTGCGGCACATCGCCCGCGGCTACGCGTACAAGGAGGTGGCCAAGGAGCTGTTCATCTCGGTCAAGACGGTCGAGACCCACGTCTCCTCGGTACTGCGCAAGCTCCAGCTGTCCAACCGCCACGAACTCAGCCGCTGGGCCACCGCCCGCCGCCTGGTCTGAGTTTCAAGAGACCTGAGTTTCAGGGGACACGAGCACGAACGGCCGCTCCGTCAGGGAGCGGCCGTTTCGTATGTGAACCCGCTCGGCGTCCGGTCAGCGCAGGGCGTCGAGCATACGGTCGAGGAACTCTTCCTCACCCACCTCGGTGATCACCCGCGCGGCCCGGCGCTCGTCCCCGCCCGGCCGCAGCCGCCGGTCGGCGACGGTCATGCCGCGGGTCAGCGTGCCGTTCAGCTCCACCCGGATCGGCGCGTCGAACGCCCCGGTCACCAGGTGCGGGTCCACCAGTACGGCCGCCGCCAGCGGGTCGTGCATCGCGCACTGCCGCACACCGAAGATGCCCTTGTAGAACTCGGCGTAGAAGTCCAGGAACGCCGACGTGTTCTGCGCGCGGTCCCCGGGCACCTCCTTGAGCCGGTCCAACCAGGCCCCGGTGGCCACCGTCTTCATGGTGATGTCCAGCGCGATCAGGTCCAGGTCGAACCCGGCCGCGAACACCGCCTCGGCGGCCTCCGGGTCGTTGGCGATGTTGGCCTCGGCGTGCGAGGACACGTTCCCGGGCGCATCGACGGCGCCGCCCATCACCACGAGTCGCCGGACCAGTTCCGGCAGGCGCGGCTCCAGACCCAGCGCCAGCGCCAGGTTGGTCAGCGGGCCCACGGCCAGCACGTCGATCTGGCCCGGGTTCTCCCGCACCAGGCGCACGAGCAGCTCAGCGGCGGACTCCGCCACCGGCACCCGGGTGGGATCGGGCAGTTTCACGTCGCCCAGACCGTTGCCCCCGTGCACGTGCCCGGCCAGGCGCGGCTCCTGCACCAGCGGACGGGCTGCACCCACGGCGACCGGAACATCCGGACGGCCGTACAGGTCGAGCAGGCGCAGAGCGTTCTGTGCGGTCACGTCGACCGCGTTGTTGCCGAACACCGCACCGATCCCGACGATCTCCACCTCGGGCCGCGCGGCCAGATAGGCGAGCGCGACGGCGTCGTCGATCCCCGGGTCGCAGTCGACGAACACACGCATGGACTCCCGGTCAGCCAAGACCAATCTCCCCCGAACAAGGCACGGACCAGCGAGGTGAAAGTTCTCAGCTGGTATGAAAACAGGGTAAGCCGCCGATGGCACCGAACGTGGCCGCCGAGCGGACCACCGTCGTGACGGCCGTCGCGAGAACTGGCGGAGGGCGGACGGTGACCAGGCCGGTGACAACGTGGGACGGGCGAAGCAGCAGGCAGGGGACCGGGTGGACGGGACCGTCACCGCACGGCCGTAACCTGGTAGGCGTGTCCTCCCAAGAACAGCTTCTCGAAGGTCTGAACGGTCCCCAGCGCGACGCCGTCACCCATGCCGGCGCGCCGCTCCTGATCGTGGCGGGCGCGGGCTCGGGCAAGACCCGTGTCCTCACCCACCGCATCGCCTATCTCATGGCCGAACGCGGGGTGCGCCCGGGGGAGATTCTCGCGATCACCTTCACCAACAAGGCCGCGGCCGAGATGAAGGAGCGCATCGAGGCCCTCCTCGGCAGTCGCGCCGCCAACACCATGTGGACGATGACCTTCCACTCGGCGTGTGTGCGCGTCCTGCGCCGGGAGGCACACCGGCTCGGCTACCCGAGCAGCTTCACCATCTACGACGCCGCGGACTCCCAGCGCCTCATGCAGCTGGTCTGCAAGGAGATGGACCTGGACCCCAAGCGGTTCCCGCCCAAGTCCTTCAGCTTCCAGGTGTCCAACCTCAAGAACGAGCTCGTCGACTACGACACCTTCGCCGAGCAGGCCCAGACCGAGCAGGAGAAGAAGCTCGCCGAGGCCTACCAGCTGTACCAGCGCCGCCTCCACGAGGCGGGCGCCATGGACTTCGACGACCTGATCATGATCACGGTCAACCTGTTCCAGATGTTCCCGGACGTGGCCGAGTACTACCGGCGCCGCTTCCGGCACGTGATGGTCGACGAGTACCAGGACACCAACCACGCCCAGTACGTGTTCGTCCGCGAGCTCGTCGGCGTGGCGGAGGGCTCCGACACCAGTGTGGTCCCGCCCGCGGAACTCTGCGTGGTGGGCGACGCCGACCAGTCGATCTACGCCTTCCGCGGCGCGACGATCCGCAACATCCTGGAGTTCGAGCGCGACTTCCCGAACGCGCGCACCATCCTTCTGGAGCAGAACTACCGCTCCACCCAGAACATCCTCTCCGCCGCGAACACGGTCATCGACCGCAACGAGGGGCGCCCGGCCAAGAACCTGTGGTCGGAACAGGGCGAGGGCCCGATGATCACGGGGTACGTCGCCGACAACGAGCACGACGAAGCGGCGTTCGTGGTCGGGGAGATCGACAAGCTCGCGGACCAGGGCATCGTCAAGCCGAGCCAGGTCGCGGTGTTCTACCGGACCAACGCGCAGTCCCGTGTCTTCGAGGACGTGTTCATCCGGACCGGGCTGCCGTACAAGATCGTCGGCGGCGTGCGTTTCTACGAGCGCAAGGAGATCCGCGACATCCTGGCCTACCTGCGGGTCCTGGCCAACCCTGAGGACACGGTGAGCCTGCGCCGCATCCTCAACGTGCCCAAACGCGGTATCGGTGCCCGCGCCGAGGAGTCGATCGAGCTGCTCGCCGCCCGGGAACGCGTCTCCTTCTCGAAGGCTCTGCGCCGGGTGGACGAGGCCCCGGGTCTGGCGACCCGCTCCGCGAAGGCGATCAAGAACTTCACCGCCCTCCTCGACGAGCTCGCCGAGGTCGTGCCGGGCAGCATGCCGGCCGAGATCGTCGAGGCGGTGCTCAGCAAGACCGGGTACCTCTCCGAACTGGCCGAGTCCAAGGACCTCCAGGACGAGAGCCGGGTGGAGAACCTCGAGGAGTTCGTCGACGTCGCCCGGGAGTTCGAGCACACCTTCGCCGCGCTCATCGAGGACGAGTCCCTGCTGGAGGGCGAGGAGAACCAGGGCATCGACCCGGGGGAGCCGACCCTGGTCGACTTCCTGGAGCGCATCGCCCTGGTCGCCGACACCGACCAGATCCCCGACGAGGACGACGAGGGCGGGGTGGTCACCCTGATGACCCTGCACGCGGCCAAGGGGCTGGAGTTCCCGGCGGTCTTCCTCACCGGCATGGAGGACGGGGTCTTTCCGCACACCCGCACCCTCGGGGACAAGACCGAGCTGGAGGAGGAGCGGCGCCTTGCCTACGTGGGTATCACCCGCGCCCAGGAACGGCTGTACGTCAGCCGCGCCGCGGTCCGCAGCGCCTGGGGCACCCCCTCCTACAACCCGGCCTCCCGGTTCCTGGACGAGATCCCGTCGCATCTCGTCGACTGGCGCCGCGCCGAGTCGACCCTCGCCGCTCCGCCCAGCCGGACCATCGGCGGTCGCTCCGGCGGTGGTTTCGGCGGCGGGCCCGGCGGTTTCGGGAGCACCTTCGGCAGCGGCAAGAAGAAAGCCGCGAAGGAAGCGCCCACATTGAGCGTCGGCGACCTGGTCAACCACGACTCCTTCGGTATGGGCCGGGTTCAGCTGGTCGACGGGGCCGGCGACAAGACCAAGGCCCGCATCGACTTCGGCGCCGACATCGGCGAGAAGGACTTCCTGGTCAAGTACGCCCCGATCGAGAAGCTCTAGTTCTCTCCGGGCCTGTGCGGTGCACGGTGGCGGGCTGCGCAGCCCGCCAGCGAGGGACGATCAGTTGCAAACGGGGGCGATCGGGGCATCCTCGGCGGCGTGTAAGCCACGACACCGGCGAGTTTCGCCGAACCCGTCACGAGCACTCCCGCCCAGGGGTAGAGTTGGGGAAGACCGAGCGAGACGAACGCGGTTTCTTCCGCGGGCGGGCCGGTCCACCTCTTCGAAACACAGCGGTTCGAGCAGTGCTCTAGCCATGTAAGCTCGGGGAGTTGCTTAGAACAGCCCAGCGAAAACAACGCGGTGAAAACACCGCCGAGGAAACGCTAGACTGGGAAAAGCACAACGGGCTTTACCCCGATCTGGTTGACACAAACCGCCGATTTGGCGGGGCGCGGAACACCTGATAAAGTAAAGACACAACACAGCGGAACGGACGCGAAAGCGACCGGGACGCAGAAGAAAAAAGCCTTCCACGGGAGAGCAGACGGAACCAGCTGGTTCTGGCGCTTGTACGGGAAGAGTGATTGTTTCTTGAGAACTCAACAGCGCGTGTTTGATTTTCTTTAAGCCATGTTTGTTTTGGCCCCGACGCACTTCGGTGCGTAGGGTTCCTTTGATTGGTCATCGCGAGATGATCGGTCAGGATTTCTTCTAGGTTTACTCACCCCAGGCTGACCTCACGGTCGCCGGGATGGGTTGTTTGACCTTTATGGAGAGTTTGATCCTGGCTCAGGACGAACGCTGGCGGCGTGCTTAACACATGCAAGTCGAGCGGTAAGGCCCTTCGGGGTACACGAGCGGCGAACGGGTGAGTAACACGTGAGCAACCTGCCCCTGACTCCGGGATAAGCGGTGGAAACGCCGTCTAATACCGGATATGACCTGCCACCTCATGGTGGCGGGTGGAAAGTTTTATCGGTCAGGGATGGGCTCGCGGCCTATCAGCTTGTTGGTGGGGTAACGGCCTACCAAGGCGATTACGGGTAGCCGGCCTGAGAGGGCGACCGGCCACACTGGGACTGAGACACGGCCCAGACTCCTGCGGGAGGCAGCAGTGGGGAATATTGCACAATGGGCGAAAGCCTGATGCAGCGACGCCGCGTGGGGGATGACGGCCTTCGGGTTGTAAACCTCTTTTACCACCAACGCAGGCTCCGGGTTCTCTCGGGGTTGACGGTAGGTGGGGAATAAGGACCGGCTAACTACGTGCCAGCAGCCGCGGTAATACGTAGGGTCCGAGCGTTGTCCGGAATTATTGGGCGTAAAGAGCTCGTAGGCGGCATGTCGCGTCTGCTGTGAAAGACCGGGGCTTAACTCCGGTTCTGCAGTGGATACGGGCATGCTAGAGGTAGGTAGGGGAAACTGGAATTCCTGGTGTAGCGGTGAAATGCGCAGATATCAGGAGGAACACCGGTGGCGAAGGCGGGTTTCTGGGCCTTACCTGACGCTGAGGAGCGAAAGCATGGGGAGCGAACAGGATTAGATACCCTGGTAGTCCATGCCGTAAACGTTGGGCGCTAGGTGTGGGGACTTTCCACGGTTTCCGCGCCGTAGCTAACGCATTAAGCGCCCCGCCTGGGGAGTACGGCCGCAAGGCTAAAACTCAAAGGAATTGACGGGGGCCCGCACAAGCGGCGGAGCATGTTGCTTAATTCGACGCAACGCGAAGAACCTTACCAAGGTTTGACATCACCCGTGGACCTGTAGAGATACAGGGTCATTTAGTTGGTGGGTGACAGGTGGTGCATGGCTGTCGTCAGCTCGTGTCGTGAGATGTTGGGTTAAGTCCCGCAACGAGCGCAACCCTTGTTCTATGTTGCCAGCACGTAATGGTGGGGACTCATAGGAGACTGCCGGGGTCAACTCGGAGGAAGGTGGGGACGACGTCAAGTCATCATGCCCCTTATGTCTTGGGCTGCAAACATGCTACAATGGCCGGTACAATGGGCGTGCGATACCGTAAGGTGGAGCGAATCCCTTAAAGCCGGTCTCAGTTCGGATTGGGGTCTGCAACTCGACCCCATGAAGGTGGAGTCGCTAGTAATCGCGGATCAGCAACGCCGCGGTGAATACGTTCCCGGGCCTTGTACACACCGCCCGTCACGTCATGAAAGTCGGCAACACCCGAAACTTGTGGCCTAACCCTTCGGGGAGGGAATGAGTGAAGGTGGGGCTGGCGATTGGGACGAAGTCGTAACAAGGTAGCCGTACCGGAAGGTGCGGCTGGATCACCTCCTTTCTAAGGAGTCTTTACAGGTCGGCACTTTTTCTACAGCCGGCCGGACTCGGAAGTGGACCTGAGCGCCTGGGCCTTGATGGTCTGGTGCGACTCGGGAGTGGCTAAAGTAGAATCGAACTTCACCTCTGGCGACTAGAAGCGTCAGGGGGCGCGCTGTTGGGTATCTGAGGAAGCAATCCCTTGTGGGTTGCATCCCGCTACCACCTCCAGTAACTCCTACGGCTCTGGTTCTCCTTGTGAGGATCGGGGTTGTGGTTTGAGGTAGGGGAGTTTGTGGTTGGTGTTTTGATTTGTGAATAGTGTGCGCGAGCATCTTATTATCTGTAGTGGCCAAGTGATAGTGGCACACGGTGGATGCCTTGGCATCAGGCGCCGATGAAGGACGTGGGAGGCCACGATAGGCCGCGGGGAGCTGTCAACCGAGCTTTGATCCGCGGGTGTCCGAATGGGGAAACCTAGCCCGAGTTGTGTCGGGTTGCCGCTACCTGAATGTATAGGGTAGTTGGTGGTGACGCGGGGAAGTGAAACATCTCAGTACCCGTAGGAAGAGTAAACAACAGTGATTCTCCTAGTAGTGGTGAGCGAACGGGGAAGAGGCTAAACCGCATGCGTGTGATAGACGGCAGTCGTTGCGTGTGCGGGGTTGTGGGATGCATCTTTTCAGGTCTGTCGGCCTGGAGCGCTGATGATTTTTCTAGCTGAAACCGTTGGGAAGCGGTACCGGAGTGGGTGAGAGTCCCGTAGGTGAAGGAAGAGTCTAGGTGTTGATGTTCTCCCGAGTAGCGCGGAGCCCGAGAAATTCCGTGTGAATCTGGCAGGACCACCTGCTAAGCCAAAATACGTCCTGATGACCGATAGTGCACTAGTACCGTGAGGGAAAGGTGAAAAGTGCCCCGGTGAGGGGTCGTGAAATAGTACCTGAAACCGTGTGCTGTCAAGCCGTCAGAGCTGGGACTTCGGTTCTTGTGATGGCGTGCCTTTTGAAGAATGAGCCTGCGAGTCATGGTGTGTGGCGAGGTTAACCCGGGTGGGGTAGCCGTAGGGAAACCGAGTCTGAATAGGGCGTTTGAGTCGCATGCTGTGGACCCGAAGCGGAGTGATCTACCCATGTCCAGGGTGAAGCGGGGGTAAGACCTCGTGGAGGCCCGAACCCACCAGAGTTGAAAATCTGGGGGATGAGGTGTGGGTAGGGGTGAAAGGCCAATCAAACTCCGTGATAGCTGGTTCTCCCCGAAATGCATTTAGGTGCAGCGTCACGTGTTTCTTGCTGGAGGTAGAGCTACTGTTTGGCTGATGGGCCCTACAAGGTTACTGACGTCAGACAAACTCCGAATGCCGGTTAAGTGAAGCGTGGCAGTGAGACTGCGGGGGATAAGCTTCGTAGTCGAGAGGGAAACAGCCCAGATCATCAGCTAAGGCCCCTAAGCGTGTGCTAAGTGGGAAAGGTTGTGGAGTTGCTGAGACAACCAGGAGGTTGGCTTAGAAGCAGCCATCCTTTAAAGAGTGCGTAATAGCTCACTGGTCAAGTGGTTCTGCGCCGATAATGTAGCGGGGCTTAAGTACACCGCCGAAGCTGTGAAGTTCAGCCTGTAAGGGCTGGGTTGGTAGGGGAGCGTCGTGCATCCAGTGAAGCTGCCGAGTGATCGAGTGGTGGAGGGTGTGCGAGTGAGAATGCAGGCATGAGTAGCGAAAGCAACGTGAGAAACGTTGCCGCCGATTGACTAAGGGTTCCTGGGGCAGGTTAATCCGCCCAGGGTGAGTCTGGACCTAAGGCGAGGCCGACAGGCGTAGTCGATGGATAACGGGTTGATATTCCCGTACCCGTGCACGAGCGTCCAGTATCGAATCAGGTGATGCTAACCACGCTGGATCCTTCGAAATCCTTCGGGAGATCGTTGGTATCTGGTCTGGGACCCGAGCTTGTAGTAGGTAAGTGATGGGGTGACGCAGGAGGGTAGCTCTACCCGGCGGTGGTTGTCCGGGGGTAAGCGTGTAGGCCGAGAGGTAGGCAAATCCGCCTCTCACATAAGGCTGAGACGTGATGCCGAGCCGTTTTCGGTGAAGTGAGTGATCCCATGCTGTCGAGAAAAGCCTCTAGCGAGTTCGTGTGTGGCCAGTACCCTAAACCGACGCAGGTGGTCAGGTAGAGAATACCGAGGCGTTCGGGTGAACCATGGTTAAGGAACTCGGCAAATTGTCCCCGTAACTTTGGGAGAAGGGGAGCCCTGTCTGGTGACGGATCTTGCATCCTGAGCTGGGTGGGGTCGCAGATAGCGGGGGGAAGCGACTGTTTATTAAAAACACAGGTCCGTGCGAAGTCGTAAGACGCTGTATACGGACTGACGCCTGCCCGGTGCTGGAACGTTAAGAGGACTGGTTAGTTGGGGTTCGCCCCGGCGAAGCTAGGAATCTAAGCGCCAGTAAACGGCGGTGGTAACTATAACCATCCTAAGGTAGCGAAATTCCTTGTCGGGTAAGTTCCGACCTGCACGAATGGCGTAACGACTTCCCCACTGTCTCAACCATGGGCCCGGTGAAATTGCACTACGAGTAAAGATGCTCGTTTCGCGCAGCAGGACGGAAAGACCCCGGGACCTTCACTATAGCTTGACATTGGTGTTTGGGATGGTTTGTGTAGGATAGGTGGGAGCCTGTGAAGTCGTCACGCTAGTGGCGGTGGAGGCGTTGGTGAAATACCACTCTGACTGTTTCGGGCATCTAACTTTGGACCGTGATCCGGTTCGGGGACAGTGTCTGGTGGGTAGTTTAACTGGGGCGGTTGCCTCCCAAAGAGTAACGGAGGCGCCCAAAGGTTCCCTCAGCCTGGTTGGTAATCAGGTGTTGAGTGTAAGTGCACAAGGGAGCTTGACTGTGAGACGGACGTGTCGAGCAGGAGCGAAAGCTGGGACTAGTGATCCGGCACCGGCGTGTGGAAGCGGTGTCGCTCAACGGCTAAAAGGTACCCCGGGGATAACAGGCTGATCTTCCCCAAGAGTCCATATCGACGGGATGGTTTGGCACCTCGATGTCGGCTCGTCGCATCCTGGGGCTGGAGTTGGTCCCAAGGGTTGGGCTGTTCGCCCATTAAAGCGGCACGCGAGCTGGGTTTAGAACGTCGTGAGACAGTTCGGTCCCTATCCGCTGTGCGCGTTGGAGACTTGAGAAGGGCTGTCCCTAGTACGAGAGGACCGGGACGGACGAACCTCTGGTGTGCCAGTTGTCCTGCCAAGGGCATGGCTGGTTGGCTACGTTCGGGAGAGATAACCGCTGAAAGCATCTAAGCGGGAAGCTTGCTTCGAGATGAGGTCTCCTGCCTCCTAGAGAGGGTAAGGCTCCCTGTAGACGACGGGGTTGATAGGCTGGATGTGGAAGCCCTGTGAGGGGTGGAGCTGACCGGTACTAATAGGCCGAGGGCTTGTCCGCTGCAGATAATTGGATGTTCGCGCACACTTGTTCACGAAAGCTTGGCTGTCGTGATTCCCCTGGTGGTTTGGGGTTGAGTCATGGTGGTTGTTGGTTTCCGTGGTGGTTTTAGCAGGAGGGTCACACCCGGTCTCATTCCGAACCCGGTCGTTAAGTCTCCTTGCGCTGATGGTACTGCTCTGTGATGGGGTGGGAGAGTAGGTCGCTGCCACGGTTTTTCTTGAGGGGAGGGGGTTCGTTCTTCGGAACGGGCCCCCTTCTTTTTTGTTGCCGGTGTTTGTGAACATGTGAATGGTGGGTGGGGTTGGGGTTTTGGTTCGTGTGCGGGTTCTTCGTTGGTCTCTGTCGGGTTCTGCGTGATCTTGCTACCAGGAGCGAAATCGGCGCCGATTTCGCTCCTGGTAGCAAGATCTACTGGTCCACCATGGTGGGTGTCGGGAGGGTTTCGACGGGAGCCGCCCGACAGCGGGGCTGGGGTGACTCAAGCAAGATCTGTCCCACGTGGACCTTGTCGTGACCTGTCCACCAGCGCTCGCAGGCCAAGGCCCTGGCCGCGGGAGTGACCTTATAGAAGCCTGTGCAGCCGATAACTCACAGTAGATCTGTCCCCCGGGCCAGGGCCCTGGTAGTCGTCCCGTTCCTGACCAAGAGGAAGCAGGACACCACCATGGTGACAGTGGGTATCGACCCGCACAAGGACATGCACCAAGCCGTCGCGCTGGCCCAGGACGGCACCCGCCTGGGCAGGGCCAAGAAGGTCCAGACGGGCCCCGAGGCCCTGGGCCAGCTCTTGACCTGGATCCGCGCCCTGGCCGGAAACGGCCCGGTGCTGTGGGCCATCGAGGGCGGCCCCGGGCTGGGCCGGGCCATCGCTGACGCCCTGCTGGGAGCGGGCCAGGAAGTGGTGTGGGTGCCGCCGCGCGCCATGGCCGCCCACCGCAAGCTGAGCGGGCCGGTGGGCGCCAAGTCCGACGTGATCGACGCGGTGGCCATCGCGCGTGCGGCCCTGGCCACCCTGACCTGGCCCGCCACCGGATCGACCCGCAGGTGCGGCAGGTGCGTGCGCTGGTGGGCCTGCGCCAGAATCTGACCGATCAGCGTGTGGCCCTGACCAACCGGGTGCTGGCGGCGGTGCACATCGAGTTGGACCACCGCCTGGGCAAGGGGGCGTTGAAAACCCGGGCCAAGGTGGGTCGGGTGCGTGCTCTGGTGGAGGGGGCCGAGCTGGACGAGGTGGCGCGGTGGGTGCTGCTGGAGCAGCTGGAGGAGATCCACACCCTGTTCGTGCGTGTTGTTGAGGTGGAGCGGCGTCTCAAGGAGCTGGTGGAGCCGTTGGCGCCGAACTTGTTGGGGATTCGTGGTGTGGGTGTGGTCTGGGCTGCGGTGTTGCTCTCGCAGGTGGGGGATGTGTCGCGGTTTGCGACCTCGGCGAAGATGGCGCGGTGGGCGGGGAGCGCGCCGATTCCGGTGTTTTCCTCGGGGCGGGATCGGCATCGGTTGCACCGGGGTGGGAACCGGCAGGTGAACCGGGCGTTGCACTCGATCGGGGTGGTTCAGGTCCGGTTGGGTGAGCCGGCTCGGGAGTTCGTGCGTTCCCGGGAGGAGGCCAAGGGCACCAAGGGTGCGTATCGGGCTTTGAAGCGGCATTTGGCGGATGTGGTGTATCGGGCGATGGTCGCTGATCAAGTGGTGAGAGGGCGGGCTGAGGTCTCTCTTCAGCCCGCCACTTGACATAGAAGCGTCACGGAAGGGGAGGGGTGGGTTGTCCGGTTTTTAGGCTCTGTGCTTCATGGTCTGGCTCTGTTCCAGGCCCAGCAGGTACTGCTTGCGTTCCAGCCCGCCCGCGTAACCGGTCAGGCTTCCGTTGGCGCCGATGACGCGGTGGCAGGGGACGATGATGCTGATCGGATTCCTCCCGTTGGCCATGCCGACCGCCCGGGAGGCCGTCGGCCGCCCCAGTTCTTCGGCGAGCTGGCCGTAACCGGCGGTCTCCCCGTACGGGATGGTGGTCAGCGCCCGCCAGACCCGCAGCTGCCAGGCGGTCCCGGCCGGGGCCAACGGAAGATCGAACTCCTTGAGCTCCCCCGCGAAGTACGCGGTCAGCTGCTGCTCCACCTCCGTGAACGGTTTCGCTTCGGCCACCCAGTTCTCCGGGACCGCCCTGCTGGCGCCCTCCTTGGGCGGGGTCAGTACCCCGCCCAGGGCCTCTCCGTCGCCGTGCAGCGTCAGCTCGCCCAACGGCGAACTTATCGTTGTGTAGTAAGTCGGGCCCGGCAGCGGTTCGCGGAAGCGCACCGCTGTCTCCCGCGGCGGGGCCTCCGGCTCCTGGGGCAGGTCCAGCGGAAGTGCGTCCTGTTCGGTGTTCATTCGATCCCTCTCGGCGCTGTCGTTGTGTTGAGCGAGGCCCACAGCAGGTGGGTGGCGTACGAGCGCCAGGGGCTCCACTCCTTGGCCTTCCCAGCCGCTGCGGACGGGGTCGCCCTCAGCCCCGCGCGCTCCAAAGCCTGGCGCACCCCGAGGTCGGTCGGCAGAAAAACGTCCGGGTCCCCGAGTCCGCGCATCCGTACGTATCCGGCGGTCCACGGGCCGATCCCGGGCAGTTCCATCAGGCGTCGCTCCGCTTCGTCCCGGTCGCAGCCCGGGCCCAGGTCCACCTGACCTGAGGCGATCGCGTCCGCCACGTTGATCAGCGCCCGCCCCCGTGTGACGGGGATGGACAGTTCAGTCGGGTCGGCGGCGGCCAGGGCCTCCGGCGAGGGGAACGCGTGGGTGAGCCCGCCGTCCGGGACGGCCAGCGGCTTCCCGAACCGGCTCACCAGGCGTCCCGCCAGAGTACGCGCGGCCCGCACCGAGACCTGTTGTCCGAGGACAGCTCGGGTCGCGAGTTCGGCCGGGTCCACGTGCCCGGGGGCGCGCACACCGGGGCGTTGTCGGAGGACGGGGCCGAGTACGGGGTCCGTCCCCAGCACCTCGGCCACGGCCTCCGGATCGGCGTCCAGGTCCAGCAGGCTCCGGCAGCGCCGCACCGCGCTGGCCAGGTCACGAGGCTCGGACAACCACAACCGGCACAGCACGTGTCCGTCCACCCCGGAGAGCTCCACGACAGCGGGTCCGTTCGGTAGCCGCAGCGTCCGCCGGTACACCCCACCCGTGTACTCCTCCACCCCCGGGACGGCGCGGTCGCCGAGGAAGGAGAGCATCCCGGTCAGGTCGATCCGTCCCCGGTAGGGCAGTCGCAGCGCCACCGCACCCGGGGGAGCGGGTACCGATCCGCTCCGCCCCGCTGCCGCACGCATCTGTGACGGCGAGCGGTCGAACACCGTGCGCATGGTCTCGTTGAACTGCCGCACACTCGCGAACCCGGAGGCGAAGGCGGCGTCGGCCATCGGCATGTCCGTGGTCTCCACCAGGATGCGGGCGGTGTGCGCCCGCTCGGTCCTGGCCAGGGCCAGCGGGCCGGCGCCCACCTCGGCCGAGAGCAGGCGGTTCAGCTGGCGTTCGCTGTAGCCGAGGGCGTCGGCGACCGCTCCCACCCCGCCCCGGTCGACGGCACCGTCGTGGATCAACCGGATGGCCCGGCCGACCACGTCGGCCCGCACGTTCCATTCGGGTGAGCCGGGAACGGTGTCCGGGCGGCACCGTTTGCACGCGCGGAACCCCGATTCCTGCGCGGCGGCCGCGGTCCGGTAGAAGCACACGTTCTCCCGGCGCGGGGTCACCGCGGGACAGCTGGGCCGGCAGTAGATGCCGGTGGTGCGCACGGCGGTGTAGAAGACCCCGTCGAAGCGGGAGTCCCTGCTGTGTACCGCGCGGTAGCGCTGCTCGTCGTCCATCACAACCACCATGGTCACCGATGCGGGCGACCCGGTGCTGGCGGTTTTCGGACATGGACTTCGCCGGGGTCAGTCCTTGCCCTCCGGAGCCTCCCCGACCTCAGTCGCGCCCCTGCTCCCTGTGCTTTCGCTCCCGGCATCCCTTCCGTGCTCGCTGAGGTACTCGATGTAGACGGGGCGCAGCGCCTCCTGGACGCCGGGGTCGCTCTCGGCGGAGAGCGCCTCGTAGAGGAAGGAGGACGCCTGGGCGACGCTGGCCTCGCTGGCCTCCCTGTTGCCCGCGACGGCCTCGGCCGCCGGGATCAGCCCCAGCAGGCGCCAGAAGAAACGTACGTCCCATCGCTGCCGTGCCAGCTCCACGGCGCGTTCTCGTAGGTCTTCGGTGCTGATCTGCTCGAATCCGGTGACGTGGTCGTTCATGCTCGGAAGATACCCGCCCCCGTGCCCCGCACCCCTGAGTGAGCTGCGTTACTCTTCACTCGAGTTCATCATCTCCCTCCGAGGTGTCCGGTGAAGCCCTCACAAGGGGCGTCGGGTATCCGCGGGGGACGTAGTTAAGGGGTAGGCCATGGCCGAGACCGCCGCGCGCGTCATCGTCGCGAAGCCGGGACTGGACGGGCACGACCGGGGCGTCAAGATCGTCGCCCGGGTCCTGCGTGATGCCGGAGTGGAGGTTATCTACACCGGTCTGCGCCAGACCCCGGAGATGATCGTCGCCGCAGCGCTCCAGGAGGACGCCGACGCCATCGGCCTGTCGGTGCTCTCGGGCGCCCACATGACCATGTTCGGGCGGGTCATGGAGCTGCTGCGCGAGAACGACGCCACCGACATCCGGGTGTTCGGCGGGGGCATCATCCCCGACTCCGACATCGCGGAGCTGGAGGCGATGGGCGTGGCCCGGATCTTCACCCCGGGGGCGCCGACCGCGGAGATCGCCGAGTGGGTCAGCGAGAACATCCGGCCCGCCCACGCGGCCTGACCGACGCTCGGTCCACATCGTGACGTTCGTCGCACCTCGACAGAAGTCCGAAGTGGGGTGGAACGGCACCGGATCGGTGTTATTCGCCGTGTCGCTGGTCACATATTTTCCCACGTGTGCGCGGCCCAACGCCGCATGAGCGGCTTTTGGGGCAGGGAACACACGGCCAACACGACCCTGGTGTCCGGCGGCCAGATCTCAGGCGACTAAGCTTTGCGCATGTCGCGGGTGGCAAGGCCGCGGCGATCTCGATCTCTGTAGGCGGCTCAGCCCCACCGGGGTATGCGTCGTGTGACACCTATCAGGTGAGTCACCGCCGATCCGGACACGCCACCCCGGTACACACTGAGCCAGCGAGTTACAAGGACGGACCCTCGTGGACCTGTTCGAATACCAGGCGAAGCAACTCTTCGCAGAGTACGGGGTTCCCGTACCCCAGGGGAAGGTGGCGAGCACGGCCTCTGAGGCCCGTGCCATCGCTGATGAGTTCGCCGCCGCGGGCAAGCCCCGCGTCGTCGTGAAGGCCCAGGTCAAGACCGGTGGTCGCGGTAAGGCCGGTGGCGTCAAGGTCGCTGAGGGCCCCGAGGACGCCCAGGCCAAGGCCGAGCAGATCCTCGGCATGGACATCAAGGGCCACACGGTCCACCGTGTCCTGGTCGAAGAGGCGAGTGACATCGCCGAGGAGTACTACTTCTCCTTCCTGCTCGACCGCGCCAACCGTGACTTCCTCTCCATCTGCTCCAAAGAGGGCGGCGTGGAGATCGAGGAGGTCGCCGAGACCAACCCCGACGCCGTCGCCAAGATCTCGATCGACGCCCTGAAGGGTGCTCCGACCGAGGTCGCCGCGCAGATCGCCAAGGCGGGCAACCTGCCCGAGGCCGCCGCCGCGGGTGCCACGGAGATCATCACCAAGCTCTGGGACGCCTTCGTCGGCAAGGACGCCACCCTCGCGGAGGTGAACCCGCTCATCCTGACCAAGGACGGCCGGGTCGTCGCCCTCGACGGCAAGGTGACCCTGGACGAGAACGCCGAGTTCCGCCAGGACCTGGAGAGCCTGACCTTCGCCGAGGAGGGTGACCCGCTCGAGGTCGCCGCCAAGGCCAAGGGCCTCAACTACGTCAAGCTCGACGGCGAGGTCGGCATCATCGGTAACGGTGCCGGTCTGGTCATGTCGACCCTGGACGTGGTCGCCTACGCCGGTGAGAACCACGGCGGCGTCAAGCCCGCCAACTTCCTCGACATCGGTGGCGGTGCCTCCGCCGAGGTGATGGCGAACGGCCTGGAGATCATCCTGGGCGACCCCGCCGTCAAGAGCGTGTTCGTCAACGTCTTCGGTGGCATCACCGCCTGCGACGCGGTTGCCAACGGCATCGTGCAGGCGCTGGAGCTTCTGGAGAAGCGCGGCGACGACGTCAGCAAGCCGCTGGTTGTGCGCCTGGACGGCAACAACGCCGAACTGGGCCGCCAGATCCTCGACGAGCGCGCCCACCCGGCCGTGAGTCGAGTCGACACGATGGACGGCGCCGCCTCTCGGGCCGCCGAGCTCGCGGCGAAGTAGGGGACGGAACACACCATGGCTATCTTCCTTAACAAGGACAGCAAGGTGCTCGTCCAGGGCATGACCGGCTCTGAGGGCACCAAGCACACCCGCCGTATGCTCGCGTCCGGCACCAACATCGTTGGTGGCGTGAACCCGCGCAAGGCCGGGCAGAGCGTCGACTTCGACGGCACCGAGGTGCCCGTCTTCGGCTCCGTCGCCGAGGGCATGGCCGCCACCGGCGCCGACGTCACCGTGATCTTCGTTCCGCCGAAGTTCTCGAAGGACGCCGTCATCGAGGCGATCGACGCCGAGATCGGTCTGGCCGTCGTGATCACCGAGGGCATCCCGGTCCACGACACCGCCGCCTTCTGGGCCTACGCCGGTTCCAAGGGCAACAAGACCCGGATCGTCGGCCCGAACTGCCCCGGTCTCATCACCCCGGGCCAGTCCAACGCCGGCATCATCCCGGCCGACATCGCCAAGCCGGGCCGCATCGGTCTGGTCTCGAAGTCGGGCACGCTCACCTACCAGATGATGTACGAGCTGCGCGACATCGGCTTCTCGTCCGCCGTCGGCATCGGTGGCGACCCGATCATCGGCACCACGCACATCGACGCCCTGGCGGCCTTCGAGGCCGACCCGGACACCGACGTGATCGTGATGATCGGTGAGATCGGTGGCGACGCCGAGGAGCGCGCCGCTGACTTCATCAAGGACAACGTGACCAAGCCGGTCGTCGGCTACGTCGCGGGCTTCACCGCCCCGGAGGGCAAGACCATGGGCCACGCCGGCGCCATCGTCTCCGGTTCCTCCGGCACGGCCGCCGCCAAGAAGGAGGCCCTCGAGGCCGTTGGCGTCAAGGTCGGCAAGACCCCGAGCGAGACCGCTCAGCTGGTGCGCGACCTCTTCTAGAGGGACTGCGCCCCGCAGGGCTTTCGTTCAGAACGGCTCCGCCCCGCCACCGGGTCCCCGGTCGGTGGGGCGGAGCCGTTTGTGCTCGGGCCGCTTCCCGGGTCAGCCGCCGCCGAGCTGCCCGGGCGGGTTGTCGCGCCGCCGCCGGTTGCGCTGGGCGATCAGCTGCCCGGTGAGCGGCCCGAGCACCAGAAGGCAGAAGAACCCCAGGAAGATCGTGATGGCGGAGACGCTGCCGCTCATGAAGGCGGGCGTGCCCCAGATCAGTAGGAGGAACCCGCCCCACCCGGCGAGCCCGGCGATGTTCGCCCCGTCGCCGCGCTCGCCCCGGGTCACGTCACGCCGGTACTCCTCACGCCAGTCCACCTCATCCGAGGCCGTCCTGGCTTCGGCTGCCCCCGGACCCTCGCCTTCGCGGCTCTCGGGGACGGCGGGCGCGGGGCCGACCGGTTCGGGCCCGGTGACGGCGCTGGGGACCAGCCTGCGCGGCAGGTCCTCGAAGAGCGGGAGCAGGTCGGTGTTGTTGACCGCCCGGAGCGCCGCGTCCATGCGCCGCTCGTGCTCCTCGGTGTCCAACCGCCCCTCTTCGAACGCCACCCGCAGGTTCCCGAGCGCTTCGTCGCGTTCGGTGTCGGAGAGCCGGTAGCGGCGGTCGGGGTCGGGCTCTGCCATCAGGCGTCCTTCGTACGGGGGTGACCGGGTCCACATGTTACGACGTATCTCGTTTGTTCCCCGTTCCACAGCGGCGATGCGGACACGACACGCGCGGCCGGGATACCACGGAGCATTCCGGCCCCTGGCACCATAAGTCGGGTGAGTACGCCAGGATCTCCCCCCGACCGAGGCCGGCAGTCGAAGCGGTCCAAGACCACCACCGACGCCGGTTCCGGGGGCGTGTCCGCCGCATCCGCGCGGGAGGCGCCCGTCCGCCCGATCTACTCCACGGGCGGGATCGCCGCCGCCTCCGCCGCCGGGATCGGGCTGGCGGTGATCGTCACCCTCACCATGGTCGGCTGGGTCGCGGCCCCGCACGACACCTTCAGCGAGGACATCGTCGACCTCCTGCGCGGTGCCGTCCTGGCCTGGCTGGTGGGTCACCACGTCTCCTTCACCCTGGCCGAAGGGCAGATGAGCCTGCTGCCCATGGGCCTGGTGCTGCTGCCCGGGATGCTGCTGTACCGGTTCGGGCGCTGGCTGGCGCGCAGCTGCGAGATCGGGCGGTTGCGGCACGTGTACCGGGCGGCGCTGGCGATCGCCGGTCCCTACGCGGCGGTGGCGGGCACGCTCGCGCTGTTGGCGCAGACCGACGAGGTCGTTCCGAGCATGCCGCGCGCGCTCCTGATGGGTTTCGTGATCGCGTTCCTCGCCGGGGGGCTGGGCGTGCTCCGCCAGCTCATGAAGGACAAGGGCGTGGCCACCGGCGACCTGCTCGACCTCATGCCCGCGCGGTCGAGGTCGCTGCTGGTGGGCATGCTCGCGTCCACGGGCGCCCTGCTGGTCGGCGGTCTCCTCCTCTTCCTGGTGGCGTTGGCCATGAACCTGCCCGAGGCGGTGGAGATCACGCGCTCGCTCGCTCCGGGGGCGGTCGGCGGGGCTCTCCTGCTGATCGTGCAGCTGGCGTACCTGCCGAACGCGGTGGTCTTCGCGGTCTGTTACGCGCTCGGTCCGGGTTTCGCGATGGGCGAGGCGACGGTGGTCGCGCCGACCGGGGTTTCGGTGGGGGCGCTGCCCGCGATGCCGATGCTGGCGGCGCTGCCCGCCAACGGCGCCGCCCCGGTGCTGTCCCTGGTGGCTCTGGTGGTGCCGTTCGTGGCGGGTGCGATCGGCGGGGTGCTGACCCAGCGCAGTGCGCCGGACGTCGTGAGCGAGGCCGCGCCGTTGTGGGGGTTCGTGTGCGGGGTGACCACGGGGATGTTGTGCGCGGCCCTGGCCGGGGCCGCGGGCGGATCGCTGGGGGCGCAGCGGCTGAGCGAGGTGGGGCCCTCCGCCTGGCAGGTCGGCCTGGTGGCCGCTCTGGAGGTGGGTGTGGCCGCGGCGGTGGCGGCGTGGATCGCGAACTGGTGGTACACGCGCAAGCTGACCCGGGAGGTGGCCGCCCAGCGGGAGGAGACCAGGGAGGCCAAGGAGCGCAAGCGCCCCGAACCCGCGCGGCCGGTGGTGGAGCTGCCCGACGACGTCCCGGTGGGCAAGGGCCTGGCCACGGTCACGGCGCTGCGCCCCCGCGAGGAGGAGACCGCCGACGGGCTCGCCGAGGAAGCCGCGGAGCCGACACCGGAGCAGGCCATCGTCGAACGCCGTGCCCGGGTGCGGCGTGCCCGTGAGGCGCGCAGGCGGGACCGCGCGACCGAGCGCGAGGCCCGCAAGGAGGCCCGCCGTGAACTGCGGGAGCAGCGTCGCGCGGCCAAACGCGCCGAGGGCGGCTGGTGGCGCCGGGGGAGGGCGGACGAGGAGTCCGAGGAGGAGATGTACGGCATCACCTACGAGGCATCCCCGGACGAGATCGACCAGCGCAGCTGACTCGACCGTCAGAACGGACGAACAGGTTCGCGGGGACCTGAGCGCGTTGCTGGAGGCGACCGAGGTGTGCCAGACGCCGGAGGGCACGGCCGTGAGACCGTGCCCTCCATCGGCTTCACCCGGTAGGCGCTCTGTCCGCCTACTCGTCCTTCGGCTGAACCTTGCGCTTGTCCGGTTCGAAGATGTTGTTCACCAGATCCGTGCACCACTTGAGCAGGTCCAGGTCGCGCAGCGGCTTGCCGCCCATCCCACCGGCCTTGGGGACCGGTACCAGGAGGGTCTTGGCGGCCTCCTTGCGGATGGACTTGGGGTACATCCGCCGCAGCCGCAGCTCCTGGGACTCGCGCAGCTCCACCGGTGAGAACCGGATCTGGTTGCCCTGCATGACCACGTCGGCCAGACCCGCGGACTTGGCCAGGACCCGGAAGCGGGCCACCGCCATGAGGTTGTCCACCGGCTGCGGCGGGGCGCCGTAGCGGTCGGTGAGCTCCTCGTAGGCGGCCAGGATGTCCGCCTCGCTGGTGACGCTGGCGATCCGCTTGTAGGACTGCAGCCGCAGCCGCTCGCCCGGCACGTAGTCGTGCGGGATGTGCGCGTTGATCGGCAGCTCGACCTTGGTCTCGACCTCCGCGACCGCCTCCGGGTCGCCCTTGAGCTCGGCCACGGCCTCGCCGACCATGCGCAGGTACAGGTCGAAGCCCACGCCCGCGATGGTCCCGGACTGCTCCGCGCCCAGGATGTTGCCCGCGCCGCGGATCTCCAGGTCCTTCATGGCCACGTACATGCCCGCGCCGGTCTCGGTGTGCTGGGCCACCGTCGCCAGGCGTTCGTATGCGGTCTCGGTCAGCGGCCGCTCCGGCGGGTACAGGAAGTACGCGTAGGCGCGGTCGCGGCCACGACCCACCCGGCCGCGCAGCTGGTGCAGCTGGGACAGCCCGTAGGTGTCGGCGCGGTCGATGATCAGCGTGTTGGCGTTGGGTACGTCCAGGCCGGACTCGACGATGGTCGTGGAGACCAGCACGTCGAAGTTCTTCTCCCAGAAGTCGACCATGACCTTCTCGAGCTGCTGCTCGTTCATCTGGCCGTGCGCGTACGCCACCCGGGCCTCGGGGACCAGGCGCTTGATGATGGCGGCCACCTTGTCGATGGAAGCCACCCGGTTGTGCACGAAGAACACCTGTCCCTCGCGCATCAGCTCGCGCCGGATCGCCGCGGTGATCTGCTTGTCCTCGTAGGGCCCCACGAAGGTGAGCACCGGGTGGCGCTCCTCCGGCGGGGTGAGGATGGTGGTCATCTCGCGGATGCCCGTCAGACCCATCTCCAGGGTGCGCGGGATGGGCGTGGCCGACATCGCCAGCACGTCCACCTGGGTGCGCAGCCGCTTCAGGGACTCCTTGTGCTCGACGCCGAAGCGCTGCTCCTCGTCGATGATGACCAGGCCCAGGTCCTTGAACCGGGTCTCCTGCGACAGTAGCCGGTGCGTGCCGATGACCACGTCGACCTCGCCGCTGCGCAGCCCCTCGCGGGTCGCCTCGACCTCGCCGTCGGTCTGGAACCGCGACATCGGCTTGACCGTGACCGGGAAGGACGCGTAGCGCTCGGAGAAGGTGGACAGGTGCTGCTGGACCAGCAGGGTGGTGGGCACGAGCAGTGCCACCTGCTTGCCGTCCTGCACCGCTTTGAACGCGGCGCGCACCGCCACCTCGGTCTTGCCGTAACCCACGTCGCCGCAGATCAGCCGGTCCATCGGGACCGACTTGGACATGTCCTTCTTGACCTCGTCGATGGCGGCCAGCTGGTCGGGCGTCTCCACGTACGGGAAGGCGTCCTCCAGCTCGTGCTGCCACGGGGTGTCCGCGCCGAAGGCGTGCCCCGGGGAGGCCTGGCGCGCCGAGTACAGGCGGATCAGGTCGCCGGCGATCTCGCGGACGACCTTGCGGGCCCGGCTCTTGGCCTTGCTCCACTCGGCGCCGCCCATCTTGGACAGCGTCGGCGCCTCGCCGCCCACGTACCGGGTGACCTCGCTGAGCTGCTCGGTGGGCACGAACAGGCGGTCGCCGGGCTGGCCGCGCTTGGACGGCGCGTACTCGATGAGCAGGTACTCGCGGGTGGCGCCGTGGATCTGGCGGCTGACCATCTCCAGGTAGCGGCCCACGCCGTGCTGTTCGTGCACGACGTAGTCGCCCGGTTTGAGCTGGAGCGGATCGACCGTGCCCTTGCGGCGGCTGGGCATGCGGCGCATGTCCCGGGTGGAGGACTTCTGCCCGACCAGGTCGGTCTCGGTGAGTACCACCGTCCGCACCGACCGCAGCAGGAAGCCGTGGTCGACCAGCCCGGTGGTGACGGTCGCGATCGCCTCCTTGGGCGGTTCGGCGAGGTCGGCGCTGAGCGTGGCGCCCAGCCCGGCGTCCCTGAGCATCGCCACCAGGCGCTCGGCGGGCCCGTGCCCCTGGGTGACCAGCACGACGCTCCAGTTGTCGTGCAGCCATCCCTTGACGTCGGCCAGGGCACGCTCGGTGTCACCGCGGTAGGAGTCGGCGGGCACCGCGCCCACCACGACGGCGTCGTCCTCCTCGCCCGCGGCCTTGTCCGCGGCGCCCTCACCGGCGCTGAACGGGGTCAGCCCCCACCAGGGCAGGCCCAGGCCGGTGGCGATCGTCCGCAGCTCGGCGATGGACATGTAGGCGGACTCGCCCAGGTCGATGGGGGCCTCACCGCCCGAGGCGGCGTTGATCCAGGACGCGTCCAGGAACTCGGCGCTGGTGGCCTCCAGTTCCACGGCGCGGGTGCGGATGCGCTCGGGATCGCAGCCCAGCACCATGGCGTTCGAGGGCAGGTAGTTGAGGAACGGCTCCATGCTCTCGGCGAGCACCGGGGCGAACGCCTCCATGCCCTCCACGGACACGCCGTCGGCGATCTTGTTGAGTACCTCGGCCAGCGCGGGGTGCTCGTCGGCCAGGGCCCGGGCGCGCTCGCGCACGGTCTCGGTGAGCAGCAGCTCCCGGCACGGCGGGGCGAACAGCCCAGAAGCGGCGCTGGTGCGCGCGTCGGCGCCCTCGCCGCCCTCGGCGGGGGAGATGGAGCGCTGGTCGGCGACCTGGAAGTAACGGATGTCCTCGACGGTGTCGCCCCAGAACTCCAACCGGAGCGGGTGCTCCTCGGTGGGTGGGAAGACGTCCAGGATGCCGCCGCGCACGGCCATGTCGCCGCGTTTCTCCACCAGGTCCACGCGGGCGTAGCCGGTGTTGGTCAGGGCGCTGACCACGGACTCCAGCTCCACCTCGTCACCGGGGCGGATCCGCACCGGCTCCAGGTCTCCGAGCCCGGCGACCAGCGGTTGCAGGACGCTGCGGACCGGGGCCACCACCACGCGCAGGGGGGTGGTGAGCGGGTCGGCGGGGTCCGGGTGCGCCAGTCTGCGCAGCACCGCCAGACGCTGGCCGACGGTGTCCGAGCGCGGGGAGAGGCGTTCGTGCGGAAGCGTCTCCCAGGCGGGGAAGAGCGCGACCGAGTCCTCGGGCAGCAGTGAGCCGAGCGCGTCGGTCAGGTCCGCGGCCTCCCGCTCGGTGGCGGTGACGGCGAGGACCGGCCGGTGCGCGCCCACGGGGGCGTCGGCGGCCAGCGCCCCCACCATGAAGGGTCGCAGCGCCGCCGGGGCGACGAGGTCGAGATGGGGATCGCGGCCGCTTCGGGCGGTCTCGATCGCGCTGTGCAGTGCCGGGTCCGTGGAGACGTCGGCGAGAAGTCCAATGAGGCTCATAGCACCAGTGATGGAAGTGGTCCGGATCAGGCGTCGCGTCCTGCGGGTCTGTGCGGTGGCGAAGGCCGTTGTGGCCGCGAGCCCCTCCGCGGCCTGCCCTGACTCCGACACCCGCGTGTGTGCGGCGGGCACGGGTGCCGCCGTCCCGCGGGTCGCTGGGGACGGTCCGTACGTGAGCGGTGTCGGTGTGGGCGGCCGTGTCTGGATGGGCGTGGCCACCCGGCTCCCCTCAGCTTATCCAGTCCCCCCGTCACGCGGGGGCCGGGTTCGGGGGTCGGCGGTTCGGGTTCGCCGCTGGGTCGCCCGGGCGCCGACCCCGGGGAACAGGGCGGGTCACGTTCATGAGAACCCGCTCTGAACTGGCGCTATTCCGAATCAGGAGGCGCAGCGCGGGGTGGGGGATCCGTTCGGGCATACGCTAGACGCGTTTCTTGGTAGAGCTCCAGTGAACAGTCCGAGGAGAGGAAACGCGTGGTGAGAGCCCACAGGCAGGGGAACGGGTCGGTCGGGGACACCGGCCGACCGGACGCACCGGTCTTCGCCCCAGGTCCGGACGGGCTTGCCCACCTGGAACTCATCCTCAGCGGCGCCTACCCGCTGGCGGGGTTCATGACCCGTGAGGAAGCGGAGTCGGTGGCGCGCGGGGGCCGTCTGCCGGACGGTCGCCCCTGGCCGGTTCCGGTCACCCTGGAGGTGCCGGAGGAGCTGGTGGGTCAGGAGCGGCTCACCCTCACCGACCTGGAGGGTGCCCCGCTCGCTGAGCTGGCGGTGCGCGAGCACTGGGAGTCCTCTGCCGAGGACACGGGGAGCCGCCACCACCTGGCCGGTGACGTCACGCTGCTGCGCCCGCCCACGTACGGGGTGCTGCGGGAGCTGCGCCCCACCCCCGCCGAGGTGCGCGCCCAGCGCGAGCTCGAACCCTCCTCGGACCGGTCACTGCTGGCCGTGGTCACCGACCGCCCCCTGCACCACCGGGCCCTGCACCAGATCCGTGCCGAGGCCGAGGCGCTGGGCCGCGGTGGCGGACGCGCCGAGGTCCTGGTCATCCTCGACACCGGCCTGCACGACGAGGGCCTGGCCGCCGCCGTGCTGGCCTCCGAACCGCTGCTGCCGCCGCGGAGCTCCTTCGCGGTGGTCACCCTGCCCCGGTCCGAGGCGCGCTCCGCGGGGCCGCTGGGCGGGGCCTGGACCGAACGCGACGCCGCCCTGGCCGGGCACGTCGCCGCCGCCTACGGCGCCACCCACCTGCTGGTCGAGGCCGGCGGGCGGGGGCCCGAGACCGAGCGGGTGATGGCGCTCAGGCCGCCGCTGACCGTCCTTGACCCCGAACCCTGGAAGTACGACTCGGGGGAGGCGCTCTGGAAGCCCTTCTCCCACGTGGACCCGCGCGAGGTCCGCGCGGAGCTCACCGACGACGAGGTCGAGGCGGAGCTCGCGCACGGCCGTGAACTGCCGTCCTGGTTCACCCCGGCCCGGGTCGGCGCCGAACTGGCCCGGCTGCGCCCGGCGCGCACCAAGCGCGGTCTCACGCTGCTGTTCACCGGGCTGTCCGGTTCGGGCAAGTCCACCATCGCCCGGGGGGTGTGCGACGGCATCCGCAGATCCGGGCGCACGGTCACCCTGCTCGACGGCGACCTGGTGCGCCGCATGCTCTCCAAGGGGCTGACGTTCTCCCGGGAGGACCGCGAGCTCAACATCCGCCGCATCGGCTACGTGGCCTCGGAGATCACCCGGCACGGCGGGGTGGCCGTGTGCGCGCCGATCGCGCCCTACGCGGCGGGCCGGGCCGAGTTCCGCGCCATGGTGGAGGAGTTCGGCGACTTCTTCCTGGTGCACGTGGCCACGCCGCTGGAGGAGTGCGAGGCCCGCGACCGCAAGGGCCTGTACGCCAAGGCGCGGGCGGGGGAGATCCCGGAGTTCACGGGTATCTCCGACCCCTACGAGGAGCCGACCGACGCCGACCTGGTGGTGGACACCGTGGGCACGGACCCCGCCGAGTCGGTGGCCCTGGTGATGGAGGCCCTGCGCGAGGGCGGTTGGCTGCCCTCCGACCAGCACGTGAGCGAGGACCGAGCATGAGTGAAGCGTCGAACCCGCCGGCGCCCGACACCTCGGCGTCCGGCCCCTCGGCGTCCGACCGGCCGGTGCCCGGCCACCGGGTGCTGCGGCTGGTCGAGGTGATGGAGACCCTGCGCCGGGAATGCCCCTGGGACAGTTCGCAGACCCACGAGTCCCTGGCCAAGTACCTGATCCAGGAGTCCTACGAGACCCTGGAGACCATTGAGGACGGCGACTACCCGCAGCTGCGCGAGGAACTCGGGGACGTGCTGCTGCAGGTCGTCTTCCACGCGGCGATCGGTACTGAGCGCCCTGAGGGCGACCCGGCCCGCTTCACCGTGGACGACGTCGCCGACGCCATCATCGACAAGATGACCCGCCGTCACCCGCACGTGTTCGGCGGTGTGGACGTGTCCGGTACCGACGAGGTGTGGTCGAACTGGGAGGCCATCAAGGCGGCCGAGCGCGCGGAGAAGGCCAAGGCCAACGGGGGGAGTGGGGAGACTTCCGTACTTGACGGGGTGCCCTTCGCCCAGCCCGCTGTGCTGCTCGCCTACGAGCTGCAAAAGCGCGCGGTCCGCAACGGCTTCCCGGCTGATCTCGTGGGCGACGACGGCGCCGAGGGCGGAGAGCTGTTCGCCGCCGTCGCCGCCGAACGCGACCAGGGGCGCGACCCCGAAACCGATCTCCGCCTGGCCGCCCGCCGCTTTGACGGTCGGGTGCGTGCCGCAGAGGAGGCCGCCCGCGCGGACGGCCGCGAGCCCCGCGAACTCACCGAAGAGCAGTGGCGCGAGTACTGGTCGAAGACCGGCGAGTGACCATGAAGCAAAGACAGCCCCGGACCGGAGTCCGGGGCTGTTCTGCTGGGCCTACTGCTGCTGGTCGCGCGCGACGGTGAGGAAGGCGGCCCACTCGGTGCCGACGAATGCGAGGTGCCCGGCGGAGCGGTTCTGGGTGTCGCGGACGAGGTGCTCACTCGGTAGATCGGCGACCTCAACGCAGTTGCCCTGGCTCCCGGAGTAGGAGGAGGTGCGGTAAGTCGGTTCGTTCGTCATCGGGAAAGGACCTCTAACAGATGTTCGGGGGCGCGTGACTTCTGAAGTTCTACCCCTGAACGAACAGAAGCCCTCACCCGCTCGGGGCGAGGGCTTCCGGGAGCTTGTCTACTGCTGGTCGTTCTGGGCGACCGAGAGGAAAGCAGCCCACTCGGGGCCAATGAACCTGAGGCTTCCAGCGGAGCGGTTCTTGGTGTCGCGGACGAGGTGCTCGCCGGGCAGATCGGCGACCTCGACGCAGTCGCCCTGGCTCCCGGAGTAGGAGGAGGTGCGGAACTCAAGGGGTGTCATCGGGTGAAGCCTTCCATTACATCGGTCAAAAGGGCCCGGGTGTCCACCGTGCCGAGAGCTGACTTGCGTAGGTGCTCGAAGATGCGACGGTACCGGGTGAGGTCTTCCGGCGAGTCCAGGAACAGGTTCGCGGTGGGGCCCTCCACGTATACGGTCGACAACGCCGCTTCCTCCACGTCCAGCACCGTAAAGCAGGCCATTTCCATCGCCGTGTGGCTTCCGGCAGAGTACGGGAGAACTTGCAGGGTGACGCGGGTTTGTCTGTGACTCAAGTCTAGGAGGTGGGCCAGTTGGTCGCGTATCACACCCGGTCCGCCCACGGCCTGCCTGATCGCGGCCTCGCCGATTATGGCCCACAGGTGCGGGGTTCCGCGATTGACCCATTCCTCCTGCCGCCGCATACGTACCTTGACGCGGTCTTCGATCTCTTCCTCTGTGCCTCGCCATGAAGCGGCGCCTGCGGTGATGACGGACCGGGCGTAGTCCTCGGTCTGGAGCAGACCCGGGATCAGCTGGACCTGGTAGGTGGACATGTCCGAGGCTGCGGCCTCAAGCCCGATCAACGTGCCGTAGTGCTTCGCCACTTCGTGGCTCTGCCACCAGCCGGGGGACTTCGCCACGCTGCGAAGGTCCATGAGGAGAGCAGCCTCCTCGTCGCTCACCTCATAGTGGGCGAGCAGGCGATCGAGGCTGTTGATCGAAGGGACCTGTCCGTCCGCCCGGCCGGATTCCCACCGGGCCAGCGATGACGGTTGCGTTTTGACCGCTTTGACCACGGCGGTGAACTGTCTCTCGCCTCGGAGACGTCGGAGCTCCTTCGCAAGCAGCCATCGGGCGACAGTGGGGGCTGTAGGGGCCTGTGTGCGCCTGTTTGCCATGGCTCAAAGGATGCCACAGGCCCTCAGAGCGAGTTGTTGAGCAAAGTCTTTTAGTGAAGATATCTAAAACGACTTGTTTTTGTACGTCGCAGGGAGAGACTTGGGTCTCACATAAAGGTGCCCCGCGACGCTGGAACGTCCGGGGCGTTGGCCAACGCTCGTGAAGGAGCGCTGACGTGAACGACTCTATCTCCTGGGGCTGGTCCCCACTCTCTGGGGCGGTGGTCCCTCTGCGGCTGGAGGGCCCTAGGCGCAGGGCTTCCCGGGTGCGGCGGTTCGCCATGCCCAGCCCAGCTCCGGCCGCGTCCGCCCGGCTGATCTCCGAGCGCCCGCAGCCCCGGCCGCGTCCGGACAGGCGGACCGTTCCGGTGCCCCGTCCCTCCCTCCTCCCGCTCCTGCACCGAGTGCTCAGCGGGCTGCGCCGCCTCCCCGAGGTGGCCTGATGGGCTTCGACATCGTCCTCTCCGACCTCCTCGACGCCATCACCGAAGCGCTCACCCTGCCGCCCGCCGCCGACTCTCTCAGCGAGATCCGCCGCGCCTTCCTGGAGCAGGAACGCATCCAGGCGGTCCGTGACGCGGTGGCGCTGGCCCGTGAGACCGGGGACACCTCCGCTGGGTTGGAACTGCTCGACCAGCGCATCGAGCAGCTCCCCCGGACCTACACCGAAGTGCGAGTAGCCCGATGAAGCGCCGCACCGTCTGCGACATCCGCGAGGTGGGCAGCCTGATCGTCCTGCGCAAGCTCGCGCGGCTGCACCGTTCGCCCGTCTCCTACGCCGGGTCCGACATCTACGGCCACCCCGTCTACCTGACCCGGTTCGGCGTCGTCGAACGGGTCGCCCGAGGTACCGGCAGCGACCCGAACCCCCATCCGCTGAGGTGGCGAAGCCCTCTGGAGGTACGCGCATGACCCCCGGACGAAGACCCGACGTCACCCTGCCCGGCCCCGTGGCCGGGCAGGCCCCGCTGTCGGCGGTCGACGTCATCGGCCGCGCGATCATCGAGCCCCGCCGTCGCTCCGGCCCCGGTGACCCCGTCGCCCTGGTTCAGCGCGTGCTGTGGGAGGCGCTCGACCCTCCTGACCCCGGTGATCCCCCCGTCGGGTCGGGGCCCTGATCCACCCCTCGGCCGCGAGGCTCACGCGGCCACGGTGCACCGCCCCACACCCGGGTGGTGCACCACCTCCCCGGCGAGGCCACATGCCCAGGTGTGTACCCGGCAGGACCCACGACTACGTTCCCGACCCGCCCGACCCCTCGGCGTCACGTATCCGGACGGCGACCTGTCGCCATTGCCGAGACGTGCTGACCGTGACCAACCCGCCGACCTGACAACCGGACCCGGCTCAGACCGTGACGGGGTGGTCCCAGCTCCGGCCGACCACCCCGCACGTGACCCGGTAGGCGTCCCGGTACGCGGTAAACCCGGTGACACGGGCGATCACCTCCGCGATACTGGGCGCCCATGGACGAGCCAGTGGATGAGATCGAGGTCGTCGTTGCCCACTCCGAGCGCGCGACCCTGCGCGTCGGCGACGTGTTCCTGAAGGTGGACACCGACCAGGCGCGCATCGACGCCGAGGTCGAGGCGATCTCCCTCGCGCCGGTCCCGACCCCGCAGGTCCTGTGGCGCAAGCCGCCCGTGCTCGCCATCTCCGCGGTCGCGGGGGCGACGCTCGGGAGCCTCGGCGGGACGTCGACCGGGTCGCCGACGGCGTGGGCCGCGGCGGGCGCCGCCATCCGGAAGCTGCACGAAGCTCCGCTACCGCCCCGGACCGGGCAGGCGGGCCGGAACACCACGGCGCTGGCAGCGGAACTCGACAAGGAGTGCGAGACGCTCGTGCGCGGCGGCCTCCTGCCCGCTGACCTGGTCACCCGCAACCGCCGGGTCGCCGAGGCCGCACTCCGGCCGTGGACTCCCGCGTTCACGCACGGCGACCTGCAGATCGCGCACGTCTTCCTCGAAGGCGACGAGGTCACGGGCATCATCGACTGGTCCGAGGCGGGCCGGGGCGACCCCCTGTATGACCTCGCCACCTTCACGCTCGGACACGAGGACCGCCTCGACGACCTCCTCACCGGTTACGGCACCGACATCGACCTCGACGCGATCCACGGGTGGTGGTCGCTACGGAGCCTGCTGATCGTCCGCTGGCTGAGTGAGCACGGCTTCGACCCGTTCGCGCCGGGCTGTGAGGTCGACGTGCTGAGGGCCCGGATGTGAGGCCGCAGGGGAGGGGAACCGAGAGGGTTCCGGTCCCCTCTCCGAGGATGATCTTGCTACCAGGGGCTAGTTCGGCGCCGAACTAGCCCCTGGTAGCAAGATCACCCGGGATGAGAGGGTTTCGGAAGCACAGGACAGGCCGCCGGTCGGGTTTCGGTCTGTGGTGGAAAGACCCCTCGGCATGGGCTCAGGAGTTCCAGGACCACCATCGACGATCTAGGGGCGCGGGGAGTTCAGTGGCGGCCCCGGACGCCGTCGGGCAGGTCGCGCACGTTGATCACCTCGGTGGAGGGGTCCCCGGGCGCCATCCCCGAGCTGAAGGTCTCCTGGGGGCGGCGGGCGGTCTCGCTGATGGTCAGCAACAGGCCCACGACCAGCCAGTTGGCCATCAGCGCGGACCCGCCCGCCGACAGGAACGGGGTGGTCATACCGGTGAGCGGAATGATCAGGGTGAGGCCGCCCAGCACGATGAACACGTCGAACGCGATGAGGAACCCGTAGCCGAACGCTGTCAGCTTGAGGAACACGTCCTTGCAGGCCAGGGCGATCCGCAGGGCGCGCTGGGCGAACAGGAACAGCAACAGCAGCACCGCCAGCAGCCCGGTCAGCCCCAGCTTCTCGCCGATCGACACCAGGATCAGGTCGCTGTCCGCGGCGAAGATGTTCTGTGCCTCGCCGCCGTGGAAACCGGTCCCCAGTATCCCGCCGTAGGCCAGGGCGATCATGCCCTCCACCACCTGGAAGCTGCCGCCCTCGCTGTGGTAGACCTCCTCGTCGAAGGCGTTCAGCCAGATCCGCACCCGGTTCTGCACGTGCCCGAACAGCAGGTACGCCGCGTACGCCCCGGCGGAGAAGGCCACCAGGCCGATCAGCACCCAGGACTTGCGGGCGGTGGCCGCGTACAGCACCGCCAGGAACGTGCCGAACAGCAGCAGCGAGGTCCCCAGGTCCCGGGTGCCCACCAGCAGCAGGATCGCCACGCCCCAGCCCACGGCCATCGGCGCGAGGTCGCGGGCCCGCGGCGCGCTGAACACCTTCACCGGGCCGATCTTGAAGGTCCGCGTCACCAGCGCCATCACGTCGCGCTGACGCCCCAGGTAGGAGGCCAGGAAGATCACCAGCAGTACCTTCGCGAACTCCGAGGGCTGCATGGTGAAGGGGCCGATCATGATCCACCGGCGCGCGCCGAGCACCTCGTGGCCGAACGGTGAGAGCGGGAGCAGCAGCAGGACCAGCGCGACCAGCGCGATCAGGTACGTGTACATGGTCAGGCGGCGCGGCTGCCGGATGAAGAACACCGCGCCCGCGCACAGGCCCATACCGACCAGGGCCCACAGCAGCTGCCGGTCGGCCTCGCCGTGGCCGGGGGCGAAGTTGCGGGTCATCTGCAGCGCCCAGATCATGGTGACCCCGAGACCGGACAGCGCGGTGGCCACCGGGAGCAGTACGGGATCGGCGTAGGGCGCCACGAACCGCAGCAGGACGTGCAGGCCGAGCGCCCCGGCCCCGAGCGCGAGCCCGTAGACCATCACCCGGGAGTCGATCTCGCCGGTCACGGAGAGCGAGGCGAGGAGCAGGGCCGCGAAGGTCACCCCGATCGCGGCGAGGAGCAGCACCAGTTCAGCGCGTCTTTGCCGTACCGGGGGCAGCGCCCCGTCCGCGGGTTCGGTTGGCGGATTGGCCATGCTCGTCCTCTACCGTTCGCGCCGGGGCCTTGCCGTCAGGGCGGGAGGGGGACATAGCCCGCATAGGAACTATAGACACGGGTGCGGGGCGGGCAAGCGGGGCGGCCACTTCCGGGCGGTTTGGTTTAACCGGTACGAATCGGACCGAGTGCTCACTTCAGCTCATCTCACGTCCGCCTGAATCCGGTTCGGCGGCGGAGCGTCCAGATCGAACCCCTCGGCCGCTCTGGCGACCCGCTGGTCCAGGCCCGACAGCCGGGCCAGGAGCCCGCTGAACCGCAGCAGGGTATTACGGGCGGCGAGCCCCAGCCGGGTGCGCGGGGCGAGGAAGCCCATGCCCGGGTCGGCGATGTCCTGGTTGGCCTTGACATAGGGGCGCATCCGCCCTTCGTAGGCGTCGAGCGCGGGGGCGAGGTCCTCGTGCCGGGACAGCTCCCGGGCCAGGACGTACGCGCCGACCAGGGCCAGGGTGGTGCCCTGGCCGGACATGGGGGAGGGGCAGTACCCGGCGTCCCCGAGCAGAGTGACCCGCCCCCGCGACCAGCGGTCCATGTGGATCTGTTTGACGGAATCGAAGTAGAAGTCCGGGGCGTCGGCCATCCCCGCCAGGATCCGCTCGCACTCCCAGCCCGCCCCGGTGAAACGTTCGCGCAGGAACTCCTTCTGCTGCTCCTCCTCCGGGGCCCGGTCGATCCCGTCCAGCTCGCGCTCGTGGACGAGGAAGAACGCCTTGGCGCCGTCGAAGCGCGGGGAGTGGATCATCCCGGCGCCCTTGCCGGGCTCGTTGTACAGGCGTGCCTCGCGGTCCAGGCCGAGGTGGTTGGGAACGGTGAAGATACTGATCAGGGCGCCCAGGTAGCGGCCGTAGGCGTCCTCGGGGCCGAAGGCCAGCCGCCGGGTGTTGGAGTGCAGCCCGTCCGCGCCCACGACCAGGTCGAACACGCGCGGTTCGGTGCGTTGGAAGGTCACCCGCACCCCGTCGGGGGTCTCCGCCAGCCCGGTGACGGAGTCCTCGTAGAGGTACTCGGTGTAGGCGGTGGTGGGTTCGTGCAGGATCCGGGTGAGGTCGCCGCGCACGATCTCCAGGGAGCGGTCGTGGTCGGTGTCCACGGCGGCGCCGATGTCGGAGCGGACGCGGCCGTCGGCCCGCACGAAGCAAATCCGACTGGTCTCGGTGAGGTGGGCGCGGACGGCGTCCAGGGCGCCCATGCGTTCGGCGACATCGACTGCGGTACCGCGGATGTCGATGGCGTGGCCGCCCATCCGTGGCGCGGGGGCCTTCTCGACGACGGTGGCCCGGATGCCGTACCGGTGCAGCCAGTGGGCGAGGGCGGGCCCGGCGATGCTGGCGCCGGAGACGAGGACGGTTCGAACGGCGGTCATGGGGCCGTCAGAGCTCCTTGTGTCGTGGGCCTTCCACAGTAAAAAGTTACTTACCGGTCGTCAAGTAACTTACCGGTCGGAAAGTCTGGGATAGGCTCACCGCAGCAGTGGCCAGAGCGGTGACAGACGGGAGCGGCACGGGTGCCCAGGGCGCAGAGCGACACGAAGGCCGAGATCAGGGCGGTGGCCCTGGACCTCTTCGGGCAGAAGGGCTACGAGAAGACGAGCCTGCGGGAGATCGCCGAACGCCTGGACATCACCAAGGCCGCGCTCTACTACCACTTCCCGGCCAAGGGCGACCTGCTCCGCGCACTGGTCGACCCGCTGCGCCAGGACGCGCAGGAGATGGTCCGGCGCTTCGACGGCCCGGTCGACGAGCCCCGCGAACTCCTGGGCGCCTACTTCGACCTGTGTGTGCGCCACGGCACGCTCATGCGCGCCCTGCTCAACGACCTGGGGTCGCTGACCGAGGCCGGTCTGGTCGAGCTGCTCATGGACTGGCGCAGTCGGCTCGACGCCGCCCTGGTCGGGGAGAACCCGGGAACTCCGGCGCGCATGGGCGCCGTGGTCGCCCTCGGCGGCATCCAGGACATCGCGGTCGTACTCCCGCGCGGCGACGCCGCGGCCCACCGCGAGGCCGCTGTGGAGATCGCCCTGGCGGCGCTGAGGGCCGGAACGTCCGGTATGGACTAGACCAATCCGGGAGGGTGGGCTCCCCCCGGCGGGGCCGGTGTCGCTAGTCTCGTGTCCGGGCCCGGAAAGTGTGGGCCCAGACACCTAAGAGACGGAGAGATCGTGGCGTCCATCGAGTCAGTACAGGCGCGGGAGATCCTTGATTCCCGGGGCAACCCGACAGTCGAGGTCGAGGTTCTGCTCGACGACGGGACCATCACCCGCGCTGGTGTTCCCAGCGGTGCCTCCACCGGCCAGTTCGAAGCGGTCGAGCTGCGCGACGGCGGCGAGCGCTACGGCGGCAAGGGCGTGACCAAGGCCGTCACCGCGGTCAACGACGAGATCGCGGACGAGCTGCTCGGCCACACCCCCGACGAGCAGCGCATCATCGACCGCGCGCTCATCGACCTGGACGGCACCCCGGACAAGTCCCGGATCGGCGCCAACGCCATCCTGGGCACCTCCCTGGCCGTGGCCAAGGCCGCCGCCGAGGAGGCCGGCCTGCCGCTGTTCCGCTACATCGGCGGCCCCAACGCGCACGTCCTGCCCGTGCCGATGATGAACATCCTCAACGGCGGCGCGCACGCCGACAGCAACGTCGACATCCAGGAGTTCATGGTCGCTCCCGTCGGCGCCCCGACCTTCTCCGAGGCCGTCCGCTGGGGCACCGAGGTCTACCACTCCCTGAAGTCCGTGCTGAAGTCGCACGGCCTGGGCACCGGCGTCGGCGACGAGGGCGGCTTCGCCCCCAACCTGGACAGCAACCGCGCCGCCCTGGACCTGATCGTCGAGGCGATCGAGAAGGCCGGTTACCAGGTCGGCACCGACATCGCCCTGGCCCTGGACGTGGCCGCCAGCGAGCTGTTCGCCGACGGTGTGTACACCTTCGAGGGCAAGACCCGCACCGCCGAGGAGATGGCCGCCTACTACGCGGAGCTCGTCGACGCCTACCCGCTGGTCTCCATCGAGGACCCCCTCGACGAGGAGGACTGGGACGGCTGGAAGAAGCTCACCGAGCAGCTCGGCGACAGGGTCCAGCTGGTCGGTGACGACCTGTTCGTCACCAACCCCGAGCGGCTCCAGCGCGGCATCCTCGCCGACACCGCCAACTCGCTGCTGGTGAAGGTCAACCAGATCGGCACCCTCACCGAGACGCTGGACGCGGTCTCCCTCGCCCAGCGCAGCGGTTACACGGCGATGATCAGCCACCGTTCCGGCGAGACCGAGGACACGACCATCGCTGACATCGCGGTGGCCACCAACGCAGGGCAGATCAAGACCGGTGCCCCGGCGCGCAGTGAGCGGGTCGCCAAGTACAACCAGCTGCTGCGCATCGAGGAGGAGCTCGACGACGCGGCCGTGTACGCGGGCGTGTCGGCCTTCCCGAGGTTCGCCAAGCGCGGCTAGTCTGCCCCAGTGTCCCGCGAAACCAAGCAGCAGCCCACAAAGGCCAAGAAGGCGACCAAAGCCGACAGGTCTGTGAAGGCCGCTGCCCGGGGCGGCGCCGGTCAAGGTACCGCCAAGGCGGGCGTGAAGGCGGGCAAGAAGGACTCCGGTGTGGGCCGCACCTCCAGGGTGCGGCCCATGCTCACCAGCCGGGCGGCGATCCTCGCGCTGGTCGTGTGCGCGATCGCGCTGAGCCTGGCCTATCCGCTGCGCGAGTACGTGATGCAGCAGGCCCAGATCGCCCAGCTCCAGGACGAGCGCGCCCGCATGGAGGAGAACGTCGCCTACCTGCGGGAGCGCGAGGAGGAGCTGAACGACGAGGAGTACGTGGAGCGCGAGGCCAGGGCCCGGCTGCACTACCAGTACCCCGACGAGACCGCCTACATCGTCATCCGGCCCGAGACCGAGGCCGAGGCGGAGGCCGACCCCGCCGAACCCACCGAGCCGTGGTTCACCCAGCTGTGGCGCTCGGTGGAGGAGGCTGACAGCCCCGGCCCCGACGACGGTCTCTGAGCTCGGGGCCCGAGGCCCTTCCCGCCTGTGGACAACGGGTGAGGGGGTTCCCTGTTGCAACTATGCTGGGCTGGTCATGACTTCCGCAGATCAGCCCGTTCCGGGGCACACCGACGGCGGTCCCGCTTCCGAGCAGGACCTCGCCGCGATCGAACTCCAGTTGGGCCGCCAACCGCGCGGGGTCCGTGCCGTCGCGCACCGCTGCCCCTGCGGTCTCCCCGACGTGGTGAAGACCGCTCCCCGCCTGGAGGACGGCACTCCTTTCCCGACCCTGTACTACCTGACGTGCCCGCGCGCCGCCTCGGCGATCGGCCGGATGGAGAACGAGGGCCGGATGCGTCAGATGCAGGAGCGCCTGGGCGAGGACCCCGAGCTCCAGGCCGCCTACACCAAGGCCCACGAGTCCTACCTGGACGAGCGGGCCGAGCAGGCGCGCGCCGACGGTCTGGAGCCGCTGCCCGAGGGTATGCAGAGCACCGGGGGCATGCCGACCCGGGTCAAGTGCCTGCACGCCCTGGTCGGCCACGAGCTGGCCGTGCCGGGCACCAACCCGTTCGGTGCCCAGGCGCTGACCGAGCTTCCCGAGTGGTGGGCCAAGGGCCCGTGCGTGTGCGTGGACGACGAAGCCCCCGAGGGTGACGAAGCACCCGAGGGCACTGAAGGGACGAACGCCTCATGACCGGTGTAGCGGCGATCGACTGCGGAACCAACTCGATCAGGTTGCTGATCGCCGACATCGTCTTCCTGGGTGATGACGAGGTCCAGGTGGTGGACGCCGACCGGCGCATGGAGATCGTGCGGCTGGGCCAGGGCGTCGACGAGACCGGCGCGTTCGCCCCGGAGGCGCTGGAGCGGACCTTCGAGGCGCTGCGCGGCTACGCCGAGGCGATCGAGGCGCACGGGATCGAGCTGGGGCCGGACACGGTGCGCATGGTCGCGACCAGCGCGACCCGGGACGCCGGCAACCGCCAGGAGTTCGTGGACGGTGTCCGCGAGATCCTGGGCGTGGAGCCCGAGGTGGTCACCGGTCTGGACGAGGCGGAGCTGTCCTTCGTGGGTGCCACGGCCGAGCTGGAGGCGCAGGCCGCCGACGGCGAGTCCAACGGCGACTTCACCACGCCCTTCCTGGTGGTCGACATCGGCGGCGGCTCCACGGAGTTCGTGCTGGGCGGCGTGGGCGAGGACGAGGACGAGGACCTGGTGCGCGCCTCGCTGTCGGTGAACATCGGCTGCGTGCGGATGACCGAGCGCCACCTGCGCTCCGACCCGCCCACCGAGGAGCAGGTCGAGGCGGCCACGGCCGACATCGACGCCGCCCTGGACGAGGTGGAGAAGGTCGTCCCGCTGCGCGAGGCCGGTTCGGTGGTGTGTGTGGCCGGGACCGCGACCACGGTCGCCGGGATCGCGCTGGACCTGCCCGAGTACGACTCCGAGCGGATCCACCACTCGCGGGTCTCCGGCGAGGACCTGGAGCGGATCACCGGCGAGCTGCTGGGCTCCCGGCACGCGGAGCGCTCGGAGATCGGTGTGATGCACCCGGGCCGCGTGGACGTGATCGGGGCGGGCGCCCTGGTGCTGTCCCGTGTGCTGGCGCGCACCGGCGCCGACCACTTCACCGCGAGCGAGCACGACATCCTCGACGGTGTCGCGTGGAGTCTCATCGCACCGGAGTGATCCGGTAGCGGTCTGGACCGCCCGGGCGTCCGGTCGACGGGGACCCCGCTGAACCGCGGGGCCGGTCGACCGGGGCGGCCCGGGTGATTCTTGTGACCCGGGTGAACCGGAGTAAACCGGTGCTCATCATTGCTTAATCTCCTGGAAAGGGAACTTCGGGCACTCCGGAGGGGCCTTTCGGGGGGGTCGGAGCAGGGCCATCGGGTGAGACGCGTCACCCGTTCGACCCTTGTGAATGCATTCACAACCCATCTGACCTGCGAAAACATCTCTGCTTTGCACGTAGGGATGGTCCGAAGGTGGGCGGATGTGAACCTTCACTGTCGGGAGGTGCTTGTGAAAGAATGCACAAGCAACCTTCAGTCGGGGTAAGAACCACGGCTCAGCGGGACCCGGCGCCAACCGGCGCGGGGCGAACGAAGAACCGTGACAGCCTTCGCGGCCCTTGAGGCAAGGGCGCCACAGATTAACCGTTAGGGCGGAAATGCGATGACCGAGAGCAGGAACTACCGGCTGGTACACGGCGGCGGGGACGAAGCGGAGATCCCGCACATCCTCATCGTCGGCGGCGGTTACCTCGGGATGTACACCGCGAGGCGACTCGAGAAGAAGCTCGGGTCCGGTGAAGCACGCATCACCGTCATCGACCCGAACTCCTACATGACCTACCAGCCCTTCCTGCCCGAGGCCGCCGCCGGCAACATCTCGCCGCGCAACGTCGTGGTCCCGCTGCGGAAGGTCTTCGACCGGGTCCGCGTGCTGGGCGGCCGCGTCGTACGCATCGACCACGCCGACAACACGGTCCGCTACGAGCCCAACGTGGGTGAGCCGGAGACCCTCCACTACGACTACCTCGTGATGGCGGCGGGCGCGGTCTCGCGCACCCTGCCCATCCCGGGCCTGGCCGAGTGGGGCATCGGTATCAAGACCGTCGAAGAGGCGGCCTACCTGCGCAACCACGTGCTCAACCAGCTCACCATCGCCGACTCCACCGACGACAAGGCCGTGCGCGCCAAGGCGCTGAGCTTCGTGTTCGTCGGCGGCGGGTTCGCCGGTGCCGAGGCCATCGCCGAGCTGGAGGACCTGGTTCGCGACGCGGTCCGCGTCCACCCCTCGATCGAGCAGAGCGAAGTGAAGTTCTACCTCATCGAGGCCGCGGACAAGATCCTGCCCGAGGTCGGCCCGGAGGTCGGCGAGAAGGCGCTCAACCAGCTGCGCCGCCGCGACATCGACGTCCGCCTCAAGACCTTCCTCGAGTCCGCCGTGGACCAGCGCATCAAGCTGAGCGACGGCGCCGAGTTCGACGCCGGCACCCTGGTGTGGACCGCGGGCGTCAAGCCCAGCCCGGTCGTCTCCGCCAGCGACCTGCCGCTTGGCCCCAAGGGCCACGTGGACACCAGCGAGTACCTCACCGTCAACGGCACGGACAACGTCTTCGCCGGTGGCGACAACGCCCAGGTGCCCGACGGCAACGGCGGCTACTACCCGCCCAACGCCCAGAACGCCGTCCGCCAGGCCCCGGTGCTCGCCGACAACGTCATCGCGACGCTGCGCAACGGCAAGCTCAAGGCCTACAAGCACAAGAACCTCGGCGCGGTCGCCGGTCTGGGCGTGCACAAGGGCGCGGCCCAGCTGTTCGGCAAGATCAAGCTGAACGGCCGTCTGGCCTGGTACGCGCACCGCTCCTACCACCTGCTCGCGGTGCCCACCTTCAACCGCAAGCTGCGGGTCCTCTCGGACTGGACGCTCGCCTTCTTCCTGCGCCGCGACTTCGCCGCGCTCCCGGAGATGTCGGATCCGCGCCAGGCCTTCGAGGAGGCCAGCCAGCCCCAGGTCGAGGACGGCCGCCTGCGCCGGGTCAGCTGACTTTCTGCCCGACCTCGGCACGCCCTGACCCGGCACGAATGACATACCCGAAACGGCCGGTTTCCCTCGGAAGCCGGCCGTTTCGTGTCCCCATCCGGCCAAGCCGAACCAAAGTGGGCAATCGGCCCGGCCGGTATGATGGGCACGCCCTCGTAGCCCAATGGAAGAGGCAGGCCCCCTAAAAGGGTCACAAGTGTCGGTTCGAGTCCGACCGGGGGTACTCAGCTCTTTCCACCGTTCGTTTCTGGGACCGCTCGGTGTCTCTCCAGGTCAGTGCTGTTCCATCAGCAGCTGGAGCTGGGTGAACAGGCGCTCGCCCGGATCGCCCAGGTCGATGCCGCTCACGGCCGCCGCGCGGCGGACGCGGTAGCGCAGGGTGTTCGGGTGGATGTGCAGGCGCTCGGCCGCCGCGCGGGCGTCGCCGAAGGCCTCCAGGTAGGCCAGCAGCGAGTGCACGAGGTCGGCGCCGCCCGCCTGGTCGTACTCGATCAGGCGGTTCACCCGGGGGTCGCGCAGGGACGGGTCGGCGCGCAGGTGGGCGAGGGTCTCGCTGATCAGCACCCGGGAGCGCACGTCGGAGATGGTCGCCACCTCCCAGTCGGTGCCGCCGTCCAAATCGCGGCCCATGGCGTCCAGGACCCGGTCCGCCTCCGCGCGGGATTCGGGGACGTCGCCCAGCCGCTCCACCAGCGAACCCACGGCCGCCTGCACGCGCAGCCCCAGCGCCGCCCGGGCCGCCGCGACCGTCTTGCGGGTCAGCGCCAGTACCGACTGCTCCACCCCGCGCCAGCCGTCCCCGCCCGGGGTACGGGCCAGGTCCGGCAGCAGCACGTACACGCGGCCGTCGAGCTCGGTCACCAGGGAGCTGCGCCGGTAGGCGGCCGCGTGCACGGAGACGAGGTCGATGAGCTGGCGGCGGCGCAGCTCGCGCACCGGTCGGTCCGGGCGCTCCCCGGCCTCGGCGCCCTCCGCTTCCGCGGTTTCCGGGCCACCCCCCGGGCCAGCTGACCCGGCCGAGGGCTGGCTCAGCGAGAAGGCCACCACCAGCGCGGCCCGCTCGGTGCGCACCTCCACGGTGTCGGCGAGCGCGCCCGCGTCGATGCGCCCCTCCAACAGGCTGGACAGCAGGTCCTCGCGCAGCCGCAGCCCGGCGCTGGCCTGGGTGCGCTGGCGGATCATCTGTAGCGCGGTGGTGCGGGCGGCGCCGAGCAGGGCCTCCTCCGCGTGCCGGGCCAGCGGCTGGGAGCCCTCCTGCACCCAGATCGCCCCCAGCGGCTGGCGCCCGGCGTGGATGCCCACCGCCAGGCGGCGGCGGATGCCGAGTTCGGGGTGCTCCTCGATCCGAACCACCTCCTCGCCCGCGCGCAGCTTGGTGAACACGCCCCACTCCCGCAGCAGCGCGAGGTAGGACTCGGGGCCCTGGCGGCCCAGCACGGACAGGCGGCGCAGCTCGTCCACCTCGGCGCCGCTGGAGTAGGCCAGCACCCGGCTGGCCGAATCCTCGATGCTCACCAGCCCGCCGGTGAGCTGGGCGATGGTCTGCGCCATGGAGAACAGGTCGCCGCTGGCCTCACCCAGGTCCTCCGAGGCGGTCAGCCGGGCGTCGTCCACGATGTGCTGGCAGATCGACTGGAGCTGGTCCCAGCGCACCTCGGGCCGCACGGCCAGCAGCGCGACCCCGCTCTCCTGGGCCTCGGCGCGCAGCGTCCGCAGTTCGTCCGCGGCGCCCGAACGCGGGGAACGGCCCCGGTGCTCTCCGGACGGCGGGATGGTCTCCTCCGCGGGGGAGTGCCCGCCGGCCTTGACCGCGACCGCCGCCGCGCCCTGTCCGGCCAGCACCCGGACCAGCCGCCGGGCCGCCCCGCCGCGCACCCCGATCAGCAGGACCAGGTCACCCTCGCGGGCCTCCACCCGGTCCTCGGGGTCGATGATCACGACGTTGTCCACCTGAACATCAAGTCCGTCGGGTGCCGCGGCCACGTCCACGATCGGGTCGCCGAGGGCCAGCAGCAGCCTGCGGAGCGGCAGGCCCGCGCTCTCTTCGCCATGTGTTCCTACTTGACCAGGCATGATGTCGTTCCTCGCCGGTGGGGTGCGTGGACTGACATTACTGGAGTCGCGGGGGCGGGGAACCGGGGTGCGCGCGTTCATGTATGCCTCGGTTTGTCCAGGTGAACAAATAGGGCTGGCAAAGAGTGGCCCGGCCCACAAGGTGTGGACGTCCACGTTCTGAGACCGTTGAATCAGCCCAGCCCTGCTCGTTCAGGGACATTCTTTCCAGGGAGGTGCCCATGGACGCCGTGACCAACGTCCCGCTGCCGGTGAACGAACCCGTTCTCTCTTACGCGCCCGGGAGCGCCGAGCGCGCCGAGCTCGTCGCCAAGCTCGAGGAGCTCGGCCGCGAGAGCATCGACCTGCCGATGCGCATCAACGGTGAGAGCCGGATGGGTGGCGGCGACCCGATCGACGCCGTCCAGCCGCACAACCACGCGGCCGTCCTCGGCACCATGCGCAACGCCACCCACCAGGACGCCCGCGACGCCGTCGCCGCCGCGAAGGCCGCCGCCCCCGCCTGGCGCGCCATGTCCTTCGACGACCGCGCCGCGATCATCCTGCGCGCCGCCGAGCTGCTCGCCGGTCCCTGGCGCGCCACGATCAACGCCGCCACCATGCTCGGCCAGTCGAAGACCGTCCAGCAGGCGGAGATCGACTCGGCCTGTGAGCTCATCGACTTCTGGCGCTTCAACGTCTCCTACGCCCGGCAGCTCATGGAGCAGCAGCCCCTGAGCGTGCGCGGCGTGTGGAACCGCATGGAGCAGCGCCCGCTGGAGGGGTTCGTCTACGCGATCACCCCCTTCAACTTCACCGCCATCGCGGGCAACCTGCCCACCGCCCCCGCCCTCATGGGCAACGTGGTCGTGTGGAAGCCGTCCCCGACCCAGCAGTTCGCCGCCGAGCTGACCATGCGCCTCCTGGAGGAGGCCGGCATGCCCCCGGGCGTCATCAACATGGTCACCGGTGACGGCCTCGCCGTCTCGGACATCGCGCTGAACGACCCGGAGCTGGCCGGTGTGCACTTCACCGGTTCCACCAAGACCTTCCAGCACCTGTGGAAGAGCGTCGGCGAGAACATCTCCAACTACCGCTCCTACCCGCGCATCGTGGGCGAGACCGGCGGCAAGGACTTCATCGTCGCCCACTCCTCCGCCGACCCGGAGATCCTGCGCACCGCCATCGTGCGCGGCGCCTTCGAGTACCAGGGCCAGAAGTGCTCCGCCGCCTCGCGCGCCTTCGTGGCCCGCTCGGTGTGGGAGCGGATGCGCGACGACCTGGTCGCCGAGACCGAGGCTCTGACCATGGGCGACGTCACCGACCTGTCGAACTTCGTCGGCGCCGTCATCGACCGCCGCTCCTTCGACAAGCTGGCCAAGGTCCTGGAGGACGCCAAGTCCGACCCGACCCTGCAGATCATCGCCGGCGGCACCGCCGACGACTCGGTCGGCTACTTCGTGCGCCCGACCATCATCGAGGGCACCGACCCGACCAACGACGTGTTCCGCACGGAGTACTTCGGCCCGGTCATCGCCGTCCACGTCTACGAGGACGACGACTTCGAGTCGGTCCTGAAGATCGTTGACGAGGGCTCCGCCTACGCCCTGACCGGTGCCATCCTGGCCAACGACCGCGCCGCGGTGGCCAAGGCGACCGAGGCCCTGCGCTTCACCGCCGGCAACTTCTACATCAACGACCGCCCGACCGGCTCCATCGTCGGTCAGCAGCCCTTCGGCGGCGGTCGTGCCTCCGGCACCAACGACAAGGCGGGTTCGGCCCAGAACCTGTCCCGTTGGGCCAGCCCGCGCGCCATCAAGGAGACGTTCGTCGCGCCGACGGTCTCCTCCTACCCCCACCAGGGGTAGTCACCGGCGGCGTACCCCCTTCTCCGTCCTGAGGGGAGTCCGCCGCCACCCGGGGCCCGTTCCCCGGCGGCCCGCGCCGAGTGGGCCGCCGGGCAACGGGGACCCCGAGCCCCCCGAGGAACCCACCGCGCGGTCGGCACACCGGCCGCGTTCATCGTCCGCGCCAGCCCAACCCGCTCGCGCACGTCTTCGTCGAGGTCACCATGCTTCGTAAGCCCCTGCTGCTCGCCGCCAGGTCCACGACCTGCCGCACGATCGTCGAGCGCACTCCCATGACCCGGGCCATGGTCTCCCGCTTCGTCGCGGGCGCCACCATGGAGGAGGCCCTGCCCGCCGTCCACGAGCTGGCCAAGGACCGCTACATCACCCTGGACTTCCTCGGTGAGGACACCACGGACCTGTCCCAGGCCACCGGCACCGTGACCGCCTACCAGGAGCTGCTCGCCGCTCTGGGCGAGGCCGGTCTGGGCGACCGCGCCGAGGTCTCGGTCAAGCTCTCCGCCGTCGGCCAGTTCCTGAACGCGGACGGCGAGAAGATCGCGCTGGAGAACGCGCGCAGGATCGCCGAGGCCGCCAAGGCGGTCGGCACCACGGTGACCTTCGACATGGAGGACCACACCACCGTCGACTCCACGCTGGCCATCCTGCGCGAGGTGCGCGAGGACTTCCCGTCCACGGGCGCGGTCCTGCAGGCCTACCTGCGCCGCACCGAGGCCGACTGCCGCGACCTCAGCGGCGAGGGTTCGCGGGTGCGCCTGTGCAAGGGCGCCTACGACGAGCCCGAGTCCGTGGCCTTCCGCGACAAGCACGAGGTGGACAAGGCCTACGTGCGCGCGCTGAAGGTCCTCATGGAGGGTGACGGCTACCCGATGGTGGCCTCGCACGACCCGCGGATGATCGCCATCGCCGGTGAGCTGGCCGCCGCCCACGGCCGCGGCGCGGACGACTACGAGTACCAGATGCTCTACGGCATCCGGGACGGCGAGCAGGTCCGCCTGGCCGCCGAGGGCAAGCGCATGCGCGTCTACGTCCCCTACGGCGACGAGTGGTACGGCTACTACATGCGCCGTCTGGCCGAGCGCCCGGCCAACATGCTGTTCCTCGCGCGGTCCCTGGTGACCCGCAACTAGGGGCGGGCACGAGACCCGAAGGCACAGGGCCCGTAAGCGGGGGTCCGCACCGGTGACACGGGTGCGGACCCCCGCTGCTTTGACGTGGCCTTTTGGCGTGGCCCTTTGCGGTACGTGTCGTTTCACACGTGCCGTTTCGCAACGGTGACCTGGTCCCCGGAACCCGCGGACGGGGCCGTACGTTACTTTGTGGGCAGCAAACCACGCGTGAAAGGCCTTTACTAGACATGCGGATGCGGAGTTCCAACCCCGTCCTCAAGCGGGCGCTACAGCAGCAGTCCGGACCTCAGCAGGGCTATGGGCAGCAGGGTTACGGACAGCCCTACCCGCAGCAGGGTTACGGCCAGCCGGGTTACCCGCAGCAGGGTTACCCCCAGCCGGGTTACCCGCAGCAGGCGGCGGCCGACCAGCCCATGACCATCGACGACGTCGTCGTGCGCACGGGTATGACCCTGGGCGCCGTCGCGATCGTCGGTGCCATCAACTACTTCCTCTTCATGAGCAACCCCGCCCTCGGCATGGGGCTCATGTTCGTCGGCATGATCGGCGGGCTCATCCTGGGCCTGGTGATCGCGTTCAAGCAGATGACCAGCCCGGTCGCCATCCTGATCTACGCGGCCCTGCAGGGTCTGCTGGTCGGTGGCCTCTCGGCTCTGCTCGGCAGCATGCTGTCGGCGCAGCTGGGTGACGCCTCGGCGGGCACCTCGCTGGTCACGCAGGCCGTGATCGGTACGGTCGCGGTCTTCGGTGTGATGCTGGCGCTGTACAAGTACCGCATCATCAAGGTGACCGACGGCTTCGTGAAGGCCGTCTCGTACGCCGTCCTGGGCGCCGCCGCCCTGATGCTGATCAACTTCGTGCTCAGCTTCTTCATCGCCGGCGGCATGGGTCTGCGCGAGCCGACCTGGCTGGGCCTGGGCGTCGGCATCGTGTTCGTGGTGCTGGCCGCCCTGACGCTGGCCATCGAGTTCCGCGGTATCGAGGAGGGCGTCGCCGCCGGCATCCCGAGCCAGTTCGCCTGGCAGTTCGCCTTCGGTCTGACCGTCTCCCTGGTCTGGCTGTACATCGAGATCCTGCGTCTGCTCTGGCTGATCAAGACGATGTTCGCGGACTAGTACCGAGCGGTACCGCTCAGGTGTGTCCGCGCTGACGTACACACGCTGGACGCCTGAGCTGGACGTGACGAGGGGCCGTCGCCCGGGTTCTTCCCGGGGGCGGCCCCTTCGCCGTGCTCGGAGTGCGGGCACTGAGGTGTCAGGGCGGGTCAGACGGTCTCTCGGCGCGGTGTCGGGATGGAGCGGTTCCTGCGACGACGGTCGTATTCGGTGACGATGGCCTGGGCGTAGCCGTGGGTGAGGTCGAACTCGTCAGCGAGCCAGTACGACCGGTCCGTGGGGCGCAGCAGGCCCGGTCCCTTGTCGAGCGAGTCGAACCACTCGTGGAGTCCTCGGCCGGTCACGGCCGGGATGCGTTCGATGAGCTTTGCGTGGATCTCCGGCGAGTGGGTTACCGACATAGGCACCTCCGCAGTGCGTTGGGCGTGTGGCACTTACCTGCGACCCTGCATCAGGATCACGGTTTGGACAAGCCCCGGCCGCCAGCTTTTACCTTGCGGGTGCGAGAACGTTTCCCCGCGGGACGTTCATAGGTGCCTCGAACATGACAAAAGGGGCCCCGGACCGGAGTCCGAAGCCCCTTCGCGGCCTGGGATGCAGGCGGACCGAAAGTCAGCTCAGGCGCTGGTCAGCTCAGACGCTCGAAGATGGCCGCCATGCCCTGGCCGCCGCCGACGCACATGGTCTCCAGACCGAAGGTCTTGTCGTGGAACTGGAGGCCGTTGATCAGCGTGCCGGTGATGCGCGCGCCGGTGCTGCCGAACGGGTGGCCGACGGCGATGCCGCCGCCGTTGACGTTCAGCTGGCTGTCGACGTCGATGCCCAGCTGGTCGGCGGAGGGCAGCACCTGGGCGGCGAAGGCCTCGTTGATCTCGGCCAGGTCGATGTCGCCGATCGCCATGTTGGCGCGGGCCAGGGCCTGCTTGGAGGCCTCGACCGGGCCCAGGCCCATGATCTCCGGGCTCAGGCCGGTCACGCCGGTGGAGACGATGCGGGCCAGCGGGGTGATGCCCAGCTGCTTGGCCTTGGTGTCGCTCATGATGACCAGAGCGGAGGCGCCGTCGTTGAGCGGGCAGGCGTTGCCCGCGGTGACGGTGCCGTCGGGGCGGAACACCGGCTTGAGCTGCGAGACCTTCTCGTAGGTGGTGCCGCGGCGGATGCCGTCGTCGGTGCTGACCACGGTGCCGTCGGGCAGGGTCACCGGGGTGATCTCGCGCTCCCAGAAGCCGTTGTCCAGCGACTTCTCGGCGAGGTTCTGCGAGCGCACGGCGAACTCGTCCTGGCGCTGACGGGAGACGCCGGTGATCTCGGCGACGTTCTCCGCGGTCTGGCCCATCTCGATGTAGGCGTCGGGCAGGTTCCCGGCCTCGCGCGGGTCGGTCCAGGCGCCCTGGCCGCCCTCCTTGCGCTTCTCGGTGCGCGCCGTGGCGTCGGCGAAGAGCGGGTTCTGGTTCTGCGGGTTGTCGCTGCTGCCGTTGATGAAGCGGCTGACGGTCTCCACGCCGGCGGAGACGAACACGTCGCCCTCGCCCGCCTTGATGGCGTGGTAGGCCATCCGGGTGGTCTGCAGCGAGGAGGAGCAGTACCGGGTGACGGTGGTGCCCGGGACGGTGTCCAGGCCGAGCTGCACGGCGACGATGCGGGCCATGTTGAAGCCCTGGTCGCCGCCGGGGAGGCCGCAGCCGAGCATGAGGTCGTCGATGCTCTTCGGGTCGAGCTCGGGGACCTTGGCCAGGGCGGCGCCGACGATCTGGGTGGTCAGGTCGTCCGGGCGCAGGTCCTTGAGGGAGCCCTTGAAGGCTCGGCCGATCGGGGAGCGCGCGGTTGCGACGATGACTGCTTCGGGCATGTTCTTCGTCCTTGTTCGGGGCACGGCAAGACTTGTTACTGGCTAGTTAACCTGTCCGACGGTTCCCGGCGCCACCCGGGGTCGGCCTTGGCGCGTCGTCGCTTTCGATGGTCTCGGCGCTGCTCGGCGCGGTCGCGGGCCTGGGCGCGCCGCGCAGCCGGAAGGGGCCGCGGATGAACGCGGCCCAGCTGCCGTGCTGCCCGGAGGGTGCCTGGTCAGCGGCGCGCGAGACCTCGGTTCCGGGGGTCTGTGCGGCCACCACGGCGGCGCGGTCCACGGGCAGGATCCCGGCCGTGCGCTCGCTCTCGTCGATCTCCGGGAGCAGTCCCAGGGCGGCGCAGACGGAGGGCAGGACGACGAACGCGGCCTGCGCGTACCCGCGCGCTGACGGATGGAATCGGTCGGGCCCGAACATGGAAACCGGATCTGACCGAAAGTCCTCGGCCAGGACGTCGCTCAACGAGACCGTGCGCCCGCCCACCTCCGTCACCGCGATGGTCTGGGCGGCGGCGAGCTGCCGGGAGGCCCGCCGGGCCACCGAGCGCAGCGGCCAGCCGATGGGACGGACGGTGCCGAGGTCGGGGCAGGTGGCCACGACCACGGGGGTGCCCCGCTCGACCAGCCCCCGGGTGGCCTCCCGCAGCGCGGCCACGGCGTCGTTGGGGCGGACCCGGCGGATGACGTCGTTGGCGCCGATGAAGATCACCGCCACGTCGTAGCGCTTGTCCGGGAGGTGTGCTTCGCCGTGCTGGACCTGCGCCGCCAGATTCGAGGACGTGGCCCCGGGGGTGGCCGTGCAGCGCAGCCACACCGGGCGGTCCGCTGCCGCGGCGAGTCCCGCGGCCAGGTGCGCTCCGGGGGTCTGCCGGGACTCGGCCACCGCGAACCCGGCAGCCGTGGAGTCACCGAGCATCAGCAGGCGCAGCGGAGGCCCCTCGCCCTCCCCGAAGGTGCCGTTCGCCCGCGGCCGCTTCCACTTCGTGTGGCCGATCGCGTTCTTGGCCAGTCTGGCCTGCAGATACAGGAGGGCGACGGTGCCACCGCCCACGAGCGTGAGCCCGCCGCCGCCGAAGGCGGTGGCGGCGGCGATGCGTCGTGCTCGCGCGGCTCGCAGCATCGGTGCCCCCTCACCCCACGAAGCGTCGGAAGACTCCCCATCGACGTTACCGGCGGGCCACCCCGCGGTCACGCACCCCGACGGCACACAATCGGCGCCTCGGGGACAGCCAACTCGCACGGCGCGGCGACCGCTTTCGGTCGGGGCCCCAGTGCCGGTTCGGACCGGTCCACACCGCTTGCGGGAGCGGCGAAGACGCTGGTTGGTGAGGTTAGAGTCAGAATGTGTGGGACCGGACCGGTCCTCACCTGCCTCGGGCGCACCGGGGAACCGACACCGGCGGGCCGAAGACCCGGTCGCCACTATGCAAAGGAGCAAAGTTGCGGGTACACGACTCACTGATCGACCTGGTCGGGGACACCCCGTTGGTCCGTCTTCGGAAGGTCTCGGAGGGGTTGGCCCCGACGATCCTGGCGAAGGTCGAGTACTTCAACCCGGGCGGCTCGGTCAAGGACCGGATCGCGCTGCGTATGGTCGAGGCCGCGGAGAAGAGCGGGGCGCTCAAGCCCGGCGGCACGATCGTCGAGCCCACCTCCGGTAACACCGGTATCGGCCTCGCGCTCGTGGCGCAGGAGAAGGGCTACCGCTGCGTCTTCGTCTGCCCGGACAAGGTCGGACCGGACAAGCTCTCGGTGCTGCGCGCCTACGGTGCCGAGGTCGTGGTCTGCCCGACCACGGTCGCGCCCGAGCACCCCGAGTCCTACTACTCGGTCTCCGACCGCCTGGCCGCGGAGATCCCCGGGGCGTGGAAGCCGAATCAGTACGAGAACGAGAACAACCCGGAGTCGCACTACCACTCCACGGGTCCGGAGATCTGGGACCAGACCGAGGGCCGCATCACCCACTTCGTGGCGGGTATCGGCACCGGCGGCACCATCAGCGGTACCGGCCGCTACCTCAAGGAGGCCTCCAAGGGCTCCGTACAGGTCGTGGGCGCGGACCCCGAGGGTTCGGTCTACTCGGGCGGCAGCGGGCGCCCGTACCTGGTCGAGGGCGTCGGTGAGGACATCTGGCCTGGCACCTACGACACGGCGATCTGCGACGATATCGTGGCGGTCAGCGACAAGGACTCGTTCCTGATGACCCGCCGCCTGGCCAAGGAGGAGGGCCTCCTCGTCGGCGGCTCCTGCGGCCTCGCGGTCGAGGCCGCCCTGCGCGTGGCCGCCGACGCCGGCCCCGACGACGTCATCGTCGTGCTGCTGCCCGACGGCGGCCGCGGCTACCTCGGCAAGATCTTCAACGACGAGTGGATGGCCGACTACGGCTTCCTGTCCGCGGAGACCGAGGAGGCCACCGCCGGCCAGGTGCTGGGGGACAAGGAGGGCGAGATGCCCGACTTCGTGCACAGCCACCCGGACGAGACCGTCGGTACCGCCGTGGCGATCATGCGCGAGTACGGCGTCTCCCAGCTGCCCGTCATGAAGGAGGAGCCGCCGGTCATGGCGGCCGAGGTCGTCGGCTCCATCGCCGAGCGCGACCTCCTCGACGCCCTCTTCGACGGCCGGGCCGAGCTGGACGACCTCGTCGAGACCCACATGGGTAAGCCGCTCTCCACCGTCGGTACCGGTACCCCGGTGAGCGACTGCGTCCGCCTGCTGCGCACCTCCGGCGCCCTCGTCGTGCTGCGCGACGGCAAGCCGGTGGGCATTCTCACCAGGCAGGACCTGCTGGCCCACCTGTCGGGCTGATCAACCCCCTTCCCGGTCCCGGGCGGCACTCGAACCGAGCGCCGTTCGGGACCCGGTGTTCGTGCACCGGACACCATGACGCATACTCGGACACTGCTAATGTTCGCGTCAGGATTTACTGGCCGGTAATAAGTAGGTGCACCCGTGTCGCGGCTCCTGAACTGGATCATCCGCTCCGTCTGGTCGTATGCGCGAAGCCACGGAGAGATCCGCGCCGACTCCAAGGCCGCCCGCAAGTTCGCGCGCTTCGGAGCCGGGTCTGCGATCGCCTTCCCCACCGCGACGCTCTACGGAGAGCCGTGGATCGAGATCGGTGTGCACACCGTCCTGGGCGGAGACATGACCCTGGCCGCCGGGATGGGACCCGACTACGACCTCGGTGAGGGCACCGTCGTCCGGATCGGATCCGGCTGCGCGATCGGCCGCGGGTCACACATCGTCGCGCACCGCTCCGTGGACATCGGCGACCACGTCTACACGGGGCCGTACGTCTACATCACCGATCAGAACCACGCCTACGCCAACACCGACATCCCTGTCGGCCTCCAGTGGCCCGTCGACGACCCGGTCAGCATCGGCCCCGGCAGCTGGCTCGGCGCCAACAGCGTCATCCTCCCCGGCGTGCACCTCGGCAAGAACTCCGTCGTCGCCGCCGGAACCGTCGTCCGCCCGGGCAAGTACCCCGACCACGCGGTCATCGCGGGCATCCCCGGCAAGGTGGTGCGCACCCACGACCCCGAACTCGGCTGGGACCCGCCCCTGCGCGAGATGGGAACGCCCACCCGCGTGCCCACCCCGGTCACGGGCCTGCCCCCGGAGGCCCCCACCGAGCCCCCGGAGCCGGGCTCGCCGACAAGGTTCCCCCCGGCCTGAGCGCCCAGCTCCCTGACGTAGCCTGCGCCCGGACACGACTGACAGCAGAGGTCACTCCGTCAGGTGCCGTCGTCCTCCGCAACCCCCTCATCCCCGGTGATCTTGCTACCAGAAGCAAGTTCGGCGCTGATTTCGCTCCTGGTAGCAAGATCATCTTCGGAACAGGGGCCGAAACCGGGATCGGGGGCCTGGCGGGGCGCGGTTGTGGTTCGCAGGCAGGCGTGACCGGCCGCGACACGTGGCCCGTTGTCTGCCGGGGTGGCGGAGGGGGTGACCACATTCTGAGATATGCCTGTTGGCAACGGGTTCCGAGTGGACTCCGGGCACTATTGTGGCCACATGAAGTTCGACGGGTTTGAAACGCTGGCCATCCACGCGGGGCAGGAGCCGGACGCCGGTACCGGGGCCGTGGTTGTGCCGATCTACCAGACGAGTACCTACGCCCAGGACGGCGTGGGCGGGATGCGACAGGGGTACGAGTACTCCCGCACCAAGAACCCCACGCGCACCGCGCTGGAGGAGTGCCTGGCCGCGCTGGAGTCCGGAGCACGGGGCCTGGGCTTCGCCTCCGGGATGGCGGCCGAGGACACCCTGCTGCGCACGGTGCTCTCCCCGGGTGACCACATCATCATCCCCGGCGACGCCTACGGGGGCACGTTCCGCCTGATCTCCAAGGTGGTCGAGCGCTGGGGCGTCAGCTGGGACGCGGTCGACCAGACCGACGTCGACGCGGTCCGGGACGCGATGCGCCCCAACACCAAGGTGGTGTGGACCGAGACTCCCACCAACCCGCTGCTGGGGATCACCGACATCGAGACGGTCGCGCAGATCGCCCATGACGGCGACGCCCTGTTGGTCGTCGACAACACGTTCGCCTCTCCCTACCTGCAGCAGCCGCTCACGCTGGGCGCCGACGTGGTCGTGCACTCCACGACCAAGTACATCGGCGGGCATTCCGACGTCGTCGGCGGCGCTCTGGTCGTGGCCGACGCCGAGTTGGGAGAGCAGCTGGCCTTCCACCAGAACACCATGGGTGCCATCCCGGGGCCCTTCGACTCCTGGCTGACGCTACGCGGGGTCAAGACCCTGGGTGTGCGGATGGACCGCCACAGCGAGAACGCCGAGCGCGTCGTGGCCGCCCTTGAGGGCCACTCCGCTGTGCGGCGCGTCTACTACCCCGGGCTGGACACCCACCCGGGGCACAAGATCGCCGAGCGGCAGATGCGTTCCTTCGGCGGAATGGTCTCCTTCGCTCTGCGCGACGGGGAGAAGGCGGCACTGGAGGTGTGCGAGCGGACCAAGGTCTTCACCCTGGGCGAGTCCCTGGGCGGGGTCGAGTCCCTCATCGAGCACCCCGGGCGGATGACGCACGCGTCCACCGCGGGGTCCGCGCTGGAGGTTCCGGCCGATCTGGTGCGGATCTCCGTGGGCATCGAGTCCGGTGACGACCTGGTCGCGGACCTGTTGCAGGCCCTCGAAGGCTGATTCCTGCGAATCTGAGCCCTCAGAACCGGGCTCTCCGAGCCCTCAGAACGGGGCTCTCGAAGTCTGAATTCTCAAACGGGGGGTTTTCACCGGCGACCGGGGGCCGCGTGGCGTCGCCGCGCGGGTTCCCCGGCGTCGTTGCCGGGCCCGTCGCGGCCGTTGCCTCGTTGATCCCTGCTGTGTTGGTTTCCGCTGCGTTCACCGCAGGTGCTGTGTGCCTGGTGGGCACGGTGTCGGTTCCGCGAGCGCTACGGGTTCGGTTCAGACCGCGGTGGGCGTGCGGCTCTGGACCGGGAGATCGCGCTGCTGGTCACGGAAGTGCAGGCCGAGGAAGGCCCGGCTGGAAAGGGAGAGGGCGCTGTCGTCGCCCTCCTCGCGCAGGGAGCGGTAGCTGCCCCGGCGGTCCCGGCGTCGGATGCCGATGGAGATGGCGAGGAGGAACCCCGCCGCGAGGCCCATCAGCAGCAGGCCGACGAAGATGAGGATGACGAAGGCGATTTCCATGGCTTGTCCTCTGGGGGTGGTGGCCGGTCAGATCCTGGTCGGCCCCCTTGAGAACCGAGGGGGCGGTGGAGTGCGTCTCATGTGGACCGGGTTCTTCCGTCGGTATGGGGTGGGTGTGCCTGTGGTGGTCTCTGCGTCCTCGTGTTCGTCTTCATGTGCTCCGTTTCGGGTGGCCAGATGGTAGATCCGCCCTGTACTGAGGGTGCCCTTCATCTAGGATGGGTTCAACAGAACCGGTTGGACCTGTTTTGCTGGTGTACCACTCAGCTTGTTGGTACAAGTTAAGTTGTTGGTCTTGTACCCCCTAGAGGGCGGACTTATGCGGGCAGAAAGTAGATACCGACAGATCGCCCGAGCGCTGCGACGGGAGATCCAGGAGCGAAGCCTTCCCCTGGGCGGCCAGCTTCCCTCGGAGAAGCAGCTGGAGGAGCGGTTCGAGGCCTCCCGCAACACCATCCGCCTCGCCCTGGGCATGCTGCGCAATCAGGGACTCATCGTCAGCAAGCCCGGCCGCGGGCACTTCGTTCAGGACGTGGTCCCGGAGACCTTCTACGCCACCCGTACCAAGGGCGGCCCCGACGGGCTCAACGAGTCCAACATGAGCGGCCTGACCCTGGAGGAGCTCCAGCTCCTCAGCGCCACCCCCGACATCGCCAGCCGCCTGCGGGTCCCCGAGGGCGACATGACGGTGGTCCGGCGCATGCACCGCTTCTCCGGGGAGCGCTCGGGATCGGTCAGCTCCGCCTACTACCCGGTGGACCTGGTCCAGGGCACCCCGCTCATGGTCCCCGAGGACGTGGAGAGCGCCCTGGTGGTGCTCATGGAGCACGGCCACCGCCAGGTCGGTTACGTGGACGAGCTCGAGACCCGCATGCCCACCCCTCAGGAGATGTCCCAGCTCGAACTCCCGCCGGGCGTCCCGGTGCTGAACGTTCACCGCACGGACTACGCCGAGGACCGGCCCATCCGTCTGGTGCACACTGTCCATGCGGGGCACAGCATCCGCTACCAGTTCGAGCACGGCAACCTGCGGGCCTACCACCGGGACTGAAACAGCGAATGAGCACGACGAAGAAGACCGTGGTCGCCGACTACCTGCGGGAGGCCCTGGCCAAGGGCGTCTACCAGCCGGGTGAGCGGCTTCCGGGCGAGGAGGAGCTCGCCGACGAACTCGACGTCTCACGTGCCACCGCGCGCCTGGGCATGCGGATCCTCCAGGACGAGGGTCGCATCGCCATCCACGTCGGCCGGGGCGCCTACGTCGCCGACCACCAGCCGATCATCCACCGGGCCACCCCGACCAGCCGGGACGACCCCGGGCGGCTGGACTCGGACTACCACTCCCGGCTGCGTGACGCCGGGTACAGCAACATCGACGAGAAGATCAAGGTCAGCCTGGACACCATGCGGCCCAAGATCGCCAAACGGCTGCTCAACGAGTCCGAGGAGCAGGGCCCGCACGGCGGCCTCGTCGTGATCCGCGCTTCGGAGCACTTCGTCGACGGCAGCCTGTGGCAGTCCCACGTCACCTACTTCCCGTTCAACATCGCCAGCAACACGGCGCTCATGTCCCCCGAGTACATCGAGGGCGGGATCGGCGAGGTACTCAGGGAACTCGGCCTGCACGAGGAGTGGAACTGGGACATCGTGGGTGCGCGCATGCCCTCCCAGGACGAGGCCGACGCCTTCGGGCTGGCCCCCGGTATCCCCCTGCTCGTCCAGGAGCGGGTCACCTACGAGGGCCAGCGCCCCCTGCGCTTCACCGAAACCCTCATGCCGGCCAACCGCCACCAGCTCCTCTACGCGGGCGGCGATGCCCCCGAGGAACTGCGGGTGATGCACTCGGACGTCAACATCTTCGAGCACTGACCCGAGCCCCCGCACCCGACCCCTCGTACCTGTCCGCCTCAGGCCCCCAGCCGTCGCCACAGCCTCTTCGCGTCCGGTGAGAACTCCACCCAGGCCAGCGGGTTGACCTCCGAATCCACCACCGGCGCGGTCAGGATCTCCACGTCGGCCCCCGCAATCCCCCGGTGCTCGTTCAGCAGCCGACCCAGCGTCATCGGGTTGGCCAGCCCCGGGTCCGTCTCGATCCGCTCGGTGAACTCCGACGCCAGTTCCACCGCCCGCGCCGGGTCGGACAGCAGCCCGCCCTGACCGGCCGCCGCCACCAGCCCGCGCAGGAACTCCTGCTGCCGCTCGATCCGCCGCAGGTCGCTCTGGTCCTCGCCCACGTGGCGCAGCCGCAGGAACGCGACCGCGTCGTCGCCCGCCAGCACCTGCCGCCCCGGCTCCAGGCCGTTGGCGAACCCCGGTTCGATCCCCTCCGGCACGGTGACCTCCACCCCGCCCACGAGCGTGCTGAGCTCGGACATCGCCACGAAGTCCAACACCGCGTGGTGGTCCACCGGCACCCCCGTGGTCCGCTCCACGGCGGCGACCGCGCACTCCGCGCCGCCGATGGCGAACGCCTGGTTCAACGGCTCCTCGTCCGACCCGTGGACGCTCCCACCGTCGGTCCCCTCGCACTCCGGGCGCTCCACCACCGTGTCCCGGGGCAGGCTGACCACGGTCGCCCCGCCGTCCTCGGCCAGGTGAACCAGCACGATGCTGTCGGCGCGCTCGGAGTCGTCGTCCCCGGGCGCGTGGGCGGCGTTGTCACCCTCCCGGGAGTCGCTGCCCATCACCAGGACGGTGGTCCCCCTCGACCCGCCGGGCAGTACCCCGAGCGCCCAAGCCACGGTCGCCACCGCCGCCAGCAGCGAGCCGACCGCGAGGACGGCCAGGACCCGCGGCAGGGCCCGCGGTCGGGTCTGTTCACTCAGTTCTCTTTCGGTCATGACAGCGACTCAAGACGGCCAACCTGAGAGTTGCCTGAGAAAACGGCCGGTCACCGGCTCACACACACGTTTCTCGATTAGGTTCGGGGACCGTGAGACGAGTACTGGTCGTCGAGGACGAACCCGCCGTGCGCGAGGCGGTCACCGAAGCCCTGGAGATCGAGGGTTATCAGGTGATGGCCGCCACCGACGGCGGTACCGGGCTGGAGGCGGTGCGCCGCTGGCCGCCGGACGTGATCGTGCTGGACGTCATGATGCCGTTCGTGGACGGCCTCACCCTGTGCCGCAGGCTCCGCGAACGCGGCGACCGCACCCCCGTGCTGGTCCTCACCGCGCGGGACTCCGTCGGCGACCGGGTCTCCGGGCTGGACGCGGGCGCCGACGACTACCTGGTCAAACCCTTCGACCTCGACGAGCTCCTGGCCCGGCTGCGTGCCCTGCTGCGCCGCGCCTACCCCGACGACGGCGGAACCCTCGGCCACGGCCCGCTCACCGTCGAGACCGAGGGCGGCCGCGCCCGGCTGGGTGAGCGCCCCCTCGAACTCACCCGCACCGAGTCCGCACTGCTCGAAGCGCTCGTGCGCAACGCGGGCCGGGTCGTCCCCCGCGCCGTGCTCGTCGACCACGTGTGGGGCTACGACTTCGGGCCGGGTTCCAACTCCCTGGACGTCTACATCGGCTACCTGCGGCGCAAGCTGGAGGCCGGGGGAGAGGCCCGACTGGTGCACACCGTGCGCGGCGTGGGCTACGTGCTGGAGGAACGCGGGGAGAGCCCCGGTGCGTGAACCACAGCAGTCAGAACCGCGGCAGCCCCAACCAGAACCCCGCGCCCACCTGAGCCTGAGAGTCCGCCTGGCGGTGGTGACCGCCCTGGTGGTGGCCACGTTGTCGGTGGTCGGCGCCGCCGTGTCCTACGGGATCGTCCGCCACCAGCTCTACACGGAACTGGATCTGAGCCTGCTCCGGGAGGCCAACCGCGTGTCCCGGCAGATCGACCGCGCGGACTGGGTCGGGTCGGGGGAGTGCGTGTACGTCACCGCGCCCAGCTGCGTGCAGATCATCGGCCCCGGCCAGATCGTCGACCCGCCTCCGGGCGAGCTCACCCCGCCGGTCTCCGCCGTGGCCTTCGACGTCGCGGCGGGCGAGGCCGCCCCCTACTTCTCCGACGCCGCCATCGGCGACCTGCCGGTCCGCGGCTACACAGCGCCCCTCGGTGAGGGCCGCGCCGTGCAGGTGTCCGCGCGCGCCGACACCGTCCAGGCCTCCGTCACCCGGGTCGGCCGGCGCATCGCCGCCGCCGGTGGGCTCGGCGTGCTCCTCGCCGGATTCCTCGGCTACCTGAGCGCCCGCACCGTGCTGCGCCCTGTGGAACGGCTGACCCGGACCGCCGAGACCGTGGCGGCCACCCGCGACCCCGGCCACCGCATCGAGGTCTCCGGCCATGACGAGCTCTCCCGCCTGGCCGCCGCCTTCAACACCATGCTCGCCGAGCTGGAGGAGTCCTCCGCCGCGCAGCGCCAGCTGGTCGCCGACGCCTCACACGAACTCCGCACCCCACTGACCGGGCTGCGCGCCAACACCGACCTGCTCGGCCGCGACCTCGACCCCGAGCGCCGCGCCCGCGTGGTGGCCACCCTGCGGTCCCAGACGGTGGCGATGACCAGGCTGGTCAACGATCTGATCGAACTCGCCCGCGGCGACCGCGGGGAGCACCGCGACGAGGCGGTGCGCCTGGACGAGGTGGTGGAGCACTGCGTGGTTTCCGTGCGCCGCGACCGACCGGAGACCGGATTCGACCTGCACGCGGAGGCCACCGTCGTCCAGGGCGATCCGGAGCGGCTGACCCGTGCCGTGGCCAACCTCGTGGACAACGCCGCCAAGTTCAGCCCGGCGGACGGAACGGTCCAGGTCAGCCTGGTCGGTGGTGAGCTGACCGTGCGCGACCACGGGCCCGGGATCGCCGCCGAGGACCTCCCGCACGTCTTCGACCGCTTCTACCGGTCCTCCGCCGCCCGCGGCACCCCGGGTTCGGGGCTGGGCCTGGCCATCGTTCGCCAGGTCGCCGACGCACACGGCGCCGCGCTCACTGTCGAGGCCCCGGCCGACGGCGGCACCCTGGTCCGCCTCCGCTTCCCCGACGCGGAACCCCTGCCCGGCTGAGTTCGGCTCGGTCAGCGCCGTTTCCGTCAGCGCTGTTTCACATACCTGTCGACGACCAGCGGGCCCAGTGCCTCGGCGTCCGCGTGCACCACGCGCACGCCCCGGCGGCGTTCGAGGAGCCCCTGGAACTCCCGCAGCCGCGGGTCGTCGGCGAGCAGGAAGAACGTGACCTCGGCGCCCTCGCCCAGAGCGGCGTCGAGTTCGGCCGCGGTGACCTCCACCGTGCGCGGGGCGGGCGGCCAGGAGAACCGGGCGTCGCCGTCCTCGCCCAGGTGCGCGGTGGGTTCGCCGTCGGTGACCGCCAGGACCACCGGCCGCAGCCCTCGGTGGCGGCGCAGGTACCGCCGGGCCAGGTGCAGCGCGTGCTGGAGGTTGGTGCCGGGGGTCCGCCGCCAGTCGTGTTCGGCCAACTCCGCCGGGGTCATCTCGCGGGCGCGGTCGCCGAAGCCGATGATCAGGAGCCGGTCCTCGGGGTGCCGGGTGCGCACCAGGGTGTGCAGGGCCAGCGCGGTGCGGGTGGCCGCCTCGTGCAGCCCGCGGGTGACCATCGAGTGGGACAGGTCCACCAGCAGGCACACCGCGGCGGCCCCGGCCGGTTCGGTCCCGGTGTAGCGCACGTCCTCCGCGCGCAGGGCCTCTCCGGGTGCGAGACCAGCGGCTCGCCGCAGCATCGCCTCGCGCAGCGTCGCCACCGCGTCCAGGGGGCGGTCGAACCCGTCGTGCGGCACCGCGGCGCCGGTGGGTTCGTCGCCCGCCCCGTCACCGCCCCGGTGCCCGCCGGGCGCCGCCCGGCGCGCGGCCTCGATCTCGGTCAGCGCCACCTCGCCCAGTCTGCGCAGTTCGCGTGGGCTCAGCCCGTGGTCGGCCGAGTCCAACCGGTCCAGCGGGCCGTACCCGGCGCTGCCCAGAGCCGCCTGGAGCGCCCTGGCGTCCACCTCGTCCAGAGCACCGCGCTCTCCGTCCGCGTAGCGCCGCAGGGCCGCCTCAGTCGCAGCCAGAGCACCAACCGGTTCCTCCGTCTCCCCGGCGATCAACTCCAGCAGTTCCACAGCGGCCCGCACCGCCTCCTCGGGAGGCGGATCGGGGTCGGCCAGCGGGTCGGGGCCACCCGTGTACGCCCGGTACCGGAACCTCATCAGAAGCGGTAGACACCCCCGTCGGGCGCGGTGTCCTTGGACAGCCGCCGTTCCAGGTACAGCCCTTCCAGCGCGAACTCCACCACCGCCGCGGCCAGTCCAGGAGAGGGCGGACCGTCCGCCTCCTCGGGCGCCGCACGCTTGATCAACCCCGCCAACCCGGGCACCGCGCCCACCCGGCGCAGCAGTTCGGCGGAGCTCACCAGGTCTCCGGTCTCCACCGTGCCCCCGCCCGAGAAGCGGTCGCTGAGCGGTTCCAGGTCGGCCTCGCCCAGCCGGGCCCGGAAGGTCTCGGCCACCGCCCGGCGCAGCAGGGTCTCCAGGATCGACGCCTCGCGCCCCTCCGTGCCGGTCTCGAACTCGACCTTGCCCAGGAGCGGTTCGGCCACCCCGGCCAGGTCGCAGACCCGCGCCACCGGGACGTCCTCGCCGACGATCGCCGCCCGGCGCAGCGCCGAGGCGGCCACGGTCTCGGCGGCGGCCACGGAGAAGCGCACGGACACCCCCGAACGCTGGTCCACCCGGTTGGAGGCGCGCACCAGCCGGGTGAAACGGGCGACCGTCTCCACCAGGTGCGAGGGGACGGTCGTGCCCTCTGGCAGGTCCGCTTCCTGCCGGATCAGGGCGAGCTCGTGCTCCAGGTCAGGCGGGTAGTGGGTGCGTACCTGGGCGCCGAACCGGTCCTTGAGCGGGGTGACGATGCGGCCCCGGCTCGTGTAGTCCTCGGGGTTGGCGCTGGCCACCAGCAGCAGGTCCAGGGGTAGTCGCAGGGTGTACCCGCGCACCTGGAGGTCGCGCTCCTCCAGCACGTTGAACAGGGCCACCTGGGCGCGTGCGGGCAGGTCGGGGAGCTCGTTCACGCAGAACACGCCCCGGTTGGCGCGCGGCAGCAGGCCGAAGTGGACCGTCTCCGGGTCGCCGAGGGAGCGCCCCTCGGCCAGTCTCGCCGGGTCCACGTCACCGATCAGTTCGGCCGTACCGGTGTCAGGGGTGGCGAGTTTCTCGCCGTAGCGCTCGTCGCGGTGCCGCCAGGCCACCGGAAGCTCGTCGCCCTCTTCCGCCGATCGGCGCACACACGAGGGGCAGACCGGGGAGTAGGGGTGGTCGTTGACCGGGCAGCCCGCGACCGCTGGAGACCAATCGTCGAGCAGCCCGGCGACCGTGCGGATCAGCCGGGTCTTGCCCTGTCCGCGCTCGCCCAGCAGGACCACGTCGTGCCCGGCCAGCAGGGCGCGCTCCAGCTGGGGCAGGACGGTGTCGTCGAACCCGTGCACCCCGGGGAAGCGGGGCTGCCCGGAGGCCATCCGGGCCAGTAGGTTCTCCCGCACCTCGGCGGCCGTGGAGCGGTGGACGTGGCCGGAGTCGCGCAGCGCGGCGCGTGTGCGCGGGAGTCCGCCGGGGGCGTGTGCGGCATGGGTCACGTGAGGGAGTGTAGGCCCCGGGGCGTTTGAGGGGCCAGCTGGAGGAAAGCCCCTGTTTGGAGTCCGGACGGAAGAGAGTCCGGATGGAAGAATGGGACGGCAAGGTTCCCAGGCCCGGCCACGGCGGTCGGTGAAGACGGGGGTGGCGGCTGGTGGTTAGGTTCGGCGATGCTCTGACGACGGGGGCCGACCTCGTGAACGCGGCCGAACGCGCGGTCCTGCAAGCCCTGGAGCAGATGGACGGCCCGGCCGACCTGGTCTGCTTCTTCGTCAGCGGGGCGGACCCGGAGGAGGTCACCCTCGCCGGGAAACGGGTCATGGAGCTGTCCGGTGATGCGCTCACCCTGGGGTGCAGCGCCACCGGGGTGGTCGGCGGCGGCCGGGGGGTGGAGGGTCAGGGCGCGGTCAGCGTCTGGAGCGCCCGCCTACCCGGGGTCGAGCTGACCCCCTTCCGCCTGGACACCGTGATCGAGGGCGACCAGCTGGCCGTGGTGGGTATGCGCGAGCCCACCCCGCGCGACCGGGCCGGGATCCTGTTCACCAACCCCTACGAGTTCCCCACCCAGGCGTTCGTCCGCGAGACCACCGCGGCCCTGGGCGGGCTGCCGCTGGTCGGGGGCATGGCCGACGGTATGCGCGGTGAGGATTCGGTGCGGCTGTTCTGCGAGGGCGAGGTGGCCGAGAACGGAGCCATCGGGGTGCTGATCGGTGGTGACGGGGTGCTGGGCACGGTGGTGAGCCAGGGCTGCCGTCCGGTCGGGCCGAGCATGACCGTCACCAAGGCCGAGGGCAACCTCGTGCTGGAGCTGGCCGGGATCAACGCCTACGAGCGGCTGGAGACCCTGGTGGAGGAGCTCTCCGACGAGGACCGCGAGCTGGCCGCGCGCGGGCTGCACATCGGTATCGCGATGGACGAGTACGCCGACCACCACGAGCAGGGCGACTTCCTGATCCGGACGCTCAGCGGCGCGGACCCGGAGCTGGGCGCGCTCACCATCGGCGAGATGGTGGAGGTGGGCCAGACGGTCCGCTTCCAGGTCCGCGACGCCGGTACCGCCGACGAGGACCTGGCCCGCAGACTGTCGGAGTTCGGCGCCGAACACGCGGTGGGCGCGGGGCTGCTGTTCTCCTGCAACGGCCGTGGCGAGACGCTGTTCGCCCAGGCCGACCACGACGTCCTCGCGGTCCGCCGGATCCTCGGCGTCGGCCCGGTGGCGGGTTTCTTCGCGGCGGGGGAGATCGGCCCGGTCGCCGGGGTCAACCACGTGCACGGGTTCACCGCCTGCCTGCTGGCCTTCGCCCCCTGATCCACCTTCGTCCGGATCACCTTCGTCACTACTCGCCCAAGTCGGACTTTTACCGTCGGATCACCAACACCCGGCACAAGCTCCTTGAGTGTGCCCACATCAGGGTGATTACTAAGAGTGAAGGAATTTATCACTTTGCGTGATTGGTGAGAGAAGGAACGATGTCCGACAACCGGCGCACGACCACGTCCCTCGCGGCTCTCGGGGCGTTCGCCCTGCTGGCCCCGCTGGCGACCCCCACCGCGGCCCTGGCCGAGTCCGCCTGGCTGGAGCAGGACCTGGCCTCCGCCGACCGGATCGGACTGTCCCTGGAGTCCGGGGAGCTGCGCCTGGACGGCGCGGAGCCGATCGGTCTCGGCGCCTCCCCGCGCCTGGACACAGCCGAGCGCCGCACGGGCCTGGCGACCTTCCCCGAACAAGCCCTGGAGGGATCCACCGACACCATCGACGTCGACGTGCGCGTCACCGGGGACGAGGAGGACGTCCTCGCCGAGGCCCGCGGGGTGCGCGCCGACGGCATGTGGACCGAGTGGTACCCGACCTCTCCGGGCGGCGGCCGGGTGACCCTGCCCGAGACGGTCACCGAGGTCCAGCTCAGGGTCGAGGTCCGGCTCAGGGTCGAGGCCGGCTCGGGGAACGGGGGTGCGGACGGGAGCGCGGAGGAGCCGACCGCGGTCACCGAAGTCCGGGTCCGCCCGGTCGAGGGCCCCGGGGGAGTGCCGGATCCTGAGGAGGAGCGAGAGGAGGCTTCCGAGGAGGCTTCCGGGGAGGTCGCCGGGGACGACGTCCCGCAGCCCTTCTCCGCCCGCCTCTTCGCCACCCGTATCGGGCTGGTCGGCAACACCACCGCCAACGGCCACAAGGTCCGCCCCGACGACCACTTCGTCGCCCTGCCCTCCCGCCGGGGGCTGTCCAACCGCGGCGGCGGCGAGTACACCGTCCGGGTGTGCAGTACCGGCGCCCTGGGACCCGCTGCCGCCGGTGACACCGAGAACCACGTCCCGCGCTGCGCGTACCTGCCGGTGTGGGACGTGGGCCCCTGGAACATCACCGACGACCACTGGAACGAGGACCGCGAGTCCTGGCGCGACCTGGACCGCGGCCGCCCCCAGGCCCAGGCGGCCTACACCGAGAGCCACAACAGCGGCCTGGACGGCTTCGGGCGCCGGGTGCAGAACCCCGCGGGCATCGACCTCGCCGACGGCGCCTTCAACCAGGGCCTCCAACTGCCCACCAACGGGTGGGTGCAGGTGGACTACCTGTGGACCGCCGAGTACCGGGCCCGGGCCGAGATCGTCACCGCCAGCCAGAGCGACCCGGTGATCGTGCGGGAGGGGCCGGGGACCGAGTACGACACCGTGGGGCTGGCCGCGCACAAGGCCAACGTGGACGTGGCCTGCAAGACCACGGGTGACCAGGCCAGCGGCCCCTCCGGGACCACCGACGTCTGGTACCGCGTCGGTGACGGCCACTACGTCCCGGCGGCCTTCACCACCGGCGGTTCCGAGGCCCCGGAATGTGTCGTCGAGTAGCCGGCCCGAGCACCGGGTTCAGGCGCGGGTGCGGATCACGACGGTTCCGGCCACCCGGTCGTGCAGGGTTCGTTCCCGGTCGTCACCGAGCATGGTCATGGACTCCACGGCCGAGAACAGGTGGCCCAGGCCGGGCACGGACTGCGGCAGACAGAAGACGGCGGACCGGCCGATCACCTGGCCCTGGCCGAGCCTGCCGCCGTCCTCGGCGTTGACCACCTTGATGCCGAGCATCATCTTGCCGATGGTGCGGCCCCAGGTGACCAGGTAGAGCCAGTCGTAGAAGAACAGCAGCAGGCCCCAGCCGAAGAAGAGCAGGAAGGCCCAGAGGTCGCCCTCGGCGTCGGTGAACTCCGAGTTTCCGGTCAGCACCGTGACCACGATGATCATGATGACGAAGAACGCCGTCGCCGTGATGAACGCCAGTACGTAGTCGATCAGGCGCGCCGTGAGCCGACGGCCGAACCCGGCCAGACGCGGTTCCGGGCCCTGGGCCATCGGCCCGACCGGGCCGTGCGGCGGAACGGGACCACCCGGGTGCGGCCCGCCATAGGACCAACCACCGGCTTGCGGTGGCTGGCCGCCCTGGTCGGGGTGCTGGGGGTTCCAGTAGGGCGAGGACATACGGCCGCCAGTTCCTAGAGTCGAGAGGGTCACCAAGTGCGGGAGCTGGTTCGAGAGCAGATTACCCAGCGGAGCCGGCCCCCCGGGGCGCGGGGCGCTCCACAACCTTTCGGGTACAACGACGAGGGGCGGCCGGAGCCGCCCCTGTCGTAACTTCACACCTGGTTCGCCCGAACGCCGGTGCGTCAGAAACCGCTGTACGGAACCGCCTCGATGATCTCGACGCCGAGGCTCTTGCCATTGGGCAGGTTGTAGCTGACGGTCTCACCCACGCGCTTGCCGTTGATGGCGGCACCGAGCGGGGACTTGGGGGAGTACACGTCGATCGGGGAGCCGCTCTCCTCACGGGAGGCGAGCAGGAAGGTGACCTCCTCCTCGTCGCCGTCGAACTTGACGGTGACGGTCATGCCGGGGCCGACCACGCCCTCGGTGCGGGGCGCTTCGCCGACCCGCGCCGTGCGCAGGATCTCGGTGAGCTGGAGGATACGGGCCTCCATCTTGCCCTGTTCCTCCTTGGCGGCGTGGTAGCCGCCGTTCTCCTTGAGGTCGCCCTCTTCCCGGGCGGACTCGATCTTCTCCGCGATCTCGATGCGCCCGGTCCCCGACAGGTGGTCCAGCTCTCCCTTGAGCCGGTCATACGCCTCCTGGGTGAGCCAGGTGACGTTGTCATCGCGGGTCTGGGTCACGGGAACTCCTTGTGTACTAGTAGCAATGGCCACCAGGCGGCCAGAGCTGAACTTACGAGAATATCACTGTGCGCGATCACGCATCGGTGGCTGCGTTCCCGGGGGTTCCGCCTTGGTACCTGTGTCCGACAGGGGAAGGTTCGGTGGATCAGTCTTGCGAACCTTGTTCCCTGCATGAGGCCACTTCTACCGTGGAAGCCTGACGAACCGTTTCAACGGTCTGGTTGACCATTCGGTTCCCGCCCTCCACTTCGACCCGGACCTCGCCCACTTCGACCATCTGGTTGTCCAGGGCGCGCAGGAGGCACTCGGCCCCGTTCTTGCTGTTCACCTCGAAGGAGATGCGCGCTTCGCTCTCTGAGGGTGCGGAGACCGTGATCACCTGGTGGTACACGCCGCCGCTGAGGCCGGTGTAACTCATCACCGAGAAGCCCCAGCCGACGCTGACGGCCACCGCGAAGATCGTGGCGACGACGAAGAAGACGGGCCCGTTGCCGTGGCGCTTGCGTAGCGCTGGCGCGGTGTCGGCACTGTTCACGGCATCATCTTCCGGGGTCGCTGACATTGGGAATCTCCGAGCAAGGGGACGGTGTTGTCTAAGATATCCCCGACCTGACAGCCCCCCTACGCGGCCCGCACGTGAGTCGTCCACGCCGTGACCCGGGGTGGCGTCGGACAGCCGCGTTCAGTGGCCGTCGACCGAGCCAAGGAGAAGCCTCCGTTGTCCGAGCGCCTGCGGCTTATGGCCGTTCATGCCCATCCCGATGACGAGTCCAGCAAGGGTGCCGCCACCATGGCGCGCTACGTGGAGGAGGGTGCGGAAGTGCTGGTCGTCACCATGACCGGTGGCGAACGCGGCGACATCCTCAACCCCGCGATGGAACGTCCGGAGATCCGCGAGAACATCGCGGAGGTCCGCCGTGAGGAGATGAACCGCGCCCGCGAGATCCTCGGGGTCGAGCAGGAGTTCGCCGGTTTCGTCGACTCCGGTCTGCCTGAGGGCGACCCGCTGCCCCCGCTGCCGGAGGGCTGCTTCGCGACCCTTCCCGTCGAGGAGGCGGCCGAACCGCTGGTGGCGGCGATCCGCCGGTTCCGTCCGCACGTGATCCTCACCTATGACGAGAACGGCGGGTACCCCCACCCCGACCACATCATGACCCACAAGGTGTCGGTGCACGCCTTCGACGCCGCCGCCGAACCCGACGCCTACCCGGGCACCGGTGACCCCTGGCAGCCCCTCAAGCTGTACTACTTCGTCTCGTTCCCGCCCGAGCGCTTCGAGGCGCTGGCCGAGATCCTGGAGGAGCGCGGCCTGGACAACCCCTTCGCGGAGTGGATGGAGCGCATCAAGGAGCGCGACCGGCCGCGCTGGGAGATCACCACCCGCGTGCACTGCAGTGAGTACTTCGACACCGCGAACGCGGCGCTCAAGGCCCACGCCACCCAGATCGACCCGAACGGCTTCTGGTTCGCCGTCCCCAACGACGTCGTGGGCGAGGCCTGGCCGACCGAGGACTACCACCTGGTCCGTTCGCTCGTGGACACCGAGGTCCCGGAGAAGGACCTCTTCGCGGGTGTCCGCGAGGCAATGAGAGTATGAGCGGTATGAACACCCTTCTCACGTCCGCAACGGTGCTGGCCGACGGCTTCTCGTTGGACAAGGACACCGTCACGCCCGGTGTCATGGGCTTCCTCGCCATCTTCGCGATCGGCGTGTGCCTGTACTTCCTGATGCGCAACATGTTGGGCAAGCTGCGCGGTGTCTCGGCGCGTGCCGACGAGCAGGAGTCCGACGAGCAGGAGTCCGCCGAGCAGGAGGCCACCGAGAGCACCGGGAGCACCGGGAGCACCGAGGCGACGGAGGAGAGCGGCCAGGAGAAGGCTTCCGGGTCGGAGGCCGCCGCCGGCGGGTCCTCCGCCGAGGACACCTCCACCAAGGCCTGACCCGGGCCCGCCCCCGCCCAGCACCCGCGGGGGCGGTTCCACGGGCCCGGATTCGGTCCGCCCCGGTCCGCTTTTCCGGCCCGGGCAGTACCCCTCATCGGGCCCGTTTCTGGGCCTACCATGGGGACATGGCGCCCGAGTCCTCCCCTGCCCCGACCGCCCCGTCCCTGACCGAACGGGCCTACGAGCAGCTCAAGTCACGCATCATGGACCTGGAGCTGCCCCCCGGGCACCGCATCACCGAGCGGGACGCGGCCGCCGAGCTCGGTGTCTCCCGGGTGCCCCTGCGCGAGGCGCTGCGGCTGCTGGAGGCCGAGGGCCTCATCGTCCTCGTCCCGCGGCAGGGCGCCATGGTGGCCAGCTGGTCGCGCGAGGACGTCGTGCGCCTGTTCGAGGTCCGCGAGGAGCTGGAGACACTGGCCGCCCGCCTGGCCGCCACCCGGCGCACCGACGCCGACCTGCGCCTGATGCGTGAACTCCTCGATGACGCCGCCCGCGCGCTCGCCGCCTGTGACGACGCCGCGACCGCCGCCGCCAACGCGGGCTTCCACCGCGCCGTACTCGCGGCCTGTGGCAACCCCCTGCTCCAGCAGATGATGGCCCCGCTCAACTCCCGCGTGCAGTGGCTCTTCCACCTCACCAAGCACCGCGACACCCGCGAGCAGCGCGAGGAGCACGTCCGGCTGTACGAGCTGCTCCGGGCCCGCGACAGCGAGGGCGCCGCCGAGCTCTACCGCGCGCACATCGCCGCCGGGCTCGAACCCACGCTGGCCATCGCCGATGCCTGGGAGTGCTTCGACCCGGTGGACGTCACACGCACCCGCTCCCGCGGCCGCAAGTAACCGGAAGCCGACGTCGCCCGCGAAGCCGCCCCGGCACTCTGGCCGACGTCCCGATTCCGGTCTGTGGACAACTGAACGGGACCGTTCGCGAAGTGGCACAGTGGAACCATGCCCAATCGCCTGAGCGACGCGACCAGCCCTTACCTGTTGCAGCACGCCGACAACCCCGTGGAGTGGTGGCCCTGGGGTGAGGAGGCCTTCGCCGAGGCCCGCCGCCGAGACGTCCCCGTCCTGATCTCCGTGGGCTACGCGGCCTGCCACTGGTGCCACGTGATGGCCCACGAGTCCTTCGAGGACCTGGCGACCGCGAGCCGGATGAACGCCCTGTTCGTCAACATCAAGGTCGATCGGGAGGAGCGCCCCGACGTCGACGCCGTGTACATGGAGGCCACCCAGGCCATGACCGGCCAGGGCGGCTGGCCGATGACCGTGTTCGCCACCCCCGACGGCGCCCCGTTCTACTGCGGGACCTACTTCCCGCGCGACCACTTCCAGCGCCTGTGCGAAGGGGTGGCCGCCGCCTGGCGGGACAAGCGCGCCGACCTCCTCGACCAGGGAAAACGCGTGGTGGAGGCGCTCGGCGCCCCGCGTAGGCTGGCCACCTCCCCGCCGCCCACCGCCGCCGACCTGGACCTGGCCGTGCAGGCGCTGATCCGCGACTACGACGCCGTCAACGGCGGCTACGGCGACGAGCCCAAGTTCCCGCCGTCGATGCTGCTGTCCTTCCTCATCGCGCAGCACGAGCGGACCTTCCCGTTCCAGAGCGCGGACGAGGCCACCCCCGCCGCCCTGATGGCGGGCGGCACCGCCGTGGCCATGGCCCGGGGCGGCATGTACGACCAGATCGGCGGCGGCTTCGCCCGCTACTCGGTGGACAGCGGCTGGGTGGTCCCGCACTTCGAGAAGATGCTCTACGACAACGCCCTGCTGCTGCGCGCCTACACCCGCCTGGCCCGGCGGCCGGTGGGGACGGACCCGGCCGAGGCCGGCGAGCGGGCCCTGCTGCTGCGGGTGGCCCAGGAGACCGCGGACTGGATACTGCGCGACCTGCGCACACCCGAGGGCGGGTTCGCCTCGGCGCTGGACGCCGACAGCGAGGGCGAGGAGGGCACCTACTACGTGTGGACCCCCGCCCAGCTGACCGAGGTCCTGGGCGAGGAGGACGGCGCCTGGGCCGCGCACCTGTTCGGGGTGGGTGAGCAAGGCACCTTCGAACGCGGCTCCTCCGTGCTCCAGCTCCGCGAGGACCCCGACGACCCCGAACGCTACGACCGGGTGCGCGCCGCCCTGCTCGCCGCACGCGAGGACCGGGTCCCGCCAGCCCGCGACGACAAGGTGGTGGCCTCCTGGAACGGCCTGGCGATCGCCGCTCTGGCCGAGGCGGGCGCGCTGCTGGAGCGGCCCGCGTGGATCCGGGCGGCGCGGGAGACCGCGGACCTGGTCCTGGGCACCCACCTGCGGTACGGGCGCCTGGTGCGCACCTCCAGAGACGGCCGCCCCGGCCCCAGCGCAGGTGTGCTGGAGGACTACGCCAACCTCGCCGAGGGGCTGATCGCCCTGCACGGGGTCACCGGTGAGGCCCGCTACGTACGTGAGGCTGGCGGGCTGTTGGACACCGTCCTGGAACACTTCGGCGATGGCGAGGGCGGGTTCTACGACACCGCCGACGACGCCGAGAAGCTCTTCAGCCGCCCCCAGGACCCCACGGACAACGCCACCCCCTCGGGCCGCTTCGCCGCCGCCTCCGCGCTGCTGTCCTACGCGGCGCTGACCGGCAGCGAACGCCACCGCAACGCCGCCGAGGGCGCCCTGTCCGTGGTTCCGCTGCTGGCAGAGAAGGCGCCCCGCTTCGCCGGCTGGGGCCTGGCCACCGGCGAGGCGCTGCTCACCGGCCCGCGTGCCGTCGCCGTGGTGGGCGAGCCGGGCGTCCCGGAGACCGAGGAGCTGGTCCGTACGGTCCTGCGCTGGGCACCTCTGGGCACCGTCCTGTCCCGCGGCGACGGCGCCGAAAGCGGGGGAGTACCTCTGCTGGAACACCGCACCCCGCTGGAGGGGAAGCCCACGGCCTACGTCTGCGAGGGCTTCGTCTGCAAGCTTCCCGTCACCACCCCCGAGGACCTCAGAGCCCAGCTGACCGCGGACTGAGACCGGGAACTACAGCAGCTCTACGCGGTCGATGATCTCGTCGACCACGTCCGGGCGGTAGTCCGGCTGGCGGATCTCCAGGTAGACGGTCTTGGGGGTGTCCGGCGGGTGTACGGCCACGGAGGTGAAGGCCCCGTTGTCGTGGCACTCGCGCCACTCCCAGGCCGTGCCCTCCCAACCGTCGTTGCTGATGGCGCGCTCTTCCGGCTGCCCCTCGCAGGGCTGGGTGTCGGCGACGCCGCTCAGGCCGGGGGCGCCCGGCACCACCGTGGCGTACACCCCGTAGGCCGGGACGTCGGTGGAGTGCCATTCGTCGGTGTCGGTGGCCGCGAGCAGCCCGGGGGCGGCTCCGGCCTCGGCGACGGACTCGCGGGCCTCGTGGTCGGTGTGGAACTCGCGGGCCCACACCGAGGGCACGTCCACCCGTATCTCCTGGGTGGAGTTGCGGACGCTGGTCAGGGACATGCCGGGTGCGCCGAGGGAGGCGCTCACCCCGGTGGCCATGAGCACGCAGGCCGCGGTGAGGACGCCCGCCCGCTGCCAGGGCATCCGGTAGCGCTGCCACCAGGGGACGGCCTCGGGGAGGTGGGGCGCCATACGGATCGCCCTGACCCGGTCGGTGAAGGTCTTGGCGTCGGCCGGGCGGCTCTCCCGGTCCACGGACAGCGCGGACAGGATCAGTTCGTCAAGTGCCGGGGGCAAACCTGGCCGAATCCGGCCAGGGGCGACTTTTACCGGCGGCCGGGAGGGCGGCCGTCCGGTGATGAGCTCGTAGGCGACCGCGCCGAGCGAGTACACATCGGAGCGAACGTCCAGGTCACCGCCGGGGATGCTCTGCTCGGGGGACATGTACCCGGGGGTTCCGGCGGCCGCGGTGAAGCCGGAGGCCTCGTCGATCGCCTTCGCGAAACCGAGGTCGGCGACCAGCACGCGCTGGCCTACAGGGGAGGACTGGAGCAGTACGTTGGACGGTTTGATGTCCCGGTGGATCGTGCCGTGGCCGTGCAGCACGGTGATGCCCTGGCCGATCTCCGTGAGCAGCCGCAGCGCCTCGTCCAAGGGCAGCTGACCTCGGTGGATGAGGTCGGCGACGCTGCCCTGGTCGGCGTAGGTCATCACCATGTAGGGGCGGCCGTCGGGCAGCACGTCGACGTCGTGGACCGCGACCAGCCACGTGGAGTCGGTCTGGCGCAGGATGCGCGCCTCCTCCAGGAACCGGTGCTGGATGTCCATCTGGTGCGCCCAGTTCTCGGCTAGTACCTTGATGGCCACCGGGTAGTTCAGCAGATCGTCCTGAGCCAACCAGACGGTGGCGAAGGAACCGGAACCCAGGCGCCGGATGACACGGTAACGTCCGAAGGCCTCCGGTTGGCTCATTTCCGCCTCGGTCTGTTGGGGGTGAATACGCGTTCGTTGCCCACTAATACACCATCTGCGCCTTCACGTTGACTTCCGTGGATATGATCCCCTCCCCGGGTAGTCTCGATGCCTTCGGGGCAGGGAAACTGGAGGAGCCCCTTCGGGTTCTGTGCGCCATGTGAATGGTGGGGCGGAGAATGTGAGGATTCGAGAGGCCGGAGCCGAGCGGGGCCCATAGACGTCCAATTGACGTGTGACCCTCGCACAAGGGTGCGCGTACGCGTTCGTGCGAACCGCCGGACGTCTGTCGCAAGCCAGGAAGAGATCAGCCATGAGCAGCAGTGACAACTCGGAGAACGAGGCGACCCCCGCCCCCCGGCGTCGGGTGGCCAGCAACGTGGACGAGGAGCTGGAGGACCTCGCCCGTCGGGCCAAACACGGTGACGCCGTGGCCCTGGACGACCTGCTCCGCCGGATCCAGCCCGAGGTGCTGCGCCGCTGCGCCCGGTTCCTGCCCTACCGGCAGGACGCCGAGGAAGCCTGCCAGGACGCTCTCCTGCGGGTGGCGCGCAAGATCGACAGCTTCAAGGGCGACTCCCTCTTCACCACGTGGCTCTACACCGTGGTGTCCAACTCCGCGCGGCAGACCTACCGCTCCATGAAGCGCCGTTCCGCCGAGTTCCCCACCGAGGCCGAGCGGATGCCGCACCAGCGGGACCCGCGCACCACCAGCGTCATCGCGGGTTCGCGGATCGACCTGCTGGAGGCGATCGAACAGCTGGAGAAGGACCGCCCCAACCTGGTGGCCCCGCTCGTCCTCCGGGACCTGTGCCAGATGGACTACAACGAGATCGCCGCCGAGCTGAACCTGGCCCTGGGAACAGTGAAGTCCCGTATTCACCAGGGACGTAAGCACGTGCGCAAATCCCTTGCCGTGACGTGACGTCTCCGGGCGAACTACTCTGGAGGTATCCCCGTCGGCACATCCGTTACCGGAGTGCGCCGTCTTTTGATCCAGCTCTGAGAGGTTTCGCCAATGGGGCTCCGTGACCCCCTGTACTGGCTGTACGAGCGACGTCTCGAACGTGGCCTGACCAGCCAGGAGATTCCCAGGCACGTCGGTGTGGCCATGGACGGCAACCGGCGCTGGGCCAAGAGCAGCGGTCTCCCGGGCGCCGAGCAAGGCCACCAGGCCGGGGCGAACAAGATCTTCGAGGTGCTCGGCTGGTGCAACGAGATCGGTGTGCAGGTCGTCACCCTGTGGATGCTGTCCACGGACAACCTCACCCGTGACGAGGCCGAACTCGGCCCGCTGGTGCGCATCATCGAGGAGACCATCGCCCGGCTGCGCGAGGAGGGCTGGAACACCCGGCCCGTCGGCGCGCTCGACGTCCTGCCTGATTCCACCGCCCGTGCCCTTAAAGAGGCGGAAGAGGCCACATCCGGCAACCCGGGTCTGGTTGTCAACGTCGCCGTCGGGTATGGGGGTAGACGTGAGATCGCTGACGCGGTTCGGTCCCTCCTGCACGAGGAGGCGGCCAAGGGCACCGGAATCCAGGAGCTGGCAGAGCGCCTGGACATCGAGGACATCGCTCGGCATCTCTACACGCGCGGACAACCCGATCCCGACCTGCTCATCCGCACCTCTGGCGAGCAGCGTCTCTCGGGTTTCATGCTGTGGCAGAGCGTGCACTCGGAGTTCTACTTCTGCGAGGTCTTCTGGCCTGCCTTCCGCAGAGTGGACTTCCTGCGTGCACTCCGTGCCTACGGCGCGCGCAACCGGCGCTTCGGCTCCTGACCCCCGCTCCCACTCCCTTTCCCACCCCCGTTCCGCCGGGCGCGCCGTGTCTGTCGACGGCGAGTTCGTAACGCGGAGTTCACCAGGTGGTGGGTTCGGGCTCTGGAAAACGGGCTCTCGGGCGCGTAGCGTCGTAGACAGCGGATGGCGTTCGTCCATCCGTTCGGGAGGCCCCGTCTCGTTGATCTTCTCCGCTCTTGCGGGATATCGAAGAGGAGGGCCGGACCCGGCCCTCGTGGGCCTGGTCCCGGTCCTCCATGATCCCGTGACAGCAGGGCGCCCTCGTGGTGCCCAAGGGGAGAACGAGTGGCTAGTTCCTCGACCGATCGCCGTGACACCCAGCCCCCCACCGACCCCCGAACGGAGGTAGGAGAGGGCACGCGCGTCTACGTGCTCGACACCAGCGTCCTGCTCGCCGACCCGATGGCCATGGCCCGGTTCGCCGAGCACGAGGTCGTCATCCCCGTGGTGGTGATCACCGAGCTGGAGAGCAAGCGTCACCACCCGGAGCTCGGGTACTTCGCACGCAACGCGTTGCGCCGACTGGACGACCTGCGGGTCGCCCACGGCCGTCTGGACGTCGCCGTTCCGGTGAACGACCACGGCGGCACGCTCCGGGTCGAGCTCAACCACAGCGATCCGGCGATCCTGCCGGCGGGGTTCCGGCTCGGTGACAACGACACCCGGATCCTGACGGTCGCCCGCAACCTCCAGGTGGAGTGCGCGGCGGAGGATTCCGTGGTCCTGGTGAGCAAGGATCTGCCGATGCGGATCAAGGCCTCCTCGATCGGTCTGCCGGCCGACGAGTACCGGGCCGAGCTCGCCATCGAGCACGGGTGGACCGGGATGGCGGAGCTGGACGTGCCCGCCCACAACATCAGCGAACTGTTCTCCGCAGGGGAGAGCCAGATCGAGGAGGCCAGGGACCTGCCCTGCCACACCGGTCTGGTGCTCGTCTCCGAGCAGGGCAAGGCGCTGGGGCGGGTGCAGGCCGACAAGTCGGTGAAGGTGGTGCGCGGGGACCGGGACGTGTTCGGTCTGAAGGGGCGCAGCGCCGAGCAGCGGATCGCGCTCGACCTGCTCACCGACCCCGACGTCGGCATCGTGTCCCTGGGCGGTCGTGCGGGTACCGGCAAGTCGGCGCTGGCGCTGTGCGCCGGGCTGGAGGCCGTCCTGGAGCGCGGCCAGCACCGCAAGGTGATGGTCTTCCGTCCGCTTTACGCGGTGGGCGGCCAGGAACTGGGCTACCTGCCGGGCACCGAGAACGACAAGATGACGCCCTGGGGTCAGGCGGTGCACGACACCCTGTCCGCGGTGACCAGCGAGGACGTCATCGAGGAGATCGTGGACCGGGGGATGCTGGAGGTCCTGCCGCTCACGCACATCCGCGGCCGTTCGCTGCACGACGCCTTCGTGATCGTGGACGAGGCCCAGTCGCTGGAGCGCAACGTGCTGCTCACGGTGCTGTCCCGGCTGGGCGAGAACTCGCGGGTGGTGCTCACCCACGACATCGCCCAGCGCGACAACCTGCGGGTGGGCCGCCACGACGGGGTCGTCGCGGTGATCGAGAAGCTCAAGGGCCACCCGCTGTTCTCGCACGTGACCCTGACCCGCTCGGAGCGCTCGCCCATCGCCGCCCTGGTCACCGAGATGCTGGAGACCTAGCCCCTAGCCCCCGAACCCTCAATCCCCGAACCCGCACAGGTGCGCCCGCCCCACGAACCGTGAGGCGGGCGCACGCTGCTCCGGGCACGGCTAGCGCATCTCTGAGAGCATCCGGCCGACCTGGCGCAGGCGGGTCAGGCTGGCCTCGTATCGGGCGCCCACGATCAGCAGCAGCACCCCGATCACGGCGAACGGCAGCCAGTTGGGCATCAGCTGGGTCAGCTCCCACAGCGGCGGACCGAAGGCGCGCAGCGAGGTCACGAGCAGGGCGAGGCCGCCGATGACCAGGGCCGCCTGGAGACGCTGGAACAGACCCCACACCGTGACCGCCAGGCCCACCGCGAGCACGGTCGGGACCCGCCAGACCAGGTCGTCCTCGATGAGCACCAGCCACACCGTCGGGCCGAGCAGCAGCGCCAGGCCGCCGCCGTAGGCGAGCCAGCTCGGCGGGGTTTCGTCGGCCTTGCGCGACCACTCCCAGCCGATCACCAGGAAAGCGAGTGCGGGCGGGACCGTGTACGCCTCCGGGACGGTGACGTTCCATGAGGCGAGCGCGGTCCACAGCGCCAGGAACATCAGCGCCGCGCCGACCACCGCGAACCCTCGGCGGCCCGGCCGCACCGCGCTGGCCAGGCTCACCACGCCGACCACGGCCAGCGCGACCGCCACCAGCTCCAGGCGGGTGCCGTTCAGGACGGTGAGGCCCAGGGCGAGGGCGGCCCACACCGAGGCGGGGACCTCGGCCGCCTCCACCAGCGGGCTGCGCAGCCGCGGGGCGACCACGGCCACGGCGGCCACCACGGCGATGGGTCCGAAGGCCGCGTACTCGACCGGCACGTTCAGGGCCAGCGGCAGGGTGAGCGCGAACCCGCCGGTGGCCGTCACCGCCACCGAGGTGGAGGCGATCGCCACGAACCGGGTCCGGGCCAGGGCGGTGACCACCGAGGCGGCCGCCGCCACCGCGAGCAGGACCGCCACCGTGCTGTAGCGCTCCGAGACGGACCAGCTCAGCGCCAGCGCGAGCGTGGCCAGACCGGTCATCCAGGGCATCCAGGAGCCCTGTCCCTCCCGGAGCAGCGCGGAGCCGGTGAACAGCAGGGAGCCGACCGCGAGCGTCCACACCAGGGCTGCCAGGAAGGTCGCGCCCACCGCCACCGGCAGCGGGATCAGGGTGAGCGGGAGGACCAGCGCCGCCGTCGGCACCAACAGGGTCCGGTCCAGCAGCAGCACCGTGCCCAGGACCAGCAGCGCGGCGACCAGCAGTCCCAGGGGGACGGTGAACATGCTCAGGGTGTCGTTCGGGGCGGGCAGCCCGAGGAAGACGTGCACAGGGTCCAGCAGGGCCGAGAGCGGAGCCTCGTACACACCGTGGATCCACGAGAACGGCGCCAGCGCGGTCACGCCGCGCGGCCCGACCAGCAGCGGAACGATCGCCGCCAGCAGCAGACCCACCACGCTGAACGAGGCCGGTACGCCCGACCGGTCCGGTTCGGCGGCCCGCTCGCGGTCCGTACGGCCCAGGACCATCGCGGTCGCACCGAGCAGCAGGGCGAGGGCGCCCAGCAGCCAGTAGGGCAGCTGGGCGGCGGAGCCGTCAGCCGCGGACATCACCAGGGCGGCGAACCCGAAGAGCAGACCGGCACCCCAGGTGAGGGCGGTGAGACCGTACACGAGCCGCTCCGGGGAACCGCCCGGCCCGGGGGAGGTACGGGAGGGACGGGCGAGACCGCGGTGGGTCAGCGCGGACAGCAGGGCCACGGTGGCGACCAGCAGCAGCGCGATCAGCGTGGTGTGCTGTTCGGGCAGCGACCAGGACAGGGCCAGCAGCATCGTGGCCAGCCCGATCGTCCCGGGCAGCCAGCCGTCCGAGGCGCGCAGCCGCGGCACCCACAGCAGCAGTGCGGCGCCGACCAGCACCGTCCACACGACCGCCACGGCGAACGGCGCGCCCAACAGAACCGGCAGTGGCACCAGGGTGAGCGCTCCGACCAGGGTGATCGCCGGGGTCAGCAGCCCCCGCCCCAGCAGCAGTACGGTGCTCAGCGCCAGTGACCCGGCGACCATCATGCCCAGGGCGGTGAGCAGAGCCGTCAGGGTATCGGCCGGGACCGGCAGGCCCACCAACTCCCGTGCCGGCGCCAGCATCGCCGCGGTCGGGGCATCGAAGGGGGAGTCGTCGGGGCCGAGCGCGGGGATCGTGGGCAGGCCGCGCGGTCCCACCAGGGGCGGGACGGCGGCCAGCAGGAGAAGCGCTCCGATCCCGAACGCGGACGGGGCACCGCCGTCCGGGGTCGAGCCTGCCCGGCGCTCGGTGCGGTCCAGGACCAGCGCGGTCGCGCCGAGCAGCAGGGTGACGGCGCCCAGCAGCCACCAGGGCACCTGCCCGGGTGCGCCGACGGCGGCGGAGGCGATCAGAGCGGCCAGCCCGAAGAGGAGAGTGGCGCCCCAGGTCACCATCGTCAGCCCGGACACGAGCGCGGCCACGGACCCCCCGGCGTCGGCTGGCCAGGTACCTCCGGTTCCGGGAACCGCGGTGGCGGCGCGCAGGTCCTGGTGGGTCAGCGCGGACAGCAGGGCCACGGTGGCGACCAGCAGCAGCGCGATCAGCGTGGTGTGCTGTTCGGGCAGCGACCAGGACAGGGCCAGCAGCATCGTGGCCAGCCCGGTCACCCCCGGCAGCCAGCCGACCGAGGCGCGCAGCCGCGGCACCCACAGCAGCAGTGCGGCGCCGACCAGCACCGTCCACACGACCGCCACGGCGAACGGCGCGCCCAACAGAACCGGCAGCGGCACCAGCGTCGGCGGTACGACCAGGGCCAACCCGTTCGGCAGCCAGCGGCGTTCGATCACGGCGACCAGGGCCACCACCAGGGCGCCCACCAGCAGGACGCCGAGGGCCGAACCCACCGCGAAGAGCACGCTGGGCTGTGCGGGCAGCCCGAGCACGGCGTGCACGGGTTCCCACATCGCCTGGACCGGCTCGGACCACGAGGTCCGATCGGCGAACAGCGTCAGGGCCGGTGAGCGCTCCGGCAGGGCCAGCAGCGGGGCCACCGGCAGCAGGCCCAGACCGATCAGGGTGAACAGCGGGCGCAGGTCGGTGCCCGACTGGTGGCCGTCGGCGGTCAGCCGCAGCGAGGACGGGGTCGGCACCCGGCTGAGCATCAGCGCGGTGGCCCCGCACAGCAGCACGGCGGCGGTCAGCAGCCACCACTGGACCTGCGCGGTACCGTCCGCGCCCCGGTTCCCGACCAGGTAGGCGCCGCCGACCAGCAGGGCCAGGCCCCACAGCAGGGTGCCCGCCATGTAGAGGGTGGCGGTCCGGTCGCCCGGTTCGGGGCGGCGGACCGGGTTGGTGAACCGGCGGGCCCCGGCCGCGCAGACCAGCGCGGTGACGGCCAGCATCAGCACGGCGGCCAAGGTCGTGTACCGCTCGGGCAGCGCCCAGACCAGGCCGGTGAGCAGGGTGAGGGTTCCGGTGATCACCGGAACCGCACCGGTCCACCTGCCCAGCAGCGCCGAGCCCAGGACCAGGCAGCCGCCGACGACCAGCGCCCACACGGCCGCCACGGCCTGGGGAAGGCCGAGCAGCAGTGGGACGGCCAGCAGCGCGGCCGGGGCGGTCAGCGACAGGGTGAGGAGCAGGGCGGAGCGGTGCAGGAGCCAGACCGCGCCCAGGGCGAGCGCGGTGGCGACCAGGATTCCGGCCAGGTACACGAAGCTCAGCGGCGGCAGCGTGCTCACCCGGTCCAGCTGGAGGAGCTCGACGGCGGGGGTGGCCATCGCGGCCGGTTCCAGGCTCCACGGCGCGGCTGTGAGGCGGGGCAGGACCGGCAGGTGCGCGGGACCGGCGACCAGCGGCATCAGGGCCAGGCTGAGCAGACCCAGCACCGTGAACACGGACAGGTTCCCCGGGGCGGGCGTACCGCTCGCGTGCTGGTCCCGGGCGGCCTGGCCAGCCGGTGCGGGCGCGCGCCGGCGCTCCACCAGCAGCGCGGTGATCCCGGTCAGGAACAGGGTGGTCGCCAGTGACCACCAGCCCAGCGGGTCCTCTCCGGAGTAGGAACCGGCGGCGAGCACGGTCACGACGGTGACGAACAGCGCCAGGCCCCACAGAATGAGCGCCGCGACCCGCAGCGTGCGGACGGGGACGCCAGGGCGGGGCGGGCCGAGGCGGCGCAGGACCAGCACGTCGGCGAGCGCGGTGGCGGCGATCACGGCCAGCAGCCAGCCGGGGTTGCCGTCGCTGGGCAGCGCGATCACCAGCAGCACCGGTACCGGCTGGAGGAACAGGGCGGCCAGGACACGCGGCGAACTCAGCGGGACCAGGGCCGGATAGAGCGCCAGCAGTGTGCTCATCACAGCGAGCGCCGCGGCGGTGTAGCCGGGACCGTTGGTGATCTGGTCGCTCAGCAGCCACAGCGCGAGCGCGTCCACGCAGAGCAGACCGGCGGCCACCGCACCGAAGGTCTCGGCGGTGGCGTGCAGACCGCGCCGGTACAGCGGGTGGGCCAGTCCGGCGAAGGCCAGGGTGGTCAGACCGAGCACGGCGGCACGGGTGCCGGTGCCCATGTCGCTCCACGTCCAGATGGCGAAAACCAGGGCGGCGATGCCGACCAGTAGACCGCCCAGGCCGAGGATGATGTTCTGAGCCGAGCGTCGGCTGACCTCACCGGAACGGCCCGGAGCGGCAGGCGCGGGGGCATGGCCCGCGGCGGCGGTGGCGGGGGCCGCCGATACCGGGGGCCTGGCCGGAACACCCGGAACACCCGGTGTGGCTGGCGCGGGTGGCGCTGCCGGGACCTCGATCGGGTCCAGGGGATCGGGGGCCCGCCGTGAGGCCTCCTGCTGCGCGGCCGCCCAGAGCTCCTGTGCCTCCAGCCGTTCGCGGATCTCCTGCCGGGCGCGCTCGCGGCTCTCCTGGCGCAGCCGGTTCAGGACCACGGGGCGTTCCTGGACCAGCGCGCGCTCGCGCCCGCGCAGCATTTCGATTTCGGTGTCGATCCACCACAGGCGCTGCGCCGTCGGTCCGACCAGGCTGAGACCGCAGTTCTGGCACGCGTGCGCCGCGGTGGCCAGGGAAGCGGCGCATTCCGGACAGTGGCGCGGCGCTCCCGGCGGGGGCTGTGGGAGTCCTTGGGCGTTCATGGGTCCATGCTCCTCAGCGGCACTGCCCGGCACATCCGTACAGGTACTCAGACGCTCACGAGCGTGTACTCAGCCGTCGGATCGGTCGTTCGGTGACCTCGGCCTCCCTTCCGGGAGGGGGAGAGTAGTGACACAGGCCTGTCCGGCGTTGACCAGCCCTTGACTCTTCGTGTTGATGTGCAGGTCAGAGGCCTGGAAAATGCGCACATTCCGTGATGTGAGTCAGGACACAGTAAAACTGGCGTTACTTTACCGTGACGATGATGCAGGCTGGGTGCGCTGCACCGAGAATTCCCCCTCCCGTGTGGGAGCCCCGCTCCGCGGTCGGTCGTACGGCGAGTGCCGTCCCTGCCGCGGCAGATCGAACGGGCCACACGGTCCAACGGCGGCGAACACCCCACGCGAACGCTCTGACCAGGGCACGCGTGCGTCAACGTGAAAGGGCGATCTTGATAGTCAACCGGATCTCACTGCGCCAGATGAGCGCCGTCGGAGCCGCGGCGCTGGTCGCCGGCGGCATGTTCACCGTCTCGGCCTTCGCGCAGACCGGCGACCTCGACCCCGGCCAGGCCACCTCCGCGGTGACGCCTCCGGAGCAGACGCAGGAGCTGGAAGAGGAGTTCTTCGCGAGCCCGCCCGCGGTCGACGAGACCGAGCGGGAGAGCCAGCGGGAGCAGAGCCGGGACGACGCGCGGACCGCGGCCGAGGAGGCCGTCCAGTCCGCCAGCGGCACCGGCGCCGAGATCGCTGAGCCCGAGCCCGAACCCGAGCCGGAGGAGCCCGCCCAGAGCGAGTCCTCCAGCGGCTCCGGTGGTTCCGGCAGCTCCGCCCCGACCACCCCGGTGCCGGCCGGGTCGGCCAAGGAGATCGCGCTCCAGATGGTCCTCGACGAGGGCTGGGCCGCGGACCAGTTCCACGGCTGCCTTGAGCCCCTGTGGGAGAAGGAGAGCAACTGGAACCACACGGCCCAGAACCCGAGCTCCGGCGCCTACGGCATCCCGCAGTCCCTGCCCGGGAACAAGATGGCCTCCCACGGTTCCGACTGGCAGACCAACCCGGCCACCCAGATCTCCTGGGGGATCAGCTACATCAAGGACCGCTACGGGAATCCGTGCGGGGCCTGGTCCCACTCCCAGGCCAACAACTGGTATTAATAGGTTTTTCCCTGCCCTAAACCCCCTTTTGGGAAAGGCAACCGTGCTACTCAACCGCATGTCGCTGCGCAGTACCGCGGCGGTCGGTGCGGCGACCCTGGTCGCCGGCGCGACGTTCGCCGTCTCCGCCTTCGCGGACGACGGTGTGGACCCGGGTGCGGCGGCCAGCGCCGCCGTGCCGCAGTCCGAGGAACCCGCGGTCGACACCGACGAAACCGAGGGCGACGAGTTCTTCGCGGCCTCGGAACAGCTGACCGAGGACGAACTCCAGGCCCTGCGCGATCAGGCGCAGGACCAGCGTGACGCTGCCAACGGCGACGGGGTGCGCATCACCCTGGCCACCGGCAGCGACATCGAGGAGGAAGAGGAAGAAGAGGAGGAGGAAGAAGCCGAGGAGACGCCCGAGTTCACGGGCGACCCCAAGGGCATCGCCCGCCAGGCCGTGGCGGCCCAGGGCTGGGGCGCCGAGCAGTTCGACAACTGCCTTGAGCCCCTGTGGGAGAAGGAGAGCAACTGGAACCACACGGCCCAGAACCCGAGCTCCGGCGCCTACGGCATCCCGCAGTCCCTGCCCGGCAGCAAGATGGCCTCCCACGGTTCCGACTGGCAGACCAACCCGGCCACCCAGATCTCCTGGGGGATCAGCTACATCAAGGACCGCTACGGCACCCCCTGCGAGGCCTGGGCCCACTCCCAGTCCGTCGGCTGGTACTAGCCTCCCTCCGGACCGCCTCGAACCTCCAGGACAACGCAGAACGGCCCCGCGCGAACGGCGGATTCAAGGGGTCCTCGCAACACCTCGTTGATCACACGAGTGTATGCAAACGCTCGGCTGGAGTTTTCCAGCCGAGCGTTTTGCGTGGCCGACCGTTCAGCTTCTGAGCCACGTGCTCCAGGTCCAGCGGGCCGTGCACCGACAGATCGGTGCCCTTGGGGAAGTACTGGCGCAACAGCCCGTTGGTGTTCTCGTTCGACCCGCGCTGCCAGGGCGAGGCCGGATCGCAGAAGAACACCGGTACCCCCGTATCCACCGAGAACCTCCTGTGACCGGCCATCTCGCTGCCCTGGTCCCAGGTCAAGGACCCACGCAGATGCTCGGGCAGCGTCTGGACCAGAGCGCTCAGAACGCCTCCCACAGCCTCGGCGGTGTGCTCGCCGGGCAAGTGCCCGAGCATCACGTACCTGGTCGAGCGCTCGACCAGGGTGATGATCGCGGACTTGTTATGCGCCCCCGTGATCAAATCGCCCTCCCAATGACCTGGAACAGCACGGTCTTCGACCTCGGCGGGGCGCTCGCTGATCATCACCATCGGATCAACGAACCGGCTCTGCCTGTGCTCGGAGGAACGGCGGGGCTTGCGTCGGATACGGCCGGTGCGCAAAGCGGCGGCGACCTCGCGTTTGAGACCGCCCCGGGCCTGGACGTAGAGCGCCTGGTAGATCGTCTCGTGGCTCACACGCATGTCCTGGTCATCAGGATGGTCCTCAACGATCCGGTTGCTGATCTGCTCGGGGGACCATTGTTCCTCCAACCCCTGGGCGACGTAGTCGCGCAAGGGGCCGGGACAGGCGAGCTTGGCGGGTTTGGGACGCGCCCGCTGCGCGATGGCCCGGCGCTGGGCCGCATAGGCGCCGTAGGAGCCGTCCTGGCCACGGTGGTGGTCGAGTTCACGCTTGATCGTCGAGGCGGGTCGCCCCAGGTCACGGCCGATCGCTCGCAGGCTCCACCCGGCCCGGTGAAGGTCGGCGATCCTCTCCCTCTCGTGCAGGGTCAAAAACCGTGGATGCACCTGCCGTTCGAGTGCGTCCAACGCTGGTTGGGGGCTGGTCATGGGCTCTATGGTGGTCTGTCCGGTGGAGTAGTTCACCCGGCGGCCATCGGCATAGATCCTTGAGTTGCCGGACTTGCGTACCCCGCGGTCCCAGTCTTTGGCGGTGCGCTCGTTGATCCCGACCCGCCGGGCGGCCTCCCGGCGGGGCACAGCGCTCTTGCGCAGGCGGTGGTACTCGTCTCGTGCTGGGTGGCGGCGCTGCTGGCGCCTGGAGCGTAGTCCGGCTTTGCGTGCCCAGGTGAACGCGGTGTTGGGGTTGATACCGAGCTTTTGGGCTACCTCGGTGACGTTCCCGGACTCGGTCATCAGCTCCAGGAACCGCTCCCGCAGCCGGGCCAGTTCTTGCTTGGAAAACGACACGGTGGTCGCAACCTCCCCAAAGTCAGGGTGTTGCGACCACCGCTAGAACCCAAGAACCGTGCGGGGCCGTTCCTCGTCCAGGGGGTTTACTTGTGCGGGGTGAAGGTCTCGATGACGTCCTCGTGGATGTCGTCGAAGTCGCCCTCCTGCTCCCGGGGCACGTTCACGCTCACCAGGTAGAACACCCGCTGGTCGCCCTCCTCCAGGACCACCGCGTACACCCAGAGCCGCCGCTCGGGCTCGCCCCAGTTGGTGTTGACCAGGTCGGCCTCGACCATCGCCACGTCCAGCCCGGCCAGGCCGCCGTCGAAGTCGTCCCGGTCGAAGTCCTCGGAGTCGAGCACCTCGTAGCCGCTGGTGGCGTCCTCGATGTCGGTGCCGCCGTCGGTCTGCGCCAGGAACTCCCCGGCGGTACCGGTGAAATCGCTCTCCTCCCAGCCCTCCACCATGAGCTCGTGCTCCATCCCCGGAGCGACGAACAGCGCGATGGAGTCGTCGATCTGGCTGTCGTCGACGGTCCAGCCGCCGGGGTAGGAGATCGTGAACCACTCCGAGCCGAACACCTGGAGGTCGTCATCGTCGTACTCGGGGGGTGTCCCTTCGACGCGGACGCCCTCCGGCTCCTCCTGGGCCGACTCCGGATCGCGCCCCTCGGAGCGCCCGGGGTCGTCCGCGGCCGTATCGGAGCCCGCCTCGGGGCGCATGGACACCGCGACCACGATGCCCGCGACCACCAGAACGGCCACGAGGGTCACGCCCAGCGCCAACCAGGTCTTCCCGGAGCCACCGCGCCTGTTCGGGGGCCGGTCGTGCTCGACATAGGGGGAGGGGGCCGCCGCGTGCGCGTACTGTTCCTGCTCGTACTGGCCGTGCCCGTACTGCTCCTGTCCGTACTGGCCACCGCCCGGGTAGGCGCCCTGCCCGTAGTAGCCCCCGCCGGAGGAGTACTCGCCGGAGGAGTGCTCGACCGGGTACGGCGTCTGCGGGCCGCTCGCCTGCTGGTCGGGGTAACCGCCGCTGTGCGCGCTGTGGGCCTCATGGGCCCCGGTGCCGCCGAAACCACCTGCTGCCGCAGCCCCCGGTACGTCGCCGCCGCGGCAGCGCCGCAGCAGTTCCAGGGCCTGGTCCACGGTGAGCCGCCGGTCCGGGTCGCGTTCCAGCAGACCGGTGATCACCGGTTCCAGCCATCCGGCCCGGGTCATCGGCGGAAGCGGAGCGGAGATGACCGCGGCGATCGCTGCGGTGATGGAGTCGCGACGGAACGGCGAGGTGCCCTCCACCGCGGCGTACAGGGTGACGCCGATGCTCCACAGGTCGCCCCGGTGCTCGGCCGGACCGCCCTCCAGGCGCTCGGGCGGCATGTACTCGGGGGAACCGATCAGCGCACCGGTCCGCGTGATGCTCGGACCGCCCTCCATGGTGGCGATGCCGAAGTCGGTGAGGATGACCCGCCCGTCGGTGGACATCATGATGTTGCCGGGTTTGATGTCCCGGTGCAGGACCCCGGCGGCATCCGCGGCGCGCACGGCCTGGAGCAGGGATTCGGCGATGTCGGCGACGGTGTCCGGGGGCAGCGCGCCGGTCTCGGCGAGCATCTCCTGGAGGGAGCCGCCCTCGACCAGCTCCATGACCACCCACGGGTTGTGTTCGTACTCGAACACGTCGTGGATGGTGATCACCGTGGGGTGGGCGATCCGCGCGGCCGACTGGGCCTCGCGGCGGACCCGGGCGTGCGCGTCGTCGCGTTCTGCGTCGGTGAAGTGGCCGGGGAGGATGACCTGCTTGATCGCCACGACCCGGTCCAGGGCCGTGTCGTGTGCCTCCCAGACGATGCCCATGCCGCCACGGCCGAGTTCACGGCGCAGCACGTAGCGGTTCGCAATGGTCTGTTGGCTGTTACTCGACATCTGTCGCCCTCTCGAAGCGGGCAGTGAAACGGTGTGGTCTGACTAAGAATGTCCGACGCCGACCAGGTGGGGAAGGTTCCTACCGGACAGGGTGCGGAACCGAATCGGTACCTGATCACGTGAGAGGGGGCACCCCGCGTGCGCGAGGTGCCCCCTCGGGCCCTTGGTGGCCTACTGCTGGGAGTTGGTCATCTTGAGGACGTCGAGGGCGGCGTCGAGCTGCTCCTCGGTGAGCTTGCCGTCCTTCACGTAGCCGCGCTCGAGCACGACCTCGCGGATGGTCTTCTTCTCGGCCAGCGACTGCTTGGCGACCTTGGCGGCCTCCTCGTAGCCGATGTAGCGGTTGAGCGGGGTCACGATCGACGGGGAGGACTCCGCGTAGACGCGGCACTGCTCCTCGTTGGCCTTGATCCCGGCCACGCAGCGGTCGGCGAAGACATTGGAGACGTTGGCCAGCAGGCGGATCGACTCGAGCACGTTGCGCGCGATCATCGGCAGCTGCACGTTGAGCTCGAAGTTACCGGAGGCGCCGCCGAAGGCCACCGCGGCGTCGTTACCGACGACCTGCGAGGAGACCTGGAGCATGGCCTCGCACAGGACCGGGTTGACCTTGCCCGGCATGATCGACGAGCCCGGCTGGAGGTCGGGGAGGAAGATCTCGGACAGACCGGTGGTCGGGCCCGAACCCATCCAGCGGATGTCGTTGGCGATCTTGCAGTAGCCGACCGCGATCGTCCTCAGCTGGCCGGAGAGCTCGACCAGACCGTCACGGGCGCCCTGCGCCTCGAAGTGGTCGCGGGCCTCGGTCAGCGGCAGACCGGTGTTGGCGGCGATCTCGGCGATGACCCGGGCGGAGAAGCCCTCCGGGGTGTTGATGCCGGTGCCGACCGCGGTACCGCCCAGGGGCAGCTCGGCGACGCGCGGCAGGACGGCCTCGATGCGCTCGACGCCGTAGCGGACCTGCGCGGCGAACCCGGCGAACTCCTGGCCCAGGGTGACCGGGGTGGCGTCCATCAGGTGGGTGCGGCCGCTCTTGACGACCGACGCGAACTCGATGGACTTGCGGGTGAGCTCGCCCTCCAGGTGGCGCAGCGCCGGGATCAGCTCGTTCTGCACGGCCGAGGTGGCGGCGATGTGGATGGAGGACGGGAACACGTCGTTGGACGACTGCGAGGCGTTCACGTGGTCGTTCGGGTGGACGTCGACGCCGGTGCGCTCCTTGGCGACGGTGGCCACGACCTCGTTGGTGTTCATGTTGCTGGAGGTACCCGAACCGGTCTGGAAGACGTCGATCGGGAACTCGTCGTTCCACTTGCCGTCGGCGACCTCGAGGGCGGCCTCACGGATGGCCTTGCCGATGTCGTCGGAGATCACGCCGAGCTCGGCGTTCACCTTGGCGGCGGCGGCCTTGATCTCGCCGAGCGCGGCGATGTGGGCGTTCTCCAGCCCCTGCCCCGAGATCGGGAAGTTCTCGACGGCACGCTGGGTCTGGGCCCGCCACTTGGCCTTGGCGGGGACCTTGACCTCACCCATCGAGTCGTGCTCGATACGGAACTCGCTCATGACAACCCATCTCTCCTGGGAAAACCTGTGACCTAAAGCCTGCCAGACGCGGCAGAGCACATCGCACCTCACCCGGGGTTCACGGTGTTGCACGTGTCATGTTGACATCGTCCCAGGTCAGAGATCAGCCGTTGAGCTGGCGGCGGGCGCGGCGGCGGCCGAGGAGGAGACGGCGCCTGGGGGCGCGCACGCGCACGCTGCCGAACAGGCAGAACCCGTCGATCTCCAGGACCGGCGGGTTGGACATGGTGCTCTGGCGGGCGTTGGTGCTGCGCCTGCCGAGGAAGGACCAGCCCTTCATCCGGACCTCGACGCCCTCGGGGACGTCGATGACGACCTTGCCGAGGAAGGTGCTCACGGACATCCGGTGGTGGTTGTGTGTGAGCAGGACCTCGCGCATGTCGATCTCGGTGCGCCCGAGCACCGCCCCGGCCTGCTCGTCGGGGAGCGCGACCCAGCGGCCCTTGCGCCGGAGGGTGGTGAACCAGCTGACCATCGGCTCGGGGGCGAGCTGGATGGGCTGTTCCGCGGGGGGCAGAAGATCGGCGGTGAGTTCGGGCAGGTCGCCGAGGAACCTGGCCTCCTGGGCCCGGTGGAGGCGCTCCTCGAACTCCTCCATGTCGATCCGGCCGTCGGTCACGGCGGCGCGTAGGACCTCGCTGACGCGTTCGCGGTCGTTGTTGGAGGCCCTCATCCGGGCGGGGGAGACTTCCTCACTCACGGCCCCCAGGGTAGAGGAATCGCGGTCACGGAGGGGTCGCGGTGGTGGTGGAGGGAACGGCCGCGGGGCCGGGCCCTTCCCGGCCCCGCGGCCGTCTTCGCAGGTAACGCCTACAAGAGCATCAGAGCGCGGCGTGCGGTGGTGGCCGAGAGCGGCCGCACCGCCAGTCGGACCAGGGCGCGGGCGTTGTCGTCGCCCGCGACCCGGTTGGCGCTGAGCTCCCCGCACGACAGGCAGCGGTGGATGATCAGCCATTCGCCGTCGGGCCGGGCGCTGACACTGGCCGCCTCCATCCGGCCGTGGCAGTCGGCGGCCCGGTCGCCCGGGACCCGGCCGTCCACGTGCAGGCTGGTGAGGCAGTGCGGGCAGTGGTTGCGGTGCGCGGTGCCCAGTGCCCGCAGCGGCACGTCGAGCCGGCAGTGGGCGCAGCGGAAGGACTCCGCTGCCGGTCCGGATCGACGGCCCTGTTCCCCGCGTGCGCGCAGTACGGTCTTGCGGCGCTGCGGCTGTGCCCGGTCGCGGTGGTTGCGTCGGCCCACGCTCACACCTCCCCGAGCGTTTCGAGCGGGAACGGCGGTTCGGCGAGCGGGCGCACGGCGATGCGCATCAGGACGAGCGGGTTGTCGTCACTGGCCACGGCGCTCTCGGAGAGTTCGTCACAGCGCACGCAGCGGTGGACGAGTCTCCAGCGGCCGTCGCGCGGTACGACGACGGAGATGGGTGTCATGCGCCCGTCGCAGTCGGAGGCGCCGCCGTCGTGCTGGTCGTGCACGTGGCGGGAGCCCAGACAGCTGGGGCAGTGGTCGCGCGGCTGGTGGTCGGGTCCGGGATCGGACACGGACAGACCGCAGAGCACGCAGACGAAAGGTGTGGGGTCGGTGGTGGGCAACCCGGGAACTCCTTGCTGGAGAGTGAAAAGGGATCAACAGCAAGAGCGCCGAGCGGGTCTCGACGGGGGCGGGTCCGGTCAGCCGTCCATCTGGAGTGAGGGCATGCGGAATCCCGCGCGGCTGTGAGGCGCGCTCGGCGCGTTCCGGGGCATCTACACCTGTCCTAGAGCTGAGGGCTGGTGGGCCCCGGCTCGTTCGAGTCCGTTTCCGACCCCTCAACGGTAGACACGGGTCGGATATGAGCGCAACGGGTTTTCCCTCGCCTGTGGACGGTAGGCGGCCCCGGACGCGGGGTCTTCCGCGTCCGGGGCCGTTCCTCGGGGCCGTGTTCCCGGGGTCCTAGGCGGTGGCGCGGCGCTTGCGTGCCAGGTGCAGGGCTGCGGCGCCCGCGGCCATCAGCGCGATGGCGGTGCCGAAGAGGGCGGTGATCGCGGTGCCGGTCCTGGCCAGCTCCTCACCTCCGGCGGCGTGGTCGCTGTGCGGGGCGGCGGCCTCGTCGGCCTCGGTGCCGGTTTCGGTGCCGGTGGTCTCCTCGCCGGTGGCGGTCTCCTCGGCCGCGGCCTCGGTGCCCTCCTCGGTGTGGGCCTCGGTGGTGGTCTCGGTGTGGTCGTGGTCGAGGTCCTCGTAGGCGGTCTCGTCCACGGTGAAGGGCTCGGTGCCGGCGGCGGCCTGGGTCACCTCGGCACTCGAACCGCCGAAGGTGACGTCGGAGCAGGTGTAGAAGGCCTCGGGGCTGTCCGTGCGCTGCCAGATCGTGTAGATCAGGTGCTCGCCGCTCTTGGCGGGAAGCTCGGCGGTCATGGTGTAGGTGCCGTTCTCGGCGACCGGCTGGTCGTCGACGGCGAAGGGCTCCGACTCCAGCTCGCTCCAGGTCAGCGGGGTGCTCGGGTCCCAGTCGTCGGTGGTCACGTAGTACTCGATGTAACCGGCGTGCGGTACCGCGGCGGTGTATTCGAAGGTGTGGTCACCGCCGGAGGGCAGGCTGGTGACCGCTGTGCTCGCCCAGTCGCCCGGGTTGTCCAGGGCGGAGTACTTGTCCCGCCCAGCGCTGCACAGCTGGCCGTCGGGGATGATCTCGCGGTGCCGGCCGTCGGCGTTGGCGATGTTGACCTCGTGCCAGTCGTAGAGCGGCTGGGTGCCGTTCTCCTCGACCAGGCGGACGCACATCTCCGACTGCGGGTTCTCCGGGCCTTCGGCGTAGCAGGCGGCGATCCGGCTGATCGGGTTGCCGAGTGTGCCGTGGGCGTTGGCCGGAGAGGCGGCCAGGCCGGCGACGGCGACGGGTGCGACCGCCAGGACGGCGGCGGAGCGCATGAGACGTCCGAACCTCATAGGGGGTTCTCCTCAAGTCGTGGACTAGCGGGGGAGCCAGGGCCCCGGAGTTCTCGCGGTTTAGATCCATACAGGCCGAGTTCGTCTGATGCCGTGTAGGTCGAGGACTTTGTCCTTGCCTGTGTGGGCTCTGCGCCCGGACTGTGTGTTCTTCCACCCCGCGGCGCTCAGCGCCTGGCGGACGATGTCGGTCAAGCAACCCAACACGACCGGGGCCGCCCCGGTGCGGGTGCGCCGGGCGTCTTCGTTGAAGGTCACGTCCCGCACGTAGTGCACCCGGTTCTCCACCGTCCAATGACCGCGAGCGTGGGCCGCCAGTTCCGCGGGCGAGACCTGGTGGGCGTCCAGGTCGGTGACGGCGAAGACCACCTCGCGGCTGCCCTGGGCCTTGCCGTGCTCGCGGCGGTGGCGCTCGATGCGCACCACCTGTCGGGCCCCGGGAAAGGCCAGGCCCGTCACGGCGGTGACCTTCACCGACCGGTGTTCTTCGCGTCCGTGGGCGTGGGTGGGGCCCTGACTGTGGGCCACCGGTATCTGTGACCAGGGCAGAGTGGACAGCTGGGAGTGCAGCCTGGGCCGGTTGCCCTTGACATAGATCAGGTAGTGGGCGCCGCGCTCAAGGAGGTAGGTGGCGTGGTCGGCCACGGTGTGCAGGGCATCGGCGGTGATGATCGCGCCCAGGAGCTCGGTGTCGTGGAGTTGGTCGAGCAGGGCGGTGAAGGCGCTGGTCTCACCCTTCTTGTTGCCCAGCTGGGTGCAGGCGGCCACGGCGGCGTCGTGGTGGCGGGCGGCGTGCAAGGACATCGAGATCGAAGCGCGGCCCTTGCGCGGTCGGGCGCCGCGCTGGGTCTTGCCGTCCACGGCGTAGGCGGTGTGGCGTAGCCGTGGGGGTGGCATCTGGCATTGGCGGGTGCGGTGGGACCGGCGGTGTTCGCGTTCGGGTGCCCCGCCGGGGGTGCGGGCCGCACTGTGGGGTGTGGGTGGTGGGCCGGTGCGGGTGTCCAGGGTGGCCAGGCCGGCCCGGGCGAGTTGGGCGGGGTCCAGGCGGGCGAGCACCTCGCGCAGGGTGCGCTCGTCGGGGATGTGAATCCGCCCTGTGAAAGGGCAGACGGGAAGCCCCAGGCGCAGGAGGATGGGTGGGGGTGCGTTGTGAGCCCATTCGGTGATGGCTGTGGTGGTGTTGTGGCCGGTGGTGGTCAGAGCGCACACGCTCAGGGCGAGCAAGGCGGTCAGGGGGTAGCGGCGGCCGCGTGGGTGGCGGGGGTCGTCGATGGTGGCCAGGTGGTCCATCAGGTCCGGGGTGAGCGGTTCGGCGGGATCGGTTGTGAGAACGCCTTGGGAGCGAGATGATGACACAGCGGGTGCGGAGCCTTGCGGATAGTGGTGTCTCGACAACTCCATGATCCTTCAGGCCCGTGCCCGTTTTTGCATGTCAGAACCCGGTTATGTCCTCACAGGCGGTGTAGATCCGGCGTTCGTTACTTCCCCGACAAACCGCGAGAACTCCGGGGCCCTGGCGGGGGAGCCGTGCGGTTCGCGAGTCCGCACGGCCGTCCGGGCTGGAGGGACTACCTTTCGGACAGCCCGTGGCACGGGGCCAGTCGGGGGTTCCAGCCCGTCCGAAAGGTGTGGATGGCGACTATACAGACATGGCTCAAAAAAGGAAGCTTTTCCGGAATAAAGGTTTCTGACCTGCGAGGTTGACGGATGCTTGGCTTATCTATAAGGTTTGTTTTCGGTTGATGGTATAAAAATCGCCACAAATGTATTCCTTGCGTCGGGCGTGCGCGGAAAAAAGGTTGGAAAAATGTCCGCCCCGGTGTCTACGGTGTTCCCATGACCTCACCAGAGCCCGGACGGGCAGTACCCGGGAGCGCTGCCATGACCTCCCGGGACGTCTCCGCCGTGCCGGCCATCCACCTGCGCGGCGTCGTCAAGCGCTTCGGTTCCCTCACCGCCGTCGACGGACTCGACCTGGAAGTGCCCCAGGGAGTCGTCCTGGGCCTTCTCGGCCCCAACGGCGCGGGCAAGTCCACCACCATGAAGATGCTCACCGCCCAGTCCATCGCCGACGAGGGCGACATCAGCATCCTCGGCCACGCGATCCCCGCCGAGTCCAAGTGGGCCCGCGCCCGCATGGGCGTCGTTCCCCAGCACGACAACCTCGACGAGGAACTCACCGTCGAGCAGAACCTGCGGATGTTCTCGTTCCTGTACCGGGTCCCGCGGGCCCGCCGCAAGGAGGCCATCGCCCGCACCATGCGCCTGGCGCAGCTCAGCGACCGCGGCGACACCCCAGTCGACGACCTCTCCGGCGGGATGCGGCGGCGCCTGCTCATCGTCCGCGCCCTCCTGCACCGGCCCGAACTGGTCCTCATGGACGAGCCCACGGTCGGCCTCGACCCGCAGGTGCGCCAGGAACTGTGGGGCGTCATCACCGCCCTGCGCGACGAGGGCGCCACCGTCCTGATGTCCACCCACTACATCGAGGAGGCCGAACGCCTCTCCGACGAGGTCGCCCTCATGGCCAAGGGGAGGGTCGTCGAGCGGGGCGCCCCCGCCGACCTCGTCGCCAAGTACGCCGGGGCCAGCGTCGAGGAGTACACGCCCGACGGAGAGGGCGGCATGGCCGAGCTGGAGCGGCTGGTCAACGGGCACGGCTTCACCACGCGCCGGACCGGCACCACCCTGTCCGTGCTGCGCGCCGAGGAGCTCCCGGAGTCGGTCCGCGACCGCCTGGGCACCCCCGACCGCAGGGACAGCAACCTCGAAGACGTGTTCGTGACCCTGACCGGGGAGTCCGTGGAATGAGCCTGACGCAGCGCCGCGACGACGCCCGCCCGGAACGGCACGCCAAACCGGGACGCTTCGAGGCCGACGCGGTCATGGGGGTGGTCGCCCGCGAATGGATCCTGTACGGACAGTCCTGGCGGGCCACGACCTTCGCGGCCGTCGTCGAGCCCACCCTCTATCTGCTCTGTTTCGGATTCGGCATGGGCGCCCTCATCGGCACCCTCGCCGGGTTCAGCTACATCGACTTCCTCGGCACCGGCATCGTCGCGGTGTCGGTCATGTTCCAGTCGATGATGCCCGCCGTCATCAACACCTTCATCAAACGCCGCTTCCTGCACACCTACGAGGGCATCCTGGCCGCCCCCGTCGACGTGCGCGAACTGGTCACCGGCGAGGCCCTGTGGCTGGCCATGCGGGCCGGGGTCTACGGCTGCGTGCCGCTGCTGGTGGCGATCGGGTTCGGGCTCCAGCCCGGCCCCGGGATGCTGCTGGTGCCCCTCATCGCCTTCCTCGCCGGGTTCGCCTTCGCGCTCTTCGGTATCTGGATCTCCGCGGTGATCACCTCGGTGCGCTCCATGGACTACGTGTTCAGCGGCCTGTTCACCCCGCTGTTCCTGATAGCGGGCACGTTCTTCCCGCTCACCGAACTGCCCGGCTGGGTGCAGACCGCGGCCATGGCCAACCCGCTCTACCACGCGGTCGAGCTGATCCGCGGCTCCGTCTTCGGCGGGCTGGAGGCGGGCACGGCGCTGATACACGTGGGTGTGCTGCTGGGCTTCGTCGTGCTCATGTGGAACCTGGCCTCCTTCCAGATGCGCCGCAGGGTCGTGAACTAGCCGTGAACCAGACCTCGGAAACAACGACGGCGTGGCAGGGAGCCCCTGCCACGCCGTCGTGCTGAATCCCTGGTCAGCCGCCGCTGGGCGACCAACGCAGTTCGATGACGGCCCGCTGGCCCTCGTCGAGGACGCTCATGCCCAGACCGACCGCGCCCCACTGGTCGGGGGAGTCCACCTGGTCCCGGCTCAGCACCTGGCGCAGGTCGAAGTATCCGGCCAGCACCGCCTCGTCCAGGTTCTGCATGGTCTGCTGGAAGACGTCGTCCTCACCCAGTCGGCCCGAGCCGCCCCGGCCGTTGGAGACCACCACCGTGTCGCCGTCCGAGCTGACGCTGGGCATCGGGAGAGCTGAGTAAGGGCTGCCGAAGGCCTCGTCCAGGAAGCCCTCGACCGCGCGCTCCTCGCCGTCGACCGCCCGGTACTCGAAGGACGGCTCCCAGTTGAAGGAGTCCGGGTCGAAGTCGGTCAGACCGAAGGCCGTGGAGGTACCCAGGAGCGAGGTGAAGCCGTCCGGCAGCGGGGCGCCGACGGAGTTGAAGAAGTCCTCCATCTCGGTGCGGTCGCCAGCGTTGAGGAACGGGAGTTCGTCGTCCTCCCACGCGGTACGCAGGGACTCGTCCAGACCGCTGCCGCCGAAGGCCATCACGGTGTCGGCGGGTAGACCCCCCATGGCGTCCAGACCCGAACCCGCGGAGCCGGCCAACCAGGACACGTCCTCGTTCTCCACCTCGAAGCCGAAGATGTCCATCCGGGCCTCGAGGTAGTCGCCGTCCACCCGTACCGAGGCGGTCATCCGGCCGTCGAGGGAGTCGCCGGAGGTCCCGAGTTCGCGGGAGAGCTCGTCGCTGATCCCGGACATCTGACCGAGTTCGCCCAGGTCCGTCCAGGCCAGTGCGATGCTGCCCCTGGGCACGTTGCCGAGGTCGCTGCTGTAGGTGTCGTCGCTCTCCAGGTCGCCGTGCTCCGACATCTGGTCGTTGTAGTCGTTGATCCCGGCCTCACCCTCGGTGAAGACCACGAAGTCGTCGACCATCTCGAAGTACACGTCGTCGCTGTCGCGGAGCTCCACGAACTGCTCCTCTGCCGCCGCGGCGTCCTCGACGGACAGTGCCAGCGCCATGGCCGTGTCGCCCGCGACCGCGGCCTCGGAGTCGCCGGTGGGCCAGACGGCCAGGCCGACCTTGTTGCCGATCCACTCCTCGGTCCGGCGCAGGTTGACGTCGAAGGCGTCCGAGAACATCTCGGCGAAGGCGCCGGAGGTGTCCTCATCCAGCTCAGCGGTGTCCTCGGTGAGCTCGTCCGGGAGCTTGCCGGCGAACCGCAGCAGGTCGATGATCTGGGAGCCGTCGATGTCCAGGTCGACCTTGGCGAAGGCCACGGAGTTTCCGGGCAGGACCGACTCGGGCTGCGGGCCGCTGAAGTTGACCAGCGACGCGGCCGCCCAGATGGTTCCGCCCATGACCACCAGGGCCACACCGGCGGCCGCCGGGATCAGCCACTTGCGACCGCCCCCGGGCGGCGGGACCTGTCCGCCGGAGTACTGGCCGCCGTAGGGCGGCTGGCCGGGGCCGCCGGGCCCCATGGAGGCGCCCGGGCCCTGCGGCGGCTGGCCACCGGTGTACTGCTGCCCCGGGTACTGACCGCCGGTGTACTGACCCCCGGTGTACTGGCCCCCGGTGTACTGGCCGCCCGGCTGCTGTGGCGGGGCGAAGTGCGGCTGACCGGGCCCCTGCGGCTGAGTGAACCCCTGGCCAGGCTGTTGCGGCTGCTGCCACTGGGGCTGCTGCGGGGGATCTGGGTAGGACATCGGACCTCCGACGAGGGGTGTTCAGGGGACAAGCTCGGCCGCGGGGCCAGTGGCGAGTGTGATGCCGGTGCGGCCGGAGTGGTTCGCATGCGCGCGGTAGCCGCACAGGGCTGCTTCGACCACTCCGACCGCTCCGACCGCTCCGACCGCGCCAGTTACTCCGGGGCGGAGGTGAGGTCCACGCCGCTGTAGGCCGACAGCTTGCTCAGGCGGTGCTCGCTGCGGACCTGGCGCACGGTGCCGCTGCGGCCGCGCATCACGAGTGAGTCGGTGGTCACACCGGTGGACTCGTAGCGGACCCCGCCGACCAGCTCGCCGTCGGTGATGCCGGTCGCGGCGAAGAACACGTCGTCCGAGGAGACGAGGTCGTCGGTGCTCAGCACGCGGTCCAGATCGTGGCCGGCGTCGAGGGCCTTCTGGCGCTCCTCGTCGTCCTTGGGCCACAGGCGGCCCTGGATGACACCGCCCAGACACTTCATCGCGCAGGCGGTGATGATGCCCTCGGGGGTGCCGCCGATGCCCAGCATCAGGTCGACGCCGGTGCCGGGGCGGGCCGCCATGATGGCGCCCGCGACGTCACCGTCGCTGATGAACTTGATCCGGGCGCCCGCGTCGCGCACGTCCTGGACCAGCTGCTTGTGGCGCGGACGGTCCAGGATCACCACCGTGACGTCCTGCGGGGACTTGCCCTTGGCGCGGGCCACGGCGCGGATGTTCTCCGCGGGGGAGGCGGCGATGTCCACCACGTCGGCCGCCTCGGGGCCGGTGGCCAGCTTCTCCATGTAGAACACCGCGGAGGGGTCGAACATGGTGTTGCGCGGGCTCATCGCGATCACGGCGATGGCGTTGGGCATGCCCATGGCGGTCAGGGTGGTGCCGTCGATCGGGTCGACCGCGACGTCCCATTCGGTGCCGCCGCCGTCACCGACGCGCTCGCCGTTGTAGAGCATGGGGGCGTTGTCCTTCTCGCCCTCGCCGATCACCACGGTGCCGTTCATCGACACGGTGCTGATCATGTGGCGCATGCCTCGTACCGCGGCACCGTCGGCGCCGAGCTTGTCGCCCTTGCCGACCCAACGGGCCGCGGCGAGCGCGGCGGTCTCGGTGACGCGGACCAGTTCCAGCGCGAGGTTACGGTCGGGCGCCGAGGGCTGCGCGGACGGGCTACTGGACTGCGACATTGACGTGACACCTTCCGTCAGGAAACAGGGTGGGATTCACGTCTTAGGGTAGTCACCCGACGTGACCCCCCAGTGGTCCAGGCCGGAGGGAGCGCAGGGGCGGGCGGGGGCGCCAGCGTGTCGCCCGGGGCGGTTACGGTCTACCCTGGCGGGGACCCGGACAGGAGTGAGGGCGTGACAGTGGACAAGACGGACAAGCCCGCGCGGGTCTCGCCGCGCGGCGCGGCCACCCGCAGTGCCCTGCTGAAGGCCGCGGCCCAGGTGTTTCGCACCGTGGGTTTCGCCAAGGCCGGGGTGAGCGAGGTCGTCTCGGTCGCCGGGGCCAGTGTCGGCAGCCTCTACCACCACTTCACCGGCAAGGCGGATCTGTACATCGCCCTGTACGAGGAGTTCCAGCACCGGCAGCAGGAGCGCACCCACCAGGCGGTCCGCGACGCGCGAGCCGAAGGTGAGAGCGATCCCACACGGCTGATGAACATCGCGGCGCACGCCTACCTCCTCGGCTGCATCGAGGAGCGGGAGACCGCGCGACTGTTCTTCAGCGGCGACGGGCCGCCCGGCTTCGACTATCAACTGCGCTCCCGGCTCACCCAGTGGACCGACCGCAACGTGGCGCTGTTCCGCAAGGCGGACGAGCCCGTGGACGAGGCGCTGCTGATCGTGGTGAGCGGTTCCATGCTCCTGGCCGTCGCCGAGGTCGTCCGCCGCGACGACGCCGACGCCCACCGCCTCGCTGACGACATCACCGGCCTGCTCACCGAACTCGAACCCCGTAACCGCCTGCGGAACTAGCCGGCCGGGAAGAGTTCCCGCTCCGGGCGAGGCCCCGCTCACGCGCGCTAAGCGCACCCCCGGTCGAAGCGCCTCGGGACCTGGGGCAAGCTGGTCCTTGTCATGAGTTCATACAGCCGGGCCAACGCCACCTTCAAGAACTACGCCATCTCCCTCGGGATCCTCGTGGGGATCCTTCTGGTGATGTCGTTCGTGGTCTCCTCGCGATCGGGCGAACACATTCCCAGTGTGGAGTTCCGACCGGACATCGAGGTGCTCAGGGACGCCGCCGACTACCCGGTCACGGCCCCCTCCGAAGACCTTCCGGAGGGCTGGGTCCCCACCAGCTCCACCCTGGACACCACCGGCCCGGTCGAGTGGTCCCTCGGTTTCGCCACCCCGCAGGACAGCCACGCGAGGCTGATCCAGAGCGACGGCGACCCCGACACCGTGGTGAGTAGTAACACCAAGGACGCCGAGCCGGTGGGCACCGTGATGGTCGGCGACCAGGAGTGGGAGCACCTGGAGTCCGAGGACTGGGGCGCCCTGGTTCTGCGCGAGGAAGACCGGACCCTGATCATCGCGGGCAGCACCAGCGTCGACGAGTTCGCCGTCCTGGCCGAGAGTCTGGAGACCTTCCCCCTCCGCGACACGGAGGACTCGGAAGAGGACTCGGACGAAAGCTCGGCCGAAGAGCCGGAATCGGACGCGAACCCCGACGAAGACGCGGCCCCGGACCCGGACGCCTAGTTCCCCGCCTCGGCAGGAATCGGGTCGCGTGCCACGGCCGGTCATTCGCCCGGACGGAAAAGCGGTGCTGAGGTCAGCGGTGGTGTCTGGGGCCCAAGCCCGGTTTCGGCCCTCTGTTTGAAGATGATCTTGCTACCAGGAGCAAGTTCGGCGCTGAACTAGCCCCTGGTAGCAAGATCATCGGGGATACAGGGGTTTCGGAAGCAGCGGACAGTCCCAGGTGCGGGTTTCGGGTGCCACGCCCCCACGCTGAAAACCGGCCCCGCACGCCCTGTCTGCTTCCGCCCCACCCCCACGACACGCGCCCCGGTGCGCGCAGGCATGGTGAGACCGGGGCCTTCGCTGCCGCTTTTTCGTCATGGGCCACGCGACGGGCCCCGGAGAAGCCACGACCTGCGTGGTTCTCCGGGGCCCGTGCTTGTTCGGTCCGCGCTCTCGCCGGGTGCTGCTGATGCAGCTGGGCTCGCTCGCTATTCACCGCTCACTGGCCACCGCTGGCTCACTCGGCGCGCAGGTCGCGGCGGAGCTCCTTGGGCAGCGAGAAGGTGAGGGTCTCGTCGGCGGTCGTCACCGGGCTGACCGAGCCGAAGCCGTGGCCCGCCAGCTTGTCGAGCAGCTCCCGCACCAGGATGTCGGGCACGGAGGCGCCGCTGGTCACGCCCACCGTGGTGACGCCCTCGAGCCAGGCCTCGTCCATGAGGGTGGCGTTGTCGATCAGGTACGAGGCGTCCGCTCCGGCGTCCAGGGCGACCTCGACCAGGCGCACGGAGTTCGAGGAGTTGTCGGAGCCGACCACGATCACGAGTTCGCACTCGGGTGCCATCGCCTTGACGGCGTCCTGGCGGTTGGACGTGGCGTAGCAGATGTCGTTGCTGGGCGGGGCGAGCAGGTTCGGGAACTTCTTCTGGAGAGCGTCCACCGTCTGGTTGGTCTCGTCCACCGAGAGGGTGGTCTGGGACAGCCAGGAGACGTTGTTCGGGTCCCGGACCTTGACCTTGTCGACTTCGTCCGGGCTCTCCACGATCTGGATGTGCTCGGGGGCGTGGCCGCTGGTGCCCTCGACCTCCTCGTGGCCGATGTGGCCGATGAGGACGATGTCGCGGTCTTCCTTGGCGAAGCGCTGGGCTTCCTTGTGCACCTTGGTGACCAGCGGACAGGTGGCGTCGATGGTCTTGAGCTGACGCTCGGCGGCCTGCTCGTGGACGGCCGGGGAGACCCCGTGCGCGGAGAAGATGACGATGGCACCCTCGGGCACCTCCTCGGTCTCCTCCACGAAGATCGCGCCGCGCTCCTCGAGGGTGCGCACGACGTGCGTGTTGTGCACGATCTGCTTGCGCACGTAGATCGGGGCGCCGTACTGCTCCAGGGCCTTCTCGACGGTGATGACCGCTCGGTCGACACCGGCGCAGTATCCCCGGGGGTTGGCGAGTAGCACACGGCGTTGGTTCGTGGCAGTCGTCGTCGCAGTCATACAACACATCCTAGGTGCCATCTGGGGCTGTGGGTTCGGGTGTGGGATAGGGCACCGATCTGGGCATACCTATCGGAGAGGCCACGTGCAGGTGACGCCACAGTAACGGAAAGTATCCGTTTGGGCTTCGAAGTGGCGAAATCGTTCACTTCCCGCCTGCTCATGCTGTTACTCCCTCCCCTATCCTGGTTCACCATCGCATCTGTTATGAGGCGGTTCGCCCTCAACTCGGCCTTGCCTGGTTTGCTGGACGCGCGCCGCCGGCCCAACGCCGAGAGCATCAGGAGCCCCCGTCCTATGTCGAACCCGACCATCGTCACGAAGCTGACTTCCCTGTTCAAGGGCATCTTCGGGCGCAAGGACCCGGTCGTCACGACCGTGCAGGACAAGCAGGACGAGACTCCCGCGACGGAGACCGCGGAGACCGCGGAGACGGTGGAGAAGGCCGAGGCCCCGGCGGAGACCGCCGAGACCGCCGAAGCCGCCACCGAGGCTCCCGCCGACGCGTCCGAGGAGAAGTCGGACGCCGAGCCCGTGAAGAAGGCGGACGCGGAGTCCGCCCAGGAAAAGCCCGCTTCCGAGGAGGCGGCGACCGAGGACAAGAGCAAGGAGGAAGCCCCCACCGAAGCCGAAACCCCCGCCGAGGCCCCCGCCACGGAGGCCGCCGAGGCCGCCAAGCTGGTCGAGGAGCCCAAGGGCGAAGCCTCCACCCCGGCCACCGCCGACGTCCCCGAGGACGGCTCCGCGCTGGCCGAGGAGATCGAGGCCGCCGAAGCGCACACCACCGTCGCCAGCGACGAGGTCCTGGAGAAGGTCCGCAAGGGGGCGGCTCCCGCCGTCGAGGACCTGGCCGTGCCCACCTACGACGAGCTCACCCTGCCGTCCATCCGGGCCCGCCTGCGCAAGCTCACCATCGAGCAGGTCCGCGACCTGCGCGCCTACGAGGTCGCGCACGAGGGCCGTTCCGAGTTCATCAAGATGTACGACAACCGCATCGCCAAGCTCGAGGCCGAGGCCTGAGCCTGTCCGCGGTGACCTGAGCCCGGCCGCGACGCCCCGGGCCCAGCCGAAGTCGCATCCCGCCCCGGAGCCCGGCCCACCCGGGCCCGCACCGGCTCCGGGGCCGCGGTGTTTCCTCCGTCGTTCCGGTTCCGCGATCCGGTACCGAAAGCCCGCGCCGCAACCCTGTGACGCAACCCCGTGACGTCGTCTCTTCACGGAACTGTCCTCGCCCTGGCCTAGGCTCTGGAGCCATGGGCATGGAGAGTTCCGCGGAATCACCGCAACCGGTCAGGGCCGTACTCCAAGCGGTCGGCGGTTGGATCGACCGGCTGGGCGCGATCTGGGTCGAGGGGCAGATCGCCGAGCTCAACTCGCGCGGCCGCATGTCCTACATGACCCTGCGCGACCCGGTCGCCAACGCTTCCATCCGCGTGCTCTGCGAGACCTCGGTCCTGCGCCGCCAGGAACCGGCTCCGGGTCCGGGCGATCGCGTGGTCATGCACGCCAAACCCGACTTCTACCAGCTCAAGGGCACCTTCTCGCTGCGGGCCCGGGAGATCCGGCACGTCGGTATCGGTGAACTGCTGGCCCGCCTGGAGCAGCTGCGGCGCACCCTGACCGCCGAGGGCGTCTTCGACCCGGCCCGCAAGCGCGCGCTGCCGTTCCTGCCCAACACCGTCGGTCTCATCTGCGGGCGTGACTCCGCCGCCGAACGCGACGTGCTGGAGAACAGCCGCCGCCGCTGGCCCGCCGTGCGTTTCGAGGTCCGTCAGGTGGCGGTCCAGGGCGACCGCGCCACCCGCGAGGTGACCGAGGCGCTGCACGACCTGGACTCGCACCCCGAGGTCGACGTCATCGTGATCGCCCGGGGCGGTGGTTCCATGGAGGACCTGCTGCCCTTCTCCGACGAAGCCCTGGTCCGCGCCGTTGCGGCCGCGGCCACTCCGGTGGTCAGCGCGATCGGCCACGAACAGGACGCGCCTCTGCTGGACCACGTGGCGGACGTGCGGGCCTCCACCCCCACCGACGCCGCCAAGCGCACCGTCCCGGACGTGGGCGAGCAGCTGGAGATCATCCGCCAGCTCCGCGACCGCGGCCGCCGGGTCATCAAGGGTGGTGTGGACCGGGAGTTCACCTGGCTGGCGAGCGTGCGCTCCCGCCCGGTCCTGGCCGACCCGGTCCGGGAGACCGAACGCCTCACCGAACAGGTCCTGGAACTGCGTGATCGCGCCCGCCGGAGTCTGACGATCTCGCTGGACCGCGCCACGGAGGGACTCGGCCACACCGAGGCCCGCCTGCACGCCCTGTCCCCGGCCACCACGCTGGCGCGCGGCTACGCGATCGTGCAGCGCGAGGACGGCTCCGTCGTCCGCTCCGCCGTCGAACCCGCGGTGGGCGAGACCCTGCGCCTGCGCTTCGCCGAGGACGGCCTGCGCGCCACGGTCGACTCCCTGGACGGCACCGTCGAGCCGGAGGACCCGGGGGACCCGGAGAAATCCGAGGCGGCGGAGTCCGCACCCGCCAAACCCAAACGCACCAAATCCGGAGCCGCGAAGTCCGGAGCCGCGAAGTCCGGGGGCGCCAAGTCCCCGGCCGCCAGGAAGAAGCCCGCCGCGGACAGCGCCACAACGGATGCCACCGGCACGACGGACACCACAGAGGGGGAGTAGACATGGCCGAGCAGACCGAGGCCCCGGAACTGAGCTACGAGGAGAGCCGGGAGGAGCTGAACAACGTCGTCCGCAGACTGGAGTCGGGCGGTCTCACCCTCCAGGAGTCCCTGGCCCTGTGGGAGCGCGGTGAGGAGCTGGCCCGCATCTGCGAGCGCTGGCTCGAGGGTGCCCGCGCCAAGCTGGCCGCCGCCATGGACGAACGCCGCGCCGACGAGCCCCAGGACTCCGACGCACCCTTCTGACCGAACCCGAACCCCGTCGGGCCGGACCCGCGTCCGTGAGCCCTACTTGCGGCCGTTGAGTTCGTCGCCGAGATCGCGCAGGTTGCCGGGCAGGCCGCGGAAGACCGAGATGACCAGTACCAGCGCCGTGCCGAGGAACAGCCACGGCGCGACCTCGGCCAGGCGGGAGGCCAGGCCCAGGATGAGGACCCGGGCGAACCCCTCGTTGCCCAGGGCCAGGAGGCTCTCGGCGGCGACCACGGCGACGAAGTAGGCGATGGGCGGGCTCACCGAGAGCGACAGCAGGTCGCTGGGGCGGACCACGGCCGCGGTGATCAGACAGGCGAGGGTGAAGGCCAGGCCCGGGGCGGCCGGAGTGGCCGTCAGGTGGGCGAGCATCGTTCCGGCGAAGCTGAACACCACGATCAGCAGGACCCCGCCGCGCCCGGTCAGGCGTGGTGGGGTCCAACTGGCGGCCCCAGCTGACCCGGCGGCTCCGGCCGCGTTCGGGTGACTGCGTGCTGTCCTGTCCGTGTTGGGGTGACTGCGCGCCGTCCTGTCCGCGCTCGGCACCTCCCGGCGGCGACCGTTGGACCGCACGAAGTACGGGGCCTGTCCGGGCTCCGGACCGTCCGACTTGCGCGGGGGCATGGTCGTGCGCCTCCCAAGTTTGTTACTCACAGTGTTTAGTGTGTCACTTCTCGTGAATTTTCGGGGGTCTTTCCTGGGATCGTGTCGTCATTTCGGCCACTTGCCCCTTCCGGGGTGAACGCGGCTTCCACCCCTTGGACGCCGAGATCTCCCCGCCTGGTTCTGGCGGGTTCCGGACGCATGGCCGTTTCGTCACTCTCCGTGGTTGGTGCTCCTGGGTTCTTTTTGGGTCGATCCGTTGCCGCTGTTACTCCCATGCCGAATACCGCCGAAATCAGCCGTGTCCGCGACGCCCACACCCGACATGTCCGACTCGGGCGCGGTTGGCCCCGCAGGTCCCGAGGCGACACCGGCCTCCGAGCCGACATCGAGCCCCGAGGTGACGTCGAACCCCGTTGGGGTGTCGGGCCCCGGGGTGACGCCGAGTCCGGGGGAGGAGTCCGCGAGCTCCGGTGCCGCCACCGTACGCGGCCGCTCCGTCACCCCTGAGAGCCGGTCCAGGTCGCTGTCCACCAGGCCCAGCTCACCGAACCGCCGAGCGGTCACCAGTACCCGGCTCTCCAGCGACCCCACGGTCTGGTTGTAGGCGCCCACCGTGCGGTTGAGCGCGCGGCCGAGCCCCTCCACGTGCCCGCCGAGCGTCGACAGCCGCGCGTGCAGCTGTTTGCCCAGGTCGAACACCTCACGGGCGTTGTCGCTCAGCGCCTCCTGCTGCCACGCGTACTGCGCCGTCCGCAGCAGGGAGATCAGGGTCGTCGGCGTCGCGATGTGCACCCGCCGCTCCATCGCGTACTCCAGCAGCTCCGAGTCGTGCTCCAGCGCCGGGGCCAGGAACGCCTCGCCCGGGATGAACAGCACCACGAACTCCGGCGCCGGGCTGAACGCCGCCCAGTACGTCTTCGCCGCCAACTGGTCCACGTGGGTGCGCAGGTGCCTGGCGTGCGCGCGCAGCCGCTCCGTCGCCTCCGGGCCCTCCCCGGTCTCCACCGCGTCCAGGTACGCGGCCAGCGGCACCTTGGAGTCCACGACGATGTTCTTGCCGCCCGCCAGCCGCACCACCATGTCCGGTCGCTGCGCCCCGGCCACCGCCTGCTCCTCGAAATCGCAGTACGCGGCCATCCCGGCCAGTTCAGCGACCCTGCGCAGCTGGAGCTCACCCCACCGGCCGCGCGCCTCGGGCCTGCGCAGCGCCGTCACCAGTGACTGCGTCTGGTCCCGCAGCCGCTCCGAACCCTCGCGCACGTACTCGACCTGCTTGGCCAGTTCGGCGTGGGCGGCGGCCCGACCGGCGTCCACTTCGCGCAGCTGCGTCTCCACCCGGTTCAGGGTCGCGGTCAGCGGCTCCACCATCCGCTCCACGGCGCGCCGCCGCTCGTCCAGGTCTCCGCCGGCCTCGGCGCTGACCGCGCGCAGCCGCCCCTCGGCGAGTTCGAGGAAACGCTGGTTGGTCTGGTCCAGGGCCTGGGCGGACAGCGCACGGAACCGGTCCGCGAGCTGCTCCTCCACGTAGTCCGCGCGCTCCTGCGCGGCCCGGGCGTCCGCGCGGGCCTCGGCGTCACGGCCGCGGGCGAGCATCCATCCCACCGCGGCGCCGACGGCCAGACCGATGAGGAGTACGAGTACGAGTGCGAGGGCGTCCATGGCGCCATGCTCTCAATCCCCGGGGGCCGTGTGCTCCCCAACGCGCAGGGTTTCGGACAGCAGGGCGATGAGGGCGGGCATGTCCACCGCAGCCGGATCGTGCGGCCACCGGAGCTGGAGTCCGCTCATGGCCGCGGACCGCGTGCCGGAGAAAGCGGTGGTGCCGTCCCTGGACCCGCTGGCCGACCCCGGCTCCACCGTCGACTCCCACGGCGCGGTCCTGCTCACCGAACGCGGCTTCGCCGTCCGTACCGTCAGGGGCGCGGTCACCGCCCTCCACGGCTGGATCCGACCGGCTCGCGGCCCCTCCGCCCCGGCGCACCCGAACAGGTGCCCTGCGCCCAGGTCAGCGGGGTGAGCCTCAGCGGGGTGATCCCTGGCAGGCCGCCAGGGCGCCGCGCCACACGGCGACCGACTCCCAGAACCCGTTCGGCGGCTCCTCCGGGGCGAGCATCCACATCCGCTCCCAGGCGGGCGAGGCCCGACCGGAGATCTCCGGGCGCGCCTCGTAGGGCGGGTCGCCGCTGATCGGGAACCACAGGTAGTCCAGTGGGTCGATGAGCGCCATCAGGCGTTCCTCCACGCCCAGGTCGGGGCGCACCTTGGTCAGGACCCAGGGGCGGTAGCGACGCAGGACCTCCAGTCCGCCGGCGACCACGTCCGGTTCGGTTCCGGCGGTGTCGATCTTGACCACGGTCGGGAAGGTCGCCGCGGTCTCGTTCCAGCGGGACAGGGTGCTCGTGCGCACGGTGATGTGCGCGAGCCCCGTCCGGGTCGTGTGGACCAACCGGTTGCACATGTCGTTGTGCAGGGCGCGGCGCAGGTGCCCGGAGCCGTTGTGGTTGCTCAGGGCCAGGTCGACGACGGTGAAGCCGAGGTTGGCGGAGGAGGAGACGGCGCGCGCGGCCGAGGCGATCTCCGGGGTGGGTTCGAAGGCGAAGACGGGGCGGCGGGTGCGCGCGGCGGCCAGTATCGAGTACACCCCCACCCCCGCGCCGATGTCGAGGACCGCCCCGGGACGGGTGTGGTCGAGCATCGCCATGAAGCTGGCGAGGCTGTCGGGTTCGTGCCTGGCCAGCCCGGAGCCGGCCAGGCGGCGGGGGACGGTGAGGTAGCCGGGGAACTGGAGGGTGAGCGAGTCCGGGCCGACCTCGCGTCGGCCGTCCGCGGGTCGGGGCAGGTCCAGCCGGACGCTGCGGTTGCGCGGCGGAACCCGGTCCGGGTCCAGCCCGCCGAAGCGTCTGGGGAGGTGGGCGCGGAGCTGCCGGGTGGCGAAGCGCACGAACGGGTACCGGTGTACGAGCGCGCGTAGCTGGTCTTGGACCACGGTGTCTTCCCCTCAGTGAACGGTGTCGCGGTGCCCGGCCGCACCTTGAACCTACTCTGTGTAGCCACTTGGGTGCACTGTGTTTTGATGATTGGTTTCTGGTGCCGTCATCCGCTTTCCGGCGGCAACGGCACGGCCGACCCGTTGGTCCGCATAGACTCTGACCTTGTGAGTCTGTCTATCGGGATCGTCGGCCTGCCCAACGTTGGCAAGTCCACCCTCTTCAACGCGCTGACCAAGAACGATGCTCTGGCCGCGAACTACCCGTTCGCGACCATCGAGCCCAATGTCGGAGTCGTGGGCGTGCCCGATGCCCGGCTCGCGAAGCTGGCCGAGATCTTCGGTTCGGCGAAGATCCTGCCGGCCACGGTGGACTTCGTCGACATCGCGGGCATCGTGCGCGGCGCCTCCACGGGTGAGGGTCTGGGGAACAAGTTCCTCGCCAACATCCGTGAGAGCGACGCCATCTGCCAGGTGATCCGGGCCTTCGAGGACGCCGACGTCACCCACGTCGACGGCGACGTCGAGCCCTCCCGCGACATCGAGACCATCAACACCGAGCTGATCCTCGCCGACCTCCAGACCCTGGAGAAGGCGATCCCGCGCCTGGAGAAGGACGCCAAGCGCAACGCCAAGGACAAGGACTCCCAGGAGCTCCTCAAGGCCGCCAGGGCCGCGCAGGAGATCCTCGACGAGGGCGTCTCCCTGTCCCAGGCCAAGGACGTCGACCTGGACCGGCTGCGTGAGCTGAGCCTGCTCACCGTCAAGCCGTTCATCTACGTGTTCAACCTCGACAGCGACGAGCTCGCCGACGAGGCCCTGCGCGCCAAGCTCCAGGAGCTGGTCGCCCCGGCCGAGGCCATCTTCCTCGACGCCAAGATCGAGGCGGAGCTGGCCGAGCTGGAGGACGACGAGGCCCAGGAGCTGCTGGAGTCCCTCGGCCAGACCGAGTCCGGCCTGGCGCAGCTCGCCCGGGTCGGCTTCGCCACCCTGGGGCTGCAGACCTACCTCACCGCCGGGCCCAAGGAGACGCGCGCCTGGACGATCGACAAGGGCGCCACCGCGCCCGAGGCGGCCGGGGTCATCCACACCGACTTCCAGCGCGGCTTCATCAAGGCCGAGATCGTCTCCTTCGACGACCTCGTCGCGGCCGGGGACATGCAGTCCGCGCGCTCCGCGGGCAAGGTCCGCATCGAGGGCAAGGAGTACGTGATGGCCGACGGCGACGTGGTGGAGTTCCGCTTCAACGTCTGAGCCGACACTGTCAGAACTCCGCCGATCTTCGTGATCGGCGGAGTTTCGTCGTCTCGGCGGGGCTTCACCTCTCGACATCCAAGTGCTATCGTCATTGATAGCAACAGGAGGTGGTTCCGGTGTCGTCCATCATCGTTCGCGGTCTCGACGAGCACGTGAAGCAGCAGCTCGCCGCGCAGGCGAAGGAGCACGGTCGGTCCATGGAGGCCGAAGTTCGCGACATCCTGACCAAGGCGGCCCGGAGGCCGCACATCGGCTTGGCGCTGCTGTCCGCGGCGCAGGACGTCGGCGGTTTCGATGAGTTGCCGGTCCCGGCGCGTAACGACGTCGCCCGAGCGGTGGACTTCGAGTGATCGTCCTCGATACCAACGTCATCTCGGAGATCTTCCGTCCGGCACCCGAGCCCCGCGTCCTCGAGTGGCTCACGTCGTTGACGGACGACGTCGCGATCACCTCTATCACCCTCGCCGAGTTGCTCGCCGGGGTGCGCAGGCTTCCCGACGGTCGTCGCAAGGACGTGCTGGCGACCCGGATCGATGAGGCGATCGAGCCATACCGGGGGAGCCGTTCAGTGCTGGCGTTCGACGACATTGCGGCTGAGCGCTACGCGGACGTGCTTGCGTCTCGGGAGTCGGCGGGTGCACCGATCAGCACTGCCGATGCTCAGATCGCTGCGATCTGCCTGGCCCACGACGCCACCTGCGCGACGCGGAACGTGAAGGACTTCGCACACACTGGGGTAGAAATCATCGATCCGTGGGCAGGTGCCTCATGACGGAGGCGGTCTCACCGTTCCTCCGTCCGCCGCGTCTCGCGGACACCGGCTCCGTGTTCTCAGCGTTCGCATCAAACGACGACATGCGGCGACAGGGCGACGTGATGACGGTCGATGAAGCAGAGCGCTATGTCGCCCGCCTGCTCTCGGCCGGGGCTGCGCACCAACCGTGGACGATCAGCTCGTCGGGCTCGTGAATATCGGCGTCGACGAGGCGAATCGAAACGGGTGGTTCCCGTACTGGATGCACGCCGAGGCCCGTGGTGGAGTTCCGCTTCAACCTCTGGCCCGCTGCCTTACCCACCCGAGATCCGAACGGGGGCGCGCCGACCACGTCGGCCCGCCCCCGTCATCGTCTCCCGGCCTGGTTCCGGAGGGCTGTGGGGGTTACTCCGTGATCCAGTTGCCGTTGCCGGAAGGTGGTCCAGGTCCTCCGCGAACCAGCCCTCCTCGCGGGGAGGGCGCATCCCTTCGGGCGAAGCGGTCATGCGTCCAAAGTACTGCCCCGGGCTGTCGCGGGCCGGTGTGACGGAGGATTCCGGTGTGGCGCCGGTTACATCCGGTCAACGGTTTCCTGACTGCGGAGGACACATCTTGCTCTCCGACCGGTGACTAATCCCTTTACGGTCCGGCCAGAAATGCGCTGAAGTGCACAACCGTAGGATGAGTTCGATGGTGAATTGCCACACTTTGGGTATTTTTGTCAGGTTCTTTCGCCGGGTGCAATGTGCCGTTGGCGGGGAAACGCGGACTCGCCCTGGCCGCTCCCAACCCGCACAATGCCTCACTATAGGGATGGGGTAGACAAGGGCATGGCGGAAGGCGCCGGTTACGGCGCGAGGAAGACCGGGCGTCGGCGCAGGGCCGGCGCATCACTGTGTGCGGGAGATGGAGGCGGGGATGGCCAAGACGGCGCGGCGCGACACCGCGGTGCGTGACCGGGCGGACGACGTCGACGACGAGCTCGACGCCCCGCGCCCCCGGAAGCTGCGGGCCGGAGCCGGCGGGCGCTGGTGGGTCGGTGTGGGACGCGTGCTGTTGTGGGCGTTCGTCATCGTCGTCATCTTCAACGGCATCTGGTTCCCCGTCCGCAACGGTTTCTCGCTGCCCACCTCCGCCGCCGAACCCGAGGCCACCGAGACGGTCCAGTTCCCCGAGACCGCCGCGGCCGCCTTCGCGCTCCGCTTCGCCGACGCCTACCTCGACACCGCCGATCCCGAAACCCGACAGGCCGCCCTGGCGACCTTCGTCCCCGAGGGGCAGGCGGGGCGGCTCAACCTCCCCGCGGACAGCCTCACCGGGGAGAACCTGACGGTGATCGCGGTGGACGTCCACGACGAGTACAACGCCGTGGTGGTCATCCGCGCCGACGTCAACGGGGAGGCCATGAGCCTGGAGGTGCCCGTCTACAGCGACGGCTCCTCGCTGGTGCTCTCCGGTGGCCCGGCCCTGCTCGCCGCGCCCGCCCGGGCCGAGCTGCCCGCGGCGCCCTCCTTCGACCAGGACCCCCAGGTCGCCGAACAGCTCGAGGGCGTGCTCACCGGTTTCTTCGAGGCCTACGCGGAGGAAGCCGGTCACCTCGACCGCTATGTGGAACTGGGTGCCACGGTCACCCCACTTCCGGCGAACAGTGTGGAATTTGTCGAACTGTCCGATATCACGGTGCCATCCCAGTCCTCGACCGGGGATGATGACGTACGACAGGTGGCGACCACCGTGGTCTGGGCCCTGCCTTCCGGCGACACCGGTGAAGGCACGGGTGAAGCCGGGCAGATGGTGCAGAACTACCTGGTCACGGTCGTGAACTCCGGTAACGAGTGGTACGTGCGTGACATCCAGGGTGCCCCGCACTCGTTCGGCGGCTGATCGACCGACAACGGGGCCTGTAGGCAAGGAGACGAGAAGAACCATGCGCTCACCAGTAACGACAGCGGAGGAAGACGCCTGACATGCTCCCCCTGTTGTCTGCCACGGCCGACTCCATGACGGCCCTCGGCTCCACTGACCTGACCTCCCTCGCGGTCGAGGCTCCCCCTGCGCAGAACGCTCCCGACACCGGCGGCCTCGCGGACTTCCTGCGCGGCTTCTTCGGGCCGCTCTTCCTCGTCATCGTCTCCATCGTGGCCATCTTCTTCCTGTTCACCAGGGAGATCACCCGCTTCATGCAGTTCATCATCCTGGCGATCTTCATCGGGATCGTCTTCTACGTTCCCGGCATCATCGAGGTCATCGCGGTGGCACTCGCCCGAGCGATGGGCGTATCGACGGATTAGGCGAGGGAGGCCGGAAAACGTGGATCTGCCCACGTACACCAACATCTGGCGTATCGAGAAGCGGCTGTACAAGCTCTACGATTTCCGGCTGCCCATGCCGCTCCCGGTGGGGACCTTCGGGGTCGCGCTGGGTGTGTTCGCGCTGTGGGTGGTGCTGCTCAGCATCGTCAACGCCCCGTTCGACTTCGGCAACGGCTGGCACCTGGTGCTGTGGGTCGTACCGCCGGGGGTGATCACCGTGCTGGCCACCCGGCCGGTGATCGAGGGCAAGCGCCTCACGGAGCTGCTCATCTCGCAGGCCCGTTTCCTCACCGAGGCCCGCGTCTACACCCGGCTCGCACCCGAGTACGAGCCCGCCGAGGTCAGGGTTTCGGTGCGCGTGTGGCACCGGCACCCGGAGGCCGGGCCGCTGCCCCTGACCCGCGCCGCGGCCCGCAGGGCCCAGGCCGAGGAGGAGGCCGCCCTGGCGCGTGCCGCCGAGGCAGAGGAAGCGGAGGCCGCCGCACTCGGTGAGCTGGAGGGAACGGAGGAAGCCCCGGTCCGGGGGAGCGGCCGCCGCGCCGCGCCCGAGGCCGCGCCGCCGCTGCGCGGTGTGCCCGTGGCCGAGCCCGAACCGGTCCGTGCTGTTGAACCCGTCCGCGCCGCCGAACCCGCACACGAACCCGCTCCCGTCCCTGACGACGACGTCGAGTACACCCCCGCCCGGAGGGTCCCGGTCGCCGCTGCCTCGAACGCGCACGCCCCGGCCCGCTCCGGTACTGCTCCGATTCAGGAGGACGATGCCGTGGCGGAGCCTCGGAACGAGTCCGAACACCGTGAACTGGCCGCCGACACCTCCGACCTCCCCGCCGACCCCCCGGCGGACCGCCCTCGCGGGGTCGGTCGCCGCATGCTCAACTACTTCGGTTTCGCCCTCGGTCCCGACGCGGACTGGGCCGAATCCGGCGACCAGGACCGGGGCGACCACGAGGGCCGCGGTGGCCACGACCGCGCCCAAGCCCACGACCACGACCGCGGCCACCGGTCCCCGGAACGGAACCTGCTCGACGAGGACGTCGACTTCGGCGAGCCCCTCTACGTCACCGAGGAGGACGAGCAGCGCGATCGCGACCAGTGGTTCGCCCAGCTGCGCGCCTCCTCCGGCCAGACGCCCCTCGGCCTGACCTCCAAGGGCGCCTACGCCGCCAGCGACACCACCGCCATGAGCAGTGCCGAACTCGCCGACGCGGTCAGCCCGGCAGAACCCGGCCCCGCCCCGAAGGGCTCGGGTGAGCGGCACCGCGGCGAGTCCGAGGAGCGCACGACCGAGCAGCGCGGGGAGGGGTCCCCCGCCGCCCGCCGCCTGCGCGGACGGGTCCAGGGCATCCAGGTGGCCAAGGAGCACGCCGACCGCCGCGAGCGCGACGAGGCCGGGGAGGGCACGGAGGCGTCCGAGGCGGCCCAGCAGTCTGTTCCCGTTCGTGAGCGCGCCCAGCAGACCCCGCCCGCTCCGACATCCAAGGCCAGGGGCCGGGCGCTCCCGGTGACGGGGAACCAGGACGAGCGCCCGGCCGGGGCCCGCCGTCAGGGCCGCCCGCACGCCGCTCCGTGGGCGCTCGACGCCGAGGAACAGCCCGCGGCCTCCTCCGGTCAGGCCGACTACCCGGGGCTGTCCGACTACGCGGCCCGCTACGCCGCGGCCTCGGGCCGGCCCTCGGTCGCCGAGGACGTGGCGGCCGCGCCGTGGCTGCCCCCTGCCGCGTCCGTACCCGAGGACGAGCCGCGTGAGGAGTCGGCCGCTCGCTCCGAAGCCGGCCCGCAGGCCTCCTTCGCCGCGCGGAACCCCGATACGGCCGTCCCCGAGCCGAGCACCGCCGAGCCTGGCGCCGCCGAGCCGAGCACTCCCGAAGCGGGCGCCGCCGAGCCGAGCACCGCCAAGCCGAGCACTCCCGAATCGGGCGCAGCCAAGCCGCCGCTGCAGCTGGACCACGGCACCGGCGAGCACGAGGCGATGCCGGTGGAGCCCGAGGAGGAGGGCCCCGCCGAGCGCGGCCCGGAGTGGAGCGAGCACATGTCCGTGCTCGACCAGCACCTGATCACGGCCGACACCCCGGCCCCGCCCCGGCCGAAGTTCGCCGACGCGGTGCCCAGCAAGGAGCGCGACAGCGAGCGCCGGGACCCCTCGGAGTGGTTCGACGACGGCAAGCGCCGCCACCCGGACCAGCCCAAGGTGGGGGACAAGGACAACCCGGTGATCGCGGTCAGCGAGATCCGAGAGGAACGCCGCGCCGCCGCCGAGGCTCGGGAGCAGGAAGCCCGGGAGCAGGAAGCCCGGGAGAAGGCGGAGCGCGAGCTCAGGGTCCAGCAGGAGGAGGCCCGCGAGCAGGAGGAACGGGAGCTGCGGGCCCGCGAGGAGGCCATCCGCAAGGAGGCCGAGGAGGAGGACCGGCGCGCCGCCGAGGCCGCTGCCGCCGCCCGGGTCGACGAGCCCAAGCCGTCCACCCAGCTCGACCACGGCACCGGAGAACTCGTGAGCTTCGTGGAGGTCCGCAAGGACCCCCGCACGCCCGCCCCGAGGTCGAGTGCGACCGCGTACGAAACCACCGACCCCGTGCCGCCGGTCACCAGGTCGGGGGAGGCTACCGCGGCCTCCCACCCGCCGGAGGGCAGTGCCGCTACCGAAGCCCACCCGGCGGCTGAGGCCCCGGTCCGGCCCACCGAGGCCGAACTCGCCGAAGCGGAGGCGGCCGCCCTACGCGCCCGCCGCGCCCCGGCCGGGACCGAGGTACAGGACGCCCCTGACCGGTCCGACGACCCCTCCAGCACCATGCGGTCGGCGTCCCCGCAGACCACTGCCGAGCAGAAGGGACCGGTCGAACCCGACCGAGCCCCCCAGGTGGCCGACGGGGACCGCACACCCCCTGAAGCTCAGGACACTCACGCGTCTCATGACGCTCACGGGGACCGCGAGTCTCACGGTGCTCAGGACACTCACGAGGGCGGCGGATCCCACGGCGCCCAGGACATCCCGTCCGACGCTCCGGCTTCGCAGGCGGGGCCCGACTCCCACGACGGGGTCTTCCACCGGGTAGCTCAGAACGCGCGGCGGATCGGGCAGCTCTTCGGGCAGCCGACGCCGGGGGAGGAGCCCGAGCCGTCGCGGCGGGCCGAGTCCGCCGACGACCAGGCCAAGCCCGACCTCGAACTCGACCACGGCACCGGCGAACAGGCCCGGCTGGGCGACACCCCCAACGGGGTGCCCTCGCACAGGCCCGAGCCCGAACCGGCCCAGCGCGCGGAGGAGCCCGAGCCCCAGCCGGTGGATTCCGCTGTCTCCGGCGGTACCCGCGGCTGGCGTCGGCTGGCCAAGGTCGTCACCGGGGGAGCGGCGCCGGTCCGTTCGGATCTGCCCGCCAGTGACATCGAGCGGCTGCGCACTCCGCTGGCCGAACCGCGCTCCCTGGTCGTCCTCGGCTGCACCGGCGGCGCCGGGCAGACGGTGACCGCCCTGATGATCGGCCACACCCTCGCCGCGCACCGCGACGACCGGGTGGTGGCGGTCGACGTCAACCCCGGTCCGAACGGCCTGTCCCGCCGGGTCGGCGCCCAGGCCCCGGAGACCCTCACCGCGCTGTTGGCCAACGCCGACTCCGTGGACGAGTACGAGCGGATGCGCGCCTACGCGGGGCGGGCCGGGACCGGGCTGGAGGTCGTGCAGACCCTGGACGACCCCTACGTCCAGACCCTGGACGACCGCGACTACGGCCAGCTCTCCGACCTGCTCGGCGGGTTCTACGGGGTGACGCTGCTGGACCCGGCCGCCACCGGTGTGGCCAGGGCCCTGCCCGTCGCCGACGGCCTGGTCCTGGTGGCCCCGGCGAGCGCGGACGCCGAGCGCGCCGTCTCCATGACCTTCGAGTGGTTGGACGGCAACGGCTACGCCAACCTCAGGGCCAACTCGGTCCTGGTGGTCAACGGGGTGAGCAAGCGCAGCCTCCAGGACGTGGACTCCGCCGAACGGGTGGCCCGCGGTCGCTGCCGCGCGATCGTGCGCATCCCGTGGGACGACCACCTGGGCGCCTCGTACACGAAGATCGACGTCGGTGCCCTGCGTCCGGCCACCAAACGCGCCCACGGGGCCCTGGGCGGGGTTCTGGTCAACGCCCTCGCCCCCGCCGCCAGCACCACCTGAGGCACAGGCGGCCAAGCATGCGGGCGGCCCGCACCCGAGCAGGGGTGCGGGCCGCCCGTGTTCGCGGGTCCGTCAGGAGTGTTCCGGCCGGACGTGTCCTCTCCCCGGCCACGTCCGGCGGTTCACCTGCTGCGGTCCGCCTCCGCCGGGGTCCCTAGCTTCCAGCCGGGACGGTCTCCCGTGCGGCGAGGAACTCCGGGCGGGCGTCGCCCGCGCTGAACGGCTTGGTGCACGCGTTGTCCACGCTGTTGAACACCACGAACACGTTGGAGCGCGGGTAGGGCGTGATGTTGCCGCCCGACCCGTGCATGCAGTTGGAGTCGAACACGGTCACGTCGCCCGCCTTGCCGGTGAGCACGTCGATGCCGTGCCGGTCGGCGAGCAGGTTCAGCGACGCCTGGTCCGGGGTGCCCACGTGTTGGCTCTTCAGCGAGGCCCGGTAGTGGTCGTCCGGGGTCCGGCCCACACAGGAGACGAAGGTCCGGTGCGACCCCGGCATGATCATCAGGGCGCCGTTGTGGGTGAAGTTGTCGGTGAGTGCCACGGAGAAACTGACCGCGCGCATCCGGGGCATGCCGTCCTCGGCGTGCCAGGTCTCGAAGTCCGAGTGCCAGTAGAATGAGCCGCCGCCGAAGCCGGGTTTGTAGTTGACGCGGCTCTGGTGCACGTACACGTCGGATCCGAGGATCTGGCGGGCGCGCTCCACGAGGCGGGGGTCGTTCACGAGGTCATGGAAGACCTTGCTCACCTTGTGCACCTCGAACACCGAGCGCACCTCGTCGGAGCCGGGTTCGACCACGACGCGCTCGTCGGCGCGCAGGGCGGGGTCGGCGCTGAGGCGTCGGAGTTCGGCGCGGTAGGACTCGACCTCGACCGGGTTCACGATCGACTCGACCTGCGTGTAGCCGCGGCGGTCGTAGCCGTCCAGTTCCTCGGGGGTGAAGGGTCCGCTCGGGGCACCGTTCCCCGGGCCGCCGTGCCAGACGACGGGGTCCCTGCGGTAGAGCAGTGCTGGTTCGGGTGCCTTACGGGTCGGGTAGTCGTCCGCTGTCGGAAGATCCATTTGCAGAGTCATGGCGCTCCCCTCGAGGGGGTGCTCCTCTCGGCTGGGGTCCTTCGTACGACATGCGAACTTAACAAACCCGGACGGGCTGGATCGTGTTGTTCCTTTCTGTCGGTGTTTACGCGTTCATCATCTGGGTATTACTGGCATACTATATAGGCGAAAACGAATGGCACCCGGAGGACTTTGCCTTCGGGGTTTTTTGTTCTTTCGGCGTCTTCTCCGGTGCTCACCTGCGCAGTGTCGCCGAGCGTGATCTTCTGGAGGCGATCCGCCTGATCCCTCTTGTTCGCCCAGCTCACTCCGGAGCGCCGGTGAACCATCGAACCCCGGGCCGCCCACGCGGAGCCTTCTATGTGATCTATTTCACAAGGATTTGAGGCAGATCTCGGCGCAAAACGAACCCGGGCCCCGCCTTGGTCGCACCCGCGCCTCGCCTTCGTTATTCGCGGGCGGCCTCCGATTCACGCGGAATTCTCGCGTGGGGTCTGGTGTCAAGATCACCGTTACTTCACAGTAGTGGGGTCCGGATTTCCTCGACCCGCTCAAGAGGAGAAACACGTGACCCCCTTCCCCCGCGTGCTCGCGCGCACCGCGGCGACCGTTTCGGCCGCCGCCGTGGTGATGGTTATCGGCTGGGCTTCCCCGGCCGCCGCCGACCACACCCTGCCCCCGAACATCCCCAGCGACTCGGCCGCGCAGACCCAGCTGAACTCGCTCACCGTCGCAGCCAAGGGCCCGCAGGACGGCTACGACCGAAGCCTCTTCCCGCACTGGAACGTGGTCGACAGCCCCTGCACCTCCCGCCAGGTGGTGCTCCAGCGGGACGGCCACGACGTCGTCACCGACTCCAACTGCCAGCCCACCTCCGGCAGCTGGTGGAGCGCCTTCGACGACGAGTGGGTGTACGACGTCCCCGGCGACATCAGCGTCGACCACCTGGTCGCGCTCAGCGAGGCCTGGAAGACCGGCGCCGCCGACTGGTCCACCGCCCGGCGCACGGAGTTCGCCAACGACGTCACGAGCTCCCAGCTGTGGCTGGCCACCCCGTCCAGCAACAGCTCCAAGGGCGACAAGGACCCGTCGGAGTGGATGCCGCCCAACACGGCCGTCCACTGCGACTACGCCAAGTCCTGGATCAACGTGAAGTACGTCTACGACCTGACCGTCACCTCGGCCGAGGAGTCCAGCCTCCAGAACACCCTCGACACCGCCTGCTAGCGGACGCCGCTCGCTGACGGCGAACCGTTGACGCGGCCCGGCCCCTCGGATACGGCCGGGCCGCCCCCGCGTCCGGCTCCCCGTGTTCGACTCCGCCCCGCGTCCAGCTCCCCGCGTCCGGCTCCGTCCCCGTTGTTCTGGTCCGCCCCGCCCCGTTCCGGCTCTCCCCTTTTCGGTTCCGGACCACCCCGAGCCCCCGCGGCCCGGCCTCGCTCAGGGATTCTGGCGCGCCGTAACCCGGTTTGCTTCTGTGTGCCGGGTGCGATGCTCCAGTATGGAGGCGGCACCCTCAGCCGCAACGTGACCAGAAGGGCAAGGCGATCGCGACATGACCGGCACCAGGGGAACCCGGGGCGCGACCCGTCTCGCGGTCCGCTACTTCGACGACCGCGTGCTGTTCAGCGACAACGAGGCCTGGGCCTACTTCCGCCTCCCCACGGTGTCTTATGAGTTCACCACCCCCGAGGAGCGCCAGGCGCTCGCCACGAACATCACCATCGCCCTCGCCGCCATCCGGATGAACGACGCCGAGGTGCACCTGCGCGTCGCGCACCGCACCTACCCGGCCGCGCAGTGGGCCACCCGGCTGGACGAGACCGCGGACGCCGGACCCGGCTGGTACGACTACCTCGACGAGATGTACCGGCACGTGTGGGCCAAGGACTTCTGGACCAAGGAGGTCTACCTCGGCGTGCGCCTGGGGCCGCGCAACGCGGGCGCGGGGCTCGGTCTGTTCTCCCAGTTCTTCGGCGCCTACCAGCGCACCGAGCAGGTCCTGGGGATCAACGACGACGCGATCGACGACAAGGAGATCGCCCGCTGGACCGACCAGTCCGAGCGCCTGGGCCGCGCCCTGGCCGCGAGCTCCCTGCACGCCCGGCACGCCACCTCCGACGAGGTCGCCTGGCTCATCCGGCACGCGGTCAGCGGTACCGCCGAGGAGATCCGCCCCTCCGCCGCGGGCCGCCGCACCTGGGGGCGCGGCGAGATCGAGCAGCTCGTGGACGGGGTGATCCACAACGGCCGCTCCATGCTGCGCCTGGAACAGCCCGCCGGGTCCACCCACGTGGCGTTCCTGTCGTTCTCCCGCTTCCCGGACCTCATGCCCTTCCCCGACGGCGAACCCTGGCTGCACCACGCGGACGCGCTGCCGTTCCCCGTGGAGATCTCGCTGCGGATGAAGCTCGTCCCGCCCGCGAAGGCCTCCAAGGACGTCGGCCGCAAGCTCGCGCACGCCCGCGACATGGACGCCCACATCCGCGAGGCCGGGGTGGAGGCGCCCATCGCGCTGGCCGAGCAGATCGACGCCGCCCGCATGCTGGAGCACGGCATCACCAAGGAGCGCCTGCCGTTCGTCTACGGCTGGCACCGGCTCATGGTCTCCGCACCCACCGAACGCCTCCTGGTCCAGCACGTCGAGGCGGTCGTGGAGCACTACCGCGACATCGGCATCGACGTCATCAACTCCACCGGCGACCAGATCTCCCTGTTCAACGAGTCCCTGCCCGGCGACCGCATCCGCCTGAACGCCTACGCCCAGCGCCAGCCGCTGCGCACCATCGCGGGCGGTATGCCCACCGCCACGGTGGACGTCGGCGACCGCGTGGACGCCCAGGGCGGCGGCTGGGTCGGCCCCTACGTCGGCGAGACCATCGGCCGGGCCCGCTCCATCGTGCACTTCGACCCCATGGTCGCCGCGGCCCGCAACCGCCCCACCGCCATCGCCATCACCGGTGAGCCCGGCGGCGGTAAGACCACCCTCGCGCTGCTGATGATCTACCAGCTGGCCCTGCGCGGGGTCACGGTCGCCGCCATCGACCCCAAGGGCGACGCCGAGTCCCTCGTGGAGCTGCTCAAGCACCGCGGCCGCAAGGCGCGCATCATGTCGCTGGGTTCGGCCCAGCCCGGCCTGCTCGACCCCTTCGCCTTCGGTGACGACCTCGCCGCGAAGAAGACCATGGCCACCGAGACGCTGCGCCTGCTGCTGCCCCGCATGAGCGAGGAGCGCGAGTCCGCGATGATCCAGGCGGTGGCCACGGTGGCCAACCAGCCCCAGCCGTCCCTGGCCAAGGTCGTCGACCACCTGGTCTCCTCCGAGGACGCCGCCTCCCGCAACCTCGGCGCGGTCCTCGGTTCGATGGCCGAGATGCGGCTGGCCTCGCTGTGCTTCGACCCGCAGGGCGAGGCCCGCATCGACACCGAGGGGTGGACCACCGTGTTCACCCTGGGCGGGCTCACCCTGCCCGACTCCGGGGTCAACCGGGACGACTACTCCTACGAACAGCGCCTGTCCGTCGCGCTCCTCTACCTGGTCTCGCAGTTCGCCCGCCGCCTGATGAACGGCCTGGACCGGCGCCTGCCCAAGGCGATCTTCCTGGACGAGGCCTGGGCGGTCACCTCCACCCCCGAGGGCGCCAAACTGGTCCCCGAGGTCTCCCGGATGGGCCGCTCCCGCAACACCGCGCTCATCCTGGTGTCCCAGAACGCGGGCGACATGCTCAACGAGCAGGTCACCAACTGCCTGTCCTCGGTGTTCGCCTTCCGCTCCAGTGAGGCGCACGAGGTCGCCGACGTGATGTCGCTGCTCGGCGTGGACAGCAACGAGGACCACATGGCGATCCTGCGCAACCTCGGCAACGGCGAGTGCCTCTTCCGGGACCTCGACGGCCGCTCCGGGCGCATCGGCGTCGACCTGGTCTCCGAAGGGCTGCTGCGCTGGCTGGACACCAACCCCACCCGCGAACGGCCCGCGGACGATTCCCTGGTGACCGCTAACGGCCGCGACCAGTAGCGAACCTTTCCCTCGCGGCCGCGCCCCCGCAGGTCAACGGCGTGCGGGCGGATGCGGGTCGCGGACGTGTGGACAACTGATGACAAAGGGGTGCGGGGAGCCGGGTTCGGGCACGACAAGGATGGGGATCAAGGAGACTACCGCCCGCTCTCCGATCCCCGTCCCGACCCCGCACCGGCCGGACTCCGTTCCGACCCGGACCGGCCCCGTCCCACCGCGGCCCGGCCACCCGATCCCGGCCTCAGCCAGCCGACCCCGGTTCCAGCCACCCGACCTCAGCCCCAGCCACCCGACCTTTCGCGCTCCCTGATCGCCACGAGCCCCCGACCGACACTCACCACTCACGAGGGACCGCCCATGAGTGAGGACGTCATCCGGCCGCGCCCCGTAGTCGACACCGCTCTGCCAGAGGAACTCCGCGAGGACATCTACCGGGAAGCCAACGCCCCGGAGTCGCACCGCATGCGCACCGACGGGGAGGCCGTCAGCCGAGCCCTGCGCTTACGCGAGGGCGGTGTCCAGCTGCTCGGGGTCGGCTTCACCCTGGTCCTGGCCCTGCTCACCGCCGGCTGGTACCTGGGCATGGTGATCGCCAGCATCAGCCTGGTCGCCTATGTCGCCGCGCTGTCCCTGCGCAAACAGGCCGACCCGGTGGTGCGCGGGGTCGGCGCCGCGGTCGGCGGCGGAGCGCTCGTGGCCGCGCCCCTGTGGTTGTTCGACGTCCTACCGCTGGACCCGCCCGTCGGCGCCCCCTGGCTGCTGTTCGCGCTGCTGGTCGGCATGGTCACCGCGGACACGCTCACGGCCCAGGTGAAGGAGCCTCCGGAGGAGCACTACCGGGACCGGGTCCTGCTGCCGGAGGACATCAGCGCCGCCGACCACGGCCTGCTGGTGGCGGTCCAGCAGACCATCGACAAGGTCACCGACGCCCGGGTGGAGCTCGGCGGCTCCGGCGGCTCCGACACCCTGGACACCGCGCGGGGGCTGGCGGTCCTGCGGGAGCAGGAGTGGCGGATCGCCTCCCTGTTGGCCCGTCAGCGCGAACTCCGCCGGGAGTACATCCGGCGGTGGCAGCAGGCCTCCTCGCCCCGGGTGCGCGAGGTGCTCGAACCCCAGCGCAGGCACCTCATCGCGGTGGAGGGGCACATCCGGGCCCGGGTCGACCAGATCGTCGAATACGGCCGCTTGGTGGAGGCCTCGGTCCTGGCGCACCGCGAGTGGGAGCAGTGCCAGGAGGCCCTGGACTCGATGGGCGCCTACACGGATCTGCGCGCGGAGGCCTCCCTGATGTCCGTGCGCTCCGCCGAGGTCGCCGAGCTGGCCGACACCGCCGAGGTCGCCCGCCGGGTGCGCGACGAGAGCGTCACCAGGGTGCACGCCGCCGTCACCGGTCTCCTGGAGCTCCCCCAGGAGTGACCGCGTAAGGCCCCGGAAGGACCCGGAGACTTCTCAGGTTCCGGACGCGGACCCGGAGATCCCCGGGTCCGCGGATCCGGTCCCGCCGGCGGCCCCGAGGGTGATCTGCCGGGCGCGGACCAGGACCGCGGCGGTGAGCAGGCCCAGGGACGCCCAGGTGACCAGCGTGGTGGTGGGCATGACCACGAGCCCGTAGGACCGGAAGGCCACGGGGTGGTTCATCACCAGGAAGACCGCGAACAGGAGGGCGGCCGGCCACAGGGCGAGGAGCAGCGCGGTCCGGGGTTCGGGGCGTCCGCGGTGCCGCACGGCCAACAGAACGGTGCCCAGGCACAGGAGGACGCCGAGCACCGCCTCCAGGTCCTGGAGCTTGATGAGCCCGGCCAGTCGCGCCGCCAGCAGGGCGGCCAGCACGGCCGCCACCGCCCAGGTCGCGGCCCGGTACCGGAACGCGGCCGCGACGAGCAGCCCCGTCATGGCCAGTACACAGGCCCACACGACCAACCAGGGGATCATGTCCGCCGGGTCGGGCCTGATGTGGACGACCGGCTCCCACCGGGACCAGACCAGCAGGGCCAGGTGCATCACCGCGAGGACGGCCGCGGCGGTCCACAGTTCGAGCCAGGCGCCCCGCGGCATCCCGGGGCGTTCGGCGTGTAGGAGCAACAGCAGCAGGAACGCCGCGGTCCAGATCTGCGGGTTGGGCAGGTCCCAGGACAGCCACACTTCGGGCAGCACCATCGCCACCAGCGCGAACATGGTGAAGGCCAGCAGGGCGGACCCGCTCAGCGGCGTCCGGGCCGAGAGGGCCTGTTCGAGAACGGACCGGGTTCGATCGAGGAACGGTGACGGAGTCAGCGGGAAGCATCCTTCGGGCAAGGGAGGGCGGCGCCTCCGACTCTGGCACCGATCCGCCGGACGCACCAGATTACCGATGACCGCGTCCGGTCACACCAGCTCGTCGGGCGCGGCTCCCGTGCTGTCAGGGGCCCATGGCTTTGTCCCGCTTCGGTACCGGGTGCCGCGGTGGATTCCGTGGCTGCCCGGTCGGTCTTCGCCAGGATCACGCCTGGATGCCCCGCCCCTTCGGGTAGACGCGGTTTCGGCCCGGTAGGAGTACTTCCTGTCCGCCCCGGCCGGATCCGGCCGGGGCGGCTTGTGTGGTTCGGGCCACACGGGTCCGGCCGGTCTGAGAGATTGGGCGGATGAGCGATGACTGGTCGAGCGGGGAGAGTCCCTTCGACGACTTTCGGGAAAGGGTGGCCGTGATGGTCGCCGTGGGCCGACTCGGTTTCTCCGAGGTGCTGGAAAGAGCCTATGACCGACTGCTCGACCACCTGCGATCGCATACCGGCCGGTCCCTGTTCGACGAGGCCCCGGCCGACGGCGCGGCCCCCGGCAAGGGCGAGGCGGACAGGGGCGAGGCGGAGGAACTGCGGGCCCGGGCCACCGAGGTCTACGACTTCGTGGACCAGAGTTTCGCCAAACACCTGCGCACCCAGCGCCGGTGGCCCGCCCGGACCGACGTGGAACGGCTCGAACGGGCGGGCCAGGCCCTGGCCGGGATCGGGACGCCGCTGTTCGAGGCGTTCGACTGCTGCGACGGCTGTCTGGAGCACCACGGCGGGGAGGAGTTCGTGTGGCGCTACGCCGACCGCCGGGACGCCAGAGCCCGCTCGGTCGTGTACTTCTTCGAGTCCGACATCGAACTCGCGCTGCTGGGCGGGGGCCTGTGGGTCAGTTTCGCGGCGCGTGAGCGGAACCGGACACAGGCGGCGGCGACGGAGATCCTCGAGGTCCTGCACGCGCACGGCCTCGACGCCGTGTGGCCGGACGAGTCGGTCCCGCGCATGCGTGTGGACATGGAGTGGCACTGTCGGCGCCGGGGCCGCCTGGCCGCGCACCCGGGACCCCGCGCGGACCGGGAACCGGGGATCCGGGTCCGGCTCACCAACGCGCTGGAGGACCAGTACGTGCCCTGGTGGGGTGAGCACAGCTTCCTGGACCCCTCGGTCCGGGAGTTCTCCCGTATCGCCCTGCCCTGGCTGCCCACGGGGTACCAGGTCGAGGTGACCAGCCATATCACCGGGGACGCCCTGTACCTGGAACGCGACTTCGACCGGATCCGGGTGCTGGGGACGGTCGCCCTGCTCGGACCGATCCTGACCATGGAGCCGGAACGCCTGGACGGGTTGGGCCGTAAGGAGGAAGAGGACCTGCTGTTGCCCCTCGGCCACTTGGAGGAGATCCTCGGCCGCTGGGCGGTGGACGGTTCGCTGCCCTTCAAGGGCGACACCCGGCCCGTCGAGCGCGGACTCCTCGACGTCTGCTACGACGACGGCTTCCACCTCGGGGCGGGCAGCAGCGCTCTCGGAATCCCCATGGACCTGGCGGAGTGCCGGTCGCTGATGTACAGGGTGGTCCCGGTCGAGGGCGCGTTCGTGGTCGCCCACGCGTTCAACGGTGTGTGCGTGCAGATGGTCTGGCAGGAGAACCGCACCGTGTGGATGGAGACCCCGGACCCCGCCAGGCGTGTCTCACACGGCCGTATGGGCACTCTCGCCGAGGTGGAGGAGCTGTTCTGCCAGCTCGCCGAGGAGGGTACGTCGGGACTGCTGGGCAGGCCGGACGTGCAGGTGATTTCCTGGGACTGACCGGCCGGGGGTGACGGGGTCGGACAGCCCTCGGGGGCCCGCCGCGGTCGCACCACCGCCCCACTCCGAACCACCACCGAAAGTCCGGGCCCACCGGCCTGGCCCCGTCCGGCCAGGGCTGACAGACCAGCACCGGCCGGATAGGACCGCGAGGTCGGACCGACGGGCCAGAGCGGCTAACCCAGGCCGAAGTAGGCGCGGGACCTGGCGGGGATGAGCAACAGCCCGCCGATCTGGCGGTGCGGGGATCCTGCGCGGACCGATCGTCCTTCGCGAAAGGTCCGACCGCCGCCCTGGGGCGGGGGGAGGGGGAACCGCCGTTGAGTCAACTACCCGTGGCTGGAGCCATGGGCTTGCAGGTAGGTGCCCACCTGGTGGGTGGGTCCGACCTCCCGCGTCCAGCACCACTCCTGTCCAGAGGGTGCTGGGCCGGTTGACGGGCGACCCGCGATCCACACGGCCTCGCCACGGTGGGCGATGTTGCGTGAAGCATTGACATCGGCGTGCAGCACCACACCACATCCCCGACAGACGAACTTGGCCCGGGTGGGCCGGTTGCGTCTGCTGGTGTGGTCGCACTCCGAGCAGGTCTGGGAGGTGTAGGCCGCCTCCACCACCACGAGGGGCACCCCCGCCCTGCGAGCTTTGTAGGTGATGAAGTCGCGCAGTTGCGCGAAACTCCACGAATGCAGGGTGGAACGTTGTCGTTTGGCTTGCCGTACCCGGCCACGGATGCCCCGAAGGTCTTCCAGGGCGATCCCGTGGCCGGTGCGTTCAGCCTGCTCCACGATGTGCTTCGAAATCCGGTGGTTCACATCCCGCGCATGCCGGGACTCCCGCCGGCGCTGGCGCTTGAGGACCCGTTTGGCGCTCTTGGTGCCCTTCTTCTGCAACTTGGCCCGGAGTCGCATCTGGCGGCGCCGGTACCGGTTCAAGAGCCGTCCGGCGTGTTGCTGTCCGGTGGAGGTGGTGGCGAGCTCCACGATCCCCAGATCCACCCCGATGAACCCCTCCGGCTCTTCATTCAAGGGCTGTTCGGGTACTTCGCAGGTGGCCGACAGGAACCAGTCCCCGTTCTGGCGGATCAGGTCACTCTCGCCCTGGCGGTGTTCGGCCAGCATTTTGAGCTGGTCCGGGGAGCTGGTGAAGCCCAGGTTCTTCAACCGTCCCTGGACGGTCCAGATGGAGACGGTGCGGGCGTCCATCTGCCAGGACACACACCGGTCGTCGAAGGGTTGGGCGGCGTGGGGGTGGAAGGTGATCGGGGTGGTCTCCACCCGCTTACGCTTGGGTGAACCCTTGCGGCCCAGGTTCCCGGCCTCAAGGTTGGCGTTTCGGGTGGTGTAGGCATTGGCGACCTTGGCGATCACCCGCACCGCGGGCTGAGCCGAGAGCCCGAAGGTGGCTTTCAGCTGGTGGTAGACCTTCTGTTGTAGGGCGTACTTGTGCCGGGCCCCGCTGTTCTGGGCCACCTGGGAGGCGTGGTTCGCCGCCCGGTTGCAGGTGTGCAGGGTCGCCTCAAGCACCCTCGCCTGTACCGGCGAGGGCAACAGCTTGACGCGCACGACCACCTTCATGATCGAACACACTAACGAGACTGTCCCCGCCCGCGGGGCCAAACAACAAAACTCCCCTGAAACCCGCTACCCGCCGCCTGCGCTCATGATTGAGCGGGTAAGGCGATTCCTCCCGGGCGTGAACGCCCGGGCCTCCTCGCCAACAAGCAGGTGAAGTTGAGTGAAGTTGAATGAACCGGTTTCAACCGAAGTCCAACTGTAGGCCTGCCCACTGACAGCGGAACCGGAGCCAACGGAAGGCGACCGATAGCGGTCAGAGTCCAGAGCCCGCGTTTCACCATCGCCGGAGCGGTCCGGTACCCGTGAAACCCTGCCCCCAGGCGCAGGTGGGCGCATTTGAGAAAGGCTTTGTTGATCGGACCCGAAAGCGTGGAGAATCAGCGGACCGATGGGGTCACCGTCCCTCCGAAGCCTCTCCAGAGAGCTCCGTTCCCTACTCTGGGTGACGGCGGTTGCGGCAGTGCACGAATGATGAGCGGCAGTGAAGCGGGTGACAGGGCTGTGAGCTACAGGGCCAAGACCGTGGGGGTGGTGGCCTCCCTCGTCGGGGTCACCGTCCGCACGCTGCACCACTGGGACGCGATCGGGCTCGCCGGGCCGAGTGAGCGCAGCGCCGCCGGTTACCGGATCTACACGGCCGCGGACATCGCCCGCGTCCACCGCGTGCTGGTCTACCGGGAGCTCGGGGTCTCGCTGGAGGAGATCGCCCGGCTGCTGGAGGCCGACGCCGAGGAGGCCACCGAATCCCTGCTCCAGCAGCGCGACCGGCTGCGCGAACGCATCCACAAGCTGGAGCGGATGGCGCAGGCCCTGGACCGGATGGCCGAAGCACGACAGGAAGGAGTCCTGCTGTCGGCGGAGGAACAGGTCGCGATCTTCGGCGAGGACTGGCAGCCCTCCTGGGCCGCACAGGCCCGGGAGCGCTGGGGCGACACCCGGCAGTGGGCGCAGTTCGCCGAACGCGCCGCGGCCAAGACCGCCGAGGACTGGCAGCTGGTCACGGAGGAGGTCCGGGCCCTCGACACCGACCTCGTCCAAGCGCTGCGGGCCGGTCTCGAACCCGGAAGCCAGGAGGCGAACGCCCTGGCCGAACGGCACCGGGCCTCGATGGACGTCTACTTCGACTGCACACACTCCATGCAGGTGATCCTCGGCCGGACCAACGTGGACGACCCGGGGTTCCGCGCCCACTACGACGGCCTCGCCCCCGGTCTGTCGGTGTGGCTGAGCGACGTTATCGACGCCAACGCCCGCGCCCACGGCGTGGACCCGCGGACCGCGGTGTGGGAGTGACGGCAGCGGACGGCGCGGACCCCGGGCAGGCGCGTACAGCAGATCGTGCGGTGGGTCGCACACCCCTGAGACGACCGGTCGCCGATACCTCTGCGGCTCAGGTCGCCAGGTAGGCGTCGGCGGCCAGTTCCCGGACCGCCTCGGTGTCTTCGGGGTTCAGCAGGAGTACGTGGTCGGCGGCCACCCGCACGCCCATCGGGGCGATGGGGAACGCGGTCCTGCCCTGCAGGAAGCTCTCCCGGGGGTTGTTGGCGGGTTCCAGGAGCGCTGTCGGGGCGGGGGTGCCCTCGTCCGCCGAGGCCTGTGCGTAGCCCTCCGCGGCCACCTCGGTCAGGTCCACCCAGGCGCGGGTGCCGTGAACGGTCGCATCGGTCTCGAAGGACGCGAAGCCGGAGGGGCCGTCGTTCAGGCCGGAGACCTCGACCCGGAAGCTTTCGCAGTCGGGGGAGACGGGGACGTTGGTTTCCGGGCAGTCGGAGTCGTGGTCCGGGCGGGTCGTCAGTTTCAGTTGCGCGTCGCCCTCGTTGATGTAGACCACGGTGAAGGAGCGGTGCTCGGAGCCGAACTGGAGGTGCCAGGGCCGCCAGTCGGGGGAATCGAGGACGGCGAGGGGATACGGGTAGGCCTCGATCGACTCCGTGTAGGACTGAATCTGCTCCGCGGCTTCGGCCCGCAGGTCCGCCAGGGTGTACCAGGTCGTCAGCGGGAGGACGAGCGCCAGCGTCGCACCCGCCAGGGCGAGACCCGTCCGGGCTTCGCGCTGACGCCACAGCTGGACCGCGAGGAGGGGGAGGACCACCGCGGCCAGGAGCAGGTAGGCCGCGAGGCCGGTCATCCCTGTCGAGAAGAGGTCCAGCGAGACAGGACCTATGGGTCCGCCTCCCGTAGCCCCGGGGCCGTTGTTGAACCACAGCCCCAGGGCCGGGCCCTGGGCCAGCGCCAGGAGCGGCGCGGCCAGCAGCAGCAGAGTGGTCCCGAAAGGGTGGGGCCAGCGGGCGAGCTTGAGCAGACAGGCCACCAGAGCTGCCAGGACTCCGAGACCCGCCAGGGCGGTGACGAGTACCAGGACCACCGGCAAGGCCGATTCGGAGCTTCCCGTTCCGGCGAGAAGAATCTGGAGCATGAAGCCGACGAAGTACGCCGGCATGAGCGCGAAGAGGGAGATCAGGACGGGCAGGAAGAGCGCCAGTAGCCCGAGCGGCACGAAGGCGGGCGCGCCCAGCCGCTGGCGGGAGCCGGAGCCCTGGGGAACGTCGGGGCCGGTGGGGTCCGCGGGCTGTCGGGCGGTGGACATGGCGGCTCCGGGGGTGGTCGGGCGGGGCGGTCGAGGCGGAAGGATTGGGCGAGTGAGGTAGCGCTGAGCGGTAGGGCTGGGCGGTGGGGCTGGGCGGTGAGCGAAGTACGGCGGGTGGGGTTTCTCGGACGCCGTCCCTCTGGCACCTGTGACTCGGCGGAGGCCGGATCCGTTCTCCGCGGGCGGTGAGGAGCCCGCCTGGACTCCGCCAGACCCTGCCCACTGAAAAGGGGGGCGTGCGACCGGTTCGGCCGCACGCCCCCGCTCCTGTTCGTCCTGTTCTGCTTGATCCGGTGCTCGGTGCTCGGTGCCCGGTGTTGGGTGTCAGGCGCCGGGCGTATCGGGGAGGTTGAAGTCGTTCTCCCTGAGGTAGTCCGCCGCTGCGCTCTCGGGGTCGAAGGGGCGGGCCGCGGTCATGATCACCCGGGTGTTCTCCGGGGTGGTGACCTCGATCTCCACCGAACCCCACGGCATCTGCCGGGGGTCGCTGACGGAGCCGGGAAGCGCCTTTTCGCAGGCGGACACGATCCCGTCGATCTGGTTCAGCACGCAGGAGAAGCTGACGCTCATCGGCGCGGCCTCAGCGGGGCGCTCGCCCGGGACCAGGAGCACGTCCTGGAAGGCCCAGCGCCGCAGGTGTACGACCTGGCCGGGCACGGTGAAGAAGTCGAAGAAACCGAGCCCGTCGACCCAGAATTCGGTGGAGGCCGCCAGGTCAGCGGTCGGCACGGTCACGAACATGGGCATGCCGTACAGGCCGCGGAACTGCTCCGGGGCAGGTGTGTCGGGTCCGGCGGGCGGCGGGACGGGGCTGACGCTGAACGCGGGGAAGTTGGGGTAGTTCTCGCTCATGCGCCTCATCGTGAAGCCTCACGCGGCGTGAGGGTCAAGCCGAAGGAGAGCGAGCCGTGCGCCCGGACCCACCTCGGTGGGGCTTAACCCTGCCCGGGGGCGGTGTCGGGGGAGTTCGTCGGGCAGGCCGCGAGTGGTTTCGGGAGGGGCGGCGAAAACATGAAACATGAATGTGATTCCGGATTCGCTCTCGAAATCCCCGTGGCATCGAACGGAGTGGAGTGGGATCGGCAACAGGCGTGCGGGCTGTGGGTGGATTTTATTTCCGCAGTTCAGGGGATGTTTTTTGGTGTTCCCGGGGAGGCTCTTCCGGTCTGATGGTGAATGACGGGGGCCAAATGGAATCTGGTGGAACTGGGTTTCGGTAAGCTTTCCGCGCCTGCAGTGCCGGGAGTGGCGGCAGGTTCCCCCGAAGCCGAAGACCGAAAGCGCGGATGCTGAATGAAGAACGCCAAGAGCAGTAGAATCCCCACCCTCACCGCTGTGGGCATGACCGCGGTGCTCACCCTGACGGCCTGTTCCTCGTCGGAGAACTTCGACTTCACCGAGCGCCTGGAAGGGGCGCCCTCCAGCATCAAGTTCAGCGTCCCCAGTGATCTCGGGGACCTGCACGAGGACTACGCGGACACCCGCATCTTCGACTCCATCACCATCAGAGCGATCGAGTCCGAGGATCCGTCGATGTGCGCCGTGCAGTACGACTACGACTACGCGAGGGGCGGCCTGGACCGTCTTGTCGAATTCGCGGAGAGCCTTGACAGTGATTATTCCGTGGAAGAGCGTGTGTCGAGTCTGCTGACCAACAAGTCGCCGGGGAATGAGCAGGTCGAGGTCGAGGAGGACTACAGCTCCGCGGTGCTGCACCTGGACTGCTCGCCCGCGCCGCGTGAACCGGAGGAGGTCGTGGGCGTGACTCTCACCTACATCGACACCCGGGAGGACATGATCATGCCCATCGCCGGCGCCGACGTCAGCGTCATGCGGGGCTCCGGGAGCGACGGTGAGCTGTACATCCAGGAGTACGAGACGCCCGACTGGAGGGTCGACTCCAACGGCAACTGGATCGCGGACTAAGGCCGCTCGCGGACCGAGGCTGTGCTGATGCACTGTGGTGCTGAGTTTCTGTGGCGCTGAGGTATTGCGGTGCTGAGGTGCTGTGCCCGCTGGGCCCTTCGCGAGTGAGAGGCGGAACCCTGCCTCTCAGGCTCTGAGGCTCCGGCTGGGCGCCGCGGCCCGGCCTCTTCCATGCCGCTGACGCCGGTACCGGCTCGGTGATCCTACGAGCCGGTACCGCGGGCGCGCGGCTATGCGGTGGGCGGGTATGCGGCGGAGGGATCACTGTGCCCGGGGTATTGGCCCTCCCCCCGGGCCTCGGAGGTGAAGCATCGTGGAGCTTCTCTGGGGAGGGAGAGGCTGCGCTCGGGGTATCTGGGGGCTCTGGGGCGCCCAGATCCTTGGCGTTGGCCGTGGCGTTGGTAGCGGCCTCGGGTTGGCTCAGGCTCCCGTGATGTTCCGGGGCAGGAGCCAAGAGGACTATTCGTGTTGCGCATAACGCATGACTGAACCCTGCTGGGGTCTGCACGGGCCTGCGCGGGCCCGCTGTGGGCGGGCTTCTGGCGGACGGACTGCGGGGTGGGGAGCCTGAGCCAGGGCCGGGAGGGCTGCTGTTTCGGTCCTACGGCAATAGGGACTGCGGGTCTCACGGAAGCCGAGGATGGGACTGAGTGCCAGTCCAGTTGGTTGCCATATGTCCACTTTTCAACACGAAAAGTTCTGTGACGCCCCTCATAGTCCGCATGTGGACAGCAAATTGTGGCCTTGTGGTTTTTGGGTGTTACGGCCGTCCCATCAAGCCTGTTACCTGCACAAACAAGGGGAAGCTCCTGATTTGCCCCCCGGGTTCCGGGTGGATGGGTACGGGCAACCCGAAAACCGCTCGCGTTGCAGCCTTCCCTCAACCCGGTGATGACGCACCATAGAGGATGGGGTAAAGACATGCGGGGGCCTTGTGGCCGCGTGCGGTCGCGCGCTTGATGGTGGGGTGGCGTGCGTGCGTGGTCGGAGGCCCTGGTGTGTGCCATCGATTCCCCGCACGACCCACGACGCAGGAGCTCACCAGATGAGGCATCAGCACGTCCACCGGCGGGGTTGGCGACGAGTCCTGATGACGTTCCTGATGCTGAGCGGCTTCATCCTGCTGCCACTGACGGGGGCCCAGGCGAACCCACTGTGTCCTGGCAATCCGGCGCCGCTTCCGGAGTCTGCTGGGAGCGGTTCAGACGGACTCCTGGTTCCGCCGCAGTCCCGTTCCGCCATTGAGGGTTCTCCTGATGGAATGCCTCCTGATGCCAGCATGTACGGCCAGTACGGAACGGCTGGTCAACAGTGGCACATGATCACCGAGTCCTGCGTTGACAAGATGGCTTCCGGGGCTCAGGCAACCATCGCGAACTCGGCTTGGGATCTGTCCAAGACCATCAACCAGTCGACCATCACTGTTTATCAGGCTGCCACATCTGATGGCCTCCTCGCTAGCTTCACTGAGACTGTTGAAAATGTGGTAGTGGCACTCAGGGAAGGTGTTTGGCGCCCTCTGATCCCGACGATTGTAATCCTGGGTGCGATCTGGCTTGGTTGGTATGGGCTCATTCGCAAGAGGATGACTTTGACGCTTGAGTCGTCCGTGTGGATGGTTGCCGCAACAGCGCTTGGTATGTGGATCCTGATTAGCCCGGCTCAGGTGATGGGGCTGGGTTCTTCTCTGGTCAACTCTGGAACTCAGCTGGTGACTAGCGCGATTGGTCAAGTTCCATACGGTGGAGGAGCTGGCGTCTGTCCTGCTGGTGCAGAGCCTCCAGAACGTGCCAGTTGGGAATCAGAGTCAGATTTCCAGGTCCGACGAAATGCGGATATGCTGTGGTCAAGCCTGGTGTGTCAGCCCTGGGTGGCTGGCCAGTTCGGCAGTGGAGAGATCGCTGAGAATGCCTCAATGCACCATGCGGAAGACCTCATTGCAGCTCAGGGTATTAGCCGGATCGAGCAGCAACAAATTGTAGACGGAGATATCGACGCAAATGTCCTGATTGCAGAGAAGCAAGAATCCTATGAAGAAATTTCTTCGAGTATTGAGACATCGTACCCTAGTGTCTACCCACTCTTCTCTGGTGATGACCAGGGAAGTCGAATAGGCGTTGCGACTCTAGCTCTTTTCGCTTCGATCTTTGCTGGTGGACTGATTCTGGCTGGGTCCGTAGCGCTTATCGTTCTGAAGATTGGCTTCATGCTGCTCTTCATGCTTTCTCCGGTCTTCCTCCTTATTGGAATCCATCCAGGTTACGGGCGAATGGTTTTGCTTCGCTGGGTCGAGTTGATGGTTGGGTTCCTGCTCAAACAGATCTTCGTGGTTCTACTGATCGCTATTTTGGTCATGAGCTACGGGATGGTCATGGCTACGCCACTCGGGTGGGGCTTGCAGATGATCCTGCTCGCCCTCTTCACCCTGGCGCTCTTCATTTATCGCAAGACCTTCGTCTACCTCTTCGCATCGGTGAATGCGAACACCTTCACCTCCCGTGTAATCAGCGATGCGGCTCAGAGCCAGGCCCTTGGCAAGAGCGCGGCGGTTCTCCCCCCGGTCGCTTACATGAAGGCGCAGAACTGGGGGCGCCGTCGAGGAGGCCAGATCGCGGTAGGAGCGGCAGGGGTTCCCACTAACGGGGGTGTGCCTACCAGCGCAGTAGAGGGTGCTGAAGAGGTACCGGATAGCGGAGCCACCCGCGGTGATGGCGCTCGGGTCCGCGGCACCGCTGGTTACGGCCGTGTCCGAGGCAACGACAATGCCCCGCCGCTCAACGTCAATCGAACTGGTGGCCCCGGTACCGCGCGGCCTACTTCAGCGCCGCGTGCTAGCGGCGAGGCGCCAGATCTGGCAGGTAGTAGTTCAGGGGGAGCTGGGGGCAGCGGTGGAGCCATTCCGCCTCGACCCGCTGGTGGTTACACCGGAACTGGAGACAGCGGTTGGGCAGGGGTATTCGGTACTGGCGGTGGAAACAGGTCGAACCGAAACGAAAGCGGTGGGTCCGGCTCAGGTTCGGGCGGCGGCACGTTTAGTGGCGGGTCGGGTAACTCCCGTGCAGCCAGCTCCGAACGCGCGGAGCCCAGTACCGGGCGCGGTATCTTCAGCGGCCGCGAGGACACCCCTGCTCAGGGCAACCTCGGCAACCGGGGTTCGCGCTGGGGAGGCCCGCAGGAGAAGCGTGAGCGCCCCGCGCCGCAGCGTCCGGCACGTCCGGCCCCCGCCGACCGCAGCAGGCGCGGTGATGGTGAGGGCGGTTGGCTGACCGGCTCCGGCAAGCGCAATGACAACGCCCCCATCACCCCCTTCTGGGGTGAGAGCGGGTCATCCAGTACCCGGGACCGCAAACGCGATGTTCCTTTCTGGCTGAACGACGACTGACCGAAGACAAGGCACTCCAAAGACCATGCCCAACCCTCTCCCCGAACGCACCCAGCGACTGGTCGTCATCGGCCTGATCGCAGCTCTGGCTGGGTTCGGGATCTACTTCAGCCTCGGCGGGTTCAGCGGTGACCAGGAGGAGCAGCCCACCGGCCTGCCGCGAGAGCCGGGAACAGCTCAGGGTGAGGCCGAACCACCTTCAAATCCGGGTGGTTTGGCCACCGTGCCGCCCAGCCCGATTCCGACCACCGAGGCCGAGGACCTGGACGTCCTCGGCTGGTTCCCGTTCACCGAAGCGGAGTTCCAGGCGGCGGGGGCCACGGCACAGGCTTTCGCGGAGGCCTACGGCTCCATTGACTACTCGGCCTCCCCCGAGACCTACTACTCCTCGATGGAGGCCCTGGCGACCGATGAGTACGCCGAGGTGCTCTCCGACGCGAACCGTGCCGGGGCCTTCTGGGAGGAGATGAGCGAGGCTGAGGCGGTGGCCCAGGGGCGCGCTGAGATCCAGGAGATCCGGACCTTCGGCAATAACTCCATCACCTTTGTGGTCACTGCTCAGTCCATCACCGAGACCGGAGACGCTGAGTTCGACGAGGACCTGGGGGACTTCGCTGTCACGGTGATTCGAGAGCGCGGTTCCTGGGCTGTCTTCGACTTCCAGCCTGCCAGCGCAGGACAGTTCGGGGAGGAGTGACCAGGTGATCTCCGCTCTGCGCACCCCCGCCCCCGATGAGCGAAGCGGTTCCTGCCTGACCCGAGTTGCCGTACTGGCCGCTATAGGAGTGGCTGGGCTGGTTTTTCTGACCCTGATGGTGATTCCGGCGATCACGAACAACACTCAGGTGGGGTCCTGGCTGGCTTCCGGGGTGGTCTGTGCTCCCAACGCTGATGCTGAACAGCCGAGCAGCAGTGAATACGCCATGGACACCATCCCGGAGAACTATCTGGAGCTCTACCAGGAGGCTGGGGAGGATCGCGGGGTTCCGTGGAACATCCTCGCGGGCATCGGTCAGGTGGAGTCGCATCATGGCCGTTGGGACGGGCCAGGGATCACTGAAGGACACAACGACTGGGGGGCCTCCGGGCCTATGCAGTTCGGCTCTCTGGACGGGTCAGCAGCTGGAAACAGCTGGGGCGGTGAGCCGATTCAGCCAGTGGATGAGCGCCCGGACCAAGGTTACGGGGTGGATGGCAATGGCGATGGGATCGTCAACGTCTACGATCCGGCTGATGCGATTCCGGCCGCCGCTGACTACCTACTGGCGCACGGGCTTGAGGATGATGTCCGGCGGGCGATCTACGGTTACAACCACGCCTGGTGGTACGTCGATGACGTGATGGAGTGGGCCGACCGCTACGCCGAGGGTGACTTCAACACCTCGGACTCCATCCGGACTGCTGTGCTCTGTGAGCTGGATGAGGACGGTGTGCCAATTGGTCGAGCCCCGGATGAGCTGACTCAGGCGGTCGTGGACTGGGCGCTTGACCAGCGAGGGAAACCGTATATCTGGGGCGGCACCGGGCCGGATGGTTATGACTGTTCCGGTCTGACGATGAAGGCCTACGAGAGCATCGGGGTGACAGTGCCTCGTGTTTCCCAGGACCAGTGGAGCTTCGGTCCTGAGATTCCGTTGGGTGAGGAGCAGCCCGGTGACCTGGTCTTCTTTGATGTGACCCGTGCGGGAGAACCGCCAGGGCCTGGGCATATGGGAATGGTTATTGGCGATGGCCTGATGGTCGAAGCCTGGTGCACCAACTGTGGACCGATCGCGGTGCGGGAGTACGATGACCCCAATCGTGCGGACATCGTGGGGTTCACCCGTCCGCTTGAGCACCCCGAAGTGAAGGCTCAGCTGGAGGCGCAGGCTTAACCGTGGTGGACACGAAGGAAGCAGACTCGAAGCGCAAAGAACCAGCGAAGAAGGGTCTACATGGGTGGAAGGCTGCGCTCGCAGTCTTCGGATGTGGAACACTCGCGGCCTTTAGTGTATTCGGGGTAATTGTTGGTGTGCTGAGCTTGTTCATAAGTACGGCTTCATCGGGTATCCCAGGAGCTGATCAGCAAGAGAGGCCGGTCGAGATGATCGGCGAGCCCCAGGCTTCTATCGAGCCCGGAGATTTGGATCTTTGCTCGAGAAACCTTGTATCAGCGTCTCAGGTTCAGCTGGAGCGCACAGACTCTGGAGATAGTTACTCGGATTCTGTCAACGAAGATGAGCGTCGAATCAAGGATTCGTGCGAATGGTTGATGGTCAGTGACTACAGTGGGGCTGAGCGCTGGAATCTCACATACTCTTATGAGGCCGTGATTAAAACCCCTGGTGGGGATCGAGTTAATGTGGCATCACAGGAATTTGATGCTGCCTCGGGTGAGCTAGGATCGGATTTCGTCCGGATTGAGGATCAAGGTGAAGCTGGATTTGCTGAACGATCCAATTTTGTTTACGGCGAAATCGAGCCGGGGGTGAGCGGGTATGTTCTGCTTGCTCAGACTCGAAGTGCGGTCTATGAGATCCAGATGAAGGCCAATAGCGACTCGCTTGAAGAGGGGGCTCTGGTTCCGATGCCCTCTATGCGGCGGGAGGCTGAAAAACTGGTCAGAATATCAGATGTCGAATTTAATCTGTGGATTCCCGGGAAAGATAATTAGAGGATCTTTCGCCCCAGTTGAGTCCTCTACGCCACGCCAGCCATGAAGTGGTGGCGGCAGAGGGTTGTGTAAGACTCGTTGCCACCGATGTGGACCTGTTCGCCCTCGTAGATCATGACCCCGTCAACCACGCGGGCGTTATGCGTAGCGCGGTTGCCGCACCAGCATCGCGCATAGACCGGCAGGATCTCTATCCTGTCTGCTAGCTCGACCAATCTCTTCGAGCCAGGGAACAGTGCCCCCTGGAAGTCAGTCAGGATGCCGTAGCAGTACACATCAATGCCCATGCCGTCCACGACGCCCGCCAACTGCCCCACCTGTTTGAACGACAGGAACTGGGCTTCGTCGCAGATGACGTACGGGACCTTGCGGTCGGCGATGTCGTCGTAGAGGTCCAGCGAGTCTCCGACCTCGACCGCGGGGGAGGTCAGGCCCAGCCGGGAAGAGATGATCCCCGAACCGGCGCGGTCCTGCTTCGTGTACAGGACACCCTCGCCTCCGCGGGAGTGGTGCTCCTGGAGGGCCATCGTGCTCTTGCCCGAGTTCATCGAACCGGTGAAGTACTTCAGCTCCGCCATGTCTCTTCCGTAACTCGGTCGCGGGCACTGCCTGGGGGAGGCTCAGCAGCTGCCGAGGCCAGCAGCGAAGATACCAGCGGGGCCGTCGGGTTCAGTACGGGATCCGCTGCCCGGATCCTTGCTCCTGACCAAGGCCCTGCTCTGCTTCTGGGGCTGGGTGGCGCCAGATGGGGTCGGACCGAAACCGGGACCCCTCTGGCATGTGGGAAGTCGCACGAGGGTCCGGACCCTCCCGGTTATCCGGTTGTGACTCTTCTACCAGGGCGGCAGCGTACCTTTTGGGAGAGTTGCCGTCCCTGGTGGAGAGGTGTGCGCAGGCACTCAGCTCGCCCCCTGGCCCTTCCTGCCGGTCGGTCGGCCTCGCCTGCTGAAGCAGGGGAGTGGCAGGCAAACAGTGCGAAGTATGACGCACTTCGGGGCGTCCGGAAGTGCTTCGATATATTTGTTCGCGCCTTGTCCAAATTCAAGGTGTGAGCGTGAGGGAGAAACTGGCTTTGTGGCGAGATCAGGTCACCAGATTTGTCGAGAGCCGTGGGTTCTCCAACACCATGCTCAGCGTGATCCTGCTCAACGCCGTCATGTTGGGATGGGCGACCTACGGGGGGCCCGCCCTGCCGTATCTCGAGGCGGCTGAACGGATCATCATCGTCCTGTTCGTCATCGAGATGCTCCTGAAGCTGTATGCCTGGCGCGGCGGCTTCTGGAAGGACGGCTGGAACTGGTTCGACTTCATCGTGGTCGTGATCTCGCTGATCCCGGCGACCGGGCCTTTCGCGGTGCTGCGGATCCTCCGTGTACTGAGGATCCTGCGGGCGATCACCGCCGTCCCGCAGATGCGCCAGATCATCGGGGCGCTCTTCAAGGCGGTTCCCGGTATGGGCACGGTCATCGGTCTGCTTCTGATCGTCGTCTACGCGTCCGCTGTGCTCAGCCAGCAGATGTTCGGGGAGAGCGTCCCGGAGTTCTTCGGAGACCTGGGAACCACGCTCTTCACGATGTTCCAGCTCATGACCACCGAGGACTGGCCGGAGGTCTCGGAGGCGGTGGCGGAGCACCATCCGCACGGCTGGATCTTCTTCGTGCTGTACATGGTGCTGACCGCGTTCATCATCCTGAACCTGGTGATCGGTGTGATCGTCACGTCCATGGAGCAGGAGTTCGGTAAGAGCCGCTGGGCGGAGGACCAGCACCTCGAACTGGTCCAGCACAACGCGGTCATGGACCGGCTGGCTGAGCTCAGCGATCAGGTGGCCCGGCTGGAAAGCCAACTCGGGCAAGAAAATAGCGACGGCCTCCAGAGCGTGGAGGAAGCCGCCGCTAAAGTTCCCGTCGCAGGTAGTGAGGCCCGCGGTGACTCGGAAACCGATGAGGGCGGGTCGGATGGAACGAGGCCCCGCCGGGGGGAGTAGAAGACCCCCGGCGGGCCTTGTTCCTGCCCTCACGAATGATTATGAGGGAAGCACAGAGCGTGGTGGGACGGATTCCCGGGAATCCGCCCCACTTTTTTGACTCCTTGAGTTCACGCATAGCCCGAAAGCGGGCAAAGGTGTCAATCTCTCGGTAGGACGAATACTCCCCGTCCGTGCACAGCGCGTACCCGGCCGAGATCTGCCAGATAGTTCGTGGCCTTAACGATGGTTCCGCGCGCGACCCCAAACTCCTGGACCAGCTGGTTGAGCGACGGGATGGCTCTTCCGGCTGGGTAGCGCCCCGCATCGATGCGCGCGACGAGGATCGCGGCCAGCTGTAGCCACACAGGGTCCATGCCCTCGTTGTCGATCTCGCTGTCCGCTGTGTATCCGCTAGGCAAGTCCATGTATCGAGCCTGGAGGAGCTAGGTTCAGGACTGTCATTTCGGGAAGTGTGAAGTTATCCATGGAACACTGAAGATCAGTGGGGTACAGTAAAGAACCCGTAACGCACGGGACCCCGGCGACGTGCTGGAACACGCCCCGGGGCCATGGCCGACCTGAACATGACAGGACGACGATGCAGATCCTACTGCTCCTCTTTGGCGTGCTCGCTGCACCCGTGCGGCTCGCACGTCCGACGCGAGGCCTCCACGCCTCCTCCTACGGCTACACCTGGGGGCTCATCACCGAGTTCCGCCGCCGCTCCCGCCGGGTGCGCCGGTACGCGGATACCCTCCCCGCCGCCGTCAGGGGGTGCTGCGCATGAACACCAACGCCTCCAGCCCCAGCGCCCGCTCCCACCCCCATGCCCGCTCCCACACCCCCGCCCTGAAGCCCCTTCCCTCCGGGGTGGCACCGGGCTCCCTCGCCCCGCGGCCGCTCGGTTCCAGCCCGCTCAACCCGGTGCCCGTCGCTCCGGGAGGTGCCAGCCGCGCCGATGAGCTGGTTTCGGAGATCGGTCGGCTCCTGCGGCGCCCGGGGAGGTCGGCGCACGCGGTCCGCACCCTCACCCGGGTGGACGGGCTGTTCTCCGAGCTCGACCGTCAGATCAGGTCCGGCGGTCCGCTGCCGAGCATCTGGCGGGCGGCCCTGCGCCCGGCCCCGCCGTCGTCGCGTCGCGGGATCGCCTACGAGTACGCCACCCAGTGCTACGACGCGGTGAGCGAGACGCTGTGGGAGGTCGGGGGAGTGGTGGTCGCCTGGCGTGCGCTCCGGGAGGCGGCCCGGGAGTGGGAACGCCTGAACCGGGCCCTCATCGAACGGTCCCCGCTCCCCGAACCCTGGCTCCCACCGGACGGCCGCCCCGAGCAACTGCCCCGACCCACCGGGTCCCGTGGCTGACCGCCTCCGGTCAGCCACGCGCCTCAGATAGCCGGAACCCTCCGAACCCGCCCACCGGGTGGGCGGCCCGCCCCAGGCCGCCCACCCGGTTCCTCGCGTGCTCGCCCTCTCCGCACTCACCACAGCCCAGCACCATGAAGCACATCACATGGCCGATTCCGGCCACCCCTTCTGCCCTGTTGGCTCCGGTGCCCTTGATGTCCCGATGACCTCCCGGGACGCTCGATCCTGTTCCACTGCGCCTCTTTCAGGCCGCCAGATATGCCCTGACACAGCATGACAAAACCCGCCAGAATCAGAACCTCAGCTACTCACAGCGCAACTCACACCACGCACGGCCACACGATCGCGTAGCAGCGGAGGGGAGAGGCGGGCCCGTGAAGTTTGAATTCACCCCGGATGAGGAGTGGGACTCATCCCCCGAACCTGGTCTCCACCAGGCCCAGGGGGCGGAACAGTCTGGGGAAGGGAAACCGCCCCCTTCTCCCGGTGCCTTGATCGCCGCGGCCTCTGAACGGATGCACAGCCAGGCCCACGCGGACTTCAGCCGGCTGCACGTCTTGCTGAACCGCATGCTCCACACAGTCGAGGCCGCCCGCCCGCAGGCAGAGCCGTCCTTCACCGAGGCCAGCCCCGAACCCAGCGTGGAAGTCTTCCGCCCCCAGGCCTTCCGCTCTCACCCCCTGGAGGACACCCGTGGGTAGCTGGGACATCAACCCAGAACAGGTGAGCCAGGTCCTCACCGACACCGCTGGCCACCTGGGCGAGGAAGGCTCTTCAGACGGTTTGCTCGGGAACATGCAGGAGATAGCGACCAAGGTCGAGACCATCAACGAGATGGCCGAAAGCGTCCCCATCGCCATCGCTCTGGGTGAGTTCTGCGAACACTACTTCGGGGTGATGGGCGACATGGTCACCAAGACCGTCAGTGGTCTCGAAGGCGCTAGCGAAGCCACCACCGCCTACATCAACGGCGACCTGGAGATGGCCGCCGAGGCTCAGTCCACCGCCGGGGACATTCCGGTACGCCGTCCCCCTGGCGCCATCGACGGTCCCGTGTAGACCCCCCCCGTGTAGGTCCCCGAACGCTTTCCCCACCCCCCACGCCAGGAGAGCCCCCTCTCATGTCTGAGACCGTCAGCGGGCCGGTTCCGCTGCAGGACTGCAACGGCATCATCGATCCCTCCGTCTTCCCCGTGCCCACCCTCGACCACGTCGAGTTCCACAACCAGGCCCACGCCCTGCGCCTGGCGGGTGAGGCAGTGGCCCAGACCGGCGATGACATCGTCGCCTCCTGGGGCGGCCTGTCCACGTGCTACACCGCACCCGAATCCGAGACGCTGCTCAGCGCTCTGGCCCCGGTCTCCGACAAGGGCGTCGATGTCGAGGCCGCCATGGACCGGGCCGCGACCGCCCTGGGCGCCTTCGCCGAAGAGGTCCGACAGATCAAGAGCGCGTGGAGCGACCTGACAGGCGCGGCTCATACCTTTCGGAACAGCGTGGTCGACGACCCGGACTGGGACAAGGCCGACCACTGGGCCACCATGAAAAGCTCCAACGTCGAGAAGAGCAACGAGCTCAAGGGCAAGGCCGAAGGGCTGATCGGCCGGTACGAACGCGCCCAGCGCGACTGTGCCAACGCCATCAACGCCGAGCTGTACGGACGTACCCAGTTCTCCAACGCGGCCAGTGCTGTTTATCTGACCAACGCCTTCGTCTACGACTCGATCAACACGTACGTGGACGCCCCCTCCGCATGGGGACCCAACGCCACCTCCGACCTGTTCTGGCACCAGGACGCGCTGCGCGCGGTGGACGACTTCGCGATAGGGGCCGCCGAAGGCGTCGGCGGGATGGTGGGCGCGTACTCCGACGGGAGGTGGTTCGAAAAATCCTGGGGTGATGCGCTCAAGGATTACCACTGGGACAACCTGACCGCCGCGGCCGCGCTGGTCGGCATGTATGACGCCGAGAGTGACTCTCTGGCCTGGTCGGGTGCTGAAACCATCCATGAGGCCTGGAAGGATCTCGCGCACGCGATCGTGCCGTGGGAGGAGTGGGACGACAGCCCGGGTTATGTGCTCGCCATGGGTGCCCTCAACATCGGTTCCCTGGGGGTGGGCGTGGCCCTGACCGTCACCGGGGTGGGGGCTGTGGCGGGTGTACCGCTGTTGGCCTGGCGGGGACTGGACATCCTCGACGGCATGAGCAACTCCGGCCGACGCGGTAGTTCCGATGTCGACCTGACCGATCTTCCGGAGATCCCCGGCACCGGCGGGAACGGCCAGCCGGTAACGCACATCGACACCACCGGGATGAGCCCCAGCCAGCTGGCGGAGTTGAAGCGGCTCCTGGAGGATCTGGCGCTGGCCCAGTCAGGAGGCAGCGGTCCCAACCAGTCGAACGGCTCCGAGCACGGACCCACCGGCGGAGACCTCAACCGAACCGAAGAGGCCCTGTCCCCCGAGCCAGGCAACCGCGGCAACGACTCGGACCCGGGCTCCAAGAACTCCGACGGCAACGGCCCTTCCGACTGGTTGGGCGATGCGGGCCCCCGGCCCAACGATCGAGGTTCCGAGTCACAACCCGCCCTCGTGGGCGGTGGGGGCGGGGGTAACAACAACACCCTCACCGAATCCCGAGGCACCCCGGCCAGCCCTCCGCCCCGGGCCAACGCCACCGACACCGACGCCCCCGGCACCGGCACCGGCAACCGCTCAGATTCCCCAGCAACGCCCGGAAGCTCCGATGGGAACACACCGAGCCCCACGCCCGTCGACCGCACCAGTAGCCAGGACGCAGAGCAATCCCCTGGAAGCAGCAGCGGTGACGGCGGATCGGGCGACAACGGGGACCCACCCAGCACCTCCGGAGACCAGGGCGAAGGTGGACAGAGCGGCCAAAGTTCCGGTTCCCCGGATTCCAACTCAGGTACGTCCAATCCTTCCGGGCTGCCGTCATCTCCGGACCCAGCTGCGAACTACCCAGGGGAAGTCGGGAGCGATGGCGTACGCCGGTTCGCGACAGATGCGGAAGGGCTAGAGTACGGGAATAGAATCCTCGACCATCATTTTGATGGTCTAAGCCCAGAGCAAAAGCACACCGTGCGAAGCTATACGGAGAAGTCTTACTACTATAATAGTTTTTCCAGGGCCTCCGATAAAGATGCTGCAATCGATCACATAATGGGTCTTGATCCACCCTATCTCGGTGACTGGCTCCGAGAATGGTTCGGCGGTCCAGATCCTACGGCTGGCAATCCTGGTGAAGTCAGAAGAGTGATTGAAGAAAATCTGGATATATTCGATTCTTCGTTCACGGAAAGATTGCCTGAAGCTATCGCGATGAAGCGTGGGTTGCGCGAAGTAGATTTCATGCTTGACCCTTCACTGGGTATCGACTCACCTCATAAGCTTCAAGGCTCTACTTTCACAGAGGAGGGTTTCCTGTCAGGCACAATGGGAGGGAAAGCCGCGTTCAACGATCCGAAGGATCATCCATTTCAACTTGAAATTTTAGTGCCGGAAGGAAACAGGGCTATGTGGGTTGGTCAGAATAGCAAGTATCCGGACCAGAATGAGATGATCCTTCCTCGTGGGTCCAGTATCGTTTTTGAATCGGTTAGACAGGATCCTGCGACCGGAAGTTGGGAACTGGTGGCCCGAGTAGAGGCAGACTAGATTTCCGTGGGAGCCTACTTTAAATACAGAGCAAGGAGCTGATATTGCCATGAGCGCCGATCGCCCTGATCCGGCAGCCTACACCTCGCGTGGTGAGATGTGGGAAGACCTGGAACTCAAAAGAAGAGGCTCAATTCCCGGATTCGAACGAACCTCCAGTGGGGCCGTGCTGTACGCTCCCGTGTATAGAAACGGAAATTCGATTGGGTTTCTCTGGGCATCCCTGGATGGAAAAGCCGCCGATTTCATGGCTCATGCGTCCGCTGGTATTGAGGATCGAAATGCCACAGGCCATTGGGTGCAGCGGATGATCAATGATCACAAACTGGGGCTCACATCAACGGCGGCCCTGAAAAAATGGATAGGAAATGTCAGCGAAGAAGGGGCTGGAGAGATTCTTCCGGGAACCATTCCAGCGAAGGCTGACTCATTGAGTCTTCTGAGGGAAATAAATTCTTCCCTCTAGTTCCGGTGGGTCAATTGTCGAGCTGTCCTCGCAGTAGGATTTGGCAGTCGGAGGAAGTTTCACCCTCCGGCTGCCCGGCCCTGAATTTATACCACACCCGGGGCGGTGGCTTATCGTGAGAAGAGTCAAAAACTCAGATGTTAATATCGACCAATATGGAGAAATCATGCTTGATGGAATTTCATTTACGGGAGAGGTGGCGGAATAGTCAAAGGGTCGGGCAACGATCGAGCTAATTGCTTGCGCTGACGGTGTGCAGGACGGTCCTCATCTGGCCTGGTGCGAAGATAGATCACCAAGAAACAAGGGCATGTGCGACTACACTTACGGAGCTATTGGGGCCTGGCTGGAGTGGCATAAAAACGGGAAACTGTACCAAGAGGGAGAGTTTGGCAGTCAGGGTGAATTGGTCTCGTTGTTGAAGTGGGACAAGGACGACAATCCGATTTGAGGCGAGCCCGTTCGAGTCGTTCCTGTGTTCTCTTTCCTCTTTGTAGGACCCCGTCAGAGAGGGCTCTGAGACCTACTGAATAACCAGTCGGTAGCCTGCACGACTCCTCCAAGAAGCTGGAGGGAAGTGCACCTTCAGTAGTGGTTGGGCTTCAGTCTCTTGCTCGACCTGCGGGATCGCCTCGCATCCGCCTACGCTGAAACTTGGGCCCTCTGGTGGTATCGCTCACTGGACCTTCACCATCACGCATAACGCCGACCATCGGCAGTACTTCAAGAGAGGCACGACTATCGCCGAATATCGCCCACCGCCTGAAACGACGGTGCTCCCGATGAGCCCGGAGCTGTTCGAGCAGCTTGCCGGGCAGGCGTTCGAGGCTGACCGCTCTCGGATGGAGATGTTCGGCGGAAGAGTCTGGTCTCGCAGCGCGCCTGACGGGGCACACACCGGGATCCTCGCTTGGCTGGTGCGCGAGTTCCTCGCTCGTCGCGCCGAGATCGCCCTTATCACCAGTGGGCTGGGGCTCAAGGTCGGCGCCCACCGCGAAGAGCGGGCCCGCCCGGACGGGATCCTTGTTCCAGCTGGCCTTTTCGACGATGCGGGTGATTGGGCCGATCCCGGAGGCGTTCTGGCCGTGGTCGAAGTGACCTTCTGGGATGCTGACACTCTCGCCCGGGATCGCGTTGAGGAGCCCGCTGCTTACGCGGAGACCGGCATCGACCTCTACCTTCTGGTGGATCGCGATGCCAACGCCCTTGTGGTGCACAGCCGCCCAGTTCAGGGCCAGTACCTGGACCGCAGTATTTATCCCTTCGGTGAGGCGGCCCCACTTCCGGGCATGGAGGTCGCCCTGGACACCGAGCCGCTTGAGCGCTTCGCGCGCTGATGAGCTCAGGGCCGTGTGCCGGGGGCGCGCCCGGCGGGTTGATCACCGGGCGCACCCGCGAACTGGACTTCTTGCTTCTGGCCGGACTATGCCGAGCCGGACCTGCGGGCTTGCCTGAACGAATCAGCTCAGGGACTGGTGAGGACGACCAGCTGACTGGTCGCGCGAGTCATGGCCACGTAGCGGTCCACCGCCCCCTCGATGCCGTCGCCGAAGGCCTCCGGGTCGATGAGCACGACCAGGTCGAACTCCAGACCCTTGGCCAGCTCCGGGGTCAGTGAACGCACCCGTGGCGCGGCACCGAAATCAGGATCGCGGATGACGCAGGCGGTGCCCTCCGCGTTCGCCGCCAACCACGTGTCCAGGACCGCCCCCAGATCCGACACCGACCCGTGTTTGACCGGGACACCGCTGCTGCGGATGGAGGTCGGCACGTTGGCGTCCGGGAGGGCCGCACGGATGACCGGCTCGGCCTCGGTCATGATCTCCTCCGGGGTCCGGTAGTTGATGCTCAGCGAGGCCATCCCGACCCGGGCGCAGCCGACCCGCTCCAACCGCTCCTCCCAGGACTCGTTCTCACCGCCGGGGCCGGTGAACCCGTGCCGGGCCTGGGCGCGGTCGCCGACGATGGTGAAGCTCCGGGAGGGGCAGCGCAGCAGCAGCATCTGCCACTCGGCGTCGGTCAGCTCCTGGGCCTCGTCCACCACGATGTGCGCGAACGGCCCCGCGAGCAGGTCCGGATCGGCGGCGGGCAGCGCGGACTCGTCCACCAGGGCGTCCTTGAGGTCCTGGTTGTGCAGCATCGTCACCAGCCCCTCGCCGTCGTCGTCGGCCTGGATGATGTTGTCGATCACCGAGGACATACGCTCCTGCTCGGCCGCCGCTGAGGCCTGGCGCCTGCGTTGGCGCTGTGCGGCCTTCGGGTCGCCGAGGCGCTGGCGGGCGGCGTCGAGGTAGGGCAGATCAGAGACCGTCCAGTCCTGGGCGCGGTCCTGCCCGCGCTGGAGGGCACGGATCTCGTCGGGCTCCAGCCAGGGCGCGCACAGGCGCAGGTAGGCGGGGACCGACCACAGGTCACCGACCAGGTCGGTCGGCTCCAGCAGCGGCCAGGCCCGGTTCAGGGCACGGGGGAGTTCACCCTCCCGGAGCAGGGCGGCCTTGAGGATCGCGGGCGTGATGTCCTCCTCGGCGGGGTCGTCGTCGTCCTCGTCGTACCGGTCCGAGTACCGGCTCGGCAGCTGACCGGTCAGCTGGTCGGTGAGGATCTCCACCAGCTCGTCGAGGATGGGCTCGCGCGCCTCGTTGTGCGGGATGCCCGGGTCCAGCGACCGGAACGCCTCGGCCCAGTCGGTGGCGCTCAGCCGCAGTTCGGCCCAGGGGGTGGCGACCGTCATGCCCTGCTCGGGCGGACGCTCGTAGAAGCGCACCGCCGGTTCGACCGCCTTCACCAGCTCCGCGGAGGACTTCAGCCGGGCCGCCTCCGGGTCGGCCTCCGCAGGCAGGTCGCCTCGGACAGCGGCGCTGGTTCCGGCGGCGGCGTCCCTGCTTCCGGTGGCGGCGCGGTCGGGTGCGGGGACGGGGACGAGGTCGCGCAGGGTGCAGGTCCGCACCCCCTCCTCGCCCAGGCTGGGCAGGACGTCGGCGACATAGGCCAGATACGGCTGGTGCGGGCCGACGAACAGCACCCCGCCGCGGCGGTGCCCGAGCCGGGAGTCGGAGTAGAGCAGGTGCGCGGTGCGGTGCAGGGCCACCACGGTCTTGCCGGTACCCGGACCGCCGTCCACGACCAGCGCTCCGCTCGCCCCCGCCCGGATGATGGCGTCCTGGTCGGCCTGGATGGTGCTCAGCACGTCCCGCATCCGGTCCGAGCGGTTCGCGCCCAGGCTGGCGATGAAGGCGGACTGGTCGTCGAGCGCCGCGTTCCCCTCGAAGCCCTCCTCGGTGAACACCTCGTCCCAGTAGTCGCTGATCCGGCCCAGGTTCCACCGGTACCGGCGGCGGCTCACCAGGCCCATCGGGTTGGCGTGGGTCGCCGCGAAGAAGGGTTCGGCGGCGGGGGAGCGCCAGTCGATCAGCAGCCGCTCGCCGTCGCGGTCGGTGAGCCCGAGGCGTCCGACGTAGACGGGTCCGGAGTTGTCCGCGCCGATCATGCGCCCCAGGCACAGGTCGGAGCCGAAGCGGCGCAGGGTGCGCAGACGCGCGGACAGCCGGTGCACCTCCATGTCCCGGTCGAGCACCTCACGCACCTTGCCGGTGGGCGCCCGGCGGAGGGTGTCGAGCCGCTCCGAGAGATCGGCGACGGTCTGGTCGAGGCTCTCGCGGATGGCGCAGAAGTGCCGGTCGTCTTCGGCGATCAGCGCGGGGTCGGCCTTGGGGGAGAGGCGGTCGGAAAGGTCAAAAGCGCTTGTGGCCTGCGGATTCACACCGTCTCCCGGGTGGTTGGTTCGGGTCACGGTCGACTATTTTCAGCGATGAGGGGGATCTTGTGGCAAGCCCGGGGGTGCGCTATAAGTTGAGAGTGGCAAGGGGTCTCCTTAGGCCCCTGAAACCGGATCTCTGAAGCTCTGGACCCCGGCCGCGCCTCCACCTCTCGTCCTCCGCCGAACGGCGTCGCAGGACCGCTCTCCCTCTTCGCCTCCCCCGAGGCCGCTTCCGGCCTTCCCCGGCGCTGAGCAGAACCGGCACGGAAACCCGCGGATCGAAAGCAGTGTCCCCCGCCCGCGGTCCTGACCGGAGGAACAGCCCATGGCCACCCCCGGACCCTCGGAGAACAACCAACCCGCTGAAAGCCCGCAGCACAGCCCGCACCAGGGCGTGCCCTTCGGAGCCCCGGCGGTGCTGACCGACAGCCTCCTGCGGCAGAGCGCCCGGTTCAGCGCGATGACCGGTGTTGTGCTCTACGGCCTGGCCGGTGGCAGCGCGCTGCTGTCCCCGGCCCGCTCGACGGGCCCGGAGGCTCTGGTCCCCGTCGTGTGCTTCCTGGGCGTGGCGGCCGCCCTCGGTTTCGGTGCGCACCGCTCCAGGCGGGCGGGCGACACGCTCCCTGTTCTGGCCACCGGCCTGCTCGTCATCGTGCTGCTCGGCGTGTACTGGTTCCTGGGCATGGCACCGCCCTTCTACCTGGACGTGCCGGGGCTGTACGCGGTGTTCGTCACGCCGGTGCTGGGCGCGGTGGCCCTGGCCGCCCTGGCCTGGCTGTCCGAACGGGCTCAGGGGCCGCCGACCCGGCAGGTCTCCGGCATCCCCGCGGACCCCTACCCCTGGGTGTCGACCGTGTTCGCGGTCGCCCTGTACGGCGTCGTCTGCCTGTTCGCAGCGGTGCTTTACATGACCCTGCGGGGCGGTTTCGACTTCGGCCTCGGCCCCCCGGAGCCGGCCCCGACCCACATCCTGCTGGGCATGCTGGGGCTCTGCTTGCCGTTCCCGCTCCTGGTGATCGGCCTGTCCGCGTCCCTGTCCGGCCGGGTCCGCAGCACTGCCCCGATCTTCGTCACGGCCGTGCTCGCCGCTCTCACCATCTTGCCTTCGGCGCCCCAGGTCCTCATGGAGCTCAGATACGCATGGCCGCTCCGCTGGGCCCTCACCCTGCTCCTGGCCGCACCCCTGTTCTGGCCGATCCTCCGCTCCTGGCAGGGAGTCCCCGAGGACCGCCGCCGCTCCTGGTTCGGCCTCTGACCACTCTCGGCCACAGCCCCAACTCCCTCTGTTCCGACACCCGAAACCGGTATAGGAACGTCAGTGACACCCCTGATCCCCCCTGGGAGAGCGGAGCCCCATGAGCAACGAGCCAACCAAGGACAACCGAACCTCCGCCGAACGCGACCGCGACGAAAAACAGCGCGCTCACATCGCCAGCATCGAGAAACGTGAGCAGCTCGACGGGTGCATTGAAAGTGTGTGGCTGAAGTACCAGTTGTTGGCCCACCTCGCGAAGCCCGGCTCCGCCGAGCAGCAGGATTTCGAGCGACTACGGAGCAAGTACGTCGAGGTCCAGAAGCGAATCGGTTCCCTGTCACCGGAGGAACAGGACCAGATCCTCGAGGAATACCCGAAGCTGGCAGCCCGCTTGCAGCGCGAGTACAACCTGTGACCCGGGACTGGTCGCTCACACAAGAGCAACAGGAATCCGCTGTCCGGGCGAGGCTCTCCACACTCACCCCGGTGGATCTTCCGGATCGTTCGCCAGATGAACGCCCCAGAGCAGTCATCATCGGCGGTCAACAAGGTGCGGGAAAGACAACCACTCAGAAGATCGTCCACGGTGAGCTCGGAGGCTCTAGGGTCGCACTCTACGACGGGGACGACAATGCCAAGAGCCACCCTCACTATGAGGAGATCGCCCGTGAACACCCTTCAGAGGGGCACGGTATGGCAGAGGGGTATCTACCTGATGACCTGCACCAGAGATGCATGGATCACTTACGCGCGGGCGAAACCAAGTACGACGTTGTCGCCAGTCACCCGCTCGGGCGAAAGGACTGGGCAGAAAGCTGGGTAAAAGGTTTCTCTGACGAGGGCTATCACACGAGTGTGGCCTTCGTGGCCACCCATGAGTCGAACAGTCTGCTCGGGACCGCTGATCGTTACCAGAAGGGGCGGGACCGGCAAGGACACGGTCGTTGGGCCGAGCGGGCGACACATGACCGGACCTACGCCGAAATCCCGAACGTCGCCCATCACCTGGAATCCGAGGGGCTGGTCGACTCCATCTACGTCACGGATCGGGACGGTGGCCTCCTATACGAGAACCACCGTGGCCCGGACGGTCAGATGGTCGATCCCCTCGGCGCTCGTGACGCCATAGTCGAGGAACGCTCCCGGCCGCCCACCCAGGCGGAGACCGACCGCTTCGAGTCGCGCGTCGCATACCTACGGGATCCGGAGCGCTTAGGCCCTGACCGGGAAGCCGAACAGGTCTCGGACCGGGTGCTGAGCCGAAACGACGACGCCGAACGGCTGCACGAGCAGTCCCGAGAGGCCAGCGAAAACCAGGGTGTTCGGGAAAGACCCGACAGGGGGCTGGCCCAGTCGCTCCGGGAACAGGTGGAGACAGGTCGGCAACAGTCGGCGGAACGCACCGGCCCTGGCTCTCCGGAAACACCGAAAGCTCCGGAAGCCCAGGGACAGCGGGCACACGAACCTGCTTCGAGCCCGGACCCGGAGCCCACACATCACCGATCCTTCGAAGGTGCTGCTGCGTCGGACGCGCCGGACCCAGAGGCCAACCCGAAGCCTGATCCGGTGTCCTCCCTGGAACCAGAGGCCCTGGACAGCAAGCTTCAGCGGATCCGAGAAGCGCGCGAGGAACGCAAGAGCCAGGAAGCGCAGGGGGACCGCGGGGAACAACGGGAGTCGGAGCCGGAACGGGACCGAGGACGCGACGAATCCGCAGCGGGGCGCGAAGACCCCGAACCCGAACGGTGATGCCCTCGATGGCAGACAGCACCCCCAACGCCCCCGACTCTGCCCGGCCCTCAGGCAACCCGGCTGCCGGTACCGCCCTGGAACGTCTGGCTCGGCTTGAGAAGCAGACGCACATGCTCGCCGACGAAGTCCTCGAGCTCGTGGAGTCGGCTCAGACATATCCCTCGCCCCGGAGCCAGCCTTTGGGCAACCAGAGCAGTGCTGACTGGGTCTGGGTCGACATGGCCCCGGACCAGGCGCTGACCCGACTGGGACAGCTCCAGGACTGGATGCTCCGGGTTCTCGTGCACCACCCCCGCGTCACGGTCGTCCTACACCCCTGTTGGTACCGGCATCCCGCCGTGGTCCAGATGCTGTTTGACGTCTGGCGCGGCTGGGAGCACGCCTACCGGGACGGCCTCGACACACCCCACCGGTCTCTCACCTGGTGGCAGCGGGACCTTCCCGAACTGGAACGAGAGACCGCACGGGAACTCGGGCACTGCACCAGCGTGCGCCACGACCCCGACCGTATCCAGATCCCCCTCGTCGACCCGGCGCGGGTCTTCGATACCCCCCGATGAGAGTCCCCCATGTACTGCGATCAGTGCGGGACACGGCTGTCCGAGGTCAACACCCGATGCCCCAGCTGTGACACCGTGCCGCCCGTACCCCCCCCAGCGGTTTCCTCAGGTCAGGCCCCCGGCCTGAGGCGCGCGATCCCGAAACTCCAGAAGAACCATCCTGGGCCGCGGGCCAGCCCTGGCCACCCGAAGAACCGGATGAGGCCGCTGAGACACCTCGCCCCTTCGAGAGCCACCGGGGCCCGCATGGAACCGGCAGCGCCCATCGGGAACGAGCGCTTCGAGTGCGCCTACACTCCGGCCGCGAACGTCGAGGCAGCGCCCGCCTCAGCAGCGCCCTCTCCGCCAACGGACACCCAGGCGAGGACCGGCCGGGGCGCTCAACAACCTTCTTGGGAACGCGGTCGCGCTCTTCGCCGCTTGGTTCAATGTGCCGCTGGCGGTCTTCCTCGGAGTCTTCGGGGCGATCCTCGGTGGAATCAGCGGCCTGGTGTCCGGAGGTATCGCCGGACCCGGAGTGGCTCGCCAGGTCAACGGCATCCTCACCTGGGTCCTGCCCCTGCCCATCAGCCTGGCCGACCTTCTTCCCACCTCGGCGGCACAGATCGGCGGGATGATCGGAGCGCTGATCGGGGCGGTCAACGGAGGCCTGAAGATGGCCTACTACGCCCTGGCCACCCCTTTCCTCTCACTCTGGGTGGTCGACTCCGGCTACCCGATCGCCCTTGCTCTCGGACAGGTCGTCACCGCGGTGACCGTCGCCGCGGCCTATGTCCTGTACTGCCGTATCGCCGAACCGGCAAGGCTCAGAGTGGCCGGGGCGCGTCGCCCCAGCCGTAGGGAGGCCGAACTCCTCGAACCGATGATCGCCCGTGCCGCCGCCCGGATGGGGGTGGACCGTGCCCCCAAACTGCTCATCGATGACAGCCGAGAACCCAACGCCCACTCGGGTATCCAACACATCATCGTCAACCGAGGGCTGCTCGACGCGCTCAGCTACGACCCCGAAGCCGTCGCCGGGGTCATCGCACACGAGGTCGCTCACTACAAACACGGTGACGCCCTCAGTCTGGCCTGGAACCGAGGCTTGGCCTGGCCGCTCTTCCTGCTGTACGAGATCGCCTACCGGGCCCAGGCCTCGGCCGTGTATCTGACGGTCCTGCTCGCCCTGCTCCGGGTCCTGCTGTGGAGCGTCACGGTGACGATCCGTGTGTTGGTCATTCCGTTCAGCGCCCGACACTGGCGGCGTACCGAACTCCGTGCCGACGCCGAAGCCCGCGAGGCCGGTTACGGACCGGGTCTGTACACCGCGCTCACCCGCCTCGGAGCGAGCTTCGACGGTGCGCGCAACGGTTGGGACCAGGCGGTTCTCGCCACTCACCCGCCGACGGAGCTCAGGCTCGAACTCCTCGAAGAGCCAGGGGATCAGCCCGCCCTGCACGATGCCCTGCTGGGAACGGCACCGAGGGGCTCGGGATCGCTGCCGGGGATACCCGGGCACCCCGAATCCCAGCTACTCAAGGACTGAGGGGGCCAAGAGCCGAAGAAACCAAGGGCCGAGACATCCACGAACCGAACGACACGAGGACCGAAGGACCCGACACCATGGCCGCCACCCCCACCTCGCACCCAACCACTCCGCTCCCACCCGTGCGGATCACCCCTCGAGACCGTGTCTACCTGGGGCTGGATCCCGCCGACGGATACAAAAGGGTGTGGTCCTCGCCCTCCGACTCCGTGGGTCTGGTCGGCCCGCCCCGGTACGGCAAGACCTCGGGGATCATCATCCCCGCCCTCCTGTACTGGTCCGGTCCGGCCGTGAGCACCACCACCCGTGGAGACATCCTGCGCTTCTGCGGGAATTGGCGCCGACGGGTCGCGGCGCCCGAGGGGGAGGTCTACGTCTACGACCCCTTCGACAGCGAGGGCTTTGGCCGAGAAGGTCTCAGCACGATGCGCTGGTCACCGCTGGCCGGGTGCGCGGATCCGGCCGTGTGCTTCCGGCGAGTGCAGGGCATGACCGGGGCGGTCGGCGGGCTGAGCGACGGCGAGCACTGGCAGAGCGGGGCCGCGCTCATCCTGCGGGCCCTCTTCCACGCCGCTGCGTTGGGTGGGGCGCCGATGAGCGAGGTGCGTAGGTGGCTGGCGGCCCAGGAGACGCGCCGCCCCGCGCAGATCCTGCGTGACCACCCCACAGCGGCCTCCGGCTGGGCCGATGACCTCGAGTCCATGCGGTTCCTGGGGGAACGCGAACGCGGTTCGTTCTACTCCGTGGCCCGCAACTGCCTGGACGCCACCGCCGAACCCAGGGTCCTGGACTCCTGCTCGGCTGTCGACCTGGACATCGACCACTTCCTTGCCACCAACTCCACGCTGTTCATCGTTGGACCCAGCCACTACCAGGCGGTGGTGGCACCGATGATCGTTGGCCTGGTCGACTCGATCGCCCAACGGGCGGCCGAGGTTGCGGCGCTTCAGGGAGGCCGGTTGCGTAATCCGCTTCTGCTCGCCCTGGACGAGGTCGCCAATATCGCTCCGCTGCCGAGCCTGCCCGCGCTGGTGTCCGAAGGTGGCGGGCGCGGGGTGATCACGCTGTGGGCGGCACAGTCGCTCGCCCAACTGCGGGCCAGGTACGGCGCCGACGAACAGCAGGCGATTCTCACCGCGACGACGGCCAAGATCATCTATGGCGGGATGTCCAATGAAGCCGACCTGCGCAACGTGTCGTCGTGGGGCGGGGAACTGAGGCAGGTTGACGCCACGACGTACGGCGGGGGAGGGGAGTTCGTGTTCCCGGACCGGCCGTCGGTGACAGGACAGGTGCCGGGGGTGGTGCGGCCCGGCGTCATCTATCCCGACGCGGAGCGGCAGTACTCACTCAGTCCCGTTTACCGTCCGGCTCTGCCGATCGAGGCCATCCAGCGGATGCCGCCCTGGCACGCCTGGCTGTGGTGGCAGTCAGAGCCACCCTTGCATGTGGAGACCAGACCCGCAGGGCTGATCGAGGAGTACCAGCAGGTCAGCGGCTACACCCCGGCGTCATGAGGAAACTGGGGAAGCAGGACGGGTTGAGGTGGCCGTCCCGTTGGGGTCGGGGGGCGCGTCGGCTCTGCACCGGGTGCGGAGCCGGGGCCGCACGCACGGAATCACTGTTCTGCGTGGCGTGCGGCGAACGGCTCCCCGAAGCGCGCAGGTCACAGCTGTGGGTGGTGCTGGGCATCGTGGTCCTGCTGGTGGGGGTCGCAGCGATTCGCGTACCCGCGACTTTGGCCACCGATCCGCTAGTTCCGGTGGAGGAACTCGTGGCGGCCCTGGAAGCAGGGGACGCGGAACGGATGGTCGAGCTGCTGGAGTTCAATCCCGCGGAATGGGAGTGGTTCGACGGGGTGGGGGAGATGGTCGATGGCGGCCTGCTCAGCTCGGAGACTCTGGCTGAGGGTTGGGAGCTTCCGGAGATCGCACTGGGTGAGGCGCACGAGATCAGCTCCTGGCACCCCGAGCCGGAACGGGAAAGAAACGCACCCAGGCCCTACGCCGTTCAGCTCCGGTTCGGTGACAGGGCGGTGGCGGGGAGCGGAGAAGGGGCAGGGAAGGGCGAGGACGACGGCTGGGTCGGAGCGGCGCGGACGACTCGTGAGGACACCGGGTGGATTCGGGAGTGGGAACTCCTGCCGGACTCCTACATCGCTGTCTTCGGCCGTCTCGTGCTGCCGCAGGAGCCGAGCGGTCTCCTGACCATCGGAGGGACGGTGCTCGAACCCGAAACCGCCGGGATTTTCACTGGAAGAACCAACCGTGCGACAGCGGTGGTCGGTACATATGAAGTCAGTTACGAGCATCCGCTGTTCGACCCGGCGTTCGAGACGGTGACGGTGCGTTCCGACCAGAACACCCAGCTCACTCTTCCGGTCGGGAACATTCGATCCGACGTCGAGAAAGCGGTGGTCGAGCAGATCCACGACCACATCGAGACCTGCGCCGAAGAGTCCGTCGAGCTCAGGCCGGTGTGGTGCGTTCTGCACCACGACCCCGGACACTTCATTCCGTTGCGCGGGGACGTGGAGTGGATGGTCGAGAGCATGCCCGAGGTATCCCTGGCTCCGGCCGACTCCGTCTACGAGGAGGGGAGGCCGAGCATCACGGTGACCACCGAAACCCCGGGTCGGGCCTCGGTGACTTACGCGCTTCTCGAGGAGGAGGCCAGGACGGTCACCGTCGACGTCGAGGTCGGTGGCAGTGTGTCGTTGGGGGAAGAGGGAGACCCGGAATGGCGCCCCTGAACAGGTAGAGCACCAACCCGTCGACCGTGTGCGCTATGTCGTTGGAGACGCTGCCGGGCGGCAGGAGCCGGGTGACGGTCAGATCCCTGGCGGGGGTGTTTTCATGTCGCATTCTTCCGCTCGTCGGGTTGTCGATGTCGGGCTGTTGATATTGGTGTCGGCCCCGAGAGGGCCTGGGTGCTTTGCATCGGCATCCCGGCCCCTTTCTCCAATGGGTGTTGCCACGGGCGAATGTGTTCGCTGGTGGTCGCCCGGGGTGCTCGGCCGACTGGTGACGGAGAGCACACCGGCTGTGCCGGGGGAGGGGGCTGGAACGGGATTCGGGGCGCTGGACCGGCGGAGACGCGGTGAGGGGAGGGCGAGGGAGGGTCGCGATGACGTCGCACATAGGATTCGATCTCTGATTTCCTCTGTCCCGAGAGCAGAAAGCGGTATAGGAACGACAGTGGCGGACACCCGGGCAACGGGTCGTTCGACCGCCCCCAGGATTTGGAGAGAACGGACACTTATGGACCTTGGCCCCGAAGGCGATAGCCGGACCGCCAGGCAGCGGGACCGGGAGCGCAAGTACCAGGAGCACGTCGCCAGAGTCCAGCGCCGCGATCGACTCGACGGGTGCGTGGCCAACGTGCGGCGGATCTACCAGGCCCTGCGGCACCGCGCGGAACGCGGATCCGCGGAGTGGCAGGAGTTCGACAGACTGTGGCGCTACCACGGCGAGGTGGAGAAAACCGTCTCCCAGCTGCCCACGGACGAGCAGGACCAGATCCTCGAGGACTACCCGAGACTGGCCGCCCAGCTCAGAGCCCAGCACGGCATGTAGGGCCCGGGCGCCGAGAGGGCGGCCGGTAGTCTGCCGGGCATGGCGTTCGCGAACGTGGTGACCCTGGAAACGCAGCCGGGCCGACGGGACGAGGCCGTGGCGATCCTGAGCCGCCGCAATCCCCAGCTGGACGAGACCGGATGCCTGCTGTACGAGGTGGGTACCAGCGAGGAGCGGCCGGACACGGTGTTCGTCGCCGAGCTGTGGGAGTCGGCGCAGGCGCACCGCGCGGCCCTGGAACTGGACAGCGTGCGCGCCGCGATCGCCGAGGCACGGCCGCTGATGACCGGCCGGACCAGCAGCGAGAAGTTCGACGTCGCGGGTTCTCCCCTGCGCGACTGACCCCGGTCCCGGTGGCCCCGGCCCCTGATCCCGAGATCGGTCCCGGTCGCCCCGGCCCGTGACCGCTCCGCGCGGGTGAGGGCCGTGACAGACCCCCGGCAGGTCCCCCTGTCGTCTGTCACGGCCCTTCCGCGTGCTCAGCTCCAGGACTGGTTGAGCGCCTGGGGTCCGGTGGGTTCGTCGTTGGGGTCCACCTCGTGCGCGCCGCCGTTGCCGCCGTTGGTGCCCGCCTGGCTCTCCCGTGCACCGCTGTCGTCGCACGGCCGACCGCTGGGGTCGGACTGGGAGCGGGCCCGGCACTCGCGGCGCAGGCGTTCCAGCTGGCGCAGGCTGGCGAGGGTGTCCGGGTGCTCGGGGCCCTGGACCCGGCGGCGGTCCTCCACCAGGGCCTCCAGAGCGTGCGCGGCCCCCGTGGTGTCGTGGGCGCGGGCCTGCCAGTAGGCCAGGTTGTGCCGACTGGTCAGAGTGCTCGGGTGGTCGGGCCCCAGCACCTCCTCCTGGACGGTGACCAGCTCGCGGAGTTCTGTCACCGCACCCTCGGCGTCCCCGGCGACGCCGCGCCAGTGGGCGAGGTTGTGCAGGGTGTTGAGGGTGTTCGGGTGGTCCGGGCCCAGGTGTTCGCGCTGGTCTGCGAGGAGCTCCTGGGAGGACAACACCGCCGCGGTCAGATCTCCCGACTCGGCCCGGCAGACCGCCAGGTTGCCCCGGGTGCTCAGGGTCTCCACCCGGTCCGGGCCCACCACCCGCTCCAGGTCCGCCAGCAGGTTCCGGTAGCGGACGATCGCGCCGGTCGTGTCGCCCGCCCGGGAACGCAGGTAGGCCAGGCCGTGCCGGGTACGCAGGGTGTCCAGGTGGTCGGGGCCGAGCACGCGCAGCTGGCGTTCGTAGAGGTCCTCGAACGAACGCTGCGCCTGGGCCAGGTCCGCGGTCGCGCCCGACCAGTACGCCAGGTGGTCGGGGCCGGGGCCCACCGGAGCCTCAGGCTGCCCGGGACGCTCGAAGCGGCCGAAACCATGCGGATGCTGGGGGTGGCGGGGATGGTGCGGGCGGCCGGTGTGGTCGGGGTCCAGGGTGTGCGCGACCGCCTCGGCCAGCACCTCCCAGTACGTGACCGCCCACTCCATCTGGCGGGAGGAGTCCAGACCGCGACCGGCACGGAACAACACCGGGTGAATGCCCTCCTCCCACAACCAGCTCCACACCCGGACCCGGCCGTCGGTACGCTCGCGCAGCACGGCGGTGTTCGAACGCAGTCTGCGCCCCAGAGCCGAGTCCTGGGCGGTGTCCGGCCACACGTGCACCAGCCCGTCCGCGATGGAGCGGACCGCCTCCCGGGTGGGCCGGGTGCGCGTGTGTTCGAGCGCGGCGCGCTGGGTGAGGTGGTGGGCGCCGATCACCAGCGGGGTGTCCCGTGAGACGAGCGCGAGCCGCTCCAGTGAGGCCAGTGCCAGCCGGACCTCGTGCCGGGCCAGGGTGCGCGCGGGAAAGGTGCGCCGCCCCAGGTAGTTGCGGATGGGGCGGGAGACGAGGACCTGCTCGGGGGTGGCCGCGGAGTCCAGGAGGGCGATCAGTCCCATCAGGGGGCGGGCCACGCCTTCGGGGTGGTGGGCGTCGGCGCGCTCCACAGCCAGTTCCCAGGTGACGGCGACCGGGGAGCGGGTGGCCCAGCGGGGGAAGGAGTCGGCCAGCGCGGCCGTGCGCCGGTGGAACAGTTCCAGGTAGGCGGCGGGGGAGAGCTGGAGGTCCGCCATGTACGCGGTGGCCTGGGCGAGGGCGAGGGGGAGATGGCCGAGGGCGGTGGTGAGGGAGCGTAGTTCGTCGTCGGTGTAATCGATCCCCGCTTCCAGGAACGAGGCCCGCAGGTAGCCGTCGGCTTCGGCGGGGGAGAACTCCTGGACGGTGACCAGCCGGCGGGCGTTGAGGTCGAGCGCGCGGCTGAGCTCGCGAGCGGGGTCGCGTCCGGACTCACGGTCGGGGGCGCGGTCGTGACCGGATCGGCGGCCGGGGCGGCGGGTGGTGACGATCATCCGCCCGCGTTCGCGGCCCGCGGGCGGCCACAGGTCCTCGACCTCGGCCGGGTCGGTGAGGTCGTCCCACACCACCAGCCAGCGGCGGCCCTCGGCGTCCACCGGGTCGTGCAACCAGGCCAGGAACTGTCCGGCGGCGAGCTCGGGGTCGCCCGGGACCCGCGCGAAGAGCTGCCGGGCCGCCTGGGCGTAGGCGAAGACGACCCCCTCCCGGGTGGCGGCGTCCGCCCACAGCAGGACTTCGGGCCGCTGGTTCGGAACGGGGTGCGCGCGCAGGAAACGGGCGTGGTGGGCGGCGAGCTGGGTCTTGCCGACCCCGCTCTCCCCGGAGAGCACCTGGTGCGCGGCGGGGCCCCCGAAGGTGCTGAGGGCCTCGTCGAGGACACCGGAGAGCGCGCGCTGCCGCAGGTGCGCAGCGGGTTCCGGGATGAGGCCTACCCTGATGGGCCAGTTCACCGGGTTTCGGCTGGTGTGGAAGTCGTCCCCCGGGGAGGAGGGACTGTTCGCCGGTGCGGGTTGGCCGGGCCGTCGGCCGAGGGGGTTGCCGAAGCGGTCCTCGCCCGCGGCCGTTCCATTGCGGTGTTCGTGGCCAGAGCTCAACAGCCACACCCTTCCCGGGGTCTGAGGGGAGTCGCGCGCCCACCGGTGCTCGTACGTGTCGTATGCCCCGATCGCGAGTCGGGAACCCCGGCTGCAAAGGGGTTTCGGTCGATCCAGTTCCCATCACAGAGGGGAGTCAACCCCATCGTTTGCGCTATCCCAGGTCAGTGGGTGGTCGGTGGGTGGGGAGGTGGATCACGACCGTGCAGCCGGGTTTGTGGTCGGGTTCGCAGCCGGGTTCGTGCCCGGTATCGGTTTGCCCTGGGCCTTCCCTCCGGCCCTCGCCCCGGCCTGTGCGCAACGCCTGGCCGTGTCGCGGCCGGTCGCGCCTGCCTGCGAACCACAACCGCGCCCCGCCACCCCCGAGCCCGGTTTCGGCCCCTTTTCCGAAGATGATCTTGCTACCAGAAGCAAGTTCGGCGCCGATTTCGCTTCTGGTAGCAAGATCATCGGGGATGAGGGGGTTTCGGAAGCAGCGGACAGCCCCCAGGCGCAGGTTACGGACGCCCCGGCTTTCCCAGAGCCGACACCACAGCGCTGAACCCCAGCCCCGCCGCCGGGTGTCCGATGGAACGCGTGACCGGCCGCGACACTCGGCCCGGTCCCCGCCGAGCTGGGCAGCCCGCTGCCTTTCTCCTTCTCCCCTTCCTTATCCTCGCGCGGGACTGAGCTGGTCGTCCTCTTCGCCCTCTTTGTTCTCCTCGTCCTGGGTGGCTGGGCGGATCGCTGAGACCGCCCCCACCGAAAACGCCGCGATCAGAGTCCCGATCACCGAACCCGCGCTGTTGACCATGAGGTCGCCGATGTCGGCCATGCGGCCCCAGGGGAGCGCCCACTGCGAGGCCTCCACGGTCAGGGACAGAGCCGGGCCGAACAGGAGCCTGGCCGTCCACGAGCTGAAGGCGAAGTAGGCCACCACACCGATCGGGACGAACAGCAGGGTGTTCAGGACGCGTTCTTGGAGCGCGAGGCCGCCGGTGGTACCCCACAGGCCCTCGGCTTCGATTTGGGCGGCGTAGTCCGCCTGCCACGCGAGGTTCTCAGCACCTGCCACACGGGGGCGACTCCGAAGGGGACGAGAGGGGGCGGACCCGGGTCGCGGGAAGGATAGCTGAGAGTAGCGAGGCAAGCACGATTGTGCAGGTCAGCGGAATGTCCGCACCCGGCCACCCCAACAGGCCCCCGCCCACTGGCAACGCACCGGCTGGCTCGGATAGGAAGGTTCGACTACCACGGGGCGGCGGACGGGACCGACCCGGGAGGGGACGGTATGGGCACCGACGCGGGGGAGGGGATCCGGGGCTTGCGGGAGCACTTCCTCCGAGCGCACGAGCAGGAACGCCTGCGCGGCGGCGCGCGCCGGGTCCGCGTCCTCTACCAGCAGCTCGCCGCCACCGCCGAGATCGGCTCCCCCGAACAGGGCGACTACGAGCGCGGCGTTCACTTCTACCTCGACATCGAACGCACCGTGCACTTACTGGAGCGCTGGAGCCGCGGCGTGCTCCTGTCCGAATACCCGAAACTCGCCGACGAGCTCTCCCGGCTGATCCGCCCCCGGCCCCGGCGCGACCTCAGCGCACGGGAGCACGCCCTGGTCCTGGAACGCCGACTGGCCGCGCTCACCCCCTTCGAGGAACCCCGACGCGAACCCGGCCGACGCCCCCAGGCGATCTTCCTCGCGGGCCAGCCCGGGGCGGGCAAGACCTCGCTCCAGGAGAGCATCCGCGACGTCCTCGGCGCGAGCACCGCCGTGGTCTACCACCGGGACGACAACGCCGAAGCGCACCCCCTCTACGCGCAGATCTTCGAGGAGGACCCGTTCACCGCCCTGCCCGAAGCCGCCCGTGACCTCGCCCCCGACCTCGAACAGCGCTGCCTGGAGCACCTGTGGGCGCAGCGGTACGACACCGTGGTGGTCGACCCGCTCGGCGATCGCGCGGACGCGCGGGACCTCCTCGACGGGTTCGCGGAGGCCGGATACCGGGTGGCCGTGGCGTTCGTGGCCGCGCACAGCAGCCAGAGCCTGCTGGGCATCGCCGACCGCTTCAAGCGCGGGCTGGACCACGAAGGGCTCGGCCGCTGGACCGAGAGCGAAGAGCACCAGCGGATCTACGACGCGCTCCCGGGCGTGGCCCGCCACCTGGAGTCCGGAAACCACGCCGAGGCGGTGTACGTGGTCGACCGCGGGGGAGGCGTCGTCTACGAGAACCACCGCCCCGCCGACGGGGTCTTCGAACCGCCGTACGCGGCGGGGAAACGTCTCCGGGCCCGCCGGGACAGCGTGCCCACACCTGAGGAGAGCGAGCACTTCAACGACCGCCTGGCCCACCTGCGCTCCCGCTCCGCGCGCCGGAACAGCCCCGACGGCCGCGACCGCCCCGGCCCCCGAAACCGCCCCGGCACGGCGGGCTGATCCCGTTCTGGCCGACTGAACGCCCTGGCCCAGCCGACCTGTCTGTCGGCCCGCTTCTGATGGCCTCAGCCGTGCAGGATGCTTTCGGCCAGGAGGCCGCGTTCGCCGGGGCGCTCGACGCGCAGGGTCTGGGCCACCGCGAACAGCAGCTCCGGGGAGACCGCGCCGACAGGGTGCACACTCGCGATGATGTCGTCCCCGAGCTGGGCGCGGACCTCGCTCAACCGGGCTCCGGCCTGACCGCCCATACCCCGGTGCACGACCACGAAGGAGTCCGCCTCCGAGCACTCCACCCCGGGGAAGTCGCAGCCGCTGCGGATGCCCTCCGCCGTCCGATCCGGGGTCCAGCTCAGTACGTGCAGGGTCCCCGGCCGGACCTCCTCGGGGTTCTCCGAGCCGACCCCCGGGCCCGCGGCACCGGCCGCGACGGGCGCTGGGAGTGCGGGGAGGATGTCGTCGCCGTTGGCCGGGGCCGCGCCGGGCCCCGACGTGCCGGGGTCGCCGGTGCCGTCCGGGTCGTCCAGGTCCTGGCCGGAGGTGTAGGTGATCCGCAGGCCGCCGTGTACCTCGTGGACCCGGACCGGAACCCACGACGGGTGGTCCAGGACCGCGATCGGATAGTCGAAATCCTGGATCTGGGCGAGCGAGCGCTGTTCGGTGGACCGGTCGCGCATGTGCTCGGAGGCCAGCGGGAGCACCAGCAGCGCGGCCGCGGCCACCGCCACACCCGGCAGGACCCCCGGCTGGCGCCGCCCCGCCCGCCTGCTGAACAGCACGCACACGCCCATCGCGACCGTCGCCGCGAGTGCGCTCACCACCGCGCTGTTCACGTACAGGCCACCGGGGAAGGGCCGCAGGGCGGGCGCCAGGAAACCCATCACCACGGGTGTGGCCAGCGCCGTCCCGGTCACCAGCGCGGCGCACGAGGCCGGATGGGTCACCCTGGCCCAACGCAGCCAGGAGGCGCCCGCGAGGAACATCAGGAGCATGCCGCTGACCGCCACCGGCGCGATCAGCATGGCCTCCAGCCCGAGGCCGTCCAGGACCAGCCCCCGGGTCACTTCCCACAGGGCGACGGGGAACAGCGACATCAACGGGGCGGCCACCAGGCACAGGATGAGGATCGCACCGACCGCGGCGGCCCGAGGCCGGCCCGTGTGCGTTCGCGTCAGCACGCCGTCCATCAGACCTGAATCATCCTCCTGGGCGGGGACGACACGTTACGCCTGTTGTTGCTTGGGCGCCAGATGTGCAAACAGGGATTTGTGCTTGACCAAACCCTGGTGCAAGCCCAGTTCAGGCCCCGGTCCGGGCCGGTCCGGCCATGAACGGGCCAGGACCAGACCAGTATCGGGCCAGCATCGCTTCTGGCCGGTTACGCGTCCGGTCAGCTTCGCGTCCGGCGCCTGACCCGGCTGGTGCCTGCCCCGGCTAGCGCCCGATCTGGCGGAGATAGGGGCGGCGGGCCAGTCCGAACTGCTTCCACTTCGGGTCCAGCTGGGTGCGCAGCTGCACCTTGCCCTCGGGCCAGCCCATCAGCTCGTTCTCGAACTCGGGCAGCACGCCGGAGTCCGGGTCCAGGTAGTAGATGTACATCCGCTGCCCGGCCACGGTCTGCTGCATGAACAGCGCGCCGTTCTCACCGAGGATGCCCGAGAGGCGGGCCTCCAGGTCGGCCAGCGCCACCACCGAGTTCTCGTGGGGGAGGCGGTCGGAGTCCGCGTCCGAGTACGGCACGAGGACCTGTACGAACAGTGCCAGCGCGGGGAAGTCGCGGCGGGTCACCGGGTGGCGCAGCAGGATCTCGACCGGGCCCTGCAGCGGGAGCTTGCCGTGCAGCGTCACCCAGCCGTCGGTCCCGCCGAGCAGGTCGCCCATCTGCTTGGCCACGGCCGGCATGGAGGTCGGCGGAAGCGGGTCCAGCGGACGCTCGTCCAGCGACGCCACCTTCCCGATCCAGCGCACGTACTCGTCCTCGCCCAGTGACAGCAGCGTGACGTGCTCGGCCACCGCCTGGCGGGTCTCGCCGGACAGGAACATGTTGTCCGGGTGGTAGACGCCCACCTCGATCTTGCCGGTGCCCTGGTTGACGCGCATGGACACGGACACGTGGGACAGGTCCAGCTCGTGGTCGTCCCAGCGCACCGTGCCGCCGAGCTGCTCGTGGTCGGCGGGGCGCACCGGGAGGAACCGCCACTCGGTGTCCTCGGGCGCCGAACGCGACCAGCGCTCGGACTGGATGCGCGCCTCCTCGGAGGCGCCCGGGCGCAGGGTCAGCGCGTAGGAGGGGGAGTCGGTGATCTTGGAGGGGTCGTCCAGGGCCGCGAGCTGCTCCAGGAGCTTGGCCGGGTCGACGTCGGGCGACAGGTCGAGGTCCTCCAGACCGCCCTGGGGCTGGGGCGCGCGGCCCACCTCCCAGTCCAGGTCCGGGTGGATCGCCTTGACCAGAGCCGAGACCTGATCGGACACCTCGGCGGAGGCGGGGGCGTCGGACTCGACGGACTCGGCCAGGGCCGAGCGCACGGCGGGCCAGGCGTCCCAGAAGGCGGAGACGGCGGCCGTGGATTCGGTGGAGTCAGAGGAGTCGGCGGATCGGCGACGACGGAACAGAGCCATAGCGTCGATTTTCGCAGAAGTGGACGACCACCCTCGCCCCGGCCCGGCGGGGAAAGTCCCGAAGTACACCTCCGGGTCGGCGAAGGAACGCTCCGAAACCCACCCCCGGTCCGGCCAAGGAGCGTCCCAAAGCACATCCCCGGCCCGGCGAACACGTGGCCCCGCCCTCCCCGGGGCGCATAGGCTGGACGGTGTTATGACTTTGCGTGTACTGGCCGCCATGTCCGGCGGGGTCGATTCCGCGGTAGCCGCGGCCCGTGTGGCCGAGGCGGGGTACGACGTCACCGGCGTTCACCTGGCCCTCTCCAAGAACCCACAGTCCTACCGAACCGGTGCGCGGGGCTGCTGCACCGTCGAGGACTCCCACGACGCCCGCCGCGCCGCGGACGTCATCGGCATCCCCTTCTACGTGTGGGACATGTCGGAGGAGTTCGACCGCGAGGTGGTGCAGGACTTCGTCGCCGAGTACGAGGCGGGCAACACCCCCAACCCGTGCCTGCGCTGCAACGAGAAGATCAAGTTCGAGGCGGTGCTGGACCGCGCCGTCGCGCTGGGCTTCGACGCCGTGGCCACCGGGCACCACGTCCGCAAGATCGACGGCCGCCTGGTCCGCAGCGTCGACGAGGGCAAGGACCAGTCGTACGTGCTGGGCGTGCTCAACGCCGAGCAGCTCGACCACGCGATGTTCCCGCTCGGTGACTGCACCAAGGACGAGGTGCGCGCCGAGGCCGAGCGCCGCGGGCTCTCGGTGGCCGACAAGCCGGACAGCCACGACATCTGCTTCATCGCCGACGGTGACACCGCCGGGTTCCTGAACCGTCGGCTCGGCGAGAAGCCCGGGCCGATCCAGGACCAGGACGGCAACGTGGTGGGCACCCACAAGGGCTCCCACGGGTTCACGATCGGCCAGCGCAAGGGCCTGGGTCTGGGCGGCGCCCCGAACCCGCGCTACGTGCTCTCCATCGAGCCGGTGAACAACACGGTCACGGTCGGCCCGCGCGAGGCGCTGCGGGTGGACGAGATCGTGGGGACCAAGCCGGTCTGGAGCGGCAGCGAGCCGCTGGCCGAGCCCACCGACTGCCACGTCCAGCTGCGGGCGCACGGCGAGGTGTACCCGGCCACGGTCGTGCAGCGCGAGGCCGAGGACGGCCCGGAGCTGGTGGTCCGGCTGGCCGAGCCCGCCAAGGGCGTGGCCGCGGGGCAGGCCGTGGTGGTCTACGACGGCGACACGGTGCTGGGGTCGGCGACGATCCGGTCCACCGCGCGCTCGGAGAAGGCACAGGCCGAGGCGGCGGAGGCGGCTTCGGCGTGACCGTGGCCACTGGCGCAGCGACAAAACGGTCACAGTAGGACACACAACACGCACTTTCTCGCCCATGCCCCTTGCCGAAGTTAGGTAAGGCAATGCAAAGTTGTGGGGTCAAGGTGTAAGGGGTCCGGTCCATGCCGCAGTTCGCGTTTCTCGAGGGTCAGCCCTTCTGGGTGATCTACTGCACCCTGCTCGTGGTGATCCTGCTCCGCGCCCCCGCCACCTACTGGATCGGCCGCGGCCTGGGCGCCGGGGTCACCCGCAGCCGTATGGGCGAGCGGCTCGGCCCCAAGCTCGACGCCGCCAAGCAGCGCATCGACCGCTACGGCGCGCCCGTGGTCACCCTCAGCTTCTTCACCGTGGGCATGCAGACGGCGATCAACTTCTCCGCCGGTGCCGTGAAGATGCGCTTCCCCCGGTACTTCGCCGCGGTGTTCGTCGGCGGCCTGGCCTGGGCGGGCCTGTGGGGCACCGTGATCGCCGGGCTGGTCGGCACCTGGCTGGAACTCTTCCTCCGGTCGCCGTGGACCGCGGTGGGCGTGATCGTGATCGCCGTCGCGGCCGTCACCGCCCTGGTGGTGCGCTCGCGCCTGGCCAGCCGCTCCCGCCGGGCCGAGGAAAGCGCCGCCCAACCGGAGACCGCCTCCGCGCCCTGAGGCCCCGTCCCGAGGTTTCGCGCCGAGTTCCGGTCCCAGGCCCTCGCACCTCGGAACACCGGCCCCGGAACACGGGTGCCCCGGACGCGCGTACCCCGGCGCCCGGGCCTCTAGGTTGGGGTGCATGCGCATTTCTGTTGACGCCGTTCTCTTCGACATCGACGGCACACTCGTGGACTCCACCGGTGCCGTGGAGCGGACCTGGCGCCAGTGGGGCGAGGCCCACGGCATCGACCCCGAGGAGATCCTGGCGGTCTCCCACGGCAGGCGCTCCGAGGACACCATCGCGATGTTCCTGCCCGAGGACCAGATCGACGAGGCCGCCGCCGAACTCGAGGAACTCGAACTCGCCGACCTCGACGGCGTGGCCGCCCTGCCCGCCACCGCCGAACTCCTCTCCGCGCTGCCCGCCGCTCGCTGGGCCGCCGTCACCTCGGGCGGGCGCCGCCTCATGCGCACCCGCCTGGAGGCCGCGAAGCTCCCCGTGCCCGACGTGCTCGTCACCGCCGACGACGTCACCACGGGCAAGCCCGACCCCCAGGGCTACCTGAAGGCCGCCGCCGCGCTCGGCGTGGACCCCGCCCGCTGCCTGGTCGTCGAGGACGCCCCCGCCGGGGTGCGGGCCGGGCTGGCCTCCGGGGCCGCCGTCCTGGCCGTGGCCACCTCCCACAGCCGCACCGACCTGGAAGGGCTCGGCGCGGCCGAGGTCATCGACAACCTCACCTTCTGCACACTGGAAACCGGCCCCGACGGCCTCATCCTGCGCACGCCCTGACCGCGCTCTAACGGCGCCCTGACCGCACCTTCGCACGGCCCCGGGCCGGGGCCCTGCCCTCCCCCGGGGCCCGGGCTCCCGAAAGCCCCGCGCGGGTTGCTCTAACCTTGGGCAACGTGAGTCAACAGCAGCACTATCCCTGCTCCGCCGCGTCCGCCACCGGTGTCGGTTCCTGGCCGGGTGAGGAACCCGACGAAGCCATGCGGACCATCGTCGGCGAGCTCCCCGACCTGCCGCACCTGCCCGAACTCCCCGCGCGGGGAGCGGGCGCCGACATGATCGGGCGCGCCGCGGGCCTCCTCGTGGACCTGCCCGTCGAGGTCCAGCCCACCGGCTGGCGGGTCGTGGACACCCCCGGCCGGGACCTCGCCCGCGCCGGGAGCTTCCTCTCCTACGACCTCGACGCCCTCACCGAGCACCTGCACGCCTACGAGGGGCCGCTCAAGGTCCAGCTCGCCGGGCCCTGGACCCTGGCCGCGTCGATCGAGCTCCGCAACGGCCAGCGACTGGTCTCGGACTCCGGGGCCCATCGCGACCTCGCCGAGTCCCACCTGGAGGGCACCCTCGCGCACATCGCCGACGTGCGCGGGCGGGTGCCCGGGGCCCAGCTCATCGTTCAGATCGACGAACCCTCCCTGCCCTCGGTCCTGCTCGGCTCCCTGCCCACCGCCAGCGGCCTCGGCCGCGTGCCCGCCGTGGACCGGATCCAGGTCGAGGCGGCCCTGCGCGCGCTCTTCGCCGCCATCGCCGAGACCGGCGCCGTGCCCGCCGCGCACTGTTGCGCCGCCGGGGTCCCGATCGACCTCCTGCGCCGCAGCGGGGCCCGAGCCCTGAGCGTGAACGCGCTGCTGCTGGAGCGGACGCACGACGAGATGGTCGGCACCGCCGTGGAGGACGGGATCGGCCTCCTGCTCGGCACCGTCCCCGCCACGGACTCGCCCGCACCCGCCCCCGGAGCGGCCGCCGGGCCCACCGGGCGGCCTGCCGCGGACCGCGGAATGTCGGACCCGGCGACTATCGTCGACCCTGTTCGAGAGTTGTGGAACCGGCTGGGATTCAGCCCTGACCTGCTCTCCCGCGCGGTGGTCACCACCCCCGCCTGCGGGCTGGCAGGGGCCTCACCCCGGCACGCCAGAGCAGCGCTCAAGGCCGCCAGGGACGGCGCCCGGGTCCTGCGGGACGAACCCCGCAAGTGATCCGAACGCCGTTCCGTGGCGACCCCCGACACCAGTAGGCCCCCGTCCCCGGATCCCCCCGATCAGGCCCCCGCGAGAACAACAAGGAAAGGCAGGCCGTGAGCGCGCCCGACAACACCACCGTCCCCGACGAGGTACGCGCCCGCCACGCCGAGTTGTGTCGTGAGCTGGATGACCACAGCTACCGGTACTACCTGGGCAACCCGATCGTCTCCGACGCCGAGTACGACCAGCTCATGCAGGAGCTGCGCGACATCGAGGACAAGTACCCGATCCTCATCACCCAGGACTCACCCACGCAGAAGGTCGGCGCGCCGATCAGCGTCGACTTCGCCGAGGTCGAGCACCTCGTGCGGATGGAGAGCCTGGGCAACGCCTTCAACACCGACGAACTCAGCGCCTGGGCCGACCGCGCCTCAGCCGAGGTGCCCGTCGGCGCCTACCTGTGCGAACTCAAGATCGACGGCCTCGCGGTGGACCTGGTCTACGAGCGCGGCCGCCTGATCCGGGCCGCGACCAGGGGCGACGGCCGGGTCGGCGAGGACATCACGCTCAACGTCCGCACCATCGGGGTGGTCCCCGAGCAGCTCGACGAGAGCGTGCGCCCCGCCCCCGAGCTGCTGGAGGTGCGCGGCGAGGTCTTCCTGCCGGTCGAGGACTTCGAGAAGCTCAACCAGCGCATCACCGCCGACGGCAGCCACGCGCCGTTCGCCAACCCTCGCAACGCCGCCGCCGGCTCGCTGCGGCAGAAGGATCCGAGGGTCACCGCGACCCGGCCGCTGTCGATGATCGTGCACGGCGTCGGCGCGTACACGCCCGCCAAGGACGGTGCCGAGGACGTCGCCTTCACCAGCCAGTCGCAGGCCTACACCCTGCTCGGCGAGTGGGGGCTGCCGCTGAGCGACCGGTACAGGGTCGTGGCCACCATGGACGAGGTCCGCGAGTACGTCGCCCACTACCAGGCGCACCGGCACGATCCCGCCTACGAGATCGACGGCATCGTCATCAAGGTGGACGACTTCGCCCTTCAGCGGCGGCTGGGCTCCACCAGCCGCGCGCCCCGGTGGGCGATCGCGTACAAGTACCCGCCCGAGGAGGTCACCACCACGCTGGTCGACATCAAGGTGGGCGTGGGCCGCACCGGCCGGGTCACCCCCTACGGCGTGATGGAACCGGTCGTGGTGGCCGGGTCCGAGGTCGAGTTCGCCACCCTGCACAACGCCCAGGAGGTCGCCCGCAAGGGTGTGCGCATCGGCGACACCATCGTCCTGCGCAAGGCGGGCGACGTCATCCCCGAGATCGTCGGCCCGGTGCTGGACCGCCGCGACGGCAGTGAGCGGGAGTTCGTCATGCCCGAGCGGTGCCCCGAGTGCGGCACCGAGCTCGGGCAGCAGAAGGAGGGCGACGTCGACCTGCGCTGCCCCAACGCCCGCTCCTGCCCGGGCCAGCTGCGCGAACGGGTCGCCTTCATCGCCGGTCGCAAGGCCCTGGACATCGAGGCGCTCGGCTACGTGGCCGCCACCGCGCTCACCCAGCCGCTGGAACCGGCCGAGGCGCCGCTGTGCGACGAGGGCGACCTGTTCGACCTCACCGTCGAGCAGCTCCTGCCGATTCGCACGCATGTCCTGGACCCGGACACCACCGAGCCCAAGACCGACCCCAAGACCGGTGAGCCCAAGGTCGTCTCCTTCTTCGCCAACATGAAGGGCGAGCCGAAGAAGACCGTGGAGAAGCTGTTCGAGCAGCTGGAGGAGGCCAAGAAGAAGCCGCTGTGGCGGGTGCTGGTCTCCCTGTCCATCCGGCACGTGGGCCCGCGCGCCGCCGAGGACCTGGCCCGCCACTTCCGCTCCATGGACGCGATCCGCAACGCGACCGAGGAAGAGCTGGCGTCCGTTGACGGAGTCGGCCCGACCATCGCCCGCTCCATCCACGAGTGGTTCGCGGTCGACTGGCACGCCGAGATCGTCCGGAAGTGGGCGGCCGCGGGTGTCCGTATGGAGGACGAGGGCCAGGAGCCGGGTTCGCGGGTGCTGGAAGGCGTCACCGTCGTGGTGACCGGCTCCCTGGAGGGCTTCACCCGGGACGGCGCGAAGGAGGCCATCGCTGAGTGCGGCGGCCGCGCCACCGCCTCGGTCTCCAAGAAGACGGGTTTCGTGGTGGTCGGCGACGCCCCCGGATCCAAGTACGACAAGGCCGTCAAGCTGGGCGTTCCGGTGCTCGACGAGGCCGGTTTCCGGGTGTTGCTCTCCGAGGGGCCGGAGGCGGCGGCCGGCCTTCGGATCAATCCCGCAGAAGAAGCCACCAAGGGGGACACGGCGGAGTAGGCTCCGCCGCACACCTTTCGCACGCGGGCGGGTACCCGTGGGCCGGGCAGGGATCCGAGGGGTCCCTGCCCGGACAGCTGTCGAAATGGTTAACGGATAGTCCTTGCAGGGCGACAGTTGGTGACGAAAGCCCGTAAGCTGTGCATCTACCCTCCGAATACGGACACAGCTGTATTCGGATATCGGTCATTGAGTCACGAGGTCATGGATGAAGGACCCCATCGGTACGCGGGACATCGGTCCCCGGATCGGGACGCCGCTCTGGCTCTACATGGCGGCGGCCACCGTCGCGGGTGCGGCCCTGCTCGGCGTCTCCAGCCTCGAACTCGGGCTCGAACAGCTGGTCGACCTGGCCAAGGAGCCCCTGATCTGGGTGCTGCTGTGCATGGTGATCCTCGGAGAGCTGAGACCCATCGCCATGCCCGGCCAGGCGCCGGGCAGCGGCGCGCCCACCTCCCTGCCCTTCACCTTCGCGCTCGTCATCTTCTACGGGTTGCCCGTCGCCGCCCTCCTCCAGTGCGCGGCCACCGTCGTCGCCGGAACCGCCCGCGGCCACGCGGCCCACCGCACCGCCTTCAACGCGGCCCAGTACGTCCTCTCCCTGGGTGTGGCCGACGCGGTCCTGCGCCTCACACTCCCCGAGATCGTCACCACCCCCTGGGTGCCCGTCGGCGGAGAGCTCATCGCCGTCGCCCTCGCCGGCGCCGCCTCGTTCCTGGTCAACCGGGTCCTGGTGCTGTGCGCGGTGGCCATGCACGAACGCGCCTCCCTGTACCAGGTCATGTTCAAGGGCCTGGGCCAGCAGGTGTACGTGAACGCGGTCCTGCTCAGCCTGTCCCCGCTGATCGTGCTCGCGATGACCCACTCGGTCCTCTACGTCCCGCTGTTCGCCTTCCCCCTGGGCGCCCTCTACACCAGCGCCCTGCTGTCGGTGAAACGCGACCACCAGGCCAACCACGACGAGCTCACCGGCCTGGCCAACCGCAAGCTCCTCACCCTCCGCGCCCGCAGGGAGATCGAGGACGCCCGCCAACGGGGCAACCGGGTCGGCCTGCTCCTGCTCGACCTGGACCGGTTCAAGGAGGTCAACGACACCCTCGGTCACCCGACCGGCGACCGGCTCCTGCAGACCCTCGCCCACCGGCTCACCCACAGCGTCCGCCCGGGCGACCTGGTGGCCCGCCTGGGCGGAGACGAGTTCGCGATCCTGCTGCCGAAGGTGCGCGACAACGCCTCGGCGCGCGAGGTGGCCCTACGCCTCAAGGGCGCGCTGGCCGAACCGGTGCGGCTGGACGGCATGGACTTCGACCTGCAGGTCAGTACCGGGATCGCGCTGTACCCGGACGACGCCCCGAGCTTCGAACTCCTCATGCAGCGCGCCGACGTCGCCATGTACGTCGCCAAGGCCGACCGCACCGGGGTGGAGAGCTACGACCCCGGCAAGGACCGCAACTCCACCGCCCGGCTCAGCATGTACAGCGAACTGCGCCGAGGGCTGGCCGAGGGCGCCCTGGAGATGCACTACCAGCCCAAGGTGACCCTGGCCGACGACCGCCCCGTGGGCCTGGAGGCCCTGGCCCGCTGGCGGCACCCGGTGCGCGGCCTGCTCACCCCGGACGAGTTCATGCCGGTGATCGAGCACTCCAACCTGTTCCGCGCCTTCACCGGGCAGGTCCTGGACATCACCCTGGCCCGGATCGCGCTGTGGCGCAGGGAAGGGCTGACCCTGCCGGTCGCGGTCAACCTGGGCGTGCGCGAACTCCTGGACCCCGACCTGCCCGAGAGCATCGCCTCGGCCCTGCGCGAGCACGGGGTCCCGTCCGACCAGCTGGTCCTGGAGATCAGCGAACGCACCCTCATCGCCGACCCCGAAGCGGCCACGGCAGCGCTCAGACGCCTGCGCTCCCTGGGCGTGGGGCTGTCCCTGGACGACTTCGGAACCGGCCACTTCACCCTCGCCCAGCTGGCCGGACTGCCGATGGACGAGGTGAAGATCCACGAGTCCTTCACCGCCCGCCTGGTCGACGGCACCCCCAACGGCCGAACCATCGTGCGCGGGGCGATCGCCCTGGTCAAGGCGCTCGGCATGCACCCCACCGCCGAAGGCGTGCAGACCCGGGAACTGGCCGAGGCCGCCCGCGAGACCGGCTGCCACACGGCCCAGGGCCACTACCTGGCTCCGCCGATGCGGGCCCGCGACGTCATGTCCTGGGTCGCCGCCCACGACACCGGCACCGGAACCCCCGTCTGATCCCCACCCCCGCTCCCCCTCCCCGTGATCTTGCTACCAGAAGCAAGTTCGGCGCCGAACTTGCTTCTGGTAGCAAGATCACGGCGGGAAGAGGGCGTCTGGTCGCGGACCGGCACCGGGAGCGGTGGCGGGCCAATAGGATTGGGCTGATCACCCGTCCGCCGAAGAAACGGTTCTCTACTGATGACCGCCATCACCCGTGATGAGGTCGCGCACCTCGCCCGGTTGTCGCGGCTGGCACTCGACGAGAGCGAGCTCGACACGCTCGCCGCCCAGCTCGGTGACATCCTCACCGCCGTGGCCAAGGTGCAGGAGGTCGCCCAGGGCGACATCCCGCCGAGCTCGCACGCCCTGCCGCTGACCAACGTCTACCGCCCCGACGAGGCCAAGCCCGGCCTCACTCCCGAGCAGGCCCTGGCCGGTGCCCCCGCGGTGGAGGACCAGCGCTTCCGGGTGCCGCGGATCCTTGGGGAGGAAGAGTAGATGAGCGACGTCATCGGGCTCAGCGCCGCCGACCTCGGCGCGGCCATCAAGGCGGGTGAGGTCTCCTCCGAGGAGGCCACCACCGCCTACCTCGACCGCATCGAGTCGGTCGACGGCGCCATCGGCGCCTTCCTGCACGTGGGCCGCGAGTCCGCGCTCGCCCAGGCGCGCGAGGTGGACGACAAGCGCGCCGCCGGCGCCGAACTCGGCCCGCTCGCCGGTGTGCCGATCGCGCACAAGGACGTGTTCACCACCAAGGACATGCCCACCACCGCCGCCTCCAAGATCCTCGAAGGCTGGCAGCCGCCCTACGACGCCACCGTCACCGAGCGTCTGCGCGGGGCCGGTCTGGTCATCCTGGGCAAGACCAACATGGACGAGTTCGCGATGGGCTCCTCCACGGAGAACTCGGCCTACCAGGTCACCCGCAACCCGTGGGACACCGACCGCATCCCCGGCGGCTCCTCCGGCGGCTCCTCCGCGGCCGTGGCCGCCTTCGAGGCGCCCCTGGCCACCGGGACCGACACCGGCGGCTCCATCCGCCAGCCCGCAGCGGTCTGCGGCCTGGTCGGCGGCAAGCCCACCTACGGCGGCTCCTCCCGTTACGGGATGATCGCCTTCGCCTCCTCCCTGGACACCCCGGGCCCGTTCGCGCGCAACGTGCTGGACGCCGCCCTGCTCCACGAGGCCTTCTCCGGTCACGACCCGCGCGACTCCACCTCCATCGACGCGGCCGTGCCGCCGGTGGTCGACGCCGCCCGGATCGGTGACGTCGAGGGCCTGCGCGTCGGCGTGGTCAAGGAGCTGGACAGCGACGGTTTCCAGCCCGGCGTGCGCCAGCGCTTCCGCGAGACCGTGGAGCTGCTGGAGTCCCTGGGCGCGAAGGTCGTCGAGGTGTCCTGCCCGAGCTTCGACGCCGCCCTGAGCGCCTACTACCTCATCGCGCCCAGCGAGGCCTCCTCGAACCTGGCCCGCTTCGACGCGATGCGGTACGGCCTGCGGGTCGGCGACGACGGCACGCGCAGCGCTGAGGAGGTCATGTCGCTGACCCGTGCGCGGGGCTTCGGTCCCGAGGTCAAGCGTCGGATCATGCTGGGCACCTACGCCCTGTCCAGTGGCTACTACGACGCCTACTACGGCAGCGCCCAGCAGGTGCGCACGCTGATCAAGCGCGACTTCGACGCCGCCTTCGAGAACGTGGACGTGCTGGTCTCGCCGACCACCCCGACCACCGCGTTCCCGATCGGTGAGCGCGCCGAGGACCCGATGGCCATGTACCTGGCCGACCTGTGCACGATCCCGTCCAACCTGGCCGGGAACGCGTCGCTGTCGGTGCCGTGCGGGCTGGCCCCGGAGGACGACCTGCCGGTCGGCTTCCAGATCATGGCCCCGCCGCTGGCCGACGACCGCACCTACCGGGTCGCGGCCGCCGTCGAGCGCGCCCTGACCGAGCGGGACGGGTCGCTGATCGCCCGCAGCCCGTACGCGGTCGCGTAGTACGAACTAGACGTCACGCCCTCCGCTCCCGGACCGGGAGCGGAGGGCGTTCGTTTGCGACGGGCCGCTGAGCCGCGCCTCCTATCCGGGGGCCGCGGCCTTGCGGCGGCGGGCCAGGAAGAGGGCGGCGCCACCACCGGCGATCGCGACGAGCGCGGCCACGACCAGCGCGATCACGGCGTTACCGGTGATCGCCAGTCCGCCCTGGCCGGGTGCCGCGGCCTCGTCCGCCACGGGGGACGGGCTGGGCTCCTCGGTGGACTCCACCACGGGCGGGGTGCCGCCCGCGGAGTCCCAGGCCACCGTGGCGACCTCGGACACGACGATCTCGCTGTCCTGTGCTGTGATGAGCGTCTGCGTCGGGTTGTCACCGTCCTCGCCCTTGAACAGGCGGCCGGTCTCCACGGCCGCGTTGGCCTCCAGGACGAGGGTGGCCTCACCCGCCTCGGCGTCCGCGGGCACGGAGAAGGCGACGGTGTCCCCGCTGCCGACCTCGTCCACGGCCTCGCCGTTCCCGGCGTCGACCAGCTCCACCCCGTCGGGGGCGTTCAGCCGCACCGGGATGCTCTCGGCACTGGTCTCGACGGTGAACCCGCCGATGTCCTCCCCGGCCAGTCCCGAATCCTGACCTGGGCTGACGGTGAGCGCGGAACCCGGCTCGTTGGGCAGGTCCTCGGCGTTGTCGATCAGGTGGTTGTACAGGTGGGTGACGTTGCCGCCGTTGACGTTGTCGGTGAGTTCGGGGCTCTGCTCCACCCTTTCCAGGTCCAGCTCGTTGCTGAAGTGCCAGATGGCGGCCTGGGTCGCGGTGAGTGCCTCGGACTCGGTGAGGCGCGCCATTTCGGCTTCCTCCTCCAGGTCCGCGACGTCGACCACCGGATAGGAGTTCTTCAGGATCCAGTGCACCTTGCCGGGTTCGGCGAAGTCGCCCTGGCCGGGATAGTTCTCCCACTGGTCCTCGCGGTACCAGGCGTCCTCGACCAGTCCGGTGCGGAAGTCGATGCAGTAGGTGGTGAGGATCTGGTCGCTGTCGTCCAGGTGCACGTTGAACGTGGCCGTGGTGGTGAAGGGTTCACCCCGCATGGTGACCGAGTGGCCGTGTTCGGCGACGCCCGTGTACTGCCCGCGAACCGACCCCTGGTAGGGCGCGGGTTCCGCGGAGGCGGGGGCCGCCAGCCCGAACACGAGCAGCGCTGAGGTCGTGGCGGCGAGGGTCACACGCCCGGAGGGTTTGCGGAGGGACAAGTGTGTCACTTCTCTTCCTGAGGTGTTCCACCCGGTGGCAGCGGTCGCCCGGTGCGAAGCGAGTGCCAGGAACGCTGTGGAATGCACGGCGTGAGTGCTCTGCTGCCGTTGGGCGAGGTTTTCACAGGGAGTCACGTAACACAACGGAGGTTTTTGGATCTGGCCGACATCAGCCATTCGGCATGCCGGGTGTAAACCGCTCGGCCCGATGGGCGTGCGGTGCCGAAAAAAGGACTTTTGTTGTTGTTCACATGACAAAGGGCCCGCCCCGCGAATCACTCGCGGGACGGGCCCCTTCGAACAGGGCGGTCAGTCGGACCGGCCCTTCGCGTTCACTGAGTCCTAGGCGTCCAGGTCAGCGCCGTTGGCACCGCTCTTGCGCTTGCGGCTCAGGTAGAGGGCACCGCCACCGGCGCCCAGGGCGGCCACACCGGCGGCCACGAGACCGAGCAGCGCGCCACCGGTCACGGGCAGCGTGGGCTCGTCGTCCTTCGTGCCGGGGGCGGGCTTGTCGTCCTCCGCCGGCTTGCTGGGCTCGCCGGTCGGGGTCGGCTTCGGGTCCGGCTCGTCGGTCGGGGTGGGCGACGGGGACGGGCTGGGCTCGGGCTCCGGGGTCGGCTCCGGCTCGGGCTCGTCGGCCTTGGACCACTCGACGGAGGCGGCGGCCTTGACGGAGACCTCGCTGTCCTTGGCGGTGATCAGGGTCTGGGTCGCCTTGTGCGCGCTCTCGCCCTTGAACAGGCGGCCCTGCTGGACGGTGGCGGTGGTCTCCAGGCTGAAGGAGGCCTCGCCCGCGTCGGCGTCGTCGGGCACGGAGAATCCGACCTTGTCGCCGTCGCTCAGGGACTCGCCGACCGGCTCACCGGTGGAGATGTCGACCAGCTCGACGCCCTCGGGGACGTCCAGGGAGATCGGCACCTCAGCGGCGTTGGTCGAGATCTGGAACTCGCCCACGGTGTCACCGGCCTGGCCGGTGGCGCTGTCCGGGGTGACGCTCAGGGTCGGCGCGGGCTCGTTGGCCAGCTCCTCGGCGTTCTCGATCAGGTGGTTGTAGATCGCCTTCACGTTGGCGTGACCGCGGGTGAGGGTGGCGCCGTTGCTGTAGTGCCAGATGGCGGCCTGGGTGGCGGCCAGGGCGTGCTTGCCCTCGACCCGGTTGGCGCCGGGAAGGGAGTTGAACTCGTCGGCGCCCTTGCTCGGGTAACCGTTCTGCAGGATCCAGTGGACCTTGCCGGGTTCGGCGAAGTCGCCCTTGCCCGGGTAGTTGGCCCAGTCGTCTTCCCTGTACCAGGCGCTCGAGCGGATACCCGTCTCGATGTCGATGCAGTACGTGATGAGCTCGCTGCCGTCCTCAAGCTGGAGCCTGAAGAGGTTGGTGCCGATCGTGCCCGCGCTCATGGTCACGGTTTCGCCGGTCTCGTGGTTGCCCACGTACTGAGCCCGCACGGAACCCTCGTAGGTACCCACGGTGTCAGCGGCGGCCGGAGCTGCCAGGCCGAAGGTCAGCAGCGCCGCGGCGGAGACCGCGAGACCCGCGCGACCGGCGGTCCGGAGGTTGGGGGAGTGCTTCACGTCGTGTCCTGTCATGAGGTGCTGTGCCACACGGCCCCAAGGGGGCGTACGGCGGCGAGAAGAAAAAGAAGAGGAGGACGCACCCGGGAGGGGCCGGAGCGGCTTCGGACCTTGAATGAGTCCGGTGGCACAGCAGTAATGGTTTGTGCCTGTCCGATATTAGCGATGTGTGGGGTCACCTCCAAGCCGCCCCGGAAGAAAACTCCTGTTATGTCCACTGAGCTGCGGTTTTGTGGGTGAAGACGAAGGGCCCGTCCCGGTGATCTCTCACCGGGACGGGCCCTCGTGTGCTACCCGCGGTGCAGTTCTTGCGGTGGGGAGCCGGAGCCGGGGGTCAACCCTTAGGCGTCCGTCTCCTCACCGGCGGCCGCCTTGCGCTTGCGGCTCAGGTAGAGGGCACCGCCACCGGCACCCAGGGCGGCCACACCGGCCGCGACCAGGCCGGCGAGCGCGCCACCGGTCACCGGCAGGGTCGGCTGGTCGTCCGCGGGCGGGGCCGGCTTGTCGTCCGGCGCGGTGGGCTTGTCACTCGGCTCGGTCGGCTTGTCGGACGGCTCCGTGGGCTTGTCGCTCGGGGTCGGGGTGGGCGACGGGGACGGGCTGGGCTCGGGCTCGCCCTCGGTCCAGGAACCGCTGGCCGAAGCGGAGACCTTGGTCTGGCCGCCCTTGGCGGTGATCAGCGTCTGGGTGGGCTTCTTCGAGTCCTTGCCCTGGAACAGACGTCCGGTCTCGACCCTGGAGGTGGTCTCCAGAGTGAAGGAGGCCTCACCCTCGGCGGCGTCGGTGGGAACGCCGAAGCCCACCTTGTCGCCGTTGCTGACGGTCTCGACGGCCTCACCGGTCTCGATGTCGACCAGCTCGACACCATCGGGGGCGTCCAGGTTGACCGGGATCTCAGCGGCGTTGGTCTCGATGAGGAACTCACCGACGATTTCGCCCGCCTGGCCGCTGGCGGCCTCGTCCGGGGTGATGCTCAGCGCGGCCTTGGGCTCGTCCGTCTGGGGGAGCTCGACGGCGCTCTCGGTCAGATAGGTGTAGACGGCCTTGACGGCGTCGCTGTTCCTGCTGTCGTCGAGGTTCAGCTCCATGTCGTTGCTGAAGTGCCAGATGGCGGCCTGGGTGCCCGAGAGGGCGTCCTCGTTGCTGAGGCCCTCCACCCCGGCCTCAGTGCCCAGCGCGGCGGCCTCGACGTTCGGGTAGGAGTTCTGCAGGATCCAGTGGACCTTGCCCGGCTGGGCGAAGTCGCCCTGGCCCGGGTAGTTGGCCCAGTCGTCTTCCTTGTACCAGGCGTTGTGCCGGATGTTGGTGCGGAAGTCGATGCAGTAGGCGGTGAGGACCGTGTCCTGGTCCTTCAGCTTCAGGTTGAACAAGCTCGCGGGCGCGGAGCCGCCGGTCATGTAGACATCGGGGCCGCTTTCGGCGTTTCCGGTGTACTGGCCGACAGTGGAGCCCTCGTAGGTCTCGACCTCATCGGCGGCCGCGGGCGAGGCCAGGCCGAGGGCGAGGAACGCCGCGGCGGAGGCGGCGAGGCCAGCGCGCCCGACGGAACGGGGGAAGGAGAAGTTGCTCAAGTTGTGTCCCGGTGTCTTCTAGGGGTAACCGGATGGAATCCGCCCAGGTCGATGGGAAGCCGTGAACGGCGGATGCGGTCGCCACGTGGTGGACGCCCTCAGTGGAAGAGAGAGGCGCGTCGCGGGGTCGCCCGGTTCGAGTGTCATCGAGTCGGAGCAGGGACTCTGCGACAGGTCGGGGACGGGCGTGGTCTTTCCGGTTGGGGGCTCGCAGGCGCGGGAGCGGGCCGCGTGCGTCGTGGGAAAGCCGACCGCCCGGCTGATACTAGCGATCCCATTCACCACTTCCAACCCGGTTCGCGAAAAATATGACGCGTTACGGGCCAGAACAAAACTGCACAAGGCGGATCCGCATTATGGCCGGATGTTATGGAACCGGGTTTCAGCGAAGGGTGTTCTCGCTGTTCCCAGCTGCTTTCCGGGTGATTCTCGGAGGCTTCTCAGCGGCGGCGCCTCAGCAGGGCCTCAGTCGCGCCGTTGACGGCCCAGAACCAGGATGAGCAGGCCGGACACGACCAGCGCCCCCGCGATGACCAGCAGTCCGGACAGCCAGGTGCCGGTGAGTGCCAGCCCGCCCTCGGCGTCCGGGGCCTCCGTCTCCGGGGTCTCGGCCTCCTCGGCCAGGGGTTCGGCCGGGGGTAGCTCCCGGGTCTCGGACTCCTCGGAGTTCTCGGACTCCACCGGCTCCTCGGTCTCGACCGCCGCGGCCTGCTCCTCCGGCTCCTCGCGGTTCCAGGTGAACGTCGCGGTGGTCGAACTCGTCGCCGAAACCGGCTCGGCGGTGATCAGCGGCTGTGTCCGCACACCCTCCCGGCCGATGAACAGGCGGCCCTCCTCCAGGGGGACCTGGCTGCCGCGCACGTGCAGGGTGGCCACCCCGGCCGGGACCGACGGGTCCACGGCCAGGTAGACCTCGTCGCCGTCGTGCGCCTGCGAGACCTCCTCGCCCCCGGCGTTCACCAGCCACGACGCCGGGGCGCCGCGCAGCGAGAGGCGCACCGGGTCCTCACCCGCGCTGGAGACCGTCAACGGGCCCAGCGGCTCCTCCGGGGAGACCGCCTCGACGTGGTGGGGGGAGAGCTCCACGGAACGGGCGGTCGTGCCGCCCTCAGCACCGTTGCTGCCCTCGACCAGGTGCGTGTACACGGCGACGACGTCCTGGTGGTTCGCGTCCGGGTCCAGCTCGGCCCCGTCCAACACGTTCCACAGGGCGGCCTGGGCCGCCGCGATGGCGTGCCCCTCCTCCAGGTACAGCACGCCGGAGGCCAGCCCCAGAGCCGGGAGGGTCAGGTTCGGGTAGGAGTTGCTCACGATCCAGCTGGCCCGGTCCGCGGGAGCGGGGGCCCGGACGGTTTCGGTCCACTCCGGAATGTCCCCCCACACTGACTCCACGTAGGCGGTGCGCGGGCGCACCTCCTCGTCCGCGAGCAGCGCGTAGGCGCGCACCGAGTCCTCGTCGGCCACGCGGAGGCTGAACAGCGCGGTGTCGGCCTCGGTGCCGTCGGAGAGTACGACGGGAAGACCCGCGACCGGGTCTCGGTCCACGCGTGAGAAATCATCGGCCGCCGCTGGAACGGCGACCAGGGTGATGATCAGTGCGGAGGCGGAAAGCAGCGCGGCGCACCGACGCAAGATGCCGGACATGCTCAGGCGCTCCCGTGCGAAGGGTGGAAGGGCGGCGGTGACCCAACTGGCGAAATCGTGTTCCTGGGTTGTCAAGACTAACGGTCCGACACCCGTTACCGAGGGAGATCACCTCTACAGCGGCCCAATCGTGTGCTTGCCGTGACATCCGTCAACCGCGTCGCATCGGGGCCGTTGGCCGCGCCACATCGGGGAAGGGGGTCACCGGGCCTCTGAGCCTCGGTAGGCTGACCTGGAAGGTATGTCCTCTACGGAAACGGGTTTGCGGCGATGGCCCACGCGGTAACTCCTAGCTTTGAGCAGGCGCTGGACAAGTACGAGCCGGTGCTTGGCCTGGAGACCCACATCGAACTGGGCACCGCCTCGAAGATGTTCTGCCCCTGCCCCACCGCCTTCGGCGCCGACCCCAACACCCAGGTGTGCCCGGTCTGCCTGGCGTTCCCGGGCTCGCTCCCGGTGGTGAACGAGAAGGCGGTCGAAGGCGCGATCCGGCTGGGCTTGGCGCTCAACTGCTCCATCGCCCCCTGGGGCCGGTTCGCCCGGAAGAACTACTTCTACCCGGACATGCCGAAGAACTACCAGATCTCGCAGTACGACGAGCCGATCTGCGTGGACGGCTACCTCAACGTCACCGTGGACACCCCCGAGGGTCCGCGCGAGTTCCGGGTGGAGATCGAGCGCGTCCACATGGAGGAGGACACCGGCAAGTCCTCCCACGTCGGCGGCTCCACCGGCCGGATCCACGGCGCCAGCCACTCCAACGTCGACTACAACCGCGCGGGCATCCCGCTGCTGGAGATCGTCACCAAGCCGATCACCGGCACCGACTCCCTCGCCCCGCTGGTCGCCCGCGCCTACGCCGCCGAGCTGCGCGACCTCGTCCGCTCGCTGGGTATCTCCGACGTGCGCATGGAGGAGGGTTCCATGCGCTGCGACGTGAACGTCTCCATCAACGAGCGCGGCGCCGGCGAGTGGGGCACCCGGAGCGAGACCAAGAACGTCAACTCCCTGCGCTCCGTCGAGCGCGCCGTGCGCTCGGAGATCGAGCGCCAGGCCGGTGTCCTGGACGCCGGGGAGCGGGTCGTGCAGGAGACCCGCCACTTCCAGGAGCACCTGGGCCGCAGCACGTCGGGCCGCTCCAAGGAAGAGGCGCAGGACTACCGCTACTTCCCGGACCCTGACCTCGTCCCGGTCGCCCCGTCCGCGGAGTGGATCGAGGAGCTGCGCGCCACCCTGCCCGAGCTGCCCGCCGCCCAGCGCGCCCGGGTCACGGCCGAGTGGAACCTCTCCGACACCGAGCTGCGCGACCTGGTCAACGCCGACGCCATCGGCCTGGTCGAGGCGACCGTCGTCGAGGGCGCCCCCTCGGCGGAGGCCCGCAAGCTGTGGCTGAACGAGCTCTCCCGCCGCGCCACCGAGCAGGAGGTGGAGCTGTCCTCCCTGCCCATCACCCCGGCGCAGGTGGCCCGTGTGATCGCGCTGGTCGCCGAGGGCACCCTCACCAACAAGCTGGCCCGCCAGGTGGTGGAGGGCGTTCTCGCGGGTGAGGGCGAGCCCGACGCCGTCGTGGAGGCCCGCGGCCTGAAGGTCGTCAGCGACGACGGCGCCCTGGGTGCCGCGGTCGACGAGGCCATCGCGAACAACCCCGACGCCGCGGACAAGGTGCGCGGCGGCAAGGTGGCCGCGGCCGGTGCCCTGGTCGGCGCCGTCATGAAGGCCACCCGCGGTCAGGCCGACGCGGGCCGCGCCCGCGAGCTCATCCTGGAGAAGCTGAGCGGCTAGAGCCGGTTCCGGAGCCCGCGGGCAGCTGATCCGCTGCTTACCCGGGTTCTCCTGTGTTCGGTGCGGCGCCGTGGGGACTGAGGGGGACCCGCGGCGCCGCCACCCCTTGCCGGGACGGGAACCGCTGGGACGAGCGCTGCCGGGGCGGACACCAACGGAATTTGGCTACTCAGAGTGATGATTCCGTCGTCATCTCTCGTCCGGGCCTCAATCGCTGTGTGACCTTGGTTGCGTAGGGTGTCCACGCACGGGGGTGCGCGCGGTATGCCGGGTCACCCCCGCCGCCGTTCGTCCCAGTCCCGCGAAGATCCTGGGCGGCGACTCGCGGTGCGGCATCCGCGCCGCGTCCTGATTCGAGTGATCACGAGGTGGGTGCTCCATGTTCGAGGAGAGAGCGCGACGGCGGCCGAGGGCCGCTAGGGCGTGTTCGGCGAGCACTGACCCTGCTGCGCGCCGCCCCGGTGGCACTTTCGCCGCGCATCTCTCAGTCGACGGCCAAACCGGGGCGGGCCCCCGCTGTGCGACACCGCGGAGCTTGCCTGGCAGGGCACAGCAGGGGCACTCCTTCGTCGGCCTCGCGCCGGCACCACCCGCCCGCCCGTCGCCCGCCACCCCCCGCAACGGACGCCTCCGGCGCGCTCTTCTGTTCCGCTCGCGGACGGGCAGCACCCACCGAACACGCCCTCGGGTCGCGACACCCCTGCTGGGAGGCTGGTGATGGGCACCAGGGCACGCCGTTTGTGGCTGTTCGGGTTGGGCGCGCTCTTCCTGCTCTACCTCCTGGGGACCCTGATCCCGGCAGGGGAGTCCACGCTGGCCGCCTCGCTGGGGCAGTGGCCCACCGCGGTGGCCGCCGGGGTGGCGGGCACGTCCCTGCTCCTCGCCTCGCGACGCTGGGCCCGGACCGGTGCGGACCGGGCCGCCCACGTGGACGGGGCCGACGGCCCCGCGGCCCTGCGCTTCCTCGGACTGGCCTCGCTGGCCTGGTGCCTGGGTGGTCTCACTCACGCCGTCACCCGGACGTTCAGCGGAGCCTCGGTTCTCTCGCTCACCCTGGGTGACCTCTTCGCGCTGGCCGCGCTGCCACTCTTCGTGATCGGCTTCACCAGGTTCGCACCCTGGCCGGGCGGGCTTCGCACCGCCGTACGGCACATCACCGACAGCTACGTGTGCGCTGCCGCGGTCTTCGCGGTCGTGTGGATCCTGCTGTTCTCCCCGCTCTATGAGGAACTGGGCGAGGGGGCCGGGTTCCTCGGCTTCGCGCTGGTCTACCCGGTCGCCGACATCGTGGTGCTGTGCCTGCTCATCCCACTGGTGTTCATGTCGCCGCACAGCACCAGGCGCGCGGTGCTGGTGGCGATCGGCGCGCTCATCGTCATCGCCGCCTCGGACATGGTCGGCGCGGTGACCCGCCTGACCGGGCCGCCAGTGGCGGGCGGGATCGAGCAGCCCGTGCGCTTTTTGGGCTTCGCTCTGCTCGGAGCGCTGCCGTGGCTGCTGGAGCACCGGCCGGGCGCCGCCCCGCGCCGGATCACCGGCCGCGGCCTGTACCGCTTCGCCCCGGAGATCGCGGCGGTGGCCTCGGTCTTCGTGGCCACGGTCGTGCTCACCGCGGCGGCGCTGCGCCTGCCCGGCGTCGCCCCGGTACTGCCGCTTGCGGCGGGCACCGCGGTACTGGTCCTGCTGCTGCGCGTGGTGGGGATGCTGGAGGAGACCTCCACGCTCGCCCGCATGGTGCGCAACCGCGAGGGACACTTCAACGAGCTGGCCCGCAACAGCGGCGACGTCATCCTGGTGCTGGACCGCGACGGCGGTGTCTTCTACATGAGCCCGGGCACGGCCGAGGCCTTCGGATACCGACTGGACGACGTCCTGGCCGCCCCGGTCAGCACGCTCATCCACCCCGAGGACCTGAGCCGCACCAAGGCCGTCACGGACCTGTTCACCGAACGCTCCAGCCAGGGCGTGCACCTGCGGCTGCGGGTGCGCGCCGCGGACGGCACCTGGCGGCACACCTCCTCGACCGTCTCCCTGTACGAGCAGCCGGGCGAGCCCGACCGCCTGCTGGTCACGACCAGCGACATCAGTGCCCAGGTCGCGCTCCAGGACGAGGTCGAGCACCTGACCTTCCACGACGGGGTCACCGGCCTGCCCAACCGCGCCTACCTGGAGGAGCGGGCCAGCGACGTGCTCGCGCACCGGGCGATCAGCGACGAACCCTCGGGGGACGTGGCGGTGATCTTCCTGGACCTGGACGGGTTCACCGCGGTCAACGACTCCGCCGGGCACGTGCGCGGCGACCACATGCTGGGACAGGCCGCCCGGCGCCTGCGCGGCGAGCTGGGCGCCAACGCCACCCTGGCGCGTTGGGGCGGGGACGAGTTCGCGGTGCTGGTGGAGAACGTGCCCAAGGCGCAGCGCGTGGTGGACCTGGCCGAACGGCTGGGCCGGGTGATCGCCTCCGAACCCTTCCAGGTGGCTGACCGGGACATCGTGCTGACCGCGAGCATCGGTGTGGCCTTCGCGGACGCGGCGACGGACAGCGGTGAGCTGCTGCGCAACGCCGACGTGGCGATGACCAGGGCCAAGGAGCGCGGTGCCGGGCACGTGGAGGTCTACGCCGCCCACATGCACGACATGGTCGTGTCCCGCCTGGAACTCCAGATCCGGCTGCGCGAGGCGCTGGCGGGCGGTGAGTTCTACCTGGAGTACCAGCCGGTGGTGGACCTGGGTACCTCCCAGGTGACCGCGGTGGAGGCGCTGGTGCGCTGGGACCGCGACGGCGAGGAGGTGGGCCCGGGCGCCTTCCTGGGCGCCGCCGAGGAGTCGGGCCTGATCGTGCCGCTGGGGGAGTGGATCCTCCGCGAGGCCTGCGAGAAGGTCGCCGTGTGGCGGCTCTCGGACTGGGACATCGGCCTCTCGGTGAACCTGTCGGTGAAGCAGGTGCTGTCCCCGAGGTTCGTGCGCACGGTCGAGGGCGTCCTGGCCGAGACCGGCCTGCCCGCCGAGGTCCTCACCCTCGAGGTGGACGAGGAGGTCCTGCTCGACGACCAGGGCGACGCTGTGGCGCGCCTGGGCGAGCTGCGCGAGCTGGGCGTGCGCCTGGCCATCGACGACTACGGCATGGGTTACGCGTCCCTGGCGCACCTGCGCGAGCTGAGCGTGGACGCCATCAAGATCGACCCGTCGTTCATCGCGGACCTGGGCCGCGACGACACGGTCACGCTGCTCACGCACACCATCATCCAGCTCGGCCGCGACCTGGGCGTCCAGGTGGTGGCCGAGGGCATCGAACGCCCTGAGCAGCTGGAACAGCTGCGCGTGATGGGCTGCGACCACGGCCAGGGCTTCCTGGTCGCCCGCCCCATGCCCGCCAGCGGCGTGGAGTCGTTGGTGGGCGGCGAGGCCGGAGCCAACCTGTAAGGACCGGGCGGGGGAACTCCTCCCGAGCGGGGGGCGTTGGGGTGCGGAGGGCACCTGGTGATGGGAGGACTCCGGTGGATCAGGCGAGAGTGGTCGTTGTCGGTGCGGGCCTGGCGGGACTGTCCGCGGCCGAGGAGTTGCGCGCGCGGGGCGCGGGCCCGGTCGTGGTGCTGGAGGGGGCCCGCAGCCCCGGCGGTCGCGCGGACGCCATGCCCAGGGCGGAGCTGGAGGGCCTCTCACCGGCCCCCATGTTCATCCGGGCGGACGAGCGCGAACTCCTGGAACTGGCGGGGAAGCTGGATGTTCCCGTCGAGAGGCTGGCTCACCGGCAGGATCTGGAGGACCTGAGGGTCGGTGAGGACGGCGAGGTCTCGGCCAGCCGGGACAACCTGCCCCTGTCACTCCCCTGGTGGAGCCGGTTCGGCGGCGAATGGCTGCTGGACAGGTTCGGCCGGCTCGGAGAGGGCGTCGATTTCGGGAGTCCGTGGCTCTCAGCGAAGGCCGGGCACCTCGACGCGCAGACGGCCTACTCCTGGCTCCGGGAGTACGCCCCGGACTCCGAGGTGCTCGACCTGTTGGAAGAGCACCTCACGCTGGAGGCCGGCCTGCCCACGGGGCGGGTGAGCCTGCTCTGGCTGATCGCGCACGTGGGCCGTGATCCGGCCGCCGATGAGGAAGGACTCGGCCTGGACGCCCGTCTCCTGGTGCGCCGGCTGGCGGCGCTGGCGGACGTGCGCGTCGGGCACCACGTCGACCTGGTCGAGCAGGACGAGTCGGGGGTGCGGGTCCACGGGGACTGGGGTACGTGCGCGGCCGAACGGGTCGTGCTGGCGCTCTCACCCGCCGATGCGGACCGGGTGGAGTTCGTCCCCCGGCTGTCGGAACGGCGGCGGAGCATGCAGAGGCAGTGGCCGAGGGCGGGCGTGGTCCAGACGGAGCTGGTCTACTGGCGGCCGTTCTGGCGCAACTTCGGGCGGTCCGGACAGGTCTTCTTCGATGACGGGATCCCCGCGTGGAGCATCGACCACAGCCCTTCGGACTCCTCTCACGGCCGCCTCCTGACACACACCTACACCTTCGGTGAGTACGCGCCCCTCGGCGCTGACCAGGTTTCGGTGGAGGACCGGGCACGGCACCGAGGGCTGCTGCTGGAGAACGTGGCCCGCGCCCTGGGGCCGCTGGGGGCCAAGCCGCTGGCGGTGGCGCAGTCGGTCTCCGACGACGGGGCCTACAGCGGCTTCTACCGGTCTCCGATGCCGCCGGGGTTCCTGACCGAGTACGGCCCGGTGCTGCGGAGCCCGGTCGGCCGGATCCACTGGGCCGGTACGGAGACCGCGGGCTTCCCCGAGAACGGTGATCTCAGCGGGGCCCTGGCCAGCGGCCGCAGGGCGGCCGCCGAGGTGGCCGCCGAACTCGGCTCCTGAACCGTAGCCAATGTGGGCATAGCGGCTTTCACCTGCGAAGACACGGAGAAACTCGCTACTTTTCCGGCATGCCCTCTCATCAGCACGAGTTCCCCCTCGACCTGATTCGTAACGATCCCGGGTCGGTGGTCGAACTCCTCAAGGAGATCACCGGCAAGTCCTTGCCGGAGTACACCCGTGTCCGATGCGACTCGGCCGAAGCCACGAGCACAGCATTGACCCAACTGACCTCGGATTCGGTGGTGGTCTGTGAACGGCCGCCCTACCCACACGAGAAGACGGACGGCCCGGTTTCGGTTCTGGGGATCATTGTCGAGCCCCAGAACAAGCCGGACCCCCGCAAGTACTACCGATGGCCCGCGTACGTGGCCAACACCCGGTTGCGGCTGGAATGCCCGGTGGTACTCCTGGTGCTCGCACCCACGTCGAAGTTGGCCGGCCGGTTCTCCGAGCCGATCGACCTGGGGTGTGGTGAGGTCCGCCCCCTGGTTCTCGGGCTGGACACCCTCACCCCGGTCACTGACCCGGAGGTGGCGGTAGCCCGACCGGTGTTGACCGTCCTGGCCATGGCCAACAATCCGACCGAGGACGGGGCCGCGCTGAACGCCCTGCTCGAAGCCCTGAAGAGCCTCGATGCCTCGTCCACCCCGCTGTATTCTGACTATGTGCTCGCGGCCCTGGAGGCCACGGCTCCTGGAGCATTGGAGAAGTTCATGATCCTGAAGGACTACGAGTACAAGAGCGAAACGATGAGGCGTCCCTACCGTGAGGGCAGGGAGGAGGGCAGGGAGGAGGGCCGGACCGAGGGTCGGACCGAGGCCATCCTGGGAGTCCTCGAGGAGCGTGGGATCCCTGTCTCGGAGGGTGTCCGCGAACGGATTGGGGCGACCACCGATCTGGATCTGCTGGACACCTGGGTGCGGCGGGCCGTGAGGGTGAAGAAGGCGGAGGACCTTTTCGAGGCCTAGGTCTGGGCCCGGGGCGGGACGGGGTGTTAAGCCGGGCTTACGATCGAAGCGTCGGACCCCTGCTACGTGTTCTGCGTTACACGTGGCGGGGGTCTTTTTGTCGTTTTCGCAGGCCAGAGTGGATGTCCTTCGGGTCGTCTGGTCGCATGTTGAAATTTTTGTCTCGCATGGTGAGACATTATTAAGTTCTGGTTGACGGGCGAGCACTCCGTCGGCCAATGTTGTGAACGTGCAGAACAACTCCCTGATTCTCGTACTTGGTCGGCGCGCAGCCCACTGAGTTTTCTCTGCTGCGCGCCACCCCTCAACCGCCACCGGGCGGTGGGGGTTTTTTTATTGCCGAACCAGGGCCGAGAACCGGAAAACCACCATCCCCAGAGCCGCTGTACCGCTCTGGACCCTCGCTGAAGGATCTTGAGATGACCGAGCAGATGACCGGCGCCCAATCGCTGATCAGGTCGCTGGAGCACGTCGGCGTTGACACTGTCTTCGGGATTCCCGGCGGCGCCATCCTCCCCGCGTACGACCCCCTCTACGACTCGGCCAAGGTGCGCCACATCCTCATGCGTCACGAGCAGGGGGCCGGGCACGCCGCGGAGGGCTACGCCTACGCCACCGGCCGTCCCGGGGTGTGCATGGCCACCAGCGGCCCCGGGGCCACCAACCTCGTGACGCCGCTGGCCGACGCCCACATGGACTCGGTTCCGATGGTCGCCATCACCGGGCAGGTCGCCTCCCCGATGATCGGCACCGACGCCTTCCAGGAAGCCGACATCTGCGGCATCACGATGCCGATCACCAAGCACAACTTCCTGGTCAAGGACGTCCGCGACATCCCCCGGACCATCGCCGAGGCCTTCCACATCGCCTCCAGCGGCCGCCCCGGCCCGGTGCTTGTCGACATCTCCAAGGACGCCCTCCAGAACAACGCCGACTTCGTCTGGCCCGAGCGCCTGGACCTGCCCGGCTACCGCCCGGTCACCAAGCCGCACGGCAAGCAGGTCCGCGAGGCCGCCCGGATGATCGCCGACGCCAAGCGCCCGGTCCTCTACGTCGGTGGCGGCGTCCTGCGCGCCGGTGCCGCGGCCGAGCTGCGCGTCCTGGCCGAACTCACCGGCGTCCCGGTCGTCACCACCCTGATGGCCCGCGGCGTCTTCCCCGACAGCCACCCGCTGTACGTGGGCATGCCCGGCATGCACGGCGACGTCGCCGCGGTCGGCTCCCTCCAGCAGGCCGACCTGATCGTCGCCCTGGGCGCCCGCTTCGACGACCGCGTCACCGGCCGGCTGGACAGCTTCGCCCCCGACGCCAAGATCGTGCACGCCGACATCGACCCGGCCGAGATCTCCAAGAACCGCCACGCGGACGTGCCCATCGTCGGCGACTGCCGCGAGGTCCTCGCCGACCTGGTCGTGGCCGTGCGCGCCGACCAGGAGAAGGGCCGCCAGGGCGACTACGGGGCCTGGTGGGACAAGCTCAACAAGCTGCGCACCACCTACCCCAAGGGCTTCGACGCCCCCGACGACGGCACCCTGTCACCGCAGGCGGTCATCCAGCGCCTGGGCCAGGTCGTCGGCCCCGAGGCCACCTACGTCGCTGGCGTGGGCCAGCACCAGATGTGGGCCGCGCAGTTCATCGACTACGAGCGTCCCGGCGCCTTCGTCAACTCGGGCGGCCTGGGCACCATGGGCTTCTCCGTCCCCGCCGCCCTGGGCGCGAAGGTCGGCGACCCCGACCGCGTGGTCTGGTCCGTGGACGGCGACGGCTGCTTCCAGATGACCAACCAGGAGCTGGCCACCTGCGCGATCGAGGGCATCCCGATCAAGGTCGCGGTGGTCAACAACGGCAACCTGGGCATGGTCCGCCAGTGGCAGACCCTGTTCTACGAGGGCCGTTACTCCAACACCGACCTGCAGACCTCGCCGCTGGACGAGAAGGTCCGCATCCCGGACTTCGTCCGCCTCTCCGAGGCCTACGGCTGCGTCGGCCTGCGGTGCGAGCGCCCCGAGGACATCGACGCCACCATCGAGAAGGCGATGTCGATCAACGACCGCCCGGTGGTCGTCGACTTCACCGTGAACCACGACGCCATGGTCTGGCCCATGGTCGGCCCCGGCGTCAGCAACGACAACATCCAGTACGCGCGCGACATGGCGCCGAACTGGGAACACCAGGACTAGGAGTAGGGCCGAACCACCATGAGCCGTCACACGCTTTCCGTTCTGGTCGAGGACACCCCGGGCATCCTGGCCCGGGCCTCCGCCCTTTTCTCCCGTCGTGGATTCAACATCGACTCACTCAGCGTCAGCACGACTGAGTACACCGGACTGTCCCGGATGACGATCGTGGTCAACTGCGACCTCCACCCCTTGGAGCAGGTGACCAAACAGCTCAACAAGCTGATCAACGTCGTCAAGATCGTGGAGATGGACACCACCGCGTCGGTGCAGCGCGAGCTGCTCCTGGTCAAGGTCAAGGCCGACGCGTCGAGCCGCACCCATGTGCTTCAGACGGCCGAGCTCTTCCGCGCGCACGTCGTGGACGTCAGCCCGGACGTCGTCGTCATCGAGGCCACCGGCGACCCCGAGAAGCTCGATGCCCTGGTCAAGAACCTGGAACCCTTCGGGATCCGGGAACTGGTGAAGTCAGGGCTGGTCGCCCTGGGTCGGGGACCCCGTTCGATCACCGACCGCTCCCTGCGGGCGGTCGACCGCAGCGTCAGCGCCTAGACGTCACTGCCTGAGGCGCTGAGGCCCGAGGTGCCGCCGAAAAACGGCACCGAGGCGAACCCGAACTGAGAGGCTGTCCGGACACGGCCGGACGGCCTCACCCCCCGCCCCCAAAGAACGTAAGAAACAAGGAGTAACCCCAAGTGGCAGCACAGATGTACTACGACGACGCCGCCGACCTCGCGCTCATCCAGAGCAAGAAGGTCGCCGTGATCGGTTACGGCAGCCAGGGCCACGCGCACGCGCTGTCGCTGCGGGACTCGGGTGTGGACGTGCGGATCGGTCTGGCCGAGGGTTCCAAGAGCCGCGCCAAGGCCGAGGACGAGGGCCTGCGCGTCCTCACCCCCGCCGAGGCCACCCGCGAGGCCGACGTGGTCATGATCCTGGTCCCCGACCACATCCACCGCGACCTGTACGCCCAGGAGATCGCGCCCAACCTGGAGGCCGGCAACGCCCTCTTCTTCGGGCACGGCTTCAGCATCCGCTACGGCTTCATCAAGGCCCCCGAGGGCGTCGACGTCGCCATGGTCGCTCCCAAGGGCCCGGGCCACCTGGTCCGCCGCCAGTACGAGGCCGGGCGCGGCGTGCCCTGCCTGGTCGCGGTCGAGAAGGACGCCAGCGGGCAGGCCTGGGACCTGGCCCTGTCGTGGGCCAAGGGCATCGGCGGCACCAAGGCCGGCGTCATCAAGACCACCTTCACCGAGGAGACCGAGACCGACCTCTTCGGCGAGCAGGCCGTCCTGTGCGGTGGCACCGAGGAGCTGGTCAAGGCCGGTTTCGCCACCCTGGTCGAGGCCGGCTACCAGCCGGAGATCGCCTACTTCGAGTGCCTGCACGAGCTCAAGCTGATCGTCGACCTCATGTACGAGGGCGGCATCTCCAAGATGAACTGGTCCGTCTCGGACAACGCCGAGTACGGCGGTTACACCCGCGGCCCGCGCCTGATCACCGAGCAGACCCGCGAGGAGATGCGCAAGATCCTCGGCGAGATCCAGGACGGCTCCTACGCCAAGGAGCTCATGGACGAGTTCGACAATGGGCAGCCGACCTTCACCAAGCGCCGCGAGGCCGAGCAGGGCGAGCAGATCGAGAAGGTGGGCGCCGAACTGCGTCCGCTGATGAGCTGGCTGAAGGCCTAGCCTCAGTTCTCGTTCTCTGAATTTCACCACCGGGGCGGGGCGTGTGCTCCGCCCCGGTGGCGTGTGAGGGGGAGGGTGACTCTTCTTTCGTCGGCGGTGTACCCATCCGCCCGACGGGCTTCCCTACCCCGCTAGTAGACTTTGGACCGGCCGTCACACCCGATCCGGGCAGCGCCTCCACCTGCGCGGTCGGGTCGCACCACCCGAAAAGGAACCGTTGTGACCAAACCCGTCGTACTCGTCGCGGAAAAGCTCTCGCCCGCCGGAATCGCGCTCCTCGAAGAGGACTTCGAAGTGCGCCATGTGGACGGTGCAGACCGGTCCCAGCTGCTTCCGGCCCTGGCGGACGTCGACGCCCTGATCGTGCGCAGCGCCACCCAGTTCGACGCCGAGGCCGTCGCCGCGGCCAACCGCCTCCAGGTCGTCGCCCGCGCCGGTGTGGGCCTGGACAACGTGGACGTGGACGCCGCCACCAAGGCCGGTGTCCTGGTGGTCAACGCCCCGACCTCCAACATCATCAGCGCCGCCGAGCAGGCCATCAACCTCCTCCTGGCCAGCGCGCGCAACACCGCCCCCGCGCACAACGCCCTCATCAACGGTGAGTGGAAGCGGTCCAAGTACACGGGTGTGGAGCTCTACGAGAAGGTCGTCGGCGTGGTCGGCCTCGGCCGGATCGGCGCCCTGGTCGCCCAGCGCCTGCTGGCCTTCGGTACCAAGGTCATCGCCTACGACCCCTTCGTGCAGCCCGCGCGCGCCGCCCAGATCGGCGTGGAGATGACCACCCTGGACGACCTGCTCGAGCGCAGCGACTTCATCACCATCCACCTGCCCAAGAACAAGGACACGGTGGGCCTGATCGGCGACGAGGCGCTGAGCAAGGTCAAGCCCTCGGTGCGCGTCATCAACGCCGCGCGCGGCGGCATCCTCGACGAGGACGCCCTCTACCGGGCGCTCAAGGACGGCCGGGTCGCCGGTGCGGGCATCGACGTGTTCGCCAAGGAGCCCACCACGGACAGCCCGCTGTTCGAGTTCGAGAACGTCGTCGTGGCCCCGCACCTGGGTGCGAGCACCGCGGAGGCGCAGGAGAAGGCGGGCACGCAGGTGGCCCGCTCGGTGAAGCTGGCCCTGTCGGGCGAGTTCGTTCCGGACGCGGTGAACGTGCAGGGCACCGGGGTCGCGGAGGAGATCAAGCCGGGTCTGCCGCTCACCGAGAAGCTCGGCCGCGTGTTCACCTCGCTGGCCGGGGCGCTCGCCGCCCGGATCGATGTCGAGGTGCGCGGCGAGATCGCCCAGCACGACGTCAAGGTCCTGGAGCTGGCGGCCCTCAAGGGTGTGTTCACCGACGTGGTCGAGGACACCGTGACCTTCGTGAACGCGCCGCTGCTCGCCAAGGAGCGCGGGGTCGAGGTCAACCTGGTCACCAGCGACGACAGCACCGACTGGCGCAACCTCATCTCGGTGCGCGGTGTGCTGGCCGACGGCACCCGCGTGTCGGTCTCGGGCACGCTGACCGGGCCCCGCCAGTTCGAGAAGCTGGTGGAGATCAACAACTACTCGATGGAGATCGGCCTCGACGAGCACATGGTGTTCCTCTCCTACGAGGACCGCCCGGGCATCGTCGGCAAGGTCGGCGCGCTTCTCGGCGACGCCCAGGTCAACATCGCCGGTATGCAGGTCATCCGGGACCAGGAGGGCGGCAAGGCGCTGATCGCCCTGACCGTGGACTCCGCGGTTCCGGACGAGATCCTGGCCTCGATCTCGGCGGAGATCGAGTCGGACATCGCCCGTCAGATCGACCTGGAGGACTAGTTCCCCGGAGCTGTTCGAAGTAGGGCCGTTCCTCCCGAATCCTCCTAGGGGATTTCCGGGTGGGGCGGCCCTTCTGCTGTGTCATGAGGGCCCCAAAATATGTTCCTATGAGAATTCTTGTCCCATAGCTACCGCGATTCTTGGAATGTGATTCAGGAGTTGGTAAACATCGCGAGACACGCGGTGTACTGGTCCTTCGCTTGCGCAGGGTCAGTGGAACTGTGTCCGCAAGCCGATCGCGGGCACGCATTTCGTGCGGGTCGGCTTTCGGAGGCGATCATTATTTCCGCGTGAATGGGGTTGGAATTGCGATTTCTGCGTCGGCGTCTGGTGCTCTTGTTCTCGTTTTCGGTGCTCACCGTGTCCGGAGTACACGGATTTCTGCTCTTCCACGGGCTGATCGACATCTGGTCAGCCGTGCAGGTCACCGCCCTGATCGCGCTCTGCGGTCTGGTGGTGCTCCTCCTGATTCAGGTGCGGCGCACCGCGGTCCAGATCAGGCAGCTGCGCCGCGGCCTCGACCGGCAGGCGCGGGAGGTCACCGAGATCGCCGGGGAGAACCGGGCCGAGCTGTTCGGCCGGGCCGACGCTCTGGCCGAACAGCTGGGCACGGTGGCCGAGTCCGTGGCCGAACTGCGCGAGCAGAGCCGCGGCCGGGTGTCCGACGCTCAGGTGTTCGGGGGCGCATCGGTGCCCGCCCGGGCAGCTTCGTGATGGAGGGGGCCCTGTCGGACGTCCTTCGCTCCCGCGGAGCGGGACGTCTGCTGGTCACCCACATCGGTGCCCGGGCGGCCGAGGGACTCGACCGCCGCCGATTCGGTCCCGGCACCGAGGTCCTCGACCTTCGTCAGGCCGCTGAACACCCCTGTGGTGATCCCTTCGACCATGTGCTGGTCGTCGCGGCGACCACGGCCGACCTGCGGTCCGCCGTCCGCCTGGCTGACGGGCTCCCGTCGGCGGCGAACGTCGTGATCGTGGTCAAGGCGTCCGCGCCGCACTTCGATCCGCCGTTTCCGACGCCGCCCGGTCTGGGCCAGTGGCAGGGGCTTCTCGAGGCCAGGGTGCGCCGGTTGCCGGACCAGGGCTGGTCATGCGCGCTCTCCTTCACCGACCCGGTGGAGGTCGCACTCGTGCTGGCGTCGGTCGCCCGCGCCGTAGTGGGAGGCCGTCGCGGGCCGACCGAACCTCTACTGGATGGCACGGGCGGTGCGGCTACCGCACCCTCCTGGGAAGTACTGGGACGCCCCGGTGCGCTGACCGGGAACGGAACGGGTCCCCTGGCCAGCCTGTCCGTGGCTGAGGTGCCTGGTGTGGATGAGCGGGTGGTGAATCCGATGGGGTTCACGCGGGTGTCGAAGTCCGGGGTGGGGCGGTTGGTCTCGCGTGATGGTCGGTGGGTGTTGGCCGCTGGTGGTAGGACGCGGTGGCGGGTGCCTGATGACGGTGCGGTGACTGATGTGGATGTGGCGGGTCTGCGTGATCTGCGTGCGGTGCGGGTGGAGTGGGGGCGTCACAGCGGACCGGTGGCGGCGGTGCGGGTGGTGGCCGCTCTCGCCGCGGCCGGAGTTCCGCTTGTCAGCGATCGACCGCCGTTGTGGGCGCGGAGTCTGGGAGACGAACTCCACGATCTGCTCACCGGCACGAACAGGGAGGAACTGAAGGACGCGCAGTTGCGTGAGGAGCACAGTGTCCGGTTGCGGCGGGCGGCTCTGCGGTCGCACGGGTCGTATGCGCGCGGGCGGGGTGCTTTCGCTGATCCGTCGGTGTCGGTGGTGTTGTGTACGCGGCGGCCGGAGATGGTGGGTTTCGCTCTGCGGCAGGTGGCGCGTCAGCGGGGTGTGGATGTGGAGGTCGTGCTGGCGTTGCACGGTTTCGACACGGACGCGCCGGGGGTGGCCGAGGCGGTGGGCGCCTACCGGGCTCTGGGGCGGGAGTTGGTGGTGTGGCGGCCGGACGCGGACATGGTGTTCGGTTCGGTGTTGAACGGGGCGATCGGGCGGGCGAGCGGTTTTCTGGTCGCGAAGATGGACGATGACGACTGGTACGGGCCGGAGCACCTGTCGGATCTGGTGCTGGCCCGCCGCTACTCCGGCGCCGACCTGGTGGGTTGCGCGACCGAGTACCACTATCTGGAACCACTGGACGTCACTGTGCGGCGGTTCGTGCCCTCGGAGCGTTTCGCCAGACACGTCACCGGAGCTGGGTTGATGACCGACCGCTCGCTTCTGGAGGAGGTGGGCGGCTTTCGGCCGCTGGGTCTGGGGGAGGACGGCGCCCTGTTGGAGGACGCACGGAGGGTCGGCGGTTTCATCTACCGCTCACACGGTCTGGGATGCCTCATCCGGCGTAGGAGAAGGGGCCATACCTGGCAGGAAGCCCCCGGCTACTTCCTGAAGGAGCCTCAGCAGCAGTGGTCAGGGTGGCGGCCCAGTGCGCTTCTGGAATCCGATCCCGAGGACGAGCCGACCTCCCGGCCTGCTCTGACGACGTACAGGAGCCAATAATGACCCTTGTCCAAGGTGGTCCGCGCGAAGAGCGCGCACTCGCCGATCCCGGTCCGCGTCCGTTGATCCGGTGTAACGACTATTCGGTGTTGGAGCCGCCGCCGTTGGGTGGTTGGGATCCGGTGTTGTCGGTGAGTGTGGTGGTTCCGGCTTATGGCGGTCAGGAGAAGTTGGACCTGACGTTGGCGTCGTTGGCGGCGCAGAGTTATCCGGGTCACCTGATGGAGGTCGTGGTGGTGGATGACGGTAGTGAGCCCGCGTTGGTGCTCCCGCCGATCCGCCCCGAGAACACGCGGATCGTACCGAGTCTGCCCGGCGGCTGGGCCCGCGGTCATGCGGTGCGCTCCGGCGCGGCAGCGTCGGACGCAGACGCTCTGCTCTTCCTCGACGCGGACATGATCGTCTTCCGGGAGCACGTGGAGGCACAGCTGCGCTGGCACCACCTGGCCGACTACCTCGCCGTCACCGGGCATCTGCGCTGCGTTGACTACACACCGGGCTCCCTGACCCCGACCGAGGTCAGGGGGGCGGTGGAACGGGGGGAACCGCAGACCCTGGTCGAGGGGCCGGGTGAGGAGCTCGAGTGGCTGGGCAGGGCCTACAAGCGGACGGGGAATCTGAAAACCGGCGGGCACACGGCGTTCCGGCACTTTATCGGGGCCACCGGATCGGTGCGCCGCGCGTTCTTCGAGGAATCCGGCGGGGCGGCTTCCGAACTCGTCCTGGGCGAGGACACCCACCTCGGATACCGCTTCGCCCAGCACGGCGCCGTGTTCGTCCCCGAACTGGACACCAGCAGCTGGCATCTGGGCCGTCCGCAGATGGAGACCCGCAAAGAAGACGGCGCCCGCTTCCGGTACCCGTTCGTCGGTAACCGCCTCCCCCTGGTCGGTGACAACCGCAAACGCGTTGGTCGGCAGTGGCAGGTGCCCCGGGTCGACGCGGTGGTCGACACCATCGGCAGCGGTTTCGAAGAGGTGGCGCAGACGGTGGACGCTCTGTTGGGCGGTGACACCGCCGACATCCGTGTCCGGTTGGTGGGGGAGTGGGGTCGGGTCACGCCGGGGCGGCACGGCACGGTCGACGATCCGGCGGTGGACGTGCGGCTGGTGCACGAGAACTACCGGTGCGAGCCCCGGGTGGAGTTCGTCGAGTCCGAACCGGCCCCTGACCCCGACGTGCCCTTCCGGCTACGGGTGGGTCCCGGACAACCGCTGGCCCGGCACGCCGTGGAACACATGATCAAACAGGCGGACGCGGCGGGCGCGGGACTGCTGCGAGCCACCGCCCCCGGAGACGACCTCGGCGGCCCCCGGCTGGAGCGCACCGCGGCCTTCGCCCGCGCGCGTCGGCTGGGGGCGGGGGAACACGAGCTCGACACCATGGTGGACGAGCTCTTCGGTACGCACTGGCTCGACGGCCAGAGCCAGCTGTTCACACCGCAGGACCCGATACCGGAGACCCCGTCGGACTGGAAGGAACAGCTGGAGCGGGCGGGTGCCCGGGTCGAGGCGCAGAAGGTTCGAGTGGAGCGGCTGAAGCATCGGTTCCACTGGTTGACCAGGAGCCGGACTGGACGGTTCCTGTGCCGGATCATTGGTTGAGGACGGGACGGGACAGCGCATGGTGATCGGTGACGGAGCGGTGCGGGGTACGAGGGCTGCCGGTGCCGGGTTGAGGGGACGCGCTCCGCGTCCGTTGATCCGGTGTAACGACTATTCGGTGTTGGAGCCGCCGCCGTTGGGTGGTTGGGATCCGGTGTTGTCGGTGAGTGTGGTGGTTCCGGCTTATGGCGGTCAGGAGAAGTTGGACCTGACGTTGGCGTCGTTGGCGGCGCAGAGTTATCCGGGTCACCTGATGGAGGTCGTGGTGGTGGATGACGGTAGTGAGCCCGCGTTGGTGCTCCCGCCGATCCGCCCCGAGAACACGCGACTGGTCACCGCCCCCGCACACGGATGGGGCCCGGGACACGCGGTTCAGGCCGGGGTCGAGGCCACGGAGGCGCCCGTCGTCATGAGGTTGGACGCCGACATGGTCGCCGATCGCGAGCACGTGGAGGCGCACCTGCGCTGGCACCACCTTGCTGATTACCTCGCCGTCACGGGCAGGGTCGTCTTCACGGACGCTCCGGACACCGGGCTCACCGCCACCGGGATGCGTGATCGGGTGGAGGACGGCTCGGCCGCGGACTTCCTGGGGCCGGGGAACACCATGGAATGGGTGTCCGAGGTGTTGGAGTCCACTGATGGCCTCCGGACGGCAGGGCACCGGGCCTGGGAGGTCTTCACCGGGGCCACGGCCTCTGTGCGGCGTGAGCTTTTCGAGAGCGCCGGAGGGATGGATCCGGCGATGGCGATGGGAGAGGACAGCGAACTCGGGTACCGGTTGTCCCAGCGGGGCGCGGTGTTCGTTCCGGAGCCCGTCGCGGTCGGATGGCACCTGGGGTGTCCGACCACGGAGCGGCGCGGGGCCGCCGCGGTCCGTTTCGGCCGCCCGTTCAAGGAGAACCGGATCCCCCGGCAGGGGAGTCGTAGGGATTCGCCTCGGCGGACCTGGCAGGTGCCGTTCGTCGACGTGGTGGTCGACACGGTCGGCCGCAGGTTCGACGACGTCTCGGAGACGGTGGACGCTCTGTTGGGTGGGGACACCGCCGACATCCGTGTCCGGTTGGTGGGGGAGTGGGGTCGGGTCACGCCGGGGCGGCACGGCACGGTCGACGATCCGGCGGTGGACGTGCGGCTGGTGCACGAGAACTACCGGTGCGAGCCCCGGGTGGAGTTCGTCGAGTCCGAACCGGCCCCTGACCCGGACGTGCCCTTCCGGCTGATGGTCTCTCCGGGTTCCCTCTCGCGCCCGGGCGCGGTGCGGGCCCTGACCGGGGCCGCCGACCGGGAGGGCGCCGGTCTCGTCCTGCTCCGGAGTGCGGGCCGTGGTCGGGGTGAGGCGCTGCGGCTGGAGCGTACTGCCGCCTTCGCCCGGGCCCGCCACCTGGGTGCGGGCGCGGGGGAGCGGGACGCTTTGGTCGCACAGCTGTGGGGACTGCACCTGATGGACCGGGACGAGGTCCTGATCGCGCACGGGGAGTCGGGTGAGCGGCCTCCGAAGGACTGGCACAAGAAGATGCTCAAGGCGGAGCGGAACGAGGAGCGGTGGCGGATGGAGGCCGAGCGGTGGGAGCGCCGGATCCGGGCGTTGACCGGAGGGCGGCTGTCCCGGCTGTTGCTCGCTGTGCGGCGAGGGTGAGCGTTGACCGGACGGGACCCGCACCGCGAGGACCGCTCCGGCCCTGTCGGTGGGTTCGGCGCGCCATGTCGATGCCGTGGCGCTTATGTCATGTTTCGTCGGTGATCTGTTGATTTGTCGGTGATCCGTTGACCTGCAGTGACGCGAAATCGTCTCACGATGCGAGAATCTCTGGTCATATAGTTGGACATCCGATATTCTGAAGTCCTAGGAGGCAGTGGCGTCGGCTCCATCGCCGGATGCCACAGTCCCCCGCTGCGCTCGCCCCCACCGGGGCCCGCGCCGGCGGTTCCGGCAGTCGATCCCGCCGGGCGAAGCTCCTGTCCCTTTCTCGTGGACAACGCCGCCCACGTTGCGCGCCCGTGAGGGTTGGCTCGACCCTGATCGCCGCCCGATCCCGGACGCACGTCACCGTCGAACGCTGACGGCGGAGCCGTACGCTCCCGGCGTCACGCAGAGCATCCGATCGCATCCGGAGGATCACATGTACGACATGATCGAGTACCCGTCCACGCCCGACGGCGACGACGAGATCGCCCGCGCCCTGCAGGACGCCATCAACCGTCGTGACTGAGTACTGCGCCTTGTGAGGTCTCCGCCGCGCTTTGGCCGGTGTTCGCGGGCAGGCGGCTGTGCCGGTCCTTCGGGCCGGTACAGTTGTCTCATCTACTGTTCATACCGTCTCGCTATGTGAGAATTCCATGGCGGGTCACGTCTGAGTTAGAGGCAGTCCTATGGCAGCTCGCACCGTGAAACTGGCCGTCATCCCGGGTGACGGGATCGGCTCCGAGGTGGTCGCCGAAGGTCTCAAGGTCCTGGGCGTCGCCGCCGCCCAGTTCGACCTGGCCGTCGACACCACCGAGTACGAGCTGGGCGCCAAGCTCTGGCACCGCACCGGTGAGACGCTGCCCGACTCCGTCGCCGCCGAGCTGCGCGAGCAGGACGCCATCTACCTGGGCGCCGTCGGCGACCCCTCCGTCCCCAGCGGGGTCTTGGAGCGCGGCCTGCTGCTGCGCCTGCGCTTCGACTTCGACCACTACGTCAACCTGCGCCCGGTGCGCCTGTACCCCGGCGTGGAGAGCCCGCTGGCGGGCGTGGGCCCCGAGGACATCGACATGCTGGTCGTGCGCGAGGGCACCGAGGGCCCCTACGCGGGCGCGGGCGGCGTGCTGCGCAAGGGCACCCCGCACGAGATCGCCACCCAGGACAGCGTGAACACCCGCTTCGGCGTCGAGCGCGTGGTCCGCTTCGCCTTCGAGAAGGCGGCGGTCCGCCCCCGCCAGAAGCTGACCCTGGTGCACAAGGACAACGTCCTCACCTTCGCCGGCGAGCTGTGGCAGCGCACCGTCAAGGAGGTCGGCGCCGAGTACCCGCAGGTGTCCGTGGACTACTGCCACGTCGACGCCGCGGCGATGTTCTTCGTCAACCAGCCCGGCCGCTTCGACGTGGTCGTCACCGACAACCTGTTCGGCGACATCATCACCGACATCGGCGCCGCCATCACCGGCGGCATCGGCCTGGCCGCCAGCGGTAACATCAACCCGGACAACACCTTCCCCAGCATGTTCGAGCCGGTCCACGGTTCCGCGCCGGACATCGCCGGCCAGGGCAAGGCCGACCCGACCGCCACGGTGCTCTCCGCCGCGACCATGCTGGACCACCTGGGTGTGCCCGAAGCCGCACGCCGTATCGAGGCCGCGGTCTCGGCGGACCTGAAGACCCGCGCCCAGAGCGGTGCGGTCCGGTCCACCACCCAGATCGGCGACGACCTCGCCGCGCGAGTAGCCGAGCAGGGCTGACACCACCCCCGTCGGCCCTGCCCGTTTTCGAGGCGCGGCCGACCCAGAAGCCACTGAAAAGCCACCTGTGACCACAGCGGGCGCGCCTGGAAACACTCCGGCGCGCCCGCTGCCCGTTTGGCTCCGTTTGGTTCCGCCCTGGCACCGGGTGCGCTCTTCCGACACACTAGATCCCAGGTCGGCGGCGCTGCCGACCCGTTGCACCCGAGAGGACCACCGACAACATGGACAACAACGCCACCACCACTGGCTTGACGTTCGACATCCAGCTCTCCGACCGGCGGAAGACCCCGCAGGAGCGCGAGGCACTGCTGGAGAACCCCGGGTTCGGTCAGGTGTTCACCGACCACATGGTGACCATCCGCTACACCGAGGGCAAGGGCTGGCACGACGCCAAGCTGGAGCCGTACGGTCCGCTGAGCCTGGACCCGGCCACCGCTGCCCTGCACTACGCCCAGGAGATCTTCGAGGGGCTCAAGGCCTACCGCCACCCGGACGGTTCGCTCGCCTCCTTCCGCCCCGAGGCCAACGCGGCCCGCTTCAACCGCAGCGCTGCGCGGATGGCGATGCCGGACCTGCCCGAGGAGCTCTTCCTCAAGTCCATCGAGCTGCTCCTGGAGCACGACGGCGAGTGGGTGCCGTCCAAGGAGTACTTCAGCCTCTACCTGCGCCCGTTCATGATCGCCACCGACGTGGGCCTGGGGGTCAACAACCCCTCGCGCAGCTACGTCTACCTGCTCATCGCCTCGCCGGTGGGCTCCTACTTCTCCGGCGGCGTCAAGCCGGTGACGGTCTGGCTGTCCAAGGACTTCACCCGCGCCGCCCCGGGCGGCACCGGCGCCGCGAAGTTCGCGGGCAACTACGCCGCGAGCTTCCTGGCCCAGGCCCAGGCCGTGGAGAAGGGCTGCGACCAGGTCGTGTGGCTGGACGCCCGCGAGCACCGCTGGGTCGAGGAGATGGGCGGCATGAACCTGTGGTTCGTGTTCGGCGAGGGCGAGAACGCCCGCCTGCGCACGCCTCCGCTGACCGGCACCCTGCTGCCCGGCATCACCCGCGAGTCGCTGCTGACCCTCGCCCCGGACCTGGGTATCCCGGCCGAGGAGGAGCCGCTGTCCATCGAGGAGTGGAGGGCCGCCGCCGAGTCCGGTGAGATGACCGAGGTCTTCGCCTGCGGCACCGCCGCGGTGGTCACCCCGGTCGGCCACGTCAAGAGCGACGACGGCGAGTTCACCATCGGCGACGGCACGCCCGGCCCGGTCACCATGCGCCTGCGCGAGGAGCTGGTGGGCCTGCAGACCGGTCTGCGCGAGGACAAGCACGGCTGGATCACGCGCTTCTAGGAGCGGAGAAGCCGGGTGACCGGCAGGGGCCGCCGTCAGCACGCCCGACGGCGGCCCTTCGCCTGTCCGGGGTGCTGGCTATCCTGGTCGGGCCCGCTCCGACCCCCGTCATCCCCCTTCCTCCGAGGAGCCCAGCCGTGCCTGAACCCTCCGTTCCCCCCGCGCCCGGGAACGACGAACCCGCCGCCTCCGCAGCGGACGGGGCGACCGCGCCTCGTACCCCCTTCTCCTGGCCCGCCCGCGCGGCCCTGGCGGCCGCCGCCGGACTGGTGGTGGGCGGTGCGGCCTTCACCGCCACCGAGGTGGCCGCTGCCTTCAACCCGCCCGCCCCGGCCCCGAGCGTGGCCGAGGACGAGGAGGGGAGTTCCTCCGAACGCCGCACCACCCCGCTGACCGGCACCGCCGAACCCGAGGACGCCCAGGGCCAGGGGGAGAGCGAGGACGGGCAGGCGGGGGAGCACACTGCGGACACCCCGGAGCAGGCTCCGGGGGCACAGGGTCCTGGCGGTGCGACGGTGCCCGAAACCGGTGGGGGAGCCCCGGGAAACCTGTCCGAGGGCGACCCGGGCTGGGTCGACCCGCGCAAGGAGATCCTGGAGGAGATGCTCAACACTCCCCAGGACCGCCCGCCCATGGAACCGCAGATCACCCAGGAGGAGCTCGACGCCCTCCGCGAGGCCGCCGAAGCCGAGGCGGTCGTGGAGGTGCCGTAGCCCGACTGCTCGGAGTGCTATGAGCAGCTGCTGACGCCCGCCCCTGAGACTCCTGCTGGATGTGAGGGGCCGCCCGGAGAATCGGGTGGCCCCTCACTGCGTTTACGGCAACCGCCAGTGCTTTTGTCCGTTCTGAGAAATTCTCGTCTCATTGAATGAGACATGTTGGCCCCGAACTGCGTCTCTCCGGGGGCCGTGTGGCACACTGGCCTCATGCTGTCCCAGGTACTCATTATTTTGGGGCGCGCTGGCTGACGACTTCCCGCGTAGACGCAGGGAAGAATCCGGACCCTGCCAGCGCGCTGACCTCTCGTGTCCACGAGGGGTCTTTTTTGTTGGTCGGGACCGCCACACACAGCATCGACCGGGAGTTCCATCCATGAGGAACGACAGTTTCCACGTCTTCGACACCACGCTGCGCGACGGAGCCCAGCGCGAGGGGATCAACCTTCGGGTCTCCGACAAGCTGGCCATCGCGAAGCTGCTCGACGACTTCGGAGTGGCGTTCATCGAGGGTGGGTGGCCCGGGGCCAACCCCAAGGACACCGAATTCTTTCAGCGGGCTTCACAAGAGCTGACGCTGAAGCACGCGCGACTCTCCGCGTTCGGGGCGACCCGCCGGGCCGGAGTGAAGGCCGCCGACGACCCTCAGGTGGCCGCACTGCGCGACAGCGGCGCGTCGGTCGTCACTCTTGTCGCCAAGAGTGACGACCGGCACGTCGAACGTGCCCTGCGCACGACCCTCGACGAGAACCTCGCCATGGTCGCCGACACCGTCGCCCACCTGCACGAACACGGGCAGCGTGTGTTCGTGGACTGCGAGCACTTCTTCGACGGCTACCGCCACAACCCCGAGTACGCGCTCGCCGTGGTGCGGGCCGCGGCCGACGCCGGGGCCGACGTGGTGGTGCTGTGCGACACCAACGGGGGCATGCTCCCCAGCGACGTCACCCGCGTGGTCACCGAGGTACTGGAGGCCACCGGCGCCCGCCTGGGCATCCACGCCCAGGACGACACCGGCTGCGCCGTCGCCAACACCCTCGCAGCCGTGGACGCGGGCGCCACACACGTGCAGTGCACCGCCAACGGCTACGGCGAGCGCGTGGGCAACGCCAACCTCTTCTCCGTGGTGGGCGCGCTCAACCTCAAACGGGGCATGGACGTGCTGCCCGAGGGCTGCATGGGTGAGATGACCCGGGTGGCCACCGCCATCGCCGAGCTCGTCAACCTCGCCCCCGACACCCACCAGCCCTACGTGGGGGTGTCGGCCTTCGCGCACAAGGCCGGGCTGCACGCCTCGGCCATCAAGGTCGACCCCGACCTGTACCAGCACACCGACCCCGAGCTGGTCGGCAACCGCATGCGCATGCTCGTCTCCGACATGGCCGGGCGCGCCTCCATCGAGCTCAAGGCCCAGGAGCTGGGCCTTGACCTGGCCGGAGACCGTGACCTGTCCGGGCGGGTCGTGGAGCGGGTCAAGAGCCTGGAACTGTCCGGCTACAGCTTCGAGGCGGCCGACGCCTCCCTGGAGCTGCTGCTGCGCGAGGAGCTCGGTGCCCCGATCCGCTACTTCGAGACCGAGTCCTGGCGGGTCATCACCGAGCGCCGCCCGGCGGCCGGGTCCAGCCCGCTGGCCAGCGACTACGAGAGCCTCAGCGAGGCCACGGTCAAGCTCGACGTCAAGGGTGAGCGCGTCATCGCCACCTCCGAGGGCAACGGACCGGTGAACGCGCTGGACCGGGCGCTGCGCAGTTCGATGGAGAGCGTCTACACCGCGCTGGCCGGGCTGGAGCTCACGGACTACAAGGTCCGCATCCTGGAGGGCTCCTCAGGCACCAACGCCATCACCCGGATCCTGGTCACCTTCAGCGACGGCAGCGGGGAGTGGACGACGGTGGGCGTGGGCCCGAACGTCGTGGACGCCTCGTGGGTGGCGCTGGAGCAGGCCATCACCTACGGGCTGCTGCGCCAGGGCTACCCGCAGGGCTGAGCCCCGGCCCCCGGGGCCCTGCTCCGTCATCCGCACCCGTTCGGGGTGACCTGAACCCCGCGGAACACACGCCTGTTGTCACCCGGCCGCCTGACCCGAAACCCGTGGTCAGGCGGCCGGACCTTAATTTGAGGTAAGACAGGCCTGTCCTTGAGGCCATAGCCAGTGTGACCCCGGCCACTCGATACTGCGAACTTTGGCGAAGCCCGAGATGTACGAGTGGTGATAGATGACGGTCCTCACCGATGCGCGCCCTTCCGTTGGCGTACAGTTCGCCTTCCCGCGAACCGCAGGCCACCTGTCCCGTGAAGACTTCGGGGCGTGTCCTCAGCCACCATCCGACCGGACGGGGGGAACGGCGTGAGCGCCGGCCCGGTGTCCGAACGCCGCGCCGCGTCGCGACCCACCCCCACGTCCTCACACAAACGCGCCGGTCCGGGCCGGGACGCGCTCCTCGCATGGGGCTTCCTCGGTCCCTCCGTGGTGATCTTCGCGCTCTTCCTGGTCTATCCCCTGGGCCGCACCGTCTACCTGTCGATGCACGGCAACGACATCATCGGCCAGCCCAACCGCTTCGTCGGCCTGAGCCACTTCGCCGAGATGGCCTCGCCCGAGTTCGGCCGGATCCTGTTCACCACCCTGGTGTTCACCCTCGGGGTCGTGGTTCCCGGAGTCGTCGGCGCTCTCGTGGTGGTCCTCCTGATGGAGGGGGTCCTGCGCGGCCAGAAGTTCCTGCGCGGCGCCTTCGCCCTGCCCTTCGCGTTCTCCGTGGCCAGCGCCTCGGTGATCTTCGCTGTCTTCTACAGCCCGGGTAACAGCGTCCTCAACGGCATCCTCTACCGCATGGGCCTCGACCAGGTCCCCTGGCTGACCTCCCAGGAGATGGCCCTGTGGTCGGTCGCCCTCACCACGGTGTGGATGAACCTCGGCTACGGCGTCCTCGTGCTCGCCGCCGGGATCGGCTCGATCCCCAAGGAGGTCAACGAGGCCGCCCGTATCGACGGCGCCACCGGGCCGCGCCTGGCCTGGGACGTCACCGTCCCCATGCTCGGGCCACAGCTCTTCTTCCTGATCGTCATCTCCACGATCAACGCGCTCCAGAGCTTCGGCCAGATCCACATCCTCACCGCGGGCGGGCCGGTCGGCTCCACGACCACCCTCGTCTACTCCATCTACCAGGACGCCTTCGCCTACGGCACCAGTGACTTCGGCCGAGCCAGCGCTCAGGCGCTCGTCCTGCTCGTGGTGGTTCTGGTGTGCACCCTGGTCCAGTTCGGTGTCATCGAGCGGAAGGTGCACTACTCATGAGCCGAACCTCCGCCGCGTCCGGAGCCGCGGGCACCGCGGACGTCCGCGGTGCCACCGCCTACGGACTCGCCCGCACCGCGCCCCCGCGCCCCCGCTCGCGCCACCGGCGCGGGGTCGGATTCATCGTCGGCCGCGTCCTGCTTTACCTCATGCTGGCCGCACTGCTCATCCCGGTGCTGTTCCCCGTGTACTACGTGTTCGTGGGGACCCTCATGGAGCCCCGCGAACTCTCCACGTTCCCGCCGCGGCTGCTGCCCACCGGTGTGCACTTCGAGAACGTCCAGGGCGCGCTGGCCGCCGTCCCGCTTCTGCGCATGTACACGAACTCGCTGGTCATGGCCGGAATCATCACGGTCTGCCAGCTGTTCACCTCGGCCCTGGCCGCGTACGCGTTCGTGTTCCTGCGCTTCCGGGGCAGCGCGGTGATCTTCGCGCTGTTCCTGTCCACGCTCATGGTCCCCGCCGAGGCGACCTTCATCCCGAACTACCTCACCCTCACCGGGTGGGGGCTCGGCGACACCTATGCCGGGCTGGTCCTGCCCTTCCTGGCCTACGCGTTCGGCACCTTCCTGCTGCGCCAGAGCTTCAAACAGTTCCCGCGCGAGCTGTACGACGCCGCGCGCATCGACGGCATGGGACACCTCAGATTCCTGTGGACCATCCTGCTACCGCTGAGCAAACCGGCCCTGACCGCCGTCGGCATGTACGTGTTCATCACCAGCTGGAACATGTACTTCTGGCCGCTGATCATCACCCGCAGCACCGAGATGCAGACCCTGCAGATCGGTCTGAACAGCCTCAAGGCGGGGGAGGCGGCCAACCCCGGCCTCGTCCTGGCGGGCGCGGCCCTGTCCGTCATCCCCACCCTCGCCCTCGTGGTCTTCGGGCAGCGCTTTATCGTCCGGGGCCTGACCGCGGGCGCTATCAAGTAGGGCGCGAAACACCTAGTGGAGACGAGTAGCAAATGAAACGTTCCCCCCGACGTCGCGGTGTGAAGACCGCAGCCCTGCTCACGAGCCTGGGCCTGGTCCTCAGCGCCTGCTCCGATGACGGTGGCGGCGGTGGCGGCAGCGACCTCACCGCCCCCGGCCCGCAGGTCCTGGACGGCCTCGACGAGGCGGTCCAGGTCGAGTTCTGGCACAGCATGGACGCCACCAACGGCCAGGTGCTGGACGGGCTGATCGATGAGTTCAACGCCCAGAACGAGGGCCGGATCGAAGTGACCGGCTCCTTCCAGGGCAACTACGACGAGGCGCTGGCCAGCCACCGCGCCGCGATCCAGCAGGGCGACACCGCCGAGCTGATCATGATCTACGACCTCGGTACGCAGTTCATGATCGACTCCGCGCAGACCGTGCCCGCGCAGTCCTTCGTCGACGAGGACGACTACGACACGTCCCCGATCGAGGACGCGCTGCTCAACTACTTCACGGTCGAGGGCGACCTGCGGTCGTTCCCCTTCAACAACTCCACCCCGCTCATGTACGTCAACCGGGACGCCTTCGAGGAGGCCGGACTCGACCCGGACTCCCCGCCCGCCGACCTCGCCGAGATCCGTGAGGCCGCCGAACAGCTCACCGTCACCGACGACGACGGCACCGTGGTCCAGTACGGCTTCGGCGCCGCCGTGTACGGCTGGTTCATCGAGCAGTTCATGGCGCGCGCCGCCACCCCCTACTGCGACAACTCCAACGGCCGCGACGGCCGCGCCACCGAGGTGCTCTTCGACGACCCGAAGATCGTGGAGCTCGTCGAGTGGTGGGAGGAGATGATCGAGGACGACCTGGCGGTGCAGATCGGCCGCAACACCGACGACGGCCAAGCCGCCTTCACCTCCGGCCGCGCCGCGATGACCCTGGAGTCCACCGGTTCCCTGGGCGGGTTCATCGAACAGTCCGACTTCGAGGTCGGCGCCGGGTACTTCCCGCTGATCAGCGCGGACGACCCGGGCGGCTCGATCATCGGCGGCGCTTCGCTGTGGATCAACGGCGAGGGGCACACCCCCGAGGAGATCCGCGGGTCCTGGGAGTTCGTCCAGTTCCTGCTGACCCCGGAGTCCCAGTCGGTCTGGCACGCGGGAACCGGATACCTGGCGGTCAACACCGAGGGCTACGACGGCCCGGAGGCCAGTGAGCGCGCCGAGGAGTTCCCGCAGTTCTCCGTGGCCGCCAACCAGCTGGCGGACTCCGAGATCAACGAGAACACCGCGGGTTGCATGATGGGCGTGATGTCCGAGGCCCGGGTCGCCGCTGAGGAGGGCTGGGAGGCCGCCCTGACCAGCGACACCTCCGCCGAGGAGGCCATGTCCAACGCGGCCGCCGGGGTGTCCCGCACCATCGAGGAGTACAACGATTCGGTGGGCGACTAGAGCCTGACCCGATGACGCGAGGGGCCGCGGCGGGATCCACCGGATTCCACCGCGGCCCCTTCGTGCGGGGTCGGAGCGCGCGCTCAGGCCAGCACGATGGAGTCGCCGTCGACGCGGATCCGAATCTCCTCCAGCGGGCTCTCCGCGGGGCCCTCGACGGGGGAGCCGTCCTCGATCGAGAAGCGGCTGCCGTGGCAGGGGCACTGGATCTGCCCGTCGGAGACCTGGTCGACCGGGCAGCCCTCGTGCGTGCACCTGGTGGAGAAGGCGCGGAAGGTGCCCTCCTCGGGCTGTGTCACGACCACCTCGTGCTCGCTGAAGACGGCACCCTCGCCCACGGGGACCTCGTCCGTGCTGGCGATCGGGGCGTCGACGTCCCCGGGGGCGGCGTCGTCCGCGCCGTTCCCGCTGCCTGTCGGGTCCCCGCCGTTCGCGGTGTCCTCACCCCCGCCGCAGGCGGTGACCACCCCGACCACGGCCCCGCCCCCGGCGACCCCGAACACGGAGCGCCTGGTCACCTCCGGCACGACGGACACCGACTCGGCGGGGGGTTTGCGGCAGTCACACATGCGGCCTCACTCTCTCGCCCGACGCGGGGCGGGCGGGTTCACGCGCGGGGTGCGGGCCCCGCACGGACGACGGACGGCCCCGTTCGCTCGGGGCCAGGACCCATGGAACACGGTGGATACCCGTCGTGTCCGGGAAATCCGCCGACGTGTCCGACGGGCATTCGGCGCACGCCCGGCACCGGATTGGTCAGCAACCAGTGCGGGGCGCTGTGGCCCGTTGATACCAGGGACCGCCAGTGGGCGCTAGGGGTGCACCCAGCCGTTGGCCTCGCAGCCCTGCAGGCCCAGGGTCTGCTGCTGCATCACCGGTGCGGGCTCGCCGTCGCCCGGGCAGTTCACGTGGCCGTGGCCCAGGGTGTGGCCCACCTCGTGGTTGATCAGGTAGATCCGGTAGGTCTCCAGGTCGTCGTCGAAGTGGTCGACGCCCGAAACCCAGCGGTTCTGGTTGATGATGGCGCGGTTGCCGTTGGCGCAGGACACGTATCCGTTGGTGCGCAGCGGAGCGCACAGGCGGTCGACCGTGTCCGGGGCGGCCAGCAGCACCCGGATGTCGGCGTCGTCGCCGTCCACCTTCTGGAACGAGCGGTCCCCGTCCTCGCCCCAGCTGCGGGGATCGCCCAGGATCTCTTCCACGGCGTCCGAGAAGTCCTCGTCCTCGCCGGGCAGGCCCTCCTCGATCTCCACCGCGAAGGTCGTCAGCGGGCCCTCACCCATGACCTCGCCCTCGCCCTCGACCACCTTGAGGTCGCCGTCGGCGGTGTCGACCTCCTCCACCACCGAGCGCAGCAGGACCGGGAGCTCCTCCTCGGTCGGCGAGGGGCTGGGGGAGGGGGTGTTCGCGCCGGTGCTGGACTCGGCCACGGGGTCGTTCTCGGGGGCGGCTCTGCGGTCGGAGCCCTCGTCGGGGACCCCGTCGCCCATCGGGCCGCTGGCGGAGGTCTCCTCGGAGGAACCCGCGTCGGAGCCGGGTTCGGGCACGCTGACCATCAACACGGCGGAGGCACCCGAGACCAGGCACAGACCCAGGGCCAGACCCATGGGGTACCGACGGCGTCGGCGGTGCTTGGCGCGGGGAGCGGGAGCGGGCACGAGGCTCAACCTCTCGACAGTGGACGGTGGTTCCGCCGGGACCCGAACAGGGAGGGCGGGGAGGGCCGGCCTCCGACGCCTTCCGGCGGCCGCGGGTCCGCTCCGACCAGGGCGGTCGGTGGAGGCGTCCCCACGGGAGCGGCCGAGTGTCGCGACGGCCACCCCGGGCGGTGTTCCCGCCCACTCGGGCGGTACCGCCAACCCTCGGAGCGGCGGCTGGCCGAGGGTTTTGTCTAACGCACCCCAGCATGCCAGAGATCGGCCCCGTCAAGGGCCAGGCAGAGTCCCGGGAAGTGTGGGTGTGTCACGGCTTCGGGTGTTTGTCGCGGGGGCTTGGCCCCAACGGCCGCCCGCCTTCCCCCGTGCCCACCTGGGCGCCGATACGCTTCAGACGGACAAGAGCGAGTGAAATCAGGGCTGCTGGGAGGCATCAGGTGCGTATCGCACGGTTCGCGGCCGGTGACGAGGTCGGGTTCGGCCTGATCGACACGGACACGGACAGCGGGGAGGAGTTCGTCGCCCGGCTGACGGGCCACCCCCTGCTGGGGGACATCAAGCTGACGGGTGAGCGCGCGAAGCTCTCCGACGTGCGTCTGCTGTCGCCGGTCCTACCCACCAAGGTCGTGTGCATCGGCAAGAACTACGCCGACCACGTCGCGGAGATGAAGGACATCACGGGGGAGTCCACCGACGAGCCGGTGGTCTTCCTCAAGCCGTCCACCGCCGTCACCGGGCCGAACGACCCGATCTTCTACCCCTCGGCCTCCGAGCGGGTGGACTTCGAGGGTGAGCTGGCCATCGTCATCTCCCGGCCCTGCCGCGAGGTGCCGCGGGAGCGCGCCAAGGACGTGATCTTCGGCTACACCGTGGCCAACGACGTCACCGCCCGCGACCTGCAGAAGACGGACAAGCAGTGGACCCGGGCCAAGGGGTTCGACTCCTTCTGCCCGATCGGGCCGTGGATCACCACCGGACTGAGCATCGAGGAGGCCCAGGACCTGGCGGTCACCACGACCGTGGACGGCGAGACGCGCCAGGACGGACGTACGTCACAGTTCATCCACGACATCCCGGGCATCATCTCCTATGTCACCTCGTTCATGACGCTGCTCCCGGGCGACGTGGTCCTGACCGGGACCCCGGCCGGTGTGGGCCCCGTCGAGGTCGGCCAGGAGGTCACCGTTACGGTGGAACGTCTGGGCGCCATCAGCAACAGGGTGGTCACCCGGGACTGACCTCGGGACCGTGCGCGGGCGCGCCCGCGCACGGCCGCCTTCCCGGGGCGGCACGCAACGCACCACGGAAGGTCCGACCCGTTGTCCGCACCCAGCCGCATCCCCCGTTCGCTCCTCTCCGCAGGTGTGGGCGCTCTGATCCTTCTGCTCGCGGGTTCCGGCTTGTGGATACTTACCCGGCTCTCCCCGGCGGCCGAGGATCCTTCCGCTGACCCGGACTCCGACAGCACCGGCCAGACACAGGTGCGCATCATGCTGGCCGGGGACTCCATGACCCAGGGCGCCGACGGTGACAAGACCTGGCGCTTCCATCTCTGGAACCACCTCGACCCCCATGTCGAGAGCCTGGACTTCGTCGGCCCCTTCACATCGCCCGCCACTCCTGAGCAGATCATCCCGCCCGAGCTCACTGGCGGTGAACCCGATGACGGTGACCCGGACAGCGTCGAATACCGGGACCCGGACTTCGACCAGGACCACAACGCCCGCTGGGGCCGCACCCTGGACGAGGCGGCCACCACTATCGAGGAGGATGTCCGGGCGTACCAGCCGGACGTACTGTGCGCCATGATCGGCGTCAACGACCTGCTGTTCCCGATCTCCGCCGAGGAGATGGAGGAGCGCCTGCGCTCCTACGTCCTCGGTGCCCGCGCGGCCAACCCCGAGATCCGGATCCTCCTCGCACAGGCCCCGCGCATCGCCCTGGCCGACAGTGACGAGGGCTTCGCCCTGCGCTTGTACGTCTACAACGAACTCGTCCAGTCGGTGAGCGAGGACCTGTCCACAGAGCAGTCCCCCGTCGTCAGCTTCGATCTGGCCGGGGCCGAGCTGTGGGACACGGCCGAGGACACCTACGACGGAACGCATCCGAACGGCAGGGGGGAGCTGAAGATCGCCGCGGGCTTCGCGGACGCCCTCTCCCGTGAGTTCGGTCTGGGCCCGGCCTACCCGAGGCCGCTGCCGAGCAGCACCTGACCGGTCGCCCCCGGCGCACGGGGCGGACCGCGCGCCTCCGCCCCCTCCGGGACTTCCCACAGGTCATCCCGGGCCACCGATACCCTGGGAACCGTGACTGAGACTCCTATTCGTACCCGCTTCGCCCCGTCCCCCACGGGCATGTTCCATGTCGGTGGCGCACGTTCCGCCCTCTTCAACTGGGCGCTGGCCCAGCAGCAGCCCGAGGGCCGCATGGTGCTGCGCATCGAGGACACCGACGCCGCCCGCAACCGTCCCGAGTGGACAGACGGCATCATCCGAGCGATGTCGTGGATCGGCATCGACGAGAACGACCCGCACTTCGAGGGTCCCTACTTCCAGTCGGCCTACGTCGACAAGCACCGTGAGACCGCGCAGGAGCTGTACCGCTCCGGCCGCGCCTACTACTGCGACTGCACCCGCGAGCAGGTGCAGGAGCGCCGCGGCAACCAGTACCTGGGCTACGACGGCTTCTGCCGGGAACGCGGCCTGGAGCCGGGCCCGGGCCGGGCGCTGCGCTTCCGGGTGCCCGAGGGCGGCCCCACGATCGTGCGCGACCAGATCCGCGGCGACGTGGAGTTCGACCACGCCTCCATCGAGGACTTCGTGATCGCCCGCGCCGACGGCTCGCCGCTGTTCGTGCTGGCCAACGTGCTCGACGACGTGGAGATGCGGATCACGCACGTCATCCGCGGCGAGGAGCACCTGTCCAACACCCCCAAGCAGCAGCTGCTGTGGGAGGCGCTGGACCTGGCCCCGCCGGTGTGGGCACACCTGCCCGTCATCGTCAACGAGCAGCGCAAGAAGCTGTCCAAGCGCCGCGACAAGGTCGCCCTGGAGTCCTACCAGGAGGAGGGCTACCTCGCCGAGGCGATGATCAACTACCTGATGCTGCTGGGCTGGGCGCCGGGTGACGACCGCGAGATCATGCCGTGGTCGGAGATGATGCCGCTGTTCCGTATCCAGGACGTCAACAGCTCCAGCGCGTTCTTCGACGAGAAGAAGCTGCGCGCCTTCAACGGCGAGTACATCCGTGAGCTGAGCGTCGAGGACTTCATCGAGCGCTGCCAGCCGTGGCTCACCGGCGAGGGCACCCCCTGGGACGCCGCCGACTACGACGCCGAGGCGTTCGCCGCGGTCGCCCCGCTCGCGCAGAGCCGTGTGGCGGTGCTCAGCGAGATCGTCCCCAACGTGGACTTCCTCTTCCTGAAGGAGCCCGCGGAGGACGAGAAGAGCTGGAAGAAGGCGATGAAGCCGGGCGTCGGCAAGGAGATGGTGGAGGCCGCCCTCGCGCGCTTCGCCGACCCCGATCTCGACTGGACGGCTGACGCCCTCAAGACCGCCACCGAGGAGACCGGGGCCGCGCTCGGGCTGAAGCTGGGCAAGGCCCAGGCGCCGGTGCGGGTGGCCGTCACCGGGCGGACCGTCGGGCTGCCGCTGTTCGAGTCCCTGGAGCTGCTGGGCCGCGAGCGCGTCCAGGCGCGCCTGGAGGTTGCCCTGGAGCGCCTGCGCGCCGAAGAGAAGGACGCGGAGAAGGCCGCCGACGAAGGCTGACCAGTGCGTCGGTCAGAGCGCTGATGTGCGCCTGATCTGTACGGGGTGGCCGGGGCCACAGCCCGGTCACCCCGATTCTGGTTCGCGAGTACTCAGAATGTCCGCTAGAGTTAAACACGTCGCCGAGGGGGACAGGGCAGCGAAAGCGGCCAAGTCCTCCAAGAGCACTGGCCTATGGTGTAATCGGCAGCACGACTGATTCTGGTTCAGTTAGTCTAGGTTCGAGTCCTGGTAGGCCAGCGCATGATCGCGTAGCGATCAGCACGGATCTTCGGATCCACGGTGCGCCCCCGTCGTCTAGTGGCCTAGGACGCCGCCCTCTCAAGGCGGTAACGGCGGTTCGAATCCGCTCGGGGGTACCACAGGAGAACGCTTCCACTTCGTGGAGGCTTTCTCTCTGACTGGCGCTTGTCGCCAGTGTCCGGTTCGAGTGGGTATCGTGGGTTCACGTTCCTCTCGACCATCAGTCTCCAGGGACTGGTTGAGGCCCCCGTCGTCTAGTGGCCTAGGACGCCGCCCTCTCAAGGCGGTAACGGCGGTTCGAATCCGCTCGGGGGTACCAGCGAGAAGGCTCCATCCACACGGATGGAGCCTTCTGCCGTTGTGTGGCCCCTTAGCTGGTGGGAGCCTCGATCTCCAGCGAACGGATCACCGTGCCGGCCTTCAGGTCATGAGCGTGCACGGCCACCGTGCCGTCCTGCGCCACGTCGATCCGCAGCCCCTGCGCCGCCGAGGCGTCGATCGCCCGCTCGCCGCCGTTGCCGTTCGGACCGTAGAGGGTCTGCACGAACCCGGTGTTGACCACCGTGAACCCCCGCGGATCGCCGCCGGAGACCACCTTGCGCACAGCCCAGTCGTCACGCTCCAAAGACCAGTGCGTGTGCCCGGACAAAAACACGACATCGGGATGCCCGCCCAGAATCTCCAGAAGCTCGATCTCGTCCACGAAGTCCTGGTCGTAGAACCGGGCCTTGTCCTGCCCGGTCGTCCCGGAAACGCTCTCCGGCAGCACATGATGGCTCAGCACGAACACCGGAAGCCCGCTGCCCGCGTAGTGGGACAGCCGCTCGTCCAGCCAGGACAGCTGTTCGGCGCCCAGCGTCACGAACGGAGGGCTGGTGCCCTCGAAGGGCTCGGTGGTCCCGATCGCCAACAGCGGCACGTCGCCCACCACCTGCTCCGAGTACACCCCGGGCATGCCGGTGTACTCCACGAACCGGTCGACCTGGATGTCGAAGGGCTCGCTGTTGTACAGCTCGTGATTGCCGATGGTGCTGATCACCCGCTCCGGATGCGGGTGCGAGTCCAGCACCCTCCGGTAGGCCTCGTACTCGGAGACGTGGCCGTTGGCGACCAGGTCACCGTTGACCACGAGAGCGTCGGCCGTCCCGAGGGAGTCCAGATAATCCAGAACGTGCGCGAAGTCGGCCAGGTCGCCCTGGACATCGGAGATGACATCCAGAGTGGTCGCGGCGCCGTCCCGAGCCAGAGCGGTGCCCGCGGGTAGGAGGGTCAGCCCGGCAGCGGCCGCAGCGGCACCGGTGAGCGTGGTGAGGAAACCCCGCCGCCCCAACCCGGCCTGGGCAGAAGAAGCGGAGGAAGGCGAGTCGGGGGAGCTGAGGGAGCCAGAGGAGGAGCCAGTCATGGATGAGCCCTTCTACAGCGGGGAACACAGCGGGGAACACAGCGGGGAACACAGCGGGGCGCCAGCCGCAGAGCTGACGATCCGAAACCGTAGGCGCGGCCGGTGGCCTGAGAACGTGGACCGGGTGTACACCGGATGACTACTCACCCCGGCCGTTCGGGGAAGGCAGGGGCAAGGCCCCCACCTCGGAGCCCAACGCCTGGACGTGTCGCGGCCGGTCGAAGTGGGCGACGAAAGGCGGCGGCGAAGGCCCCGGACTCCCCAGCCCTCCGAGCCCGGTTTCGGTCCCTGTTTCGAAGATGATCTTGCTACCAGGAGCGAAATCGGCGCCGAACTTGCTTCTGGTAGCAAGATCATCGGGGATGAGGGGGTTTCGGAAGCAGCGGACAGACCTGGGCGCGGGTTTCGGCCAGCCCTTCTCTCTGACGGAAAAGTGGCCCTTTTGTGTAGCACGCGGGTGCGGCGATGGATGCGGTGCGGCGGATGGCGTCCTGCGCCGGGTCATCCTGGACCCCAGTCGGGTGAGCCCCTGGATGCGGGGCCCGGTGAGCTCCGGGCCTGGCCCCCTGCCTGCCCTCGCTGCCGCTTTTCCGTCGCTTACCTTGACCGGCCGCGACACGCGGCCCGGTCCGCGCGGGGCTGGGGAGTCTGTTGCCTTCGCTGCCGCTGTTTCGTCACGGGCCCTGAACGGCCGCGACACGCGGCCCGGTGTGCGCAGGCGGGGGGAGCAGGGCCTCGCTGCTGCTGCTTGTTTTGGGCATGCCGGAGTGGGCGGGACGTGAAGATCCCCCTATTAGAGAAGAACACGCCGAGCAGGGACAGCGCCATCTCAGGTGTGGCGGCCTGTGGACAAGTGTCTTCCTGGGGGCGACTCGTTGTGGGGTCAGGTGATGCGTGGGGGAGGTGATTCGTTGTGGGGCAGGTGATTTTTTGGGTCTCAGGTGATGTGGGCCGCGAGGCGGTCCAGTTCTTCCTGGGGGCCTCCGGCCGCGGTCAGCATGGCTATCAGCTGGTCGAGCAGCCAGTCGGCGAGCTCTTCGCGGGACATGCCTCGGTCGCGGAGCCAGAACATCACCGCGGTCTCGACCGCTGACACCCAGCAGTGCAGGCCCAGCAGCAGTTTGGGCGAGGGGCCCTCGATGCCGGTGCGTTGGAGGATCAGGGCGCGCACGCCCTCGCGGACGCGGTCGATCTCGGCCTCGGTCTCCTCGGTGGAGATCACCGAGCCGCCGTTGAGCAGGGCGGCGTAGGAAGGGGCGTAGGAATCCGCGAAGTCGATGAAGGTGCGTAGGGCCACCCGCAGCTGTTCCAGGGGCGGCAGATCCTCGGGCGGGGCCAGGCGGGACATGAGTTCCGCCATGGCCTGCTCCAGAGCCGCCTTGCGCAGCTCCGCCATGTTGGGGAAGTAGCGGTAGACCAGGGCCCGGGAGACGTCGGCCTCCTCGGCGATCTCCTCCGGAGTGACATCACCGGGAGGGCGCCGCGCGAACACGCGCAGCGCCGTCCGGATCAGATCATCCCGGCGTTCGTGGGGCGCCATGCGGCGTGGCCGCCGCCTGTTCTCCGGCCGATCGGCCGGGACCGCCGAGTCCGTCACCCGCGCCTGGTGACGGTCGGCCCTGCTGGACACCACCGCTGTCGAAACCTCCCGGGGCCGCTCGCCCTGACTTCTCGCCCTGCGACTCTCTGCTTCTGAAACTACCGCCCCCGGGTCCCGCTATCGCGCTCCGCTCACAGGTCCAGCACGAGGCGCTCGTCCTCGCCGGCCCGGGAGACGCACAGGGCGAACTCCGCGCCGCGCGGCGAACCACCGGTGGGCCGGTCCCGGTTGTCGGGCTCCCCGGACAGCAGCCCCACCCGACAGGTGCCGCAGAAGCCCTGCCGGCACGAGTAAGCGGTCTCCGGGCGCACCCGGCGCACCACGTCCAGCGCCGACTCGTCCTCCGCAACGGTGAGCACCGGCCCGGAACGGCCCAACCGCACCTCGAACCTGCGGCCGTCCACGATCGCCGGCGGGGAGAAATGCTCGGAGAAGAACGGGTTCTCCGCGGGCACCCGCGCCCGGAGCGCGTTGATCAGCGGGGCCGGGCCGCACACGTACACGGCAGTGCCGGGGGTGAGATCAGTCAGAAGCTCCTCGACGTCCGGGGTCCCGTACTCGTCGTCAGGGCGCACGAACACGCCCGCGTCCCCAGCCCCGGGCAGCTCGTCCTGGAAGGGCATGCTCTTCCGGTCCCGGCCCGTGTAGACGAACGCGAACTCCCGGTTCGCGGCGTGCGCGGCCCGGACCATCGGCAGGATCGGGGTGATCCCGATGCCGCCCGCCACGAACAGGTACCGCTGGGCCCGGGCGAAGGGGAAGGCGTTGCGCGGTCCGCGCAGCCCGATCACGTCCCCCTCAGCGAGCTCGTGGACCAGCCCCGAACCCACGCCGCCCTTGATCCGCCGGACCGCGATCCGGTAGCCGGAGCGGTCCGCCGGGTCGCCGCAGAGCGAGTACTGGCGTACCACGCCGCCGCTCAGCACCACGTCCACGTGGTGGCCAGGCTGCCAGTACGGCAGCACGACGCCCGGATCGGCGGGTACCAGGGTCAGAGCCGCGACGTCCGGTGCGGGCCGCTCCACCCGAGCCACCCGCACCGGCAGGTCCCCGGCCGGTGCGGGCGGCGGGTGGCCGGGCCGCCACCGCGAGGTGAGCGGCTCGATCCGCGCCGCGAGTTTCCCCAGGCCCAGCATGAACCGGTCCGGGCGCCGCTGACGGCCGTACAGGGAGACCGGCGGGCGCGGGTTCGCGTAGAACCCGGCGCTGTGCTTGACCTCCCGGGGGCGCTCGTCCTGGTGGGGTTCGCCGGTCACCGCGAGGCCTCCTGCTGCTTCGCTTCCTGCTTCGCGCTCTCCTGCTGCACGGCCTCTTGCTTCAGGGCTTCCTGCTTCAGGGCCTTCTCCGCTTCCTTCCTCGCCGCCTCCTGCTCGGCGGCGTCGGCGGCCCGGGCGGCGGGGGAGACCGCCAGGTAGGCGACGGCCTGGCTGGTGGAACCGTGGTGCGAGGGGTGGTACTTGCGGCGCAGGTACTCGGGGACGGCCCGTGCCAGGCGGCCCAGGTGCGGGATGAGCCCGCGCCTACCGTCCCGCAGCGCCCAGGAGGCCTTGGGCCGTCGGCCCCCGATCCTCCCCTTGAGGTAGGGGTCGTTGGCGATCAGGAACCGCACCCCGCGCACCCACAGCGCGGCCAGCGCGAAGGCGGCCACGCCCATCGCCAGAGCACGGCGCGGGTAGCCGCCGTCCAGGTGCGTGTACAGGTCGTAGGCGACCGCGCGGTGCTCGACCTCCTCGGCGCCGTGCCAGCGCAGCAGGTCCAGCATCGTCGGGTCGGTGTCGACCTCGTCCAGCTTCTTCGCGTCCAGCACCCACTGGCCCAGAACGGCCGTGTAGTGCTCGATCCCGGCGATCACCGCGAGCCGGGTGCGCAGCCAGGCGAACTCGCGGGCCCCGGAGAGGTCGCGGTCGCCGAGCACGACCCGGAACATCCAGGCGATCTGCTCCACGTAGGGCCGCGGGTCCAGGCCGTGCGCGTCCATGTGGTCGAGCACGCCCGCGTGCGCCTCGGCGTGCACGGCCTCCTGCCCGATGAAGCCGAGCACCTGCTCGCGCAGCTCGTCGTCGGTGATGTGCGGGACGGCCTGCTTGAAGACCTCCACGAACCACCGCTCACCCTCGGGCAGCAGCAGGTGCAGCACGTTGATGACGTGGGTGGCGAAGGGCTCGTCCGGGATCCAGTGCAGGTCCAGCTTGCTCCAGTCGAACTGCACGTCACGCGCGTGCAGGACGAGGCGGTCGGGTTCGTCCACGCCGGGCTGGGCGGGGAGGGGGGTGGGGTCGCTGCTCATGGTCAGCCTCCTGGGTGGGAGCGAGGGTGTAGCGGGGGCGTCGGGAAGAAAAAGGGGGGGAACGGGCCGGCACGGGACCGGCTCAGATCGGCGGGGCCACCCGGGCGTAGCCGCGGATCGCTGCCGGGGACAGCCGGGACAGGGCCAGCCCGATGTGCGCCTCGCTGGTGACCGGGACGATCTCCGGGCCGGACTCGATGGCGTTCGCGATCCGCCGGGCCGCCTTCTCCGGGGTGTAGCCGCGCAGCCGGTAGAGCCGGTTGAGCTTGTCCTTGGTGCCGGAGACCTCGCCCATCCCGGAGAGGCGGGCGTTCGAGATGATCCCGGTGTTGATCAGGCCCGGGCAGACGGCGGTGACGCTCACGCCCTTCCCGGCCAGTTCTCCACGGAGGGAGCGGCTGAGCCCGAGCACCGCGGCCTTGGTGGCCGAGTAGGCGCCGTACAAGCGCGAGGGCAGGTAGGACGCGGCCGAGGCGGTGTTGACGATCCGGCCGCCGCCCCCGCTCTCCACCATCATCGGGGCGAACGCGCGGACACCGTTGATCACGCCCCACAGGTTGATGTCGATGACCCGTTCCAGGTCCTCGGTGCTGGCCTCCAGGAAGGGTCCGGCCACGCCGATCCCGGCGTTGTTCACGACCAGGTCCGGCACCCCGTACTCCTCGCGCACCCCTGCAGCGAGCTTGTCCATGGCGGCGGAGTCGGTGACGTCCACGCGCTGCGCGCTGGAGCCGGGCGTGATCATGGAGCAGAGTTCGGCGGTGCGCTCGGCGGCGGGCGCGTTGACGTCCACCGCGACGATCCGGGCCCCGCGTTCGGCCAGCTCGAAGGCCAGGCAGCGGCCGATCCCGCTGCCCGCGCCGGTGATCACGGCGACCTGTCCGGCGAAGGCGCCGCCGTGACGGCGGGCCTGCTGCGCCGTGAGGTTGCGGGTCGGGCGCGGAGACCCGGACTCGATCTCCTCGACGAACGCTCGCACGCGCCGCGCGACCGGTGCGGGGTGGGAGCGGACCGACCAGTGGCCGCCCTTGAAGCGGTGGAAGCGGAAGTCCTCGACCCAGCGCGCGGCGTTGGACTGCACCTGCTCGACCATGAACGCGTCGTGCGTGGGCGCCAGGACCTGGACCGGCACGCCGGTGCGGCGTTCGGTGGGCCGGGTGAAGCGGCGGAACATGTTGGCGCGGTACAGCTCCAGCCCGTTGAGGTAGTCGCGGGTGGCGCGCTTGGCGGGGACCCGGGGGCCGCCGCCGATGCGCTCCAGCCCGGCCAGGGCTGCGCCGCCGATCCCGCTGAGCCAGGCGGCCTCGGGCAGTCCGGGAGTGCTGAAGAAACCGATGTAACTGGAGCGCACGGCCTGGCGCAGCACGTTGCGGACGCCGTCGGGGGCCTGCTGGAGCCAGTGGCCGGCGTGGTCGAGGTTGGGGCCCGAGACCGAGGTGAAGGACGCGAACCGGTGGGCGTGCTCGGCCTCGGTGACGGCGTGCCAGGTCTGGATGGATCCCCAGTCGTGGGCGATCAGGTGCACGGGCCGGTCGGGGCTGACGGAATCGGCGACGGTGCGCAGGTCGTCGGCGAGCTGGTCCATCAGGTAGCCGGAGCGGTCGTCGGGTGCGGTGGAGCGCCCGGCGCCTCGGACGTCGTAGCTGACCACGTGGTAGTCCGCGGCCAGGTCGGCGACGAGGGACTCCCACACGGTGGCGTTGTCCGGGTAGCCGTGGACGAGCAGCAAAGTGGGACCAGTGGGAGGTACTGCGCCGTAGGCGTCCCTTGAGGGTGGTGGAGGGAGACGGGTGGGCGGTACTGCGCCGTGGGCGTCCGTTGAGGGCGGTGGAGGGAGACGGGTGGGGCCGGCGGAGTAGACGGCCAGGCGTTGGCCGTCGGTGGCGGTGACGTAGCGGTGCGGTCGGGTGCTCGTGCTCATACGGTCGCGGTCTCCTCGCTGGCGCCGACGGTGGTCAAGGGGGCGGCGGTGTCCTTGCTGCCGACGTCGCTCAGGGTCCGCTGACTCCACCGGGTCACGTGGGGCAGGTCGTCGTCGAGCCAGTAGGCGTCGTCGGAGGTGACCACGAGGATCTCCTCGAACTTGACCCCGATGTCGCGGAAGCCGATGTGGGGTTCCACCGCCCACATGCCGGGGGTGGCGGGGTGCGCGGAGATGTCGCCGTCCGCCCACAGCGGGGAGCGGTGGTGCGCGCGCTCGACGATGAGGTCGCCGAACAGGGTCTGCAGGGAGCGGATGCCGAAGCCCGCGACGATCGCCTTGGGCAGTCGGGACTCGACCTTGCCGACCTGGTGGGCGATGACACGGCCGGGATAGACCTGGTGCCGGTTGTCGTAGCCCTGTTCGCGGATGAGGGCGTCGACGGCGCGGTAGACGTCCTGGAGGGTGTTGCCCTCGCGGACCTTCTCGACGATCAGGCGCCGGTGCGCGCGCAGGTCGTCCATCAGACGGTCGTGCAGGGGGTTCTCGCCGAGGTAGCCGGAGTAGCCGATGTCTGCGACGTAGCCGTCCCGGACCGGGGCGCAGTCGAGGATGAAGGGCATGCCCTCCTCCAGCCTGCGCCTGGTCGGGAAGAACTGCAGGGGCACCCGGAAGTCACGGAAGGCGGTGCGGTCGCCGAACCAGGCGAAGGGGGTGTGGAACCAGTCCTGGACCCCGCGTGCCTCCAGGTGTTCGCGGACGCGCCGGGCGGCTTCGCGTTCGGTCACACCGGGTTCGAGGGAGGCCGCCACGTCGCTGGCGGCCTGGTAGGCGAGCTGCTGGAGCTCTCGGAAGGCGTCGAGCTCGGCCTGGGAAGCTGTGTTCCCAGTCACTTTCTTGTGAGACATGCCGTCATGTTAGACAAAGTGTCAATAAGTGTCCACGGGCGGGGGTGGGTTTTCGGAACCCCTCCGGGTGCGTCGGCGTACATGCGAAAGGCGGTGCCCTGGGTGGGCACCGCCGTCGACTTCGGGGATGGTGGCGGGTCCGGCGAGGCTGGGCCGGTGCTGGTTAGTGGGAGCCCTCGTAGGTGTGCAGGGACTCGCTGATCTTCTCCGCGGCCGACACCACGGCCTGCGAGTGGATGCGCCCCGGTGAGCGGGTGAGGCGCTCTATCGGGCCGGAGACGGACACCGCGCCGATCACGCGACCGCCCGGACCGGAGACCGGGGCCGAGACCGAGGCCACGCCCTGCTCGCGTTCGGCGACGCTCTGGGCCCACCGGCGGCGGCGCACCTGGGCCAGGCTGGCGGCGGTGAAGCGCGCGCCCACCAGCGAGCGGCGGATCCGGTCGGAGTCCTCCCAGGCCAGCAGTACCTGGGCGGCCGAACCGGCGTTCATCGGCAGTTCGCTGCCGACCGGGACGGTGTCGCGCAGGCCGCTGCTGCGCTCGGAGGCGGCCACGCACACGCGCAGGTCGCCCTGGCGGCGGTAGAGCTGGGCGCTCTCCCCGGTGAGGTCGCGCAGCTGGACCAGGACCGGGGCGGCCACGGCGAGCAGGCGGTCCTCGCCGGTGGCGATCGACAGCTCTCCCAGGCGCGGCCCGAGCACGAACCTGCCCTGACTGTCCCTGGTGACCATGCGGTGCCGCTCCAGGGCGACGGCGAGACGGTGGGCGGTGGGGCGGGCCAGACCGGTGATCTGGACCAGCTGGGCCAGCGACGCGGGCCCCGACTCCAAGGCGTCGAGGACGGACATCGTCTTGTCCAGGACACCGACACCGCTGGATGAGCTAGAGTTGTCCATGGCTTGATATTGCCGTCTCGAAATATGGAATGCAAGTCGGCCGCACATCCGTGCGCGAGGCCAGCGGTCCAGATGAGCACCCCTGCAGCCGAGACGCGCCACAGACGCTAGACACGAGAGAGGCGATCGCCCATGGCACGCACGATGGCCGAGAAGGTCTGGGAGGAGCACGTCGTCCGACGTGCCGACGGCGAGCCGGACCTGCTCTACATCGACCTCCACCTCGTCCACGAGGTGACCAGCCCGCAGGCCTTCGAAGGGCTGCGACTGGCGGGTCGCTCCGTGCGCCGTCCGGATCTGACCATCGCCACCGAGGACCACAACGTTCCGACGATGGACCTCCTGGCCCCCATCGCCGACCCGGTCTCCCGCAAGCAGGTCGAGACGCTGCGCAAGAACTGCTCCGACTTCGGCATCCGCCTGCACCCGATGGGCGACATCGACCAGGGCGTCGTGCACGTGGTCGGCCCCCAGCTCGGCCTCACCCAGCCCGGCATGACCGTGGTCTGCGGCGACAGCCACACCAGCACCCACGGCGCGTTCGGTGCGCTGGCCTTCGGTATCGGCACCAGCCAGGTCGAGCACGTCATGGCCACCCAGACCCTGCCGATGCAGCCGTTCAAGACCATGGCCGTCACGGTCAACGGAACGCTCAGGCCGGGTGTGTCCGCCAAGGACGTCATCCTCGCCGTGATCGCCAAGATCGGGACCGGCGGCGGCCAGGGCTACGTCATCGAGTACCGGGGCGAGGCCATCGAGGCCCTGTCCATGGAAGCCCGCATGACGGTGTGCAACATGTCCATCGAGGCGGGCGCCCGCGCCGGGATGATCGCCCCGGACCAGACCACGTTCGACTACGTCCAGGGCCGCCCGCACGCGCCCCAGGGAGCGGACTTCGACGCCGCGGTCGAGCACTGGAAGAGCCTGCGCACCGACGAGGGCGCCGAGTTCGACGCCGAGGTGGTCCTGGACGCGGACGAGCTCAGCCCGTTCGTCACCTGGGGAACCAACCCCGGCCAGGGCGTACCGCTGGACGCCGAGGTGCCCGACCCCGCCTCCTACGAGGACCCCTCCGCGCGCGCCGCCGCCGAGAAGGCCCTGAAGTACATGGACCTCAAGGCCGGAACGCCGATGCGCGAGGTCAAGGTGGACACCGTCTTCCTCGGCTCGTGCACCAACGGCCGGATCGAGGACCTGCGCACCGCCGCGGAGATCGTCCGGGGCCGCAAGGTCGCCGACGGCGTGCGGATGCTCGTGGTGCCCGGCTCCATGCGGGTCAAGGAGCAGGCCAACGAGGAGGGCCTGGGCCAGGTCTTCCTGGACGCCGGGGCCGAGTGGCGCGAGGCGGGCTGCTCGATGTGCCTGGGTATGAACCCGGACCAGCTCAAGCCCGGAGAGCGCAGCGCCTCCACCTCCAACCGCAACTTCGAGGGCCGTCAGGGCCGCGGCGGCCGTACCCACCTGGTCTCGCCCCAGGTCGCCGCCGCCACCGCCGTGCGCGGCACCCTGTCCTCGCCCGCCGACCTGGACGCCCAGTAGCCCGTCCCGACCCCGTAAGGAGAGTCCTCCCATGGAGAAGTTCGACGTCCACACCGGTCGGGCCGTCCCGCTGCGCGCCAGCAACGTCGACACCGACCAGATCATCCCCGCCGTCTACCTGAAGCGGGTCAGCCGCACCGGGTTCGAGGACGGCCTGTTCGCCGAGTGGCGCAAGTCCGACCCGGACTTCGTGCTCAACCGCCCCGAGTACGAGGGCGCGTCCGTCCTGGTGGCCGGGCCGGACTTCGGTACCGGTTCCTCCCGTGAGCACGCCGTGTGGGCCCTGCAGGACTACGGCTTCAAGACCGTGCTGTCCTCGCGCTTCGCCGACATCTTCCGCGGCAACTCGCTCAAGGGCGGCCTGCTGACCGTCCTGCTGCCGCAGGAGGTCATCGACCGGCTGTGGGACGCCATCGAGGCCGACCCCGCCACCGAGGTGACGGTGGACCTGGTCAACCGCGAGGTCCGCGGGCCCGGCGTGCGGGAGTCGTTCGAGTTGGACGACTACACCCGCTGGCGGCTGTTGGAGGGTCTGGACGACATCGCCCTGACGCTCCGTCACACGGACGAGATCGGTGAGTTCGAGACCACTCGTGAGCCCTGGAAGCCGGTCACGCTCTAGCGCCGGACGGGCTTCGAAACGCCGAACTGAAGCGGGATCGAGGGTCGTTGTGACTCAGCGCACCCTCGGTCCCGAATAATTTTACCTTTACTTGACGTGAGCGCTCGCTTACGGTCTTTGTGCCCTTAACCGCAGCCTGTCCCGCGCCCGGAATCCGGTTATACGTAGGCATTTGAGGGCCGCAGAAGGGGTCAAAAGGGGCCTGGTCGCCACCCCCGCCACTTGCACCCCATCCGTTGCGGAGGGTGACCTCGCAGGTCGGGAGGGGCCCGACACGCCTAGCTCACGGGCGTTTGTATTTGTGTAAGGGCCTCTGCTTCCCCTAATTTCGTGCGAGCAAGGGGGAACCGGAGGAACCTTATGAACAAGCGTGACCTGATCGACGCGATCTCCGACCGTCTCGGAGACAAGAAGACCGCGACCGAAGCGGTCAACGCTGTGCTTGAGACCATTCAGGCCACCGTGGCGTCGGGCGACAAGGTCGCCATCACGGGCTTCGGCGTTTTCGAGAAGTCCGAGCGTGCGGCTCGCACCGCCCGCAATCCCGCCACAGGCGCCACGATCAACGTCCCCGCGAGCTTCGTTCCGAAGTTCCGCGCTGGCGCTGACTTCAAGGCTCTGGTCAACGGCGACAAGAAGTAGTACCGCTCGCCCTCTGGCGAACGGCTGGTTCCGCCCGGGTTTCCCACAAGGGGACCCGGGCGGAGCACTGTCCGGGGCCGGTCCAGGGATCGCTCCCGGGTCCGCTCCGCAACCGTCAGCAGGCGTCGCTCGGAGCACGCGCCGCCACCCGCTCCAGGAGTTCACGCGTGCGAGGCCCCACACCCAGGGCCGCCGCGGCCGTCAGATCCTCCGGGGTGTCCACGTCCCGCCGGACCGACTCCGCACCCGGGACCAGCAGTTCGCGGGCCCCACCGGCCAGATGGCGGGCGCGTGAGGCCCCCTCGAAGGCCGGGGCGAGCCGCAGCCCGGGCGAAGCGGCCAGCAGAGTGGTCCCCACGCCGGGGGAGTCCGCCAGAAACGACCTTCCGTGCGCGGCGGCGGCCGCCAGCACCCGCTCCAGTTCGGCCGGGCGCAGCGCGGGCAGATCCGCGGAGAGCGCGCACACCCCGAACCCCGGCAGGCGGGCGGCCGCGATCCGGGCCCCGTGCTCCAGCGCCGGGTTCAGACCACCGCCCGGCTCACCGCCCACCACCACCGCGCCCAGCCCCGCGAGCTCGGCGCGCGCACGCGGATCCTCGGTCACCGCGAACACGGCCCCCGTGGCCGGGCAGGAGCGCGCCGCGGCCACCGTGTCGCAGGCGACCGCCAGCGCCAGGTCCTCCCGGAGCTCCCCGGCGGCCCGGGCCAGTCGTGTCTTGGCCAGGCCGAGGTGCTTGACTGGGACGATCAGGGACCAGCGCACCCCGACGTGCGAAGCCCCGCCTCGCTCTCCAAAGCCGGTCACGGTTCCCCCGGGACGTTGATGCGGCCACGACAGTGATGAGGGTAGGCGTTGGGGGTACGGCGCGGCGCGGGCACCCTGGGCGTGTCCGGCCGGGCGCCCCGAACGGCGCACCCCGGTACATCAGCGCACGTCCTAGACTGAGTCGGTTGAGCTTCCGTGGTCCGGACCGGGCCGGGAGTGAGAAGTGAGGAGTCCCCCGTGGCCAAGCAACGAGAATCGCGATGGGTCAAGTGGGTCGTGTCCCGGATCGTCCGGTTCGTCCTGTGGTTCGTGGTCAAGCCCGAGTGGAAGGGCACCGAGCACGTGCCCGCCCAGGGCGGAGCCATCATCGCGGCGAACCACCTTTCGGTGACCGACCCCCTGACCGTCGCGCACTTCCTCTACATCGGTGCGCGCCGCTGGCCGACCTTCACCATGAAGGACGCGGTCATGAAGATCCCCGTGGTCCGCTCGGTGGCCAGGAGCACCGGACAGATCCCGATCAAGCGCGGCAGCGCCGACGCGGTCAAGGCGCTGGGCGAGGCCGAGAAGGCGCTCGTCGAGGACGGTTCGTCGGTGATCTTCTACCCGGAGGGCACCTGCACACGCGACCCCGAGCTGTGGCCGATGACCGCCAAGAACGGCGTGGCCCGGCTGGCCCTGACCACCGGTGTGCCGGTCATCCCCGTCGCGCACTGGGGCGAGCAGAACATCCTGCCCTACGGTGAGAAGAAGCCGCGTCTGCTGCCGCCGCGCAAGAAGGTCCAGTTCCGCGCGGGCCCGGCGGTGGACCTGTCCGAGTTCCGGGGCAAGCCGATCACCGCGACCGTCCTGGACGGCGCCACCAGGGCGATCATGGCCGACATCACCGCCCTGCAGGCCGAGATCCGCGGTGAGACCCCGCCGGCCGAGCCCTTCGACTTCAAGAAGGCCCGCCAGCGGGCCGCGGAGGCCAAGCGCAGCGAGCCGGGGGAGATCACGCGAACCCCCGAGGGGCCGACCGCTGACTCGAACGCCGACAGGACCGCCGAAGACACCGAAGCCGACAACGGGAAGAACAGCACGGGGGCATGACCGACCAGATGAGCGCTGACAACGTGGGCCACGTGAAGGTCGCGGTACTGGGCAGCGGGTCCTGGGGGACCACGTTCGCCAACATCGTCGCCGACGCCGCGGACCTGGCGCGCAAGAGCGGCGAGGGCCCCGTGGCCGAGGTGGTCCTGTGGGGGCGCCGGGCCGCGGTGGTCGACGCGATCAACGAGTCCTCGGAGAACCCGGACTACTTCCCGGGGATCACGCTCAACGGGCGGCTGCACGCCACCACGGACGCGGCCGAGGCGCTGTCCGGCGCCCGGGTCGTGGTGCTGGCCGTCCCCTCGCAGACACTGCGGGAGAACCTGGCGTCCTGGCGGGAGCACATCGCCGAGGACGCGGTGGTGGTCAGCCTCATGAAGGGTGTCGAGCTCGGCACCCTCATGCGGATGAGCCAGGTCATCGGCGAGGTCCTGGAAATGTCCGAGAAGCGGATCGCCGTGGTGTCCGGGCCCAACCTGGCCCGGGAGATCATCGAGCGCCAGCCGGCCACCGCCGTGGTCGCCTGCCCGCACTACGAGACGGCCGTCCTCCTACAGGGGCTCTGCAAGTCCGCGTACTTCCGCCCCTACACCAGCACCGACCTGGTGGGCGTGGAGATCGGCGGCGCGATGAAGAACGTGATCGGCCTGGCGGTCGGCGTCGCCGAGGGCATGGGTTTCGGTGACAACACCAAGGCCTCGCTGATCACCCGCGGGCTGGCCGAGACCACCCGCCTCGCGGTGACGCTCGGAGCCGACGAACACACCCTGTCCGGCCTGGCCGGAATGGGTGACCTCGTGGCGACATGCTCGTCCCCACTGTCGCGGAACCGGACCTTCGGTGAGAAACTGGGCGCGGGCAAAACCCTTGAACAGGTCGTCGCCGAGACCAGGCAGACGGCCGAGGGGGTCAAGTCGTCCGAGTCGATCCTCGAACTCGGCTGGACCCACGGGGTCGACATGCCGATCACCGAGGCCGTCGTCAAGATGATGCACCACGACATGAGCCCGGCCCAGGCGCTGCTGGCGTTCATGTCACGCAGCACCAAGCCGGAGCGCTACGGCGTCTGAGAGCGAGCACGATGACACACACACCTGGTTCCGGGAGCGCGGGGGAGCACACGCGGGCGGTCTCCGCCCCGCCGGCTCCGGTCCCCGCCGAGCGGCCGATGCGGATGCCCGTCCACCGGGCCACCACCTACGCGTTCGACACCTCCCAGGGGTTCGCGGACGTGCTGGCCGGTGCGCGGAGCGGCTACTCCTACGCCCGCATCGACAGTCCCACCGTGGACGCCTTCGCGGACGCGGTCGCGGCGCTGGAGGGCGCGGGGCTCCCGGACCGGGTGCGTGGTCAGGCCTTCGCCTCCGGTATGGCGGCGATCAGCACCGTGCTGCTGGCCCTCACCGAGGCCGGGGCGCACGTGGTGGCCTCCCGCCAGATCTACGGCAACACGTACTCGCTGCTGGACCGGCTGATGCGCCGCTTCGGGGTGCGCACGGACTTCGTGGACGTCACCGACCTGGACGCCGTACGCGCGGCGGTCACACCCCAGACGCGCGTGGTGTTCACCGAGACGCTGTCCAACCCGGCCATGACCGTCTCCGATCTGCCCGGGCTGGCGCAGATCGCCCGTGAGGCGGGCGCCGCCCTGGTGGTGGACTCCACGTTCGCCTCCCCGGCGGTCTGCCGCCCCCTGGAGTTCGGCGCCGACATCGTGGTGCACTCGGCCACCAAGTACCTGGGCGGGCACAGCGACACCACCGGCGGCGTGGCCGTGGCCTCGCCCGACCTGATCGACCGTATCCGCGCGGCCCGCATCGACCTGGGCCCGTGCCTGGCCCCGGACGAGGCGTACCTGCTGCACCGCGGCCTGGAGACCCTGCCGCTGCGCGTGCGGCGCCAGTGCGAGAGCGCCGCTGCCTTCGCGGCCGCCCTGGACGGGCACCCGCTCGTGGAGCGGGTGGACCACCCGTCGCTGGCCTCGCACCCCGAGCACACGCTCGCCGGCAAGCTCTTCGACGAAGGCCGCTACGGCGCGGTGGTCACCGTGCACCCGCGCGGCGGCGCCGACGAGGGCATGGCCTTCGCGGACCGGCTTCGGGTGGCCACCATCGCCGCCTCCCTCGGCGGCACGCACACCCTGGCCGGGCACGTGGCCTCGACCTCGCACCGCGGCATGAGCGAGGCGGAGCTGGCCGCCGCGGGCATCTCCCTGGGCGCGGTACGGTTCTCCATCGGTCTGGAGGACCCCCAGGACCTCATCGAGGACGCCCTCGCGGCGCTCGACGGAGGAAAGTGACACACGGGCGCGTTCCGCCCCGAACCGGTTCCATCAGCAGGCGAGATAAGGTCAGGCAGCATGTCGTCCGAGCAGCGCAAGATTCGGGTCGCCGTCGTCTTCGGCGGGCGTAGTTCCGAACACGAGATCTCCTGCGTCACCGCGGGCAGCGTCCTGTCCGTCATCGACCAGGACCGTTACGAGGTCGTCCCGGTCGGGATCACCCCCACCGGCAACTGGGTCCTCACCTCGGGCGACCCCGAGAGCCTGCGCATCGACGCGGCGACCAAGGCCCTGCCCACCGTCTCCGAGGACGGCGTCGAACTGGCGCTGCCCTTCGACGCGGCGGGCCAGCTCATGACGGTGACCCCGGAGCAGGGCACTCGGCGCCTGGCCGAGGTGGACGTCGTGCTGCCGCTGCTGCACGGCCCCTTCGGCGAGGACGGCACCATCCAGGGTCTCTTCGAGATGATGGGCGTGCGCTACGCGGGTGCCGGGGTCTTCTCCAGCGCCGCCGCCATGGACAAGGTCTTCATGAAGGCCCTCCTGGTCGGCAACGCCATCCCCACCAGCGACTTCGTGGCGATCACCGAGCGCACCTGGCGGACCGAGCGCAAGAAGGTCCTGGACGACGTCGCCGAGCTGGGCGAGACGGTCTTCGTCAAGCCCGCCCGCGCCGGGAGCAGCGTCGGTATCAGCAAGGTGAAGGACTCCAAGGACACCGACGCCGTGATCGCCGCGGTCGAGGCCGCCCGCGAGCACGACCCCAAGGTCCTGGTCGAGGCCCAGGTCATCGGTCGCGAGATCGAGTGCGGCGTCCTGGAGGCGGAGGACGGCGGTACCCCGGACGTCTCCTTCCCTGCCGAGGTGCACGTGGCGGAGGGCTTCGACTTCTACGACTTCGAGGCCAAGTACCTGTCCACGAGCGGCCTGACCATCCCCGCCCAGATCCCGGAGGAGGCCACGGCACGCCTGCGCAGGATGGCCGCCGACGTCTTCGAGGCCATGGGCTGCGAGGGGCTGGCCCGGGTGGACTTCTTCTACACCGAGGACGGCGAGGTCCTGGTCAACGAGCTCAACACGATGCCCGGCTTCACCCCGTCGTCGGCCTTCCCGCAGATGTGGGGCGCCACCGGTCTGGGCTACGCCGAGCTCGTCGAGCGCATGATCACCACGGCCCTGCGCCGCAACCCCGGCCTGCGCTGACCGCACCGGCCAAACCACCAAACACATGCCAAGGGGCGGACGATCACGCGATCGTCCGCCCCTGGTGTTTCCTGGGGATTCCTCGGGAAAAGACGTACGCTGGAAAAGTGCTCTCGCTACGCTTAGGAACGTTCTGGATACCTCAGGGAGCCCTCTATGACGTGTGCTGTGCAAGAGCGGACGGATGAGCCGACCATGGATCTCCACACTCTGGCCGAAAGTCTCGAACTCCCGGATGGTTACCGCGTGGAAATCATCAACGGGAGCATCACCGTGTCGCCAACGCCCAGTGCCAGGCATGCCGACATCGTCACCGAGGTTCACGAGTCGGTGCTGGAGGGCGGACTCAAAGCCAAAGGCCTTCGGGCAGTGCAGGTGCTCACCTTGGAGATCGCCAAGACCGGTGATCGCTACGTGCCCGACCTGGTGGTCTTGCCGACAGCTCTCGTGCGGGGGCAGGGTTGGGACGGTCCGTCGTGGATTCGTCCGGCCGAAGAGGCGGAATTGGTTGTCGAGGTTGTCTCGCCCAGTAGTGCGCACCACGACTGGACCAACAAGACGAAGGGATACGCGCAGGCCGGAGTCCCTCTCTACCTGGTGATTGATCCGAAGCAGGATGAGGTCGCCCTGTTCCTTCAGCCAGAGGGAGACGAGTACCGGGAAGTCACCCGTGTCCTTCGCAGCGGGTCTGTGCGACTTCCTCAGCCTTTCGACCTCAAACTCGAAGCCGCTGACCTGTTGCTCTCCTTCTCCTGAAAGGGAGACGGGGCACTTCCCCGAACACGTGACGAGGGGCGGACGATCGCTAGATCATCCGCCCCTCGTCGCTTTTCGATTGCCTGCTAGGGCTGAGGTGGCTCCTACGGGGCCTTTGGCGCTTCGGGTGGGTTCTGGTGAGGAATCGGGGGAGTTTGGGGCTCCTGCGGCCCCTGGGGCCCCTCTGTGAGGAGCTCCCGGGCGAGGATGGTGCCGCCCGCGGTTGCCGCCGGGAACACGGCCACCGCCACGAAGGGGATCGCCAGCAGGAAGTAGGTCGGGATCGCGAAGCCCAGGACGCGCCAGCGGCGGGTGCCCATGAAGTGGCGGCGGTCGCGGATGCGCAGCAGGCCGCGGCGGTCGAAGGCGCTCGCGGTCAGCTCGATGCCCAGCAGCCAGCCTCCCACCACCGCGGTCAGCACCGGGGCCACCATCCAGCCGACCACCGGGACCAGCCCGAGCAGGAACGCGCTGACGGTCACGGTGAGGGAGACCAGCACGACCCCCGTCGACTGGCGCACCGAACGGGTCACCGACGCCATCAGCGCCTCGTCCGGGGCCTCGGGCGCGCCGCCCAGTTCCTGTTCGACCAGTTCGGCGATCTTGTCGTAGATCGGCGAGCCCAGGCCCAGCGTCACCGTCGTGAACGTCACCACCATGACCAGGACCGCCCCGGCCAGCAGTGCCAGGCTCAGCGCGCCGCGCACCAGCCCCCGCCAGGCGCTCTCCCAGTCTTCGGCGAACGGCGTCGCCCACGCCACCAGACCGGTGATGTTCACCGCGAGGGTGATCAGCGCCGCCAGGAACAGCAGCGACGTGACCAACGCGGGCAGCGCGCCGAGCAGGAACAGGCGCGGTCTGCGCAGCACGATGCCCAGACCGCGCAGCAGGACGCCGAAACCACCGAAAACCTCACGTACAGGATTCACGGCCGCACCTTAGCGCTCGCAGACACCGCGAAACCAGCCTTCCCGCGCGAGAAGCTCCCCGTGTGTCCCCGACTGGCACACCCGGCCCTCGCGGATCACGTAGATCCGGTCCACCCGGTCCAGGCCGGTGAGGTCGTGGGTGATGAGCAGGGTGGAGAACCCCCGGGCGGCGTCGAGCAGGTCCGCCACCACCGCGTCGCGGGTGTCCGGGTCCAGGTGCGCGGTCGGCTCGTCCAGGACCAGGACGCGCGGCGCCGCCAGCACCGCGCGGGCCAGCGCCAGCCGCTGGCGCATCCCGCCGCTCAGCCCCAGACCGTGCGAGCCCACCTGGGTGTCCAGGCCCTTGGGCATCGCCTCGACCTCCCCGGCCAGCCGCGCCCTGCGCAGCGCCGTCCACAGCTCCTCGTCCTGGGCCCCGGGCTTGGCCAGCCGCAGGTTCTCCCGGAGAGTGGACGCGAACACGTGCGGGTCCTGCGGGACCCCGGAGACCACCCGGCGCACCTCGTCGGCCGGGTAGTCGGTGACGCTCACCCCGCCGATCTCCACGCGGCCGCCGTCCGGATCGCGCAAGCGCAGCAGCACTGAGGCGAGCGTGCTCTTGCCCGCGCCACTCGGTCCCACCACCGCGACGGTCGCCCCTGCCGGGATCTCCAGGTCCACCCCGTCCAGCGCCCACGGCTCCTCGGGGCCGTAGCGCACCCGCAGATCCCGTACCCGCACCGTGGCGTCGGCCTCCGGGTCGATCTCCAGTCCCTCCTTCGCAGGCGGCGCGACGGCGGGAGGTGTGTCCAGGACCCCGAACAACCGCTCCCCGCTGGACCGGATCGATCCCAGCTTGGCGGCCACGGCCGGCAGCGGAGCGACGATCTCGAAGGCGGCGAGCGTGGTCAGCACCAGTACCGCCAGCGCGGTCGGGCCGATCACCCCGTCCTCCACGGCGAGCACGCCCAGGAACAGCGCGCCCCACACGGTCAGCCCGGTGATCAACGCGGTGGCCCCGGCGCTCAGCCCGAGGGTCGCGGCGTCGCGCCGGGCTACCCGGGTGAGTTCGGCGTCGGCCTCGTACACCCGCTCCACCTGCCGGTCCATGGCGCCGTAGGCCACCAGGTCCGGCGCGCCCTGAAGGGTGTCCACCAGGGCCGTGGAGAGCCTGCCGCGCGCCTGCGCCTCGCGCTGCCCCGGACCCTTGCCGAGGGCGGCCGCGGCCAGAGGCACGGCGAGCCCGGCCAGCAGCAGCCCCGAGGCCAGCAGCAGCCCGCCCGGCAGGTACACCACGGTCAGGAACAGCACCGTCGCGCCGCCCGTGACAACGGAGACCAGCGGCGGAGTGAGCCCGCGCACCAGCAGGTCCAGGGTGGCCTCGGTGTCGTTGACCAGACGCGAGACCAGGTCACCGGAGCGGAAACGACCGAACGCCTCGGTTCGGGCCAGGCGCTCGTACACGCGCACCCGCACCTCGGCCAGGGTTCGGAAGGCGGCGTCGTGGGTGACCAGCCGCTCCAGGTAGCGGGTCACGCCCTTGCTCACGCCCAGCGCGCGCGTGGCGACCACGGCCGCGCTCAACGCGGTGATCGAGGGGTGGTTCGCGGCCGTGGCCAGCATCCACGCGGCCACGCCCAGCAGCGCCACACCCGAACCGGTGGCGGCGGCACCGAGCAGCACGCCCAGCGCGAACCTTCCGCCACGGGGCCAGGCCAGCCCGATCATCCGGCGCAGCGGGTTCCGGCGCCGTTCCCGCTCGTCCACCGCCAAGGGGTCGCTCGTCTCGGTCCTCATCGGTGTGCCCCCCGGGTCAGCAGCGGGAGTTCGGCGGTCCGCAGGTTCTCGCCCAGCGTGGACTCGGCCCAGCCGGTGTCGTGCGCGACGATCACCGCGGTCCGCCCCGCCAACAGGCGGGTCACCGCGGTGCGCACCGACGCGGCGTTCTCCGCGTCCAGGTGCGCGGTGGGCTCGTCCAACAGGACCAGCGGGGCGTCCCGGCACATCGCCCTGGCCAGCGCGATCCGCTGCCGCTGCCCGGCGGACAGCCGGGCGCCCCGCTCACCCAGGCGCGTCTCGTAGCCGTCGGACAGGGCGGAGACGAACCCGTCGGCCTCGGCCAGCCGGGCCGCCTCCCGAACCCGTTCCATGTCGGCGTCGGGTGCGCCCAGGCGGATGTTGTCGGCGACGGAGACGTCGAACAGGTAGGGGTGCTGGGGGACCCAGGCGATGCCCAGCCGCCAGTCGTCGGCGGGGATCAGGTCCATGGGGGTCCACCCGCCGCCGGGCGCGCGCACGCTGACCCGCCCCTCGGTGGGTTCGCCCAGCCGCAGCAGCAGGGACAGCAGGGTGGTCTTGCCCGACCCGCTCGGCCCGGTGAGCAGCAGGTGCTCCCCGGCGCGGACGGTCAGGTCCAGGCCGGACAGGGCGGGGACGTCGCGGCCCGGGTAGAGCAGCCCGACCCCCTCGAAGCGGATGTCGCCCGCGGCGGCGGGGGAGGCGGTCCCGGTCGGGGCCGGAGCCTTGCGGTGCTCGTGCTCCTCGCCTTCCGCGCAAGCCCGGGCGGCGGCCCCGCGCTTGCGGTCCAGCTCGGTGAAGACCTGGTCGGCGGCGGCCACCCCCTCCATACTCGCGTGGAAGCGCGCGCCCACCTCGCGCAGCGGGAGATAGGCCTCGGGCGCCAGGATCAGCACCAGCAGTGCGGTCTGGTAGTCCATGTGCCCGCCCAGCAGGCGCAGGCCCACCTCGACCGCCACCAGCGCCACCGCCAGGGTCGCGAGCAGCTCCAGGGCGAACGCCGACAGGAACGCGATCCGAAGCGTCCCCATGGTCGCCGACCGGTGGTCCTCGCCGACCTTGCGGATGATCGCGGCCTGGGCCTTGGCCCTGCGGAACACCGCGAGCGTGGGCAGCCCCTCCACGACGTCGAGGAAGTGCCCGCCCAGCCTGCTCAGGAGCCGCCACTGGCGGTCGATGCGCTGCTGGGTGTGCATGCCGATCAGCGCCATGAAGATCGGGATGAGCGGTAGCGTCACCAGGATGACGATCCCGGAGATCCAGTCGGCCCAGAACACCACCGCCAGCACCGCGAACGGCACGATGCAGGCCAGGACCAGCTGGGGCAAGTAGCGGGAGAAGTACTCGTCCAGGGCGTCCAGGCCGCGGGTGGCCAGGGTGACGAGTTCGCCGGCCTTGGGTGAGCCGCCCTCGCGGTCTCCGCCCTCGGCCAGCCACACCTTGCCCGAACCGGTCACGTGCGCGACCAGTTCGCGGCGCAGCTGTGACTTGGTGCGCGCGGCGCTGTGCAGCGCCGAGGCCTCGGCGACGTAGGACAGCAGGGCGCGGGCCACGGCGACGGCGGCCACCGCGGCGATCATCCAGCCGAGGGCGTCCATGCCCTCCCCGGCCCAGGCCCCGGTGATGACCTCGGCGAGCAGCCAGGCCTGGGCGAGGATCAGTCCGGTGATCAGCACGCCGCTGACGACGGTGACTGCCAGGTGCGTCCGGACCGCGCTTGCGGTGCGGACCAGGCGCGGATCGAGCGGTTTCATGTGTGGGCGACCTCGTAGCGTCTGAACTCGGCGTCGAAACTCTGGGCTGGAACTCGTCTGGTGCGGGCCGCTCCCAGTATCCGGGGAGGCTGTCGGGAAGCGCTCGACCCCCGCTCCCCGGGGCGGTCCCGGGGGAGCGGGGGCGGGCGGCGGGGTGCTCTCGGTTCTCCGGCCGGACCCTGGTCCGGGCTCAGGCGGCCTGGTCCGGCTCGCCCCTTCCGGCCGTGACGGTGGCCCCGGTGATCTGCTCTCCGGTGACCCGCTTGCGGAAGACCCAGTAGCTCCAGGCCTGGTAGCCCAGCACCAGCGGCAGGAACACCACCGCCACCCACGTCATCAGGGTGAGCGTGTAGTCGGCGGAGGAGGCGTTGGCGACGGTCAGGCTGAACGCCGGGTCGGTGGTGGAGGGGAGCACGTTCGGGAACAGCGATCCCAGCAGCGCGGTGAACGTGAGGACGATGGTGACCGCCGTGGCCAGGAAGGACCACCCCTCGCGGCGGAACCGGGCCGCCGCGACCCCGCCCACCAGGGCCGCGACGGCGATCAGGACGAGTGGCAGGGTCCACGCCGCACCGTGTGCGGCCTGGGTCCACAGCAGGAACACGGCCACCGCGGGCACGGCCGTCCAGGCGCTCCACTGGGAGGCCGTGCGGGCGCGGCCCCGGACCGGACCGTCGGTCTTGAGGGTCAGGAAGACGGCGCCGTGCAGGGTGAACAGGGACAGGGTCATCACCCCGCCCAGCAGGGCGTAGGGGTTGAACAGGTCGAGCAGTGACGCCGTGACGATGTGGTCGGCGTCCATGGCCACTCCGCGGACGAAGTTGGCGAAGATCAGCCCCCACAGGAAGGCGGGCACGGCGCTGCCGACGAAGATCGCCCGGTCCCACCAGTCGCGCCACTGGTCGCTGTCGCGCTTGTGGCGGTACTCGAAGGCCACCCCGCGCACGATGAGCGCCAGCAGGATGAGCAGCACCGGCACGTAGAACCCGCTGAACGCGGACGCGTACCAGGCGGGGAAGGCGGCGAACATGGCGCCGACGGCGGTGATCATCCACACCTCGTTGGCGTCCCAGACCGGGCCGATGGCGTTGATGGCCACGCGGCGGTCCACGGAGTGGCGCTTGCCCATGAAGGGCAGCAGTACCCCGACCCCGAAGTCGAACCCCTCCAGGAGGAAGAAGCCGATCCACAGGACGGCGATGGCGACGAACCAGATGACGGCCAGTTCCATGGTGGTTGGCTCCTAGTAGCTGAAGTGCGGGATCTCGGACTCGTCCTCGTCGTTCTCCAGATCGGGGACGACGTGGGAGGGGCCCTTCTTGATGTACTTCCACAGCAGGCCGACCTCGACGGCGAACAGGATCCCGTACAGCGCGGTGAACAGGCTCAGGCTCATCGCCACGGTGCCGAGGCTGACCCCGGGGGAGACGCTGGCCGCGGTGAGGAGTTCGCCGTGGACGGTCCAGGGCTGGCGGCCCATCTCGGTGAGCACCCACCCGAAGATGTTGGCCAGCAGGGCGGCGGGCAGGGCGGCGAACGCCGCGTAGTAGAACCACGGGGTCCTGGGCAGCCGCTCCCGGCCCCGGGTCAGCCACAGGCCCGCGGCGGCCACGGCGATACCGAACATCCCGAAGCCCATCATCAGGCGGAAGGACCAGTACACGACGAACACGTTGGGCATGTAGTCGCCGGGCCCGTAGAGCTCCTCGTAGGCCTCCTGGAGGTTGTTCATCCCGTGCACCTCGCCGTCGAAGTGCCCGGTGGCCAGGAAGCTCAGCACGTTGGGGACGGTGACGTCGATGGGGTTGTAGCGGGCCTCGGTGTCGCCGACCGCGAAGGCGGAGAAGGCGGCGCCCTCCTCGGTGTCCCACAGGGCCTCCGCCGCGGCGAGCTTCATGGGTTCGTACTCGGCCGCCAGCTTGGCCTGGTGGTCGCCGGAGAACACCGTCAGGGCTCCGGCCACCAGGGTGACGACCAGGCCGGTCCGCAGGGTGGCGCGGAACAGCGCGAAGTCGCGCTTGGGCGGGACGACGCCGACCTCGCCGGTGTCGTCGTACCTGGTGTTGCGCCACAGCTTGTAGGCGCTGACCGCCACCACGAACAGCCCGGCGGTGACGAAGGCGGCCGAGACGGTGTGCAGGTAGGTGGACCAGGCCTGGTCGTTGCTGAGCACGGCCCAGATGTCGTTGAGCTCGGCGCGGCCGGTCTCGGGGTTGATCTCGTAGCCGACCGGGCGGCGCATCCAGGCGTTGGCGGCCAGGATGAAGTAGGCCGACAGGTTGGTGGCCACGGCCACGATCCAGATGCAGGCCAGGTGGACTCCGCGGGGGAGCCGGTGCCAGCCGAAGATCCACAGTCCGATGAAGGTGGACTCCAGGAAGAAGGCCAGCAGGGCCTCCATCGCCAGCGGAGCGCCGAACACGTCGCCGACGAAGCGCGAGTACTCGCTCCAGTTCATGCCGAACTGGAACTCCTGCACGATCCCGGTGACCACGCCCATGGCGAAGTTGATCAGGAACAGCTTGCCGAAGAACTGGGTGGCCTGGAGGTACTCGTGCCGTCCGGTGCGGTACCAGAAGGTCTGGAGGACGGCCACGATGAACGACAGCCCGATCGTCAGGGGGACGAAGAGGAAGTGGTAGATCGTGGTGATCCCGAACTGCCACCTCGCCAGGTCTAGAGCTTCCATGCCCGCCTCTCAGGTACCGACTGCCGGTAGTACTGCACACAGTAGTACTACAGCTTGTCGTAGTAGAGGTGGGCCCCCTGAGACACCGAACACACGCGGCGCGCCCCCGGTCCGGGAGCGCGCCGCGCGTAGTGCTCGTCTTGGTTGTCTCCTGGCAGCGCCAGGCTGGAAACGCCAGGTCGGAAGATCAGCGCCGGAGGCGGCCGGTCACGCGCGCTTGTCCAGCATGCGTTCCATGTTCTCGATCTCGGAGGTCTGGGCGTCAATCATCCCCTGGGCGAAGTTGGTGACCAGTTCCTCATTGCCGAGCTCCACCTCGGCCTCGGCCATCTCGATCCCGCCGATGTGGTGGGCGATCATCAGCTCGAGGAAGAGCACCTCGGCCTCCTCGCCCTCGGCGTCGCTCAGCCGCACCAGGTCCTCGTCGGTGGCCAGCCCCGGCATGGTCTCGGGCACCTCGCCCTCGCCGCCGCCGTGCTCGTGGTCCGCCATCCAGGTCATCGGGGGCTCCGCCGAGCGCGAGTTCAGCCCCCACGCCGTCAGCCAGCCCTGCATCATCCCGATCTGCGCCTGCTGGGTCCGGGCCATGTCGGTGGCCACCGTGTGCAGCTCGACGTCATCGGTCTTGCCGAGGATGGTCATCGACATGTCCACGGCCTGGGCGTGGTGCGCGCTCATGTCACGCAGGAAACCGGCGTCGGCCCCGGTGTCCAGGGGATAGGACGGACGGCCCAGGAGGAACCCTCCGACCAGCGCCAACGCGACCAGGGTCACAGCCATCCAGAGCGGGACGGAGCGCTCAGTACGGGGCGGCGCCCCGGTGCCCTCGTCGCTTTCGGAGAACGCGTCGGGCCCGGCCCATCCGTCCTCGTACGACGTCTCGTCGGCACCGTCGGCGTCTCTGGACGCCGGGCCGCTCATATGCCCCATCGGAACCACCCTGGTGAAATCGCACAACTCTGGTGCCAAAGTAGAGGATAGGAAAGTCCCATTCGACCACATGCATCCCAGGAGACCCTGTGGCCAAGAAGACGAAGGCGGAGGAGCGTCGCGCTCGCGCCGCCGCATTGCGGGAAGCGCAGCGCAAGAAGGAACGCCGCGCCAAAGCCCTCAAGATCACCGGGATCAGCGTAGCCGCCGCGGCTGTTCTGGGTCTCCTGGGAACCGCGATCTTCATGGAGATTCGTTCGCGCAACATCGACGGCGTCCAGGAGTACGCCGTCGGGGACTTCAGCCACGTGGAGATCGGCGACGTCGTCGACTACGACCAGTCCCCGCCGGTCGGCGGTCAGCACTGGCCCAGCTGGCAGAACTGCGGCGTCTACGGCGCCCCGGTGACCCCGGAGCTCGCGGTCCACTCCATGGAGCACGGCGCGGTGTGGATCACCTACGACCCCGAGCTGCCGGAAGAAGAGGTCCAGGCGCTCCAGAACTTCTACAACCCGGGCGACTACCTGGTCATCAGCCCCTACGAGGGCGACATGCCCGCGCCGATCGTCGCCTCCAGCTGGGGCCGTCAGATCGCCGTGGACAGCGCCGATGACGAGAACCTCAGCCGCTACGTGCAGTTCTACGAGCGCGGCACCGACGTCCCCGAGCCGGGCGCCTCCTGCTCGGGTGCGATCAGCCAGACCGCCGCCGAGGTCGAGGCGGACCTGGCCGGCGGTGGCGGGGCCGTCGAGGACGCGGACACCGACGAGCCCGCCGAGGGCGCTGAGGGCACCGAGGATGAGGACGCCGACGCCGACGAGTAGGCCTCAGGGGACCGGCTGACCCGCGGCATCCCGGTACTCGAGGTCGGTACTCACCCACGACCCCGCGGAAAGCGTGTGGGGCCGGAGGCGAGCGATTCGCCTCCGGCCCCACACGTGTGTTCGGGGCTCCGGGGACCGGCCCTGGGAGTAGCTTCGGGAACCGGTCGCGTCCGACGCGGTCACATACCGCTGTCGGCGCGTTCTTCCAGGTGCTCGTCGATCAGGTCGCTCAGAGTGTTGAGCGCTGGGGCGGGGGCGCCGTAGGAGGGCGGGACGGTCAGCTCGACGTAGGCCTCGCGCTCCACCGCCGTGTACAGGGTGGGCTCGTCCTCCGGCTGGCCGAACCACGCCACGTCGTTGACTTCCAGCAGCTCCGACTCCATGTTCAGGGTGGAGGGACGCGGCACCCCGCACCGCAGGCCGATGGGCGGGTCGCCCCAGGCGGCCATGATCTCCGACTCGGGCTGGACCGTGGCGCGGTCCGCGCCGAGGAGGGCGTCCGGGAGGTCGGCAACCAGCGCGGCGCAGGCCTCGGCGGTCTGGCCGTCGGTCTCGGGGGGCTGCATCTGTACGGTCTGGGTTCCGCAACCAGCCGTTACCAGGGCGACGGCCAGAGCCGCCCCGAAGTAGCGCTTGTGCACGGGCAACCTCGCTCCGTCGACTCAGTCGACCTCAGATGTTGACGATGGGACAGGTAAGGGTACGGGCGATGCCGTCCAAGCGCTGAATCCGAGCCACCACCAGAGCCCCCAGGGCGTCGATGTCGTCGGCCTTGGCCTGGACGATCACATCGTAGGGACCCGTGACATCGTTCGCCTGTTCGACCCCCTCGATCCCGCGGATCCGCTCCGCGACCTCGGCCGACTGGCCGACCTCGGTCTGGATCAGGATGTATGCCTGCACCATGTGTCTTCTCCTTCGTGCTGTGCCGGGCGTGAGGTCGAGCGGACGTATCCCTGGCCATCTCTGGCCAAAAGGCGCAGATGAAGGCGGAGGAATGCCGAACGTGGGGCTTGACCACGGGGTCTAGACCACTGCGCCGGAGCGTCACCGTACCCTGATCTCTGTGTTGAGCACTATTGGGGGCCTTGGCGAGTTCGCTCTGATCGCACGCGTGACGAGCCAATTCCCCAGGACGGACGATGTAATCCTCGGCCCCGGCGACGACGCCGCCGTGGTGGCCGCGCCGGACGGGCGCACGGTCGCGACCACGGACCTGCTGGTGGAGGGCCGCCACTTCAGACGGGAATGGTCCAGCGCCCGGGACGTGGGCCACCGCGCCGTGGCGCAGAACTACGCCGACGTCGTGGCCATGGGCGCCCGGCCCACCGGGCTGCTCATCGGTTTCGCCGCGCCGCCCGAGCTGCCGCTGGCCTGGGCCGAGGAGTTCACCGCCGGGGTGCGCGACGAGTGCGCGCTGGCCGGGGGAGCGGTGGTCGGCGGCGACACGGTGGGCTCGGACACCCTCACCATCGCCATCACCGCCCTCGGTGACCTGGAGGGGCGCTCCCCGGTGCGGCGTGAGGGCGCACGGACGGGGGATGTGGTCGCCTACACCGGGCACCTGGGGCTGTCCGCCGCGGGACTGGCCCTGCTGGAGCGGAGCGACGCGGCGGCGGGGACCCCGGTGGGGGAAACTTCGGCCGGGCAGGCCGGAGGGGCTCTAGCCGGTGAGGTTCCGGTCGGGGCGACCGACGGCCTCGCCCAGTGCCTGTCCGAACACCGCAGGCCGAGCCCGCCCTACGCCGCCGGGCCCGAGGCGGCCCGGCTGGGCGCGACCGCCATGCTCGACGTGAGCGACGGTCTGGTCCAAGACCTGGGGCACGTCTGCCGGGCCAGCGGGGTGTGTATCGATCTGGACTCGAACGCCTTCCGGCCCGATCCCGCGCTCCTCGAAGCCGTCGGTGTGCTCGGGGCCCCGGCGGGGAAGGCTGTGGACGCCGCCCGCCGCCTGATGCTGTCGGGCGGGGAGGACCACGCGCTCGCGGCGGTCTTCCCACCCGAGGTGCGGCTACCCGAGCACTGGCACGTGGTGGGAACCGTGGGCGACGCTCCGGGGACCGGGGCGGAAAGCAGCGGTACTCGCGTCACCGTGGACCAGAACGTGATTGAAAACGGCGGATGGGATCATTTTCGGCGGGATTAGGCCTGTTTGGATTTGTCCTGTTTGGTGATCGCGCTAGGCTTTGCCGACGCGGCCAGCGCTGCCTTTCGGGCGGCCGTCCGGCCTCGTGGGACTCCGGTCCGCGACGATCCGCGCGAGGAACACCCCTGACCGGAGGAAACAGCGGGCCAGGGATGGGGAAGGTCAGAAGATCAGCGGCGAGAGGCGGTATATGGGGCGGCATGGGTAGGCGACGGTACAGCCCTCGTCGTGGAGCCCACCGCAGCGAACCGGAAGACGCCGGTGCCCTGCGGCGAATCGGCGGACTCCTCGGCAGCACCGTTCCCAAAAGGGTGGAACCCCCGAGACTGCTCAACGTCTTCGTCGTTTCCGGGGTGATCCTCGGGCTGCTCCTGTTCGGTTACAGCACCACGCAGATCTACCTCCAGTTCGGCGGCACCCCCGGCGCGACGGAGGCCCCCGGCCCGCACGACGGCGTCGAACCCACGCATGACGCGTCCCCGGGACCCGAGCGCGAGGGGGCCTCGGCCGGGGACGGCAGCACCGGACCGCAGACCCAGGCCGGGGCCGAGCCCACCACCGTCGTGTACCAGGTGGTGGAGGCCACGTCCGTCGGCTTCACCGGCCGGGTCACCGTCACCAACACCTCGCAGACCACCCTCGACACCTGGGAACTGGCCCTGGCCTTCGAGACCGCTGAGGTCACCGCGGTGCACGACGCCGACTGGGAGCCCTTGGGGGACGGAATCCTGGCCCGCGCGTCCGGACCGGACGGCCAGCTGGAGCCCGGTGCGTCGGTCTCACTGACCTTCGACGCGATCGGCGCCTCCCAGAGCCCCGTGCGCTGCTCCCTCAACGGGCACGTCTGCGATCTGTGATCCAGCGTCTGCGACCTCGGGCTCCTGCTGCCTCACGGTCAACGGGAGCCACCCCGGGCACAGGCGTCACACCATTCACAGGAAACGTCCCGGTGAAGGCCTACATCGTGAAGACGTGTTCGCGCGGGCTTGCCCGGACGACAGGTCCCCGGACAACGAGAAGGCCCCCCGACCGGAGTCGGAGGGCGCTTCGAAGACTACTGGCGGGAGGGAGCCCTAGCGGGTCACCTTGCCGGCCTTGATGCACGAGGTGCAGGCGTTCACGCGCTTGGGCGTGCCACCGACCTTGGTGCGAACAGTCTGGATGTTGGGGTTCCAGCGGCGGCGGGTGCGACGGTGCGAGTGGGAAACACTGTTACCGAACCCTGGTCCCTTGCCGCAGACGTCGCAGACGGAAGCCACGGTAACTCCATTCAAGTGCTCGGGATCGCGCACGTCGCCGCACGCGAGGTTCATCCGACCGGAAGAGGTCGGGTGGGCAGGTCGGCGCGAACGCCAACCGTGGAAGAGTACACGACGGACATGCCCGAAGGTGGAATCAGACCACTGGGAGGCGCCCGTACGCGCAACGGTGGAACACGGCGCGGCCGAAGCCGCACCAACCCACCGGAGCATCGAGATCAGCCACGCGGGCATGGCGAAAACACGATGAACTCTGACGAGTATACCCCTGTCGGGGTGGGCGGGCGCCAACTCCGCTCCTGGCCCCGTCCGTCGCACCGGAGGTCTACCGTGGCGTTGACGGGCGACCCCACGAGGCCAGGACGGGAACCACAGTGAGCACCTGGGACGAGCCGCTGCGCAAAGGACCTCTCGGCGGCAGGACGGCGAAGGCATTCGCCGACAAACTCGACCTGCACACCCTCGGCGACCTGCTGCGCTACTACCCGCGCCGCTACGACCGCCGCGGCGAACTCACCGACCTCGCACTCCTGCGGGAGGGCGAGGACGTCACCGTGCAGGCCAAGGTCCTGGACGCCCGGCGGCGCACCATCCCCGCCCGGCAGGGACGCCGCCGGATGGACATGATGGAGGCCACCGTCACCGACGGCACCGGCCGCCTGCACCTGACCTTCTTCAACCGCGGCTCCCACCACCAGAACACCCTCGTCCCCGGGCGACTGGCCATGTTCTCCGGCCGGGTCTCCACCTTCAAGGGCCGCCGCCAGCTCGACCACCCCGAGTACGTCCTCCTGGACGACGAGGGGATGGAGGGGGAGGCCGCCCGCGCCTACGCCAACGAGCTCATCCCCGTCTACCCGGCGGTCAAGGGCCTGGACTCGGCCACCATCGCCCGCTCGGTCGGGGTGGCCCTGGACTACGCGGTGGACATCCCCGACCCGCTGCCCCCGGAGCTGCGTTCCGACAAGAAGCTCCTCGGCGTCCACGAGGCGCTCCGCAAGATCCACCGACCCGCCGACTGGGCCGAGACGGGCGCGGCCAAACGCCGCCTGAAGTGGGACGAGGCGTTCGTGCTCCAGCTGGTTCTGGCCCAGCGCCGCCAGCAGGCCGAGGAACTGCCCGCCGTCCCCCGCCCCGGCGCGGACGGCGGAATCCTCGACGCCTTCGACGCCCAGCTGCCCTTCACCCTCACCGACGGCCAGCGCGAGGTCGGCGACCGCCTGGCCGAACGGCTCGACGCCACCCACCCCATGCACTGCCTGCTCCAGGGCGACGTGGGCGCGGGCAAGACCCTGGTGGCGCTGCGCGCGATGCTGCGGGTGGTGGACTCGGGCGGCCAGGCCGTCATGCTCGCCCCCACCGAGGTCCTCGCCCAGCAGCACCACCGCTCCATCGGCGCGATGCTCGGGGCCTTGGGACGCGCCGGACAGATCGACGGCGCCGAGAACGCCACCCGGGTGGCCCTTCTCACCGGTTCGATGAACACCGCCGCCCGCCGGGAGGCCCTGCTGGACGCGGCCTCGGGGCACGCGGGGATCGTCGTGGGCACCCACGCCCTCCTCCAGGAGCACGTGTCCTTCGCCGACCTGGGCCTGGTGGTCGTGGACGAACAGCACCGCTTCGGCGTGGAACAGCGCGACGCCCTGCGCGAGAAGGCCCGGGACGGCCGCCCGCACGTCCTGGTGATGACCGCCACACCCATCCCGCGGACCGTGGCGATGACGGTCTACGGCGACCTCGACGTGGTGGCCCTCACCCAACTGCCCAAGGGCCGCGCGCCCGTCTCCACCCACGTCGTCCCTGCCCACGAGAAACCGCACTTCCTCACCCGCGCCTGGGAGCGCATCCGCGAGGAGGTCGGACAGGGACGCCAGGCCTTCGTGGTCTGCCCCCGCATCGGCGACGGCACGGACGGCTCCGGCGGGGGAGAGTCCGGAGACGAGATCGACGCCCCGGCCGAGGACGCGCCCCCGGGCGCCCGCCCGCCGCTCGCGGTCCTGGACGTGCTCGCCCGCCTCAAGGACGGCCCGCTGGCCGACGTCCGGGTGGAGGCCCTGCACGGCCGGATGGCCCCCGACGACAAGGACGCGGTGATGCGTCGCCTGTCCTGCGGCCAGACCGATGTGGTGGTCTCCACCACCGTCATCGAGGTCGGCGTGGACGTACCCAACGCCACGGTCATGGCGATCATGGACGCCGACCGGTTCGGTATCTCCCAGCTGCACCAGCTCCGCGGCCGGGTCGGCCGAGGGCAGCTGCCCGGCCTGTGCCTGCTGGTCACCGAGTCCGAGGACGGCAGCCCCGCCCGCGAACGGCTGGCCGCGGTCGCCTCGACCACGGACGGGTTCGAGCTCTCCCGCGCCGACCTGGAGATGCGCCGTGAGGGCGACGTGCTCGGCGACGCGCAGTCCGGAGCACGTTCGAGCCTGCGGATGCTCACTCTGGTCAAGGACGAGGAACTCATCGGCGAGGCTCGCGAGGAAGCCACCCGCCTGGTCGCCCGCGACCCGGACCTGACCGGCCACCCGCCCCTCACCGACGCCCTCACCGCCCTCCTCCCGGAGGACCGCGCCGAGTACCTCGACAAGACCTGAGCCGTCCGCCGGGGAGGAGTGGTCCACAGGCGGAGAACCCTCCCCGGCGGGATGGTCGCCCCCGGTGTTGACCCGATACCGGGGGAGCTTCGCTTCCCGCCCGCTCCGGCGTGCCCGGGAGCGGGCCCGTGGTCAGGTGCGTGCCCCGAACCGCACTACCGTGGTGGCCATGACCCGCATCATCGCCGGGGCGGCGGGCGGACGGCGCATCTCCGCCCCCGACGGCCGCACCACCCGACCCACCAGCGACCGGGCCCGTGAGGCCCTGTTCGCCTCCGTCCAGTCCGACCTCGGCCCCCTCGACGGGCTCCGGGTCATGGACCTCTACGCGGGCTCCGGCGCGATCGGCCTGGAAGCCCTCTCGCGGGGTGCCTCGCACGCCCTGTTGGTGGAGGCCGACCGTAAGGCGGCCCAGGTGGTGAAGGAGAACATCGCCACACTCCGGCTGCCCGGCGCCGAGCTGGCCGCCGACCGGGTGGAGCGGGTACTGGCCCGCGGCAACCTCGGCGCCCCCTACGACCTGGTGGTGGCCGACCCGCCCTACGCGGTCACCGACGACGAGGTCGCCTCGGTGCTGTCCGCCCTGGTCGAGCACGGGTGGCTGGCCGAGGACGCGGTGCTCGTGGTGGAGCGGTCCAAGCGGACCCCGGAACCGGCCTGGCCCGAGGGGATCGAGCGCGACCGCAGCCGCAAGTACGGCGAGGCGATCCTCTGGTACGCCCGCACCACCGAGTAGGGGCGGTCACGGACCGGGAAGCCGAAAACCGGGCATAGGCGACGTTTTCCGAAGTTCCACGCGGGAAGGTTCAGACGACCCGCACGTGTCGTAGCGGTGGGGCTGCCGTGTCCTCCCCGGGGTGAACCTGGGGTGAATCTGGGCACTGGTGGTTACTAAGTGGGTGTTGCCCGAATTGCTACAAGGGTGAGCCCCTACGATCGCGGTACCCGTGAGTAGTTCTGGAGAGGGGCGGTCCACCGTGCGCAGAGTCGTCTGTCCGGGTTCCTTCGACCCGGTGACCTACGGTCACATCGACATCATCGGTCGAGCTGCCAAGCAGTACGACGAGGTCATCGTCGCCGTACTCAACAACGTCAACAAGCGGGGGCTGTTCACCGTCCCCGAGAAGCTCGACATGCTCAGCGAGGGCACCGCCGAGTTCGGCAACGTCCGGGTCAGCGACTTCGACGGACTCCTCGTCGACTTCTGCCGGGAGAACGGCGTCGAGACCATCGTGCGCAGTATGCGCTCGGTCAGCGACTTCGACTACGAGCTCCAGATCGCGCAGATGAACTACCGGCTCTCCGGTGTGGAGACCGTGTTCATGACCGCCAACCCGCAGTACTCGTACCTGTCGTCCAGTCTGGTCCGGGAGATCGCCCAGCACCGCGGCGACGTCTCCAGCCTGGTCACGCCCTATGTCCAGGGGCGCCTCAAGGAGAAGTACGCCGAACGCGCCCAGGGCTGACCCGGCACTCCCGCCGCCGGCCCGAGGACACCCCCGGAGCCACACGCAGAGCCGCTTGCTTGCTTGGGGCCTCCGCTTCCCCGCCCGTCGCCCGCCACCGCCCTCAACGGGCGCGCTGGCGCGCGACGGTTCCTCCGCTGTTCGGCGCCTTCGCGGAGGGGCCTGTGTCCAAGGCAACACGGCATCGTCGTCGGCGCCCGACGCTCGTACCCCGCTAGCGGCTTGACTCCTCTCGCACTGTGTCGCAGGAGATCGGCCTCCCCGGCGCCCGAACCAGGGGCTGATTTGGGTGGTCGGGGACATGGTAGGTAGAATCTGGGTTCGACCATGGGCGTCGCCGGTCTTCGGCGTGCGCTCAGGCCGGTCAGCACCACCGCGATACTTCCGATGCCGCGTGCCTCGGTGAGCGTGTGCCCGGCACCCGGAACTCTCCTGAAAGCGCGATCACCCTGACTCGTCTAGATGCCCGTGACCCGTACGTGGTCGACACCCGCCAGCTGGGCCGCCAGCCGGGGTCGATGCGGACCGTCAACCGAATCGTGACCGTCCCCGACGCGTTCGAGACGGCGATGGCCAGCGTGCCCAAGGGGCAGGAGACCGAGCTGGACCTGCGTCTTGAGGCGGTGATGGAGGGCGTCCTGGTCACCGGAACCGTCCGCGGTCGCCTCACCGCGGAGTGCTCCCGCTGCCTGGACCCCCTGTCCGAGGAGCTGGAAGCCGGCTTCCAGGAGATGTACCGCTACGCCGCCGACGACGAGGAGAGCCCCGGGGGCGACGAAGGCGCGAACGACGAAGATGAGGACTACTATCTAGAGGGCGATCTGCTCGACCTGGAACCAGTGGTTCGAGACGCCGTCGTGCTCGCTCTCCCACTCTCACCGCTGTGCGGCCCGGACTGCCCCGGCCTGTGCGCCGAGTGCGGTGCCAAACTCGCCGACGCCGGACCCGAGCACGGGCACGGCGACGGTGTGGACCCGCGTTGGGAAGCTCTCCGCGAGATCGCGGAGAAACCCGAGCAGCAGTAAGACCAGTGCGCCGATCGCGCGCGGTACCCGCCGGGCACCGCTGACGACCGGAGCACACCCTCCCCGCCACAGCGCGCGGGGTGACCAGATAAGCGACCTCCCGCGACCGCGCGGGGGTGACCCAGGAGGATTGAAGTGGCCGTCCCGAAGCGGAAGATGTCGCGGAGCAACACCCGGACCCGCCGTTCCCAGTGGAAGGCGTCGCGCCCGGTGCTGGTCAACTGCCCGCGCTGCCGTGACCCGAAGCAGCCCCACATCGCGTGCCCGACCTGCGGCACCTACAACAACCGCCAGGTCACCAACCCGGCCTAACCCGGAAGTGACAGGCTTCGGGTCCAGCACCCGATTCCACACTCCCGAACGCCATCGGGGCGGACCCCACTGAGGGGCCCGCCCCGCTGTGCTGCCCGGGGGGGGAGGAGGGCACGGCGGGGCGGGCCCGGCCCCACCGGCGGCCCGAAGGCCGGGGCACTCTCGCTACATCCAGGTAGAGTGCTCTGGGAAACGTCGGGGAGAACACTTTCCGCGTTTCCGGGACACCGGTGATCCTGACCCCGTAAGGGCTCCCGAGGATCGTGGTGGCCGCCGGGGGAGCGAACCAGCTCCCGCGACGATCACCTCGTTTTCGAGCGTCCTGGTCGGGCCGAGGGATTCCTCTACCTCCGCGCGCCGCACACCGGCGCGCCCAACAGGGAAGCGAACTCGCGTGGCAAGCCAACTCTCCGTCTCCGAGGCCAGGTCGTTCCACCGTGCGATCGGCGTCGAGGTCGACCCCAAGATCCTGCTCCGGGCCCTGACCCACCGCTCCTACGCGTACGAGAAGGGCGGCCTGCCCACCAACGAGCGCCTGGAGTTCCTCGGGGACTCCGTGCTCGGCCTGGTGGTCACCGACACCCTCTTCCGCAAGCACCCGGACCTGCCCGAAGGGCAGCTGGCCAAGCTGCGCGCCGCCGTGGTGAACATGCGCGCCCTCGCCGACGTCGCGCGCGGGCTGGGCATCGGTGAGTACATCCGGCTGGGCCGCGGTGAGGAGGGCACCGGGGGCCGGGACAAGTCCTCGATCCTCGCGGACACCCTGGAGGCCATCATCGGCGCGGTCTACCTGGACCGCGGTCTCGACACGGCCTCGGAGTTCGTGCACCGGCTCTTCGACCCGCTGATCGCCACCGCCTCCGGGCTGGGCGCCGGGCTGGACTGGAAGACCTCCCTGCAGGAGCTCACCGCCGCCGAGATGCTCGGGGTGCCCGAGTACCACGTGGACGAGAGCGGCCCCGACCACCAGAAGACCTTCCGCGCCACCGTCCGGGTCGCGGGGGAGAGCTACGGCCTGGGCGAGGGCCGCAGCAAGAAGGAGGCCGAGCAGCAGGCCGCGGAGTCCGCCTGGAAGGCCATCCGGGCGCGCGCCGACAAGGCTGCGGAGAAGGGCAAGGCCGGCGGGCAGGGGCAGGGCTGAGAGATGCCTGAACTTCCCGAGGTCGAGGTGGTCCGGCGCGGTCTGAGCGACCACGCCGTGGGGCGCGCGATCGGTGCCGTCGAAGTGCTGCACCCGCGTTCGGTCCGCCGCCACGTGCCCGGCCCCGCGGACTTCGCGGGTCGGCTGAGCGGGCAGACGCCCACCGCGGTCCGCCGCCGCGGCAAGTACATGTGGCTGGTGCTGGACAGCGGCGACATGCTCCTGGTCCACCTGGGCATGAGCGGGCAGATGCTGGTGCAGCCCCAGGGCAAGCCGGACGAGAAGCACCTGCGGGTGCGCATGTCGCTCGACGACGGCAACGAACTGCGCTTCGTCGACCAGCGCACCTTCGGCCACCTGCTGCTGGACCAGCGGGGTGAGCGTGCCGAGGTGCCGTCTTCGGTGGACCACATCGCCCTGGACCCGCTGGACGCCGAGTTCGTCCCGGACGCGTTCGTCCGGGCGCTTCGCACCAAGCGGACCGAAGTCAAGCGCGCTCTGCTGGACCAGTCGCTGATCAGCGGTGTGGGCAACATCTACGCGGACGAGGCGCTGTGGCGGGCGCGGCTGCACTGGGCCCGCTCCACTCGGGGGCTGACCAGCGCCCAGGGCCGGGAGCTGCTCGGCCACGTCACCGACGTGATGACCGAGGCCCTGGAGGTCGGCGGTACCACCTTCGACGGGCTGTACGTGAACGTGAACGGGGAGAGCGGTTACTTCGAGCGCGGGCTCAACGCCTACGGGCGGCGGGACCGGCCGTGCGGCCGCTGCGGCACGCTGATCGTGCGCGAGGCGTTCATGAACCGCTCGTCGTTCAGCTGCCCGGGCTGCCAGCGGGCCCCGCGTTCCCGCGGCTGAGGCAGTGGACGCGTTCGCGGAGGGAGTGTCCGCGACGGGCACAGCGGCACGGCCCGGGGGTCTCCAAGGCACGTCCAGGTCTCGGCGGCCACAGGACACAGTGATCACCATGGCCACACAGGCCACTCGGGTGCCTGGTATGTCGGATTAAGTGCCTTAAGAGCGTTTCTCGGCATGTCGGTGAGGAAAGTGTCTCCGTGAGGTAAGGGAGAGTTTGGGGCTGTGGGGCGAGAGGGAGAGCGGGTCCGGCTGATGGCGTGGGTGCGCGGCCGGGTCCAGGGAGTGGGTTTTCGCTGGTGGACGCGGGCTCGCGCGCTTGAGGAAGGGCTGAAGGGTGCCGCGACCAACCTCGACGACGGTCGGGTGGAGGTCGTCGCGGAGGGCTCCCGCGAGGGATGTGAGCGACTCCTGGGGCACCTGAGAAGCGGCAAAACGCCCGGAAAGGTCGATTCCGTGGTCGAACACTGGGGTCCACCGCGGGGTTCCTTCGACGGTTTCGTCGAACGGTGAGTATACTGGAAGGGTAACGCGGTTCGAGCATCGACCGTGGGGCGGTTGAGATCCGGTAGTAGACGGGCGCCGCGACACACGGGGACCACCGCGCAAGCCGAGTCAGGGCCGTGCGTACCGGCGTCACCGCCGGGGGTGGATCACGTTCGTACCGTGCGATATCACATGCCCTGGTTCTTTCTGCCTGGCATGTGGTCATTGCGGACTGTTGTAATCCAATCTTGACCAGTGGCGCGCAGAGTGAGACTCTGAGATGCACACCGCGCATCCTCAGCCCGTGAAGTCGGCCCTCCGCGGGGCCGAGAAAAACACGGGGTCACGTATGCGCGCATCACCACTGGTCACTCAGCGTGGAGGACCCACATCATGGCGAAGGCTCTGTTTGGCCACGTCGGCGGCTCCGACCCTCGGATGGTCTCGGAGATGCGACGGCTTCAGAAGCGGGTACGCGACCTTGAGGACGAGATCAGCCGTCTTCAGGCCCAGAACGACCAGCTCAGCATGGCCGTCACCGACGTCGCCGCCAGCGCGACCGACCGCGAGCCCGCGCTCGCCTGACACCGTGTCGTCGTGAGGGACCGTGGTATCGGCCCGGACACGACACACCGTTGATGATCCACTGACGGGGACGCCGAACGCACGACTGGCGTCCCTGGCCGGATCACCGCACAGCACGCGGTGTTCACCTGCCGCAGTGCTTGCCTGAGCAGTACTTACCTGAACACATGAAGAGCCGCCGCTTTTTCTTTCCCTTCACTTGCGGCTTCTTTTACCGTTGTACCCGGCGGGCTTTTACGCAACCCTCCGTGCCCGCCGGACATCCCCCTTACGGGCATTCCCTCGCATTCCCCATGTCCCGGGTCCGTGCCGAGGCCACGGTGGCGCAGCTCATCGGCCCTGTGTGCGCTCAACGACCCCCTTCGGTCACCGCTTCATGGCACCCTTGTTGTCGGCCCCGAGGTGAACCGCCCGTGGCGAGAACGGTGACCGTCGTGGGAGGCGCGGGTGTACCTGAAGAATCTGACGCTTCGCGGCTTCAAGTCGTTCGCGTCGGCCACCACCCTGCGCTTCGAGCCCGGCATCACCTGTGTGGTGGGGCCCAACGGCTCCGGTAAGTCCAACGTCGTCGACGCCCTGTCCTGGGTGATGGGCGAGCAGGGCGCCAAGTCCCTGCGCGGCGGCAAGATGGAGGACGTGATCTTCGCGGGCACCTCCACCCGCCAGGCGCTCGGCCGCGCCGAGGTCAGCCTCACCATCGACAACACCGACGGCGCCCTGCCGATCGACTACACCGAGGTCACCATCAAGCGGACGATGTTCCGCAACGGCGGCTCGGAGTACGCGATCAACGGCGACACCTGCCGTCTGCTCGACATCCAGGACCTGCTCAGCGACTCCGGTATCGGCCGCGAGATGCACGTCATCGTCGGCCAGGGCCAGCTGGACACCGTCCTGCACGCCGGCCCCGAGGAACGCCGCGCCCTCATCGAGGAGGCGGCCGGAATCCTCAAGCACCGCAAGCGCAAAGAGAAGGCGATCCGCAAGCTCAACGCGATGCAGGGCAACCTGGACCGCGTCACGGACCTGACCGCCGAACTGCGCCGCCAGCTCAAGCCCCTGGGCCGCCAGGCCGAACTCGCCCGCAGGGCCGCCGTCATCCAGGCCGACCTGCGCGACGCCCGGCTGCGCCTGCTCGCCGACGACATCGTCACCCTCACGGAGCAACTGGCCAAGGAGGAGGCGGACGAGAAAGAGGTCCTGACGCGTCGTAGCGCCGCAGAGACCTCCCTCAACCAGGCCCAGGAACGCGAGACCGAGCTGGAGGAGGCCGCCCAGCAGGCCGCCCCCGCCCTGGCCAGGGCCACCGAGACCTACCACGCGCTGTCCCGCCTCACCGAACGCCTGGACGCCGTCCGCGGCCTGGCCACCGAACGCCACCAGAACCTGGTCGCCGTGCAGGGCGAGGTCATCCAGCGCCGCGACCCCGAGGAACTGGAGATGGAGGCCGAGGAGGCCGCCGCCCAGGAGGAGGAGCTCCAGACCCGGCTGGAGGAGGCCCGCGAGGTCCTGGAGACCAGCGTCACCGAGCGGGCCGCCGCGGAGGACGCCCTGCACCGCGAGGAGCGCCGCCTGGAGTCCGCCTCCCGTGCCGCAGCCGAACGCCGCGAGGGCATCGTCCGGCTGAGCGCCCGGACGGAGAGTCTGCGCGGGCGGCTGGCCTCCAACGAAGCCGAGATCACCCGGCTGGAGGAGGCCGCCCAGCAGGCCGCCGAGCGTGCCGCCACCGCCCAGGCCGAGTACGAGATGGCCGCCGAGGAGTCCGCCGGACTGGACGAGGGCGACGCCGAACTCGACCAGACCCAGGAGCGCTTCGCCCGTCGGCTGTCCGCCGTGGACGCCGAGCTCAACCAACTTCGCGACGCTGAGCGCACGGCGGAGGGCGAGCGCGCCGCGCTGGCCGCCCGCAAGGAGGCCCTCGAACTGGGCCTGGCGCACAAGGACGGTGCCGGAACCCTGCTGGAGGCCGGGCTGCCCGGCATGCTCGGCGGCCTCGCCGCCCTCGTGCAGGTCGACCCCGGTCACGAGACCGCCGTCGCCGCCGCCTTCGGGGTGGCCGCCGGGGCGGTCGCCGTTCGCGACGAGGCCAGTGCCACCGCCGCCCTGGAGTTGCTCAAGTCCGAGGACGCGGGCCGGGCCGGGATCGTGATCGCGCGGGCCATCCCGGCTGTTGATCGTGCTGAGTGGCCGTCCCCGCCCGGCGGGGTCCGCTACGCGGCTGACGCCGTCACCGCTCCGGCCCACCTGTCCGACGCCGTCCACGCGCTGCTCGACCGGGTGGTCCTGGCACCTGGCGCGGAGGCGGCACGGGAGCTGGTCAGCGCCCTGCCCGGGGTCCGGGCGGTCACCCCCGAGGGCGACGTGTTCGCCGCCGAGATGGTCCACGGCGGCACCGCCGCCGCACCCAGCCTCCTGGAGGTCCAGGCCGCCGTCGACGAAGCCGCCGAACGCCTGGAGGCCGCCACCGAGTCCGCCAAGCGCGTGGCCGTGGAGCTGGAGGCCAAGAAGCGCGAGCGCGCCGAGACCGCCGCCGCCGCGGACGAGATCACCGCCCGCCGCCGCCAGAGCGACCGCAAGCGCAACGAGTCCGCGCAGCGCCTGGGCAAGCTGGGCGGCCAGGCCCGCTCCGCCGAGGCCGAGTCCGAACGCTACGCCGCGGCCGCCGCCAAGGCCGCCGCCGCGCGCGGTGAGGACGCCCACAAGCTCGAACGTCTGGAGGAGGAGCTGGCGGAGGCCGAGGAGATCGCCGCCGCGGTGGAGGAGGAAGCACCCGACGCCGACCACCGCGACGAACTCTCCGCCCTGGCCTCCCGGGCCCGCGCCACCGAGATGGAGCGGCGGCTGGCCGTGCGCACCGCCGAGGAGCGGGCGCGGTCGATCGCGGGCCGCTCGGACGCGCTGCTCGCCCAGGCGGCGGAGGAGCGCCGGGCCGTGGAGCGCGAGGCCGAGCGGCGCCGTAACCGGGCAGCCCAGGCCACCGTCGCCCAGGCTGTCGTGGAGAGCGCCCGGCTGTCTCTGGAGCGGATCGCCGTGTCCCTGGCGACGGCGGAGACCGAACGCGTGGCGGCGGAGAGCGAGCGCGAGGCCCGCGACGGCGAGCTCAAGACGGTGCGGGCCCGGGTCCGGGAGCTCTCCGTGGAACTGGAGAAGCTCACCAGCTCCGCGCACAGCGGCGAGGTCGCCCGCGCCGAGCGAAGGATGCGTCTGGAGCAGTTGGAGACCAAGGCGATGGAGGAGCTGGGCGTGGACGTGCCCACCCTCATCGCCGAGTACGGTCCGCGCGTCCCGGTGCCCCCGGCCGCGGATGCCGACGAGCACGCGGTACCGCTGCCGTACGTGCGCGAGGTGCAGGCCAAGCGGCTCAAGGTGGCCGAGCGCCAGCTCAACCAGCTCGGCAAGATCAACCCGCTGGCCCTGGAGGAGTTCGCGGCGCTGGAGGAGCGGCACGCCTTCCTCAACGCCCAGCTGGAGGACCTCAAGAAGACCCGCCGGGACCTGATGGACATCGTCGCCGAGGTGGACGCCCGGGTGCAGGAGGTCTTCTCCTCCGCCTACCTGGACGTGGAGCGCGAGTTCGCGGCGATCTTCGGCCGCCTGTTCCCGGGCGGCGAGGGCAAATTGGTGCTGACCAGCCCGGAGGACATGCTCACCACCGGCATCGAGGTGGAGGCCCGACCGCCCGGCAAGAAGGTCAAGCGGCTGTCGCTGCTGTCCGGCGGCGAGCGCTCACTGACGGCGGTGGCCTTCCTCGCCGCCATCTTCAAGGCCCGGCCCTCGCCGTTCTATGTGATGGACGAGGTCGAGGCGGCCCTGGACGACACCAACCTGCAACGGCTGCTGGTGATCTTCGAGGAACTGCGGGAGTCCTCGCAGCTCATCGTGATCACCCACCAGAAGCGCACGATGGAGGCGGCGGACGCCCTGTACGGCGTCACCATGCAGGGTGACGGTATCTCCCAGGTGATCAGCCAGAAGCTGGACCGTCCGGCCTGAGGAAGCGGACCCATGTTGACGCTGCGCCCTTCACTGTTCTTCGGCACGCTGCTGATGATCGGGCTCGTCGTGCTCCTGGTGTGGATCGTCCGGCGCAACTGGGGTCCGACCCGCAGGGCACCCGTGTACGCGTCCTTCACGGGGGTGGTGCTGCTGCTCGTCATCCTGACGCTGCCGCCCGTCGCCTACCGTTCCGCCGAGGGAAACCTGCGGTGCGCCCCGGTCCTGGTCGCCGGGCACCCCTTCACCACGTCGGACGCGGGGTGGGATCGCGGAGCGCGTGTCCTGGCGGACGAACACCTGGTGCGCGAGCTCTGCGGGCAGGCCCGGACCCAGCGCCTGGGCGTGGGGCTGCTGGTGGCGGTCCCCACCGCAGCCGCGATCGCGGTCGCGTGGCGGAGGTCACCATGACTCGGGCACCCTGGTGACGGCTCGGGTGGGGCGGGCGCTCTAACCTGGCGGTTGGCCTGAACCCTTTCTGGAACGGACACCGTGTTCTTCATTCCCCTCCTGCTGTGGGCCCGACAGCGGATGCGTGACTACCCTGGCGCGGTCCGGGCCAGTCTGGTCGCCGGGGGTTCCGGTGTGTTCGTCATGATGCTGCTCCTGGGTACCTCCTACGGGGTGCAGCCCCCGCCGGGGGAGGAGGACCGGTTGCGCTGCTCTCCGGTCGTGTGGGTGGGCCCCGCCTGGTGGGACGACCGCCGCGACTGGGGCGAGGACATCGAGCAGATGCTCCGCCAGGAGTGGGTGGACAGCTCCTGCTCGGAACGCCAGCGACAGCGGGCTCTGCTGTCGCTGGCCCTGGCGGTGCCCTCGACGGTGTGCTTCGCCTACGCCGTCATCCGGCTTCCCCGCGCCAGGGACGGGGAGTCCTGATCGGGTGCGCCCTTCTCGCACACGTGAAGGGCCGCCCTCCCGGAACTGCGGAGGACGGCCCAGGTGAGGCTGTGGATCAGCCCCGGTCGAGGGTGATGACCGGGGAGGTCCAGGTCTCCCAGTGGTCCGGGTTGGCCGGGTCGCCGAGCGCCTTCAGGGCTCGGGCCTCCAGCCGGTAGTTACCGTCGCGGACCTCGGTGACGCGGTCGCGCGAGTCGACCACGGTGCCGTCCCAGGCGTAGCTGAAGAAGGCGGTGCTGCTGGCGCTGCGGTTGACGTAGTCCACGTCGACCGCCACGTTGCGGTCCGGGTGCACCGGGCGGCCGGTGCGCTCGTTGATGACGATCATCTCGAGCTTGGTCACGTGGTGGTCGAAGTGCGCGATCACGTACGGGACGTCCGGCAGACCGTCCACCCAGTCCAGCGTGTAGGTGGCGCCGTCGGGCTGGTTCTCGAAGGTGCCGCCGTTGCTGTCGGCGCACTCCAGGCCGGTGAACACGTCGCAGCCGGTGATGCGGGTCAGCCACGGCAGCTCGTGCACGTTGCCGTCCCCGTCGGTGATCGGGGTCATCGCCTCGATCTCCTGGTAGTCGCCGTTGTAGGCGGCGTAGGGAACGCGGACGGCCTCGCCCTCGCCCTCGGTCACCGTGAGGTAGCCGCCGTAGAGCATCTGCGCGTAATCCCGGGCGGGCGGGGTGATGGTGACGTCGACGTCCACGGAGGAGCCGGGCTCGACGGTCACTTCGGTCCTGCTGAAGGCCGCCTCGGCGTAGGCGTCGTTGAAGGACGGCGTGAAGGTGCTGCCGTGCGTGCCCAGCGCGGGCTCGTGCGAGATCTCGTAGGTGGCCTTCTCGTCACCGTCGTTGGCGATGGTGAGGGTCTCGGTCACCGGGCCCTCGGTGGCGCCCAGGGGCAGCTTCGAGGGGTAGAGGTTGGTGGTGGACAGGATCGAGCCGGGGACGTCGAGCATGCCCGCGCCCTGGCGGTGGACGTTGTCCAGGGCGTCCATGCCCGGGTTGCCCCACCAGGCGGTCGGGTCGGCGGTGTTCTGGAGGACGCCGCGCACGTCGTGCGCGTCCAGGTCGGGGCGGGCCTCCAGGAGGAGGGCGACGCCGCCCGCGACGTGCGGGGCGGACATCGAGGTGCCGCTGACGGTCGCGTAGCCGCCCTTGGCCATCGGGTAGGTGGAGTTGATCAGACCGCCCGGGGCGCCGATGTCCGGCTTGAGGTCCAGGTCGGGGGACATGCCGTAGGAGCTGAAGCTGCTGATCAGTCCGCCGGTCGGGTTGGGGATCGTGGTCTCCTCGCCGGTCCAGGTGAGGGTGACCGGCCCGCCGTCCTCCAGGAGTTCGCGGATGTGCGCACCGGACTCGTCGGAGATACCCACGGCGAAGGCGCCCTGGTCGACGATACCGCCGCCCGCGAACATGCCGGGGATGTTGTTGTACATCACGACACCCGTGGCACCCGCGCCGAGGGCGGCGTCGTACTTCTCAGCGAAGGTGCACTCGCCGCGGATCATGAGCGCGGTCTTGCCCTCGGGGTCGCCTTCGAGTTCGTCGCCGAGGGACAGGCAGCCCCGGCCGATGTACACGAGCTCGTCGGTCTCCCCCGAGGCGGGAGGCGGGGTCGCCTCGCCCATCTCCATGTAGGCGACGGTCTCACCGCTCTGGGTGACGTCGGCCGAGGAGGCCCTGATGTGGGTGTTGTCGTAGGCCGCGACACCGATGACGTCGGCGCCCAGGCCCGGGGCTCCGGCGGAGTACAGGCCGGTGGCGCCGGAGTTGCCGATGGAGGCGACCACGACCATGCCCTCGTCGACCAGGTTGTCCGAGGCGACGGCGGTCGGGTACTGGGGCCAGGAGTGCGCGGAGCCGATGCTCATGTTGAGCACGTCCATGTCGTCGGCCAGCGCCTGCTCCATGGCGGCGATCATGATGTCGGCCGTGGTGGAGCCGGTGCAGCCGAACACCTTGTAGGCACCGAAGACGACGTCGGGCGCCACCCCGGTGACTTCGCCCTCGGCACCGACGATGCCCGCGACGTGCGTGCCGTGGCCGTTGCAGTCCTGGGGGTCGTTGCCGGGAGCCGGGGTGCTGTTGTTCGGGTCGCCGGCGTTGAAGTCGTCGCCGACGAAGTCGTACCCCGCGACCACCCGCTCGGACGGGAAACCGCCCGGGCCGCCGAGGTCGGGGTGGGTGTAGTCGACTCCGGTGTCCATGATGGCCACGCGCAGGCCCTCACCGGAGTACCCGAGTTCGTTCTGTGCGATGTCCGCGCCGGTCATGCCGAGCGCGGTGTCCATCTCCGGCTCGCTGTCGTCGTGGTCGGGGATCTCGTGACGGACGACGGGGTGGATGGCGGCGACGCCGGGGATCTCCCGGGCCGTGCTCACCTGGGCGTCGTCCATCTCCACGGAGAGGCCGTTCCACAGCTCGCTGAAGGACAGCCGCTCGGTGTACTCGAGCCCGTGGTCCTCGGCCTCGGCGTGGAATTCGGCGTGCTCGTCGTCGATGCGCGTGGAGGCCGTGCCCTCTGAGGTGGGCGGGCTCTCCAGTTCGATGAACCACAGGTCCTGAGCCTGGTGGGTCAGTTCGCCGTTTTCCGCGGTCGGGGCCGGGTGGAGGGGTGCGAGTTCCGAGCCCTCGTTGGCGCTGGCCGGTGTGACCGCTACCAGGCCCGCGATCATGGTCAGCCCGGCGAGCGGCGCCAGGCGTGATCGGTGGGGTGCCACCTTGTCAACACATCCCTTCTCGTGCGCGCCTCAGGACACTGGGGGAACGACGCCCCACGGGGTACGGGTGTACACGCACGGGGGATACGCCGCTTCATGTCCGTAGTCGGATAATCGGCGCGCATGGCAACGAGATCATTGCTGTGTGCGATAAAGGTGTCAATGTGGATTGAGACTCAATATGGCCACGCAGTGGGTTCTAGTGGCGCACGTTTCCCCTGAGGGCTCAGTAGTTAATAAAGCGGACATAAAGTACTTGTGGGTAATAATCTCCGCATAATGGTCGCACTGGGACTCGGTTCCGAATCCCGCTCCGTACTGCGTCGGCCCAAGAAAAGCACAGGTCGGAGCAGGAATCACGGAGGGGCAGGGGGGCGTGGGGCGCCCCCTGGTGCCGCTGTGGCCCCCAGTACAGTGGAGGGGTTGCGCCGCCCTCCGGCGGCACGACCGGTGTCGAACGAGCGAAGTCCGGTCCGGCGGCCGCAACCGGCCGCCCAACCCGGCGCTGTCCCGCAACTGTGAGGCCCCGTGTGCGAGCACGGGGACGAGCCAGGCCGCCTCGTCGGTTCCGACGAACCCGTCCTCGTGGGAAGGACCGGCCGTCCCCGACCGGGCCGTGCTCTTCCCCGGCTCACCGAAGGAGCACCGCACCGTGCGGATCGCCCACACACTTCCCGTCGCACTCCTGGGCGTCACACTCGCCCTCACCGCCTGTGGCACCTCCGACCCCGAGCCCGACTCCGGCTCCGGGACCGAGCCCGCCGGTGACGGCGCCTTCCCGGTCACCGTGGAGCACGTGCTCGGCGAGCTCACCATCGACGAAGAGCCCGAGCGCATCGTCTCGCTCTCGCCCAGCAACACCGAGATGCTCTTCGCGATCGGCGCGGGAGAGCAGGTCGAGGCGGTCGACGAGTACTCCAACTACCCCGAAGAGGCCCCCACCACGGACCTCAGCGGCTTCACGCCCAGCGTCGAGGCGGTCAGCGAGTACGACCCGGACCTGGTGATCCTCTCCGACAGCGCCATCGACACCGCGGAACAGCTCGACGCCGTGGGCATCCCCACCCTGGTCCTGGGCGGTGCCGCCGACCTCGACGGCGTCTACGACCAGATTCGCCTGCTCGGCGAGGTCACCGGCAACACCGAGGAGGCCGACGCCGAGGCCGAGCGGGTCGAGACCGAGTTCAACGAGGTCGTCGAAGCCACCCTCGCCGAGCTCGGCGACGTCGATCTCACCTTCTACCAGGAGCTCGACGAGACGCTCTTCTCCGCGACCTCCGGCACCTTCGTCGGCCAGATCTACGACGCCTTCGGCCTGGTCAACATCGCCGACCAGGCCGACGACGACGAGAGCGGCGGCTACCCGCAGCTGTCCGCGGAGTTCGTGGTCGAGGAGAACCCCGACCTGATCTTCCTGTCCTACGGGGACGAGGCCGCCGCCGAGGCCGTCGCCGAGCGCCCGGCCTTCGACACCGTCTCCGCGGTCGAGACCGACTCGGTCCACCTCCTCGACGCCGACATCGCCTCCCGCTGGGGACCGCGCGTGGTCGACTTCGCCGAGGCCGTCGGCGAAGCGGTCAGCGAGACCGCCGACCAGTAGCGGTAACGGCAGCAGCGGCAGGGGAACCGGCAGCACGAAGATCGGGGAGAGCAGGGCGTGAAGGGCTTCGGGGTGCCGTTGGGCTGGCTCCTGGGCAGTGCGGTCGCACTGTTCGTGGCCGGGGTCTTCGGTATCTCTGCGGGTGCCGCCTCGATCTCCGCGGCGGACATCCTCCGCCACCTGCTCAGCCTCCTGCCGTTCGGGGCGCAATCACCGCTCACCGAACGGCAGGAGGCGCTCCTCATGGAGCTGCGCCTGCCCCGCGTGGTGATGGGTGCCGTCGTCGGCGCCCTCCTGGCCACCGCGGGCGGCGCCTACCAGGGTGTCTTCCGCAACCCGTTGGCCGACCCCTTCCTCCTCGGTGCGGCCTCCGGGGCCGGGCTGGGCGCCACCATGGTGATGGTCTTCGGCCAGGAGCTGACCGCCGACCCGCGCGCACTGGTTCCCGTCGCCGCCTTCTTCGGCGCCCTCGCCGGGGTGGCCGCCGCCTACATGCTCGGCTCCACCGCCGGGGGAGGGGGAACCGCAGCCCTGGTGCTGGCCGGGGTCGCCGTCTCCTCCTTCCTGTCCGCCGCGCAGACCCTCGTCCAGCAGATGGGCGTGGACCAGCTCCAGCGCATCTACGCCTGGCTGCTGGGCGGACTCGGCCGCGGCGGCTGGGACGACGTCCGCCTCATCGCGCCGTACGCGATCGTGGGGATCGTCGTCCTGCTGCTCAGCGGCTACCTGCTGGACATGCTGGCCCTGGGCGACGACAAGGCCGTCAGCCTCGGACTGAACCCCGGGGTCGTGCGGATGGTCGTCATCGCAGCCGCCTCCCTGGCCACCGCGGCCGCCGTCTCGGTGAGCGGGCTCATCGGCTTCGTCGGCATCGTCGTCCCGCACATCGTGCGCCGCCTCGTGGGCTCCAACTACCGGGCCATCCTGCCGGTCACCGTGCTGATGGGCGGCGCGTTCCTCGTCACGGTGGACATCGTGGCGCGTACCATCGTCGCCCCCGCGGAACTGCCCATCGGGGTGGTCACCGCCTTCCTGGGCGCGCCCTTCTTCGTCCTCATCCTTCGCACGACCCGCCACCGGGGCACCTGAGCCGGGCAGGGTTGTGCCCGGCGCGCCACCGGAGCGTGACGCGAACGCGTCGGACACTCTGGGAGACTGGTACACGCTATGGACATCACCTTGCTCGTAAGCATCATCGTCGTCGTCGCCCTCCTGGCGGTTGGCGGGTTCTTCCTGGTCAGGACCCGAAGCTCGGTCGAGCCGGGCAAGGAGGAGACCAAGCCCGAGGTCACCCAGGAGCCCAAGGCAGCCCCGCCGCAGGAGGACCGAGAACGGGAGGAGGGGGCGGTCAGCACGCCCCCCGCCCACGCGCCCCCCGCGGAGGACACCGCCGCTCCGGCACCCGCCGAGCCCGCCGCCCCCGAGATCGAGACCCCGCCCCCGTCGGCCGGGCGCATGGTCCGCCTGCGCGCCCGCCTGGCCCGTTCGCAGAGTTCCTTCGGGCAGGGCCTGCTCACCCTGCTCTCCGCCAAGACCCTGGACGAGGACACCTGGGAGGAGATCGAGGACACCCTGATCACCGCTGACATCGGTGTCACCTCGGCCACCCAGATCGTCGAGAACCTGCGCACCCGCGTCAAGGTGCTCGGCACCCGCGACACCGAGGAGGTCCGCGGCCTGCTCCGCGACGAGCTCCTCAAACAGCTCGGGACCGACACCGACCGCGTCGTGCGCACCGAACCGCACGGCGACCGCCCGGCCGTCATCATGATCGTGGGTGTCAACGGCACCGGAAAGACCACCACCACCGGCAAGCTCGCCCGCGTCCTGGTCGGTGACGGCCGCAGCGTGGTCCTGGGCGCCGCGGACACCTTCCGCGCCGCCGCCAGCGAACAGCTCCAGACCTGGGGCAGCCGTGTCGGCGCCCCGGTCGTGCGCAAGGACGAGGGCGCCGACCCCGCCAGCGTCGCCTTCGACGCCGTGGCACGCGGCATCGAGGACGGAGCCGACACCGTCATCATCGACACCGCCGGACGCCTGCACACCAAGACCGGCCTGATGGACGAGCTGGGCAAGGTCAAGCGCGTGGTGGAGAAGAAGTCCCAGGTCGACGAGGTCCTCCTCGTCCTGGACGCCACCACCGGCCAGAACGGCCTCCGTCAGGCGCGCGTGTTCGCCGAGGTCGTCAACGTCACCGGCATCGCCCTGACCAAGCTCGACGGCACCGCCAAGGGCGGCATCATCGTCCAGGTCCAACGCGAGCTCGGCGTGCCCGTCAAGCTCGTCGGGCTCGGCGAGGGCCCCGACGACCTCGCGCCCTTCGACCCCGAGGTCTTCGTGGACGCCATCCTCGGCTGACCCCGAACCGCCGACGAAGAACGGCCGGACACCCGCACACGGGTGTCCGGCCGTTCGCTGTCCGGGGCCGCAGGCCCTGGGCCCGGATCGCTGGGCTCGGCCCCACGAGCGGGTTCAGCGGTTTTATCCGGGGGCAACCCCGGTGAAACACCGGGCACCGCATACCTGACACCGCCGTCGTTATCGATGTGAGATCTCACTCCATGTGTTTGGGGGAATCCGTTCCGTTCATGTGAGGTGTGGCTCCTGTGCCGATGCATGAGCATTTGCGCGACCTGCACGGTCTGTTCACGGCCCCTTAACACTTCTGTCTGTCCTTTTACGCCCGCGCAACATGTCGCATCCGGCCGAGAAACACCCCGGTCAGACAGTTGTCGCCGTGGTGATCTGCATCGGGCCCGATGATGCGCTCGCTGACTGCCGCCCTTCCAGACAATCCCCCGTCCGTCCCATGGAGGCGACGAAATGATTGACACCGGCAACACCGCGTGGCTGCTGATGAGCGCCGCGCTGGTGATGCTCATGACCCCGGGCCTGGCCTTCTTCTACGGAGGTATGTCGCGGGCGAAGAGCGTCCTCAACATGATGCTCATGAGCTTCAGCAGCATTGCGATCGTCAGCGTTCTCTGGGTCCTGGTCGGCCACTCACTGACCTACGCACCCGGTCAGGGCGCGCTCGACATGTTCATCGGCGGTTTCGACTACGTCGGCCTGAGCAGCATCCTGACCGAGGTCGAGCCGATCGACGGTACCGACGGGGGCTTCCCGCTGCTCGTCGACGCCGGCTTCCAGCTCATGTTCGCGGTCATCACCGTGGCCCTGATCAGCGGTGCCATCGCCGACCGCGCCAAGTTCGGCGCCTGGCTGCTGTTCGCCCCGGTCTGGGCGCTCCTGGTCTACTTCCCCGTCGCTCACTGGGTCTGGGGCGGCGGCTGGATCGCCAGCATGCACGAGTGGACCGGCCTGCCCGAGGTCATCGACTTCGCCGGCGGTACCGCCGTCCACATCAACGCCGGCATCGCGGCCCTGGCCCTGGTTCTCGTCCTCGGCCGCCGCAAGGGCTTCGGCTCGGAGTCGATGCGTCCCCACAACCTGCCCTTCGTCCTGCTGGGCACCGCGCTCCTGTGGTTCGGCTGGTTCGGGTTCAACGCCGGATCCGCCTATGGTGCCAACGAGCAGGCCGCCCTGGCCCTGGTCAACACCCAGGTCGCCACCGCCGCCGCCACCGCCGCCTGGATGCTCGTCGAGCGCTTCCGCTACGGCAAGATCAGCGCCCTGGGCTTCGCCTCCGGCGCCATCGCGGGACTGGTCGCCATCACCCCGGCGGCCGCCAACGTCACCCCGGTCGGCGCGATCATCGTCGGTGCCCTGTCCGGTGCGGTCTGTGCCTACGCGATCAGCTGGAAGTTCAAGTTCAAGTACGACGACGCCCTCGACGTCGTGGGCATCCACATGGTCGGCGGCATCATCGGCTGCCTCGCGCTCGGCTTCCTCGCCGCATCGGCGGTGCCCGGCGGCGGCGACAACGGCCTGTTCTACGGCGGCGGCATCGGCCTGCTCGCCGCCCAGGCCATCTCGGTCGTCGGCGTGATGGTCTACACCTTCATCGTCACCTTCATCATCGCCAAGGTCATCGACCTGCTCATCGGCTTCCGGATCGCCGAGGAGGTCGAGACCAACGGGCTCGACCACGAGCTGCACGCGGAGTCGGCCTACGCCTTCGACGAGCTCGACGAGCTGGAGGAAGAAGCGGTCTCCTCGTCGACGCCTCCGGGCGGGGAGACGGCCTCACCGCAGGTCAAGTCCTAGGACCTCAATGGCGAGGCCGCGGGCCTTGCACCGCTGACGCGGTGAGGTGATCCAGGGGCCGACGGGGAATCCCCCCGTCGGCCCCGTTCGCGTTCTCCCTGCTCCTTCCTGCTGCCCCGGTTCCGAACCGATGGAATCGGCGCATATGTACGTGTTCATGGAGTGGTGTTGGCCGTGAGCCGTGCCCGCGTTCGATACTCTTTCGAAGCGGTGCGGCAGCCGGCCCGGTGCTACGGGGAACGGCGAAGAGCGTCGGGGGAGGGCTGGAGACAGGCCCATCGGACGCAACCGGCAGGCCCGCAGCCGCATCTCACGTCATGGAGAGGTCAGGCGGTGACGGCACCGTTCGGGACCCTCCCGATGACCCAATCTTCACGCGCATTCGGATCAGCACCCCACAGGTTCGGGGTCAGGAGGCAAGATGGCGCCGGTTACTCGCAACAGGGGCCCCAAGGGCGCAGGACTCGCCCTCGTCGCGGTGGGCACGATCGCCGCGCTGGGACTGGCCGGCTGCGGCTTCGGCGGCGATGACGACGAACCGCGGCCCACCGAGGAGGCCGCCGAGCCGGTCGACGCCGCGCCCCTGCTGGAGGAGGCCCTCGCCGACCTGGCCGACTACCCCGCGCTCACCGCGGACGGGCAGGTCGCCACCAGCGTCGGCGGGGAGATCCAGGAGACCACCCTGACCGTCGCCGACGGGGGCGCGTCCAGCGGAACCGTCCGCGCCAACGGTGTCGAGGCGGAGATGATCGCCGCGGACGACAAGATCTTCCTGCGCGCCGACGAGGAGTTCTGGCTCGACAAGGGGGTCTTCGGCCCCGACAGCGACCAGTTCGGCGGCACCTGGGTGCGCTCCAGCACCGGCCAGGCCGGTATCAACCCCCAGAACACGCTCGCCCCGCCCGCGCTCGCGGCGATCCTGGAGGAGATCGGGCTGGAGGGCGACGAAGCGGTCGAGGAGAACCTCGACGACACCCGCGCCTACAAGATCGACCTCAACGGCGAGCGCAACCAGCTGTGGGTCGACGCCGAGACCAACCAGATCCTGCGCATCGAGATCGAGGAGCTGATCCCCGAGGGCGGTGAGTCCGGCCCCCAGGTCCGACTGGACCTGGCCCAGGCCGACGAGGCCGCCGCCGAGCAGCTGTACACCAGCCTGACCACCACCACCGAGGAGGAGCTCACCGGCTCCCGAGACGCTCGGATCGAGGTCAGCTGGGACGGACAGCCCGCGATGGAGTGCGACGACGGCCCGCACTGCACCTGGTCCGGCACCGTGCGCGACGCCGGTGCCTCCGGCAGCGGAACGGTCCTGGTTCGCATGGACGTCACCTTCAGCCAGGAGGAGATCGGCGAGGAGGAGTGCTCCGACAACGGGTCGCTCGAGGCGGGCGGCACCCTTGCTTTGTCCTGTGACGCCAACTACAACATCGTCACCTCCGAGCCGCAAACCTACGAGGACATCCAGGGCGAGGCCCGGCTGTCCACCCGCGGGCTGAGCGCCGACCAGCAGGAGGAGATGCTCGCCGCCCTCGCCGAGCAGCGCGAGGCCACCCTCGCGGGCGACACCGGGGACGCCGAGGACGCTGAGGGGGCCCAGGACGGCGAGGGCACCGACGGCGGAGAGGGTGCCGATGGCACCGAAGAGGGCACCGAGGAGACCGAGGGCGAGTAGTTCTCGGTCGCTGAACGACTGACGAAGCCGGGGCGGGGGCCTGCTCCCCGCCCCTTCCTCTGCCACCTCCCGAGCCCTCTCTCGGGCCCCAGGCCCGGATATCGTTCCGGGTGACGGGTGGGAGGTAGGCTAAGGAGTCAATTCCGACGACGAAGGACTGGCCAAACTCGTGTTCGAGACGCTTTCCGACCGGCTCACATCGGTCTTCTCCTCGCTGCGCGGCAAGGGGCGGCTGTCCGAGGAGGACATCAACGCGACCGCGCGGGAGATCCGTCTCGCGCTGCTCGAGGCGGACGTCGCGCTGCCGGTGGTCCGTGAGTTCATCTCGCGGATCAAGGAGCGCGCCCGCGGCGAAGAGGTCTCCAAGGCCCTCAACCCGGCGCAGCAGGTCATCAAGATCGTCAACGAGGAACTGGTTCAGATCCTCGGTGGCGAGACCCGGCAGATCCGCTTCGGCAAGACCCCGCCCACCGTGATCATGCTCGCGGGTCTGCAGGGCGCTGGTAAGACCACCCTGGCTGGCAAGCTCGCCAAGTGGCTCTCCGACGACCGCAACACCCCGCTGCTGGTCGCCGCCGACCTCCAGCGCCCCAACGCCGTCACGCAGCTCCAGGTGGTCGGTGAGCGCGCGGGCACGCCCGTGTTCGCCCCCGAGCCCGGCAACGGCGTGGGCGACCCCGTCGAGGTCGCCCGCGAGTCCATCGAGCACGCGCGGCGCAACAACCACAACGTCGTCATCATCGACACCGCGGGCCGCCTCGGTGTGGACACCGAGATGATGCGGCAGGCCGCGGACATCCGCGACGCGGTCAACCCCGACGAGATCCTCTTCGTCGTCGACGCCATGATCGGTCAGGACGCGGTCAACACCGCCCAGGCCTTCCTGGACGGTGTCGGCTACGACGCGGTCGCGCTCACCAAGCTCGACGGTGACGCCCGCGGTGGTGCTGCCCTGTCCATCCGGCACCTCACCGGCCGCCCGATCATGTTCGCCTCCACCGGCGAGAAGCTCGAGGACTTCGACCTCTTCCACCCGGACCGGATGGCCTCGCGCATCCTGGACATGGGTGACGTCCTCACCCTCATCGAACAGGCCCAGCGCACGTTCGACGAGGCCGAGGTCGAGAAGATGGCCTCGACCATGGCCTCGGACGACGACTTCACACTGGACGACTTCCTCCAGCAGATGGCGATGGTCCGCAAGCTCGGCCCGATCGGCAACCTGCTCGGCATGATGCCCGGCATGGGTCAGATGCGCGAGCAGATCGACGGCATCGACGACAAGGACCTGGACCGCATCCAGGCGATCATCCAGTCGATGACCCCGGGCGAGCGCGCCAACCCGAAGATGATCAACGGTTCCCGTCGTCTTCGCATCGCCAACGGTTCCGGTACCCAGGTCAGCGACGTCAACGGCCTGGTCACCCGTTTCTTCGAGGCGCAGAAGATGATGCGCAAGATGAAGAACGGCGGCGGCATCCCGGGGATGCCCGGGATGCCGGGCATGGGCGGTGCCAACAAGAAGAAGGCCAAGGCCCAGGCCAAGAAGGCCAAGAAGGGCAAGCAGCGCAGCGGCAACCCGATGAAGGCCCGTCAGCAGGAGGCCGAGCGCGAGGCCGAGCGCAAGCGGCGCCAGGAGGAGGGGCCGCAGGAGATGCCGCAGCTGCCCCCGGGCCTTGGCGGTGGCGGCGGTGGCCAGCCCAACCTCCCGCCCGGCTTCGGCGGCCCGAACATGCCGGACCTGTCGAACTTCAAGCTGCCGAAGAAGTAGCGCGAAGCAGCCCGTCCCAAACTGCCGAGGTGGCAGTGGTGGCGGTGTGGTGAGAGTGAGACCGACCACGGCCCGTACCGGGACTTCCCGGGCGGGCCGTGTCTGTTCTCTGATAAAGCCGGGCGGGTAGTGGTGTCCTGTCCAAGGAACACGTCCGCGTCTGGCACAATGAGTAGTCGACTAACGGTGGACGGGCCGGCCCTCTAACTAGCCCGCCACCCACGTCCTGCCTCGACGGGTTCCACAACCCCACGTGGGCCGCCTGTCAGGCGCCTAACACCGTTAATCGGGAGAAGACCACTCCAGTGGCTGTCAAACTGAAGCTCAAGCGTATGGGCAAGATCCGTACGCCCCAGTACCGTGTCATCGTCGCCGACGCCCGCAACAAGCGTGACGGCAAGGCGATCGAGGAGATCGGCAAGTACCACCCCAAGGAGCACCCGAGTCTCATCGAGATCGACTCCGAGCGGGCCCAGTACTGGCTGTCCGTGGGCGCCCAGCCGTCCGACGCGGTGAAGGTCCTCCTGCGCAAGACCGGTGACTGGCAGAAGTTCAAGGGCCTTGCCGCCCCGGCTCCGCTCCAGGTCGCCGAGGCCAAGGACCCCGAGGCCCAGGAAGCCGCCTTCCAGGCCGCGCTGAAGGAGCTCGTGCTCCCCGGCCAGGAGAAAAAGGCCAAGAAGGCCGAGAAGAAGGCCGACAAGGCGGAGAAGGCGGCTGACAAGCCCGCCGACAAGCCCGCCGAGGCCGCTGAGGCTGAGAAGAAGTCCGAGGGCGAGGCCTAATCGTGCTGGAAGAGGCGCTTGAGCACCTCGTGAAGGGGATCGTTGCGAACTCCGACGACGTCCAGGTGAGAGCCAAACGGCTCCGCAAGGGCAAGGTTCTGGAGGTCCGGGTCCACCCAGACGACCTTGGCAAGGTCATCGGCCGCAACGGCCGGACCGCCAAGGCACTGCGGACCGTCGTCGGCTCTCTCGCCGGCGGCCGTTACGTCCGTGTGGACCTGTTGGACCTGAACGAAGTGCGCTGACGCGCCTCTTGGGGCGCCGACCGCTGACGGTCGGCGCCCCGCACTCGTGCCCGGGGACCGTGCGAACGGCCCCGGGCACGGCCTTCCCAGGGGGAGGCATCCCTTCTTCCGGAGCGGGGACCGACACCCGGAAGAACCCGGAAGAACTCAGAGACGATCGAAGGAAAGCACTCATGCGACTCGTGGTGGGCCGGATCGGCCGCGCGCACGGTATCCGCGGCGAGGTCGCCGTCGAGGTGCGCACCGACGACCCCGACGCCCGGTTCACCGTCGGCGCCGAGCTCCAGACGGACCCGGCGAACGTCGGTCCGTTGAAGCTCGCCGCGATCCGCCGGCACAGCGGCAAACTGCTCATCCGCTTCGAGGGCACGGCCGACCGCGACGCCGCCGAGACGCTCCGGGGCACCCTCCTGCTGGTGGACTCCGCGGACATCGCCCCGCTGGACGACCCCGACGAGTTCCACGACCACGAGCTGATCGGCCTGACCGCCGTCACCACCGGGGGCGAGACGGTGGGCAGTGTCGACGACGTCCTCCACCACGCCCAGGACGTGCTGGTCATCACCGCCGAGGCCGGCGGACACGAGGTCCTGGTGCCGTTCGTCGCCGCCCTGGTTCCCGAGGTCGACGTCGCCGGCGGCCGCATCGTGCTCGACCCGCCGCCCGGCCTGCTCGACCTCCAGAACACCGACTGAACGAGTACGCAGTGCGCATCGACATCATCAGCATCTTCCCCGACTACTTCGCTCCGCTGGAGCTGTCGCTGATCGGTAAGGCGCGCGAGGCGGGCCTGCTCGACGTGCGCGTCCACGACCTGCGCGGATGGACCCACGACCGGCACAACACCGTGGACGACACCCCCTACGGCGGCGGTCCCGGCATGGTGATGAAGCCCGAGCCGTGGGGCGAGGCCCTCGACGAGGTCGTGGCGGAGCGGCCCGCGCGGCTCATCCTGCCGACCCCGAGCGGGCGCCCCTTCACCCAGGCCGACGCCGAACGGCTCGCCGGGGAGGAGCACCTGGTCTTCGGCTGCGGGCGCTACGAAGGCATCGACTCCAGGGTGGCTGTCGACGCCGCCCGGCGCATGCCGGTCGAGGAGATCAGCATCGGTGACTACGTCCTCAACGGGGGCGAGTCCGCGACACTGGTGATGGTGGAGGCGATCACCCGGCTGCTGCCCGGTGTGCTCGGCAACCGGGAGTCGCACGTCCAGGACTCCTTCGCCTCCGGGGGGATGGAGCACCTGGTGGAGGGGCCGGTGTACACCAAGCCCGGCACCTGGCGCGACCAGGAGGTCCCGCCGATCCTGCTCTCCGGGAACCACGGTGCGGTCGACCGCTGGCGCCGGGACCAGGCGCTGCGCAAGACCGCGCGCAACCGCCCCGACCTGATCGAGGCCACCCCGGCGGAGGCTTTCGACAAGCGCGACCGCGAGGTCCTCGCCGAGGTGGCGGAGGCCGAGGCGGCCAGGACCGCTGGGGCTGCTGAGGTAGTCCAGACGGCGGAGTCGGCCGGTGCCGACTAGCGCGTCCGGGCAGTGACGAACAGCCGGTTCGGGTCGGCCGGGATCATATGGCAAACTAGGTGAGTTCCCCCCTGGTGGCCCCAAGGCATCCGCATGCCGGCGGCACGACGTCGGCCTCTGTGTTGGTCACCGGGTGGTTCGACTGTTCAGACCCAACAGGGCCTCGCCCGCGCACCCCCTCCCCGGAACAGCCGGGGGGCAGGACGCGGCGCGCTATTGATGAGGATTCGCGAGATGCACACCGCCATTCAGGAGCTTGAGAAGGCTCAGCTTCGCACCGACGTTCCGGACTTCCGCCCGGGCGACACCCTCAACGTTCACGTCCGCGTGACCGAGGGCACCCGCACCCGTGTCCAGGTCTTCAAGGGCGTTGTCATCCGCCGCCAGGGCTCGGGCAACCGCGAGACCTTCACCGTTCGCAAGGTGAGCTACGGCGTGGGCGTGGAGCGTACGTTCCCCATCCACACCCCGGCCATCGAGAAGTACGAGGTCGCCGCCCGCGGTCGCGTGCGTCGCGCCAAGCTGTACTACCTGCGCGACCTGCGCGGCAAGGCCGCCCGCATCCGCGAGCGCCGCGAGCCCATCAACAAGTAGGTCTTGCCTGATCCGGCCGGAACCGCGCCGCTCCCTCGGGTGGCGGTATAGGCTTCGGCCGATGAGCAAAGACGAGAAGGACCTCGGCGCGGACGGGGTCCAGGACGAGGATTCCGCCCGGCCCGGCCCGGAGGAGCACAGCTCCGCCACTGGCTCCCAGACGCATCAGCGCCTGGGAGCCAGTGGTGTATCCGACGCGGCTGGTCAGGAGCCGGAGGAAGGGGCGGGCGCCGACATGAGCAAATCCCAGAGCAGTGCCAAGAAGGGGTCGTTCTGGAAGGAACTCCCCATCCTGATCGTGATCGCCCTGGTGCTGGCGTTCGTGATCAGGACCTGGGTGATGCAGGCGTTCTACATCCCCTCGTCGTCGATGGAGAACACCCTTCTGGTGGGTGACCGCGTCCTGGTGAACAAGGTGGTCTACCAGATCCGTGACATCGAGAGAGGCGAGGTCATCGTCTTCAACGGCGACGGGTCGTGGGACGACCCGACCGTCGTGCAGCCCCCGGAGTCGAGCAACCCGATCAGCCGCGGGTTCACCTGGGTGCAGCAGCAGCTGGGGGCGGCTCCCACGGGCAAGGAGTACATCAAGCGGGTCATCGCCCTGCCGGGTGACACCGTGGAGTGCTGTGACGACCAGAACCGTGTGCTGGTCAACGGGGTGCCGCTGGAGGAGGACGCCTACCTCTTCCCGGACAGCGTCGCGAGCCACAGCGAGTTCGGTCCCATCGAGGTGCCGGAGGGGCACCTGTGGCTGATGGGCGACCACCGGGCCATCTCCTACGACTCCCGGGCCAACCAGAACAACCCCGGCGGCGGTGCCGTGCCGATCGACCACGTCGTGGGCCGGGCCTTCGTCATCATCTGGCCGTTCAGCCAGGCCGGGTCGCTGAGCGTCCCGCCGTCCTTCGACGAGCTGAACGCCGCCGACGACTGACTTTACTCTCGATCATCGTCGCAGGTCACGACGTTTTCTCCGGCGTGGGTGATTGATCCGTCCAAGGAAATCCGCTCGACGGGGCACAAAAGTGCGTTCCGTGACGCATGATGGATCTCGGATCGTATCGGCGTTCTTCGAACACCTGGCCCGGGTCCGTCGGCGGGAACAAGCCGGGCGGCCGCGGTGTCCACGTGAGGGGAACCGGCACACCATGACCGGAGAGTGCTGACGAAAGCGAGCGCGCACATGAGTTCTGAGGACCTGGAGAAGTACGAGGCCGAGATGGAGCTCCAGCTCTATCGCGAGTACCGCGACGTCGTCGGCCTGTTCGGCTACGTGGTGGAGACCGAACGGCGTTTCTACCTCACCAACCACGTGGACCTTCAGCCCCGCTCGACCGAGAACGGGGAGATGTACTTCGAGGTCGTGATGGAGGACGCGTGGGTCTGGGACATGTACCGTCCCGCCCGGTTCGTGCGCAACGTGCGCGTGGTGACGTTCAAGGACGTGAACGTCGAGGAAATCACCAAGTCCGACCTCGAGATGCCCCCTACCGATGGTGGACGCCCCAGTGAGTAGAGGTTCCGCCGAGTAGGGCTGGGGCCTGGGAACGACCCCTTGCCGTTCCCGGTTGTCGAGTCGCTCCGCGGCGGAAGTTATCCACAGAAAAAACTGACCCCTGGTGCGCCACGGGCCGATCACCGACCGTTGTCATCGGGAGGTGGTCGCCGGTGGATCGGTGGGCCGAGTACCGAAGGAAGACGGGACGCCGCGGCGAGGAGCTCGCCGCGGCGTACCTGGAACGCGCCGGTATGCGGGTGGTGTCCCGTAACTGGCGCGCCCCGGGCGGGGCCGGGGAGATCGACATCGTGGCCAGGGACGGGCCGGTCCTGGTCGTCGCCGAGGTCAAGACCCGCACCTCGCTGCGGCACGGCCATCCCGTGGAGGCCATCACCGCGGACAAGCGGCGCCGCCTGCGCGCACTGGCCCGGTCCTGGGCCGAACAGTACCGCTGCCCGCTGTTCCCGCTGCGGATCGACGGGGTCTGTGTGCTGGTCGTCGGCGGCCGGGTGTTCGTCTCCCACGAGCGGGGGATGACCTGATGTCCCTCTCCCGCACCTACTGCGTCAGCCTGCTGGGCGTGCAGGGGCACATCGTCGAGGTGGAGGTCCACCTGGGCGGCGGCGACCCCGGAGTCACCCTGGTGGGTCTGCCCGACGCCGCCCTGCGCGAGGCCCGCGACCGGATCCGCGCGGCCGTGGCCAACAGCTCCGAGAGCTGGCCCAGCGGGCAGATCACCATCAGCCTCTCCCCGGCCAGCCTGCCCAAGTCCGGCAGCCTCTTCGACCTGGCCATCGCGGGCGCCGTCCTGTCCGCGGCCGGTGAGGTGCCCGCGGACCGGCTCTCCGACGCCGTGCTCCTGGCCGAACTCGGCCTGGACGGCCGGGCCCGCCCCGTGCGCGGGGTACTCCCCGCCATGGCCTCCGCCGCCGACCAGGGGTTCAAACGATTCGTGGTGGCCACCGGCAACGCGGCCGAGGCCCGCCTGGTCCCCGAGGTGGAGGTCACCGCGGTGGCCGACCTCGCGCAGCTCTGCGACTGGCTGCGCGGGGGAGACGAACCGGAGAACCCCGCGGAACCGGGACCGGCCCGGGAGGAGACGGGGGACAGGGGCCCGGACCTGGCCGACGTGCTGGGTCAGCCGGTGGCCCGGCGGGCGGTGGAGATCGCCGCGGCGGGCGGCCACAACCTGATGATGTTGGGCCCTCCCGGAACAGGGAAGAGTTTGCTCGCGGAGCGCCTGCCCACGGTCCTGCCCGCCCTGTCCTCGGCCGAGGCGCTGGAGACCACGGCGATCCACTCGGTGGCCGGGCTGCTGCCGCCGGGCGCCCCGCTGGTCACCGTGCCGCCCTTCGCCGCACCGCACCACACCTCCAGCCGGGCCTCGATCATCGGGGGCGGTCACGGGAACCCGCGGCCGGGCTGGGTGTCCAAGGCCCACCACGGAATCCTGTTCGTCGACGAGGCGCCGCAGTTCGGCCGCGGGGTGCTGGACTCGCTGCGCGAACCGTTGGAGCGCGGCGAGGTGGTGATCGCCCGCGCCTCCTCCACGGTTGCCTTCCCCGCCCGCTTCCAACTGGTGATGGCGGCCAACCCCTGCCCCTGCGCCAAACCGGGCAACCTCTGTAGCTGCCCGGCGGGTGATCGGCGCCGCTACCTGTCCCGGCTGTCCGGTCCGCTGCTGGACCGGGTCGACCTCAAGGTGGACCTTCAGCCGGTGGCCCGCGCCGAGCTGCTCGCCGACCGGGCCTTCGCGGAGTCCTCCGAAACCGTGGCGGCCCGGGTGACGCAGGCCCGCAGCCGGGCCCGGGAGCGGCTGGAGCACACCCCGTGGAGTACCAACGCGGCCATCCCCGGGGCCCGCCTGCGCCGGGACTTCCCGGTGGAGCAGTCGGCCCTGCGCGTGCTGGGCCGGGCGATGGACCGGGGCCAGATCAGCGCCCGGGGTGTCGACCGTGCCCTCCGGGTCGCCTGGACCCTGGCCGATCTCGCGGGCCGTGACCGCCCGGGCGAGGAGGAGACCGCCTACGCCTACGCCCTGTGGTCCGGAAGGGCCTGGTGACGCCGGTGGACGCCGTACCCACGGAGTTGTGGCGCCCCGGCCCGGAGCTCGTGATCCTCGTGTTCACGTTGGCGACGTTCGACCTGGTCCTCGTCCTGGCCGTGGCCTGTCTGGTCATGACCGCGCGGGCCCGGGACGACGACGAGGACCCCCGAAGACCCGGGGCCGGACATGGACGCGGGTGCGTGCGGGGAAGTCGGTGGGGCCGGAGTGCTGGGAGGTCGTGTGGGGGACGAGGACGAGGTGCGGGCGCGGGTGTGTCTGACGGCGGTGGGGCCGCCGAGCGACCCTTGGCTGGGGACGATGGTGGCCGAGCACGGGGCCGGGGCGGTGTGGTCGGCCCTGGTCTCCGGGGGACCGCCGCCCGGGGCTCCGCCGTTCGGGGGCGAGTTGCCCGGCAACCTGTTGCTGCGGTGGCAGCGCTGGTCGGCGCGGTCCCGGAAGGCGGATCCGGACCGGTTGCTCGACGCCTCGGCCGAGGCCGGGGTGCGGTTCGTCGCCCCAGGCGACCCGGAGTGGCCCGGGCGGCTCGACGAGCTTCCGGGCGGCCGGCTCTGCTACGGGCTCTGGGTCCGGGGCCGGGGCGACCTGCGCAACCTGTGCCTGCGGGCGGTGTCGGTGGTGGGAGCGCGGGCCGCCACCTCCTACGGGTTGCACGTGGCCTCGGAGCTCTCCTACGACCTGGCCGGGCGCTCCTTCACGATCGTCTCCGGTGGGGCCCTGGGGATCGACGGGGCCGCGCACCGGGCCGCGAACACGGTGGGCGCAACCGTGGTGGTGCTCGCCTGCGGGCTGGACGTGGACTACCCGAGCGCGCACTCGGCCCTGTTCGCCGACGTGGCGGGCAAGGGGGTGCTGGTCAGCGAGTGGCCGGTGGGCCGCACCCCGCGCGGCCCGGACTTCCTGGTCCGCAACCGGCTCATCGCCGCGCTCACCCCCGGCACGGTGGTGGTGGAGGCGGGCAGGCGCAGCGGGGCCCTGAACACCGCCGCCCACGCCGTCGAACTGCACCGGGCGCTGATGGCCGTGCCCGGCCCGGTGACCTCCGCGATGTCGGTGGGCTGCCACCGCCTGTTCCGCGAGGGCAAGGCCGTCTGCGTCACCCGGGCGGACGAGGTGGTGGAGCAGATCGTCCCGTTGGGCGAGGCCGAACCGGAGGAGCCGGGGCCGCTGCTGGTCCCGGCCGCGTTGGATCAGGGGACCGCGGAGGTCCTGGCCGCGGTCACCCGCAAGGGCCTGGGCCCCGCCACGGTGGCCAGGAAGTGCGGTCAGGACCTGCCGGACGCCATGCGGTCCCTGGGTCTGCTGGCCGCGGCGGGCCTGGTGGAACGCTGCGAGGCCGGCTGGCGCCTCCCGGCGAGGAGTCCGCGGATGCCTCCGGTCTGATCCGACGGCGGCGCCACGCCCCCACGGGACGCCGGCGTACGGGCGAGGAGGCGAGCGGTGATGGGCCCGGAGCGTGCTGGGGCAGCATGCGCCGTGGCCGACGTCAGCCCGGATAAAGCGTGCGGTAGGCGTGCTGTAAATGCGATCAGGGACAGTGGGGAGCGTCGATCACTCGACATCTGGTCAATGCTTCGAAGAAGAAAGGAGGAAAGTTATGTCCATTGACGCCAATGGTCTCTCCAGTAGCCTCGGCGACCTCCCGGTTGAGGAATTCAGCGCGAGCAGTGAGGGTGTCGTCGGCTTCGGTGCCAACCAGCCCGGTGGTATCGAGTCGCTCGGTTCCACGCTGGCCATGATGGAGATCGGCGCTTCGGGCAGCGGTGAGTGCTGCAGCTGCTGTAGCTGCTGCCCGTGCTGCTGCTGCAGTTGATAGGTCAGGCTGGGCGTTTGCTTGGCGGCCGCAGCGGTGAGCGGCTCGGTCTGACGGAGTGAGGGCTGGCGGGCCGGTCGGGGCAGCTTCTCCGATCGGCCCGCTGGTCCCGTGTTCGGGACCGGAGCCGCTGCGGACCAGGTGTGCCGGGCGCGCCTTCAAACACGCGGATCCATTATCCGGATGCTTTCCGTGCGGCCCGAACGAAGGTGCAAACCCGGTGTAGGCGCGCTGTAAGTAGGTGCGGGGATCATGGTTGTACGCCGACACTTTTCGGTTTCGGCGGTTCATTCAAGGAAAGGGAACGGTTTCCATGTCGATCAAGGCTGACCAGCTTTCCGCTGGCCTCGGTGACCTTCCGGTCGAGGAGTTCAGCACCAGCAGCGAGGGCGTCCTCGGCTTCGGTACCGACTCCCCGGGCGGTATCGAGTCGCTCGGTTCCACGCTGGCCATGATGGAGATCGGCGCCTCCGGTAGCGGCGGCGGTTGCTGCAGCTGCTGCAGCTGCTGCCCGTGCTGCTGCTGCAGCTGACCCGGTGGGGCGGTCCCGGTGCGCTTCCCAGCGCCGGGGCCGTCCCCTCGCAACGGTGAGAGAGAAGAGAAGGGCGCGGATGCGACCGAAACTCCGGCCAGACGTCTACTACGTCCCGACCTCCGACGGGGCCTTCATCATCGACAGCGTTCGATCGGTGAATCTGCGCGGTGGATCGATTTATCAGTGGGTGGAACTGCTGGCGCCGAGCCTTGACGGCTCCGCGCAGCTCGACGACCTGGTCTCCGGGCTGTCCCCCGCACATCAGAAGATGGCCCGTGACCTGGTGGCGTTGCTCGAACGCAACGGGTTCGTACGGGACGTCGGCGACGACCTGCCGCACACGCTGACCGAGTCGGAACTGACGCGCTACCAGGCCGAGATCGCCTACGTGGACTTCCGGTGCGAGTCCGGGCCCGCCCGGTTCGAGCGCTGGCGCGACACCCGTCTCGTGGTCGTCGGCCAGGCCCCGCTCGCCGACTCCGCCGCACGCGCCGCCTGGCACCTCGGCTGCCGTCGCGTGGAGGTCGTCGACCCCGCGGAGGACGCCGGCGCCCGCGCCGCGCGCGCCGCCGACGTCGAGGCGCTGAGGGATGAGGACCCCTCGCTCGAACTCGTCGAGACCCCGGCCGCCGACCTCGCCGCGAGCGTGGCCGCCGCCGATTTCGTGGTCGTGCTGACCGAGGACCCGGCGTTGGTCGACACCGTCGCGGGCGCCTGCTCCGCACCCCTGCTGCCGGTCCTGGTCAGCCGGGACACGGCGTGGGTGGGCCCGGTTCCGGGCGGCGCCGCCGGTTGGGCCGACGCGAAGGCGCGGCTGGCCGACACCGGGGCGCTACCCGTGGGTCCTTCCAGTTGGCTGCGCGGTCCCGCCGTGGGCGTGCCCGCCAACACCGCGCTCTTCTCGGTCTTTCGAGCCGTCACCGGCGCCTACCCGGAACCGGTCGCCGGTGAAGTGGAGCGCATCGACCTGCGGACCCTGGAGTCCCAGACCGGGCGGGTGCTCGCGGTCGGCTCCGCCGCGGCGTCCGGCGGGACCCAGGAGTCGTCGGCACCGGTCGACAGCGAGTCGTTCTCCCGGGCCGCGGCCGAACTGTTCGACGCGCTGACCGGCCCCTTCCTGGAGATCGAGGAGCACCCGGTCCAGCTGCCGCTCCGGGTCGCCGTGGCGCGCATGGTCAAGGGCGGTGAGACCAGCGACGTGCTCGGTGCGGCCGACGCCTTCGTCGAGGCCAGGCACAGTGCCACGCTGGCCGCGCTCGGCCGCCTGGCCGCCGCCCATCCGTCGAGCGGGCCCGCCCGGGACCTCGTCAGCGGCGAGCCGGGGCCGGTGGTCGCTCCGGTGGGAATCCGGGACCCCTACGTTCCCGGCATCGGGGCCGCGCTTGACCGTGAGAGCGCGCTTTCCCAGGCGGTGTTCGACTACGCGGCCGAACGGGCCGTGCCGGTCCCGGAGGAGGCCCCGCTGATCGGCCGGGACGACCTCCCCGACGCTGTCGCCGAACAGGCGCACCGGCTTGACCTGCTGACCCGGTCGACCGTACGCCTCTTCCGGCTGGATGCCGAGTTGCCGACGGTCCTGGTCGCCACCGGCGGCCAGCCGCTGGCACGGGCTTCGGGCAAGGACCTGGCGAGCGCCGCCGAGCTGGCCCTGGTCCGGGCCACCACGGCGGTGCAGTGCGCGCCGGAACCGGGCACCGCGCCACCGCCCCCGGACGGGGTTCCCGAACCGGTGGGCACTGCTGCTTCACTGGCCGGACACCTGCTGACGACGGAGGGCGCGGTCAAACTGCTGGCCGCGCGCGGGCTCCGGCTCGGAGCTGTGGAGCTGGACGGCGAGCCGGCCCTGCGGACGGCCACACCGCACCTGGTCAGGGTGGTGGAGCTGTGACCGAGTCGATGACGGCGGCCCCGACCGTGGTCGGGAACGGTGTTCTGGCCGAGGCTCTGCGTGCCGTCGTTCCGCCGGAGTACACGGTGGTGGTCGGCGAGGCCGGGGTACTGCCGGAGATTCCCGCTGGGAGCGGACCGGTGCTGCCGGTGCTCGCGCGCCGGGACCGGCTCTACATCGGCCCGGTGATCCGCGAGGGCCGACCCGGGTGCCCCGAGTGCCTGGAGTCGCGTCTTCTGCTGGCCCGGGAGTTCCCCGAGCCCATGGCCGAGATCGACCGCCGGGACCCGGAGCTCCTGCGCCGGTGGCGTCCGCCGACCCTGACCGGCCTCCACGCCGGGTTCGCGGCCCAGACCGCTGACAGGCTCATCGAGCTGGACCGGGAGGCCGGGGACCGGTTGCCGGTGATGGTGGTGCGGCTTGTCGGTCTCGGCGTGCGGCGGGCGGTGCTCCTGCCGGACCCGCTGTGCGCCGTGTGCGGCGCGCTTCCCGAGGACAACCCCGAGGACACCGAGGTGCTCATGCCGAGCGCCTCGCTGTCCCGCAAGCCGGGTTCCATGCGGACCAAGTCCCTGGTGGACGACGAGTCCTTCCTCCCGACCTACGTGGACCGGGACGTGGGCATGGTCCGCACCCTCTTCAAGTACGGCGGCGGCGTGTTCCCGAACATGACCGCGCCGCTGGGCCTGCGCAACTCCACCGACGTCGAACAGGGCATCGGGCGCACCCCCTCCTACCGCGAGTCGGGTGCGGCCGCGGTCGCCGAGGCGGTCGAGCGCTGGGGCGGGATGAGCCCGTCCGGCCACCGGAGCGTGGTCACGGGCGCCTACCGGGAGCTTCCCGAGGCACTCGACCTGCGGCGGCTGGGCCTGCACGATGAGCACCGCTACGACGAGGAGGGTTTCCCCTGCCAGCGGTGGACCGAGGACGCGGACCTGGACTGGGTCTGGGGCCGGTCCCTGACCCGTGACGCACCGGTGCTCGTGCCGGAGACCTACGCCTACTACCGCACCCGTCTGGTCCGCCCGGACCGTCCCCGGTTCCTCTACGAGATCTCGAACGGCTGCGCGGTCGGCGGTTCGATGCCGGAGACGATCCTGCACGGGCTGATGGAGGTCATCGAGCGTGACGCCTTCCTGATGACCTGGTACTCGCGCCGCACTCCGGAGCGGATCGACCTCGGCACCGCTCGTGGCACCACGGTGCCGCTCCTGCTGGAGCGGATCGAGCGGTTGACCGGGTACACGGTGCACGCCTGGGACACCACGGCCGAGCACGGGGTCCCCAGCGTGTGGATCGGGGTCGTCGATGGGCAGGAGCGTGACGGGTACGCCCGGTTCCTGTGCGCGGCCGCGTCCCACTTCGACATGGAGGAGGCGGTGGCGGCCGGGCTGCTGGAAATCGCCCCGATCATCGCCCAGCACCAGGACGAGCCCGCCGAGGTCCAGGATCTCGCCCGCCGCATGGTCGACGACAGCGACCTGTGCACGTCGATGCTGCACCACAGCCAGCTCAACGGCCGGCCCGAGGCCCAGGACCGCCTGGCGTTCCTGTTCGGCGGCCCCGAGCGGGCGATGGCCGCCCCCGATCCCCGGTTGCACACGGGCGAGCCGACCGACCTGAAGGCGCTGCTCGACGAGACCGTGGAGCGGCTCGGACAGCACGGTCTGGAGGTGGTGGTGGTCGACCAGACCACCCCCGAGCACCGGGCGGGCGGCCTTTTCTGCGTGAAGGTGATCGTTCCGGGGATGCTGCCGATGACCTTCGGCCACAGGTTCCGCCGCGTGCGCGGCCTCGACCGGGTGTTCGAGGCGGCGGCCGAGCAGGGCTTCGACGATGTGAACCCCGACCCGCACCCGTTCCCATGACGAGGACCCATCCGAACACGACGGCGGTACCCGTGACCGGCGACGAGGACGCGGACCTGGTGCGCGAGTACCTGTACGACGTGCACTACCGGTGGCAGGCGATCCACGCGCAGGGGCAGGGCGGGCTCGACGACCCCGCCCGCCCCCCGCTGTTCACCCGCCCCGCCGACCCGCGGCGCAGGTTCCGGCTCCCCGCCGGGCCGCGTCACCGGATCGGCCCGCTCGGGGCCGCGCTCCGGGAGGAGCAGACGCCCCCCGGAGCCGGTGCCGACCGCTCCAGCTCCGGCCGCCGCTCGGATCTGGAGCGGTTGGGCGAGCTGTTGTTCTACGGTTACGGCTTCTCCCGTACGGACCTCGGTCCACAGGTGGAATGGCCCTGGCACCGGACGGTGGCCTCGGCCCGGTGCTTCTACCCGGTGGAGCTGGCGGTGTGGTCGGACGCGGCGCCGGACGGGGTCCACCGTTACGATCCGGCCCATCACGAGCTCTCCGAGCTGCGCGAGGACGTGGGACGGTCCGATCTGGCCGCGGCCTCGGCGGCACGGCTCGACGGTGCGCGGACCGTGCTGGTCGTCACGGCCAGGCTGGGCAAGACCGCCTTCCGGTACCGCAACTACGCCTACCGGCTGGCCACCCAGGAGGCCGGGCTGGTCCTGGGCAACCTCCGGGTCGTGGCCTCGGCCCTTGGCCTGGGCGGCCACACGCGGCTCCGCTTCCTCGACGAGGCCCTCGCCGAACTGCTGGCGCTGCCCGACGACGACTCCGAGTCCGTTCTGGCGCTCCTGCCGCTGTGGGACCGGGCGAACGCTCCGACGGAGCCGGGCTACCGCCCGGCGGCTCCGGTTCCGCCGAGGCGGACCGTGGTCCCCGTGGCCGGTGGAAGCGGCCTCGAACCGGTGCTGAGCCACCGGACCCTGGCGGTCGAACGGGCCTCGAGGCTGCACGACCCGGCGGAGCTGGAACCGGTCGGGGCGGCGGCCGGCCCTCCGCTGGCCGGTGCTGAACCGGCGGCGGGCTCCGACACCGACCTGCCGCTGGCGCCGCTGCGGCAGGAGAGCGGAACCGACACGGGGGCGGCGGTGCTGCGCCGCGACTCCGGCCCGGACGTGTTCCTGCCCGCCGCGAAGCCGGTGCCGGTGGGGGTCGTGGCCGACATCCTGCTCGACGCGGTCCGGCCGGACGCCGACGACCTGTGGCACGAGACGGCCCCGCCCGAGGTGGGGCTGCACGTGATCGCGGGAGCGGTCACCGACCTGCCGCAGGGGCACTACCGCTACGTGGACGGCGCTCTGCGCACCGTGAGCCGCGCAGACCTGCGCCCCCCTTTCCAGGCCATGGACGTGTGGCGGACGGAGATCAACGTACGGACCGCGCCGCTGATGGTGGCGGTCACCGCGGACGCCGCGCGGTTGCTCGAACACCACCCCAGGCGTGCCTTCCGCGCGACCCAGCTGCTCACCGGAGTGGTGGCGCAGCGGGTCTCGCTGGCCGCGGCCGCACACGGGCTGTCCGCGCGGGTGACCAACAGCTACGACGCCGACGAGTGTGCCCGCCTGCTGGGGCTGGACGGTGAACGGGAGATACCGGTGTTTCTTCTGGTACTGGGCGAGCCCAACGCGCCCTGGCACCTGGGGATGAGGGTGCGGCCTTGATCGTCGTACGCGTAGCGGGCCTGCCCAGCGGCAGCGCACGGGTGGGCGAGCTGCCCGGCACCGCCCGCCTTCTGAACGACCTCGACGCCCTCCAGAGGGACCTGGGCCGCCAGGGCGAGGAGTTGGCCGACCTGATCCACACGGCGGTGGGTGGCTGTGAGGACCGGGCCGTACGCCGGGCGCTGCTGGCCTGCCGCCGGGCGGTGCACAACGGGCGTCCCCCCAAGGCGCTGCCGGAAGAGGCCCTGGTCCGGCTGTCGGCGCCAGCGCGAGAGCTCCTCGGCCAGCTGGGCTCGTACCACCAGGAGCTGGACCGGTGCCTGGAGGAGGCACGCGCTTCGTTTCGCACCGAAAGGGCGCAGGCCGAGCACCGACTGGCCGACCTGGCCCGGGACACGGACTTCCGACGTGCTCTGGCGATGGCCAGCGACGCCCTGTTCCCCGACGTCGAGGCGTGGCTCTGCGGCCCGCCCAGCGCGCCCGAACACCTCAACACCCGCAGGCGCGTGGCCAACTACGTGCTGCGGACTGCCTTGAAGACCAGCCCCTTCTCCACCCTGACCACCGCAGGGCCGTTCCCCGCCGGGGGCGGGGCCACAGCACAGGACGCGCGCGGGGAGACGGAGGCGCTCCAGGTCCCGGCACCGACCGGGCTCTCCCGCCACCTCGAGCTCAACGCCGAGGTCGAGTTCCAGCTGGAGCGCCTGCTGGTGATCGCGCACGGCCCGCTGCTCCTGCGGACCAACCCGACCCTGACCGTCACGGGAGAGCGGGTCCTGGCCGCGCACGCGGACGGGCGCTGTGTGGGGGTTCCCGCCCGACCGTGGCTGCTCGCACTGGTCCGACGGGCCCGAGACGGCGCCTGCCCGGCCGAACTCGCCGGTTTCCTCACCGCCGAGTTCGGTGCGGCGCCGGCCGAGGCCGAGACGATGCTCGGCCAGCTGGTCGGGGCCGGTCTCCTCCAGAGTGACCTCGGCGTGCCGGACCAGGCACCGGACCGGTTGACCGGCGCGGCCGACCGCCTCGGGCTGCCGGAGGACTCCCCGGTCCGGCGGATCGGCGAGGCGGCACGCGAGGCCGAGGCCGCCGACGCCCCGGCCGACCGCTGGCGTTCCCTGGGCCGCCTGCGCGCGACGGTCGGTGAGGCGCTGACCGACGCCGGAGGCGATCCTTCCCTGATCCCCGGCAAGTACCTCTGCTACGAGGACGTCCTGCCCAGCTGGTCCGCCCCGCCCCGGACCCCGGACTGGTCGGTGCTCGACGACGACCTGCACCGCGTCCGACGCCTGGTGTCGGTGTTCGACGGGGCCCTGCCCGGCCGTCTGGCCATCGCGGAACGGCTCCGGCAACGGTTCGGAGACGGCGCCCGTGTGGGACTGTTGGAGGCATGGCTGGCCTGGAACGAGGGCGATTCCCCGGGCGGGTGGCCGGAGGGGGCCCGGCTGCGCGGGCTGCGCGACAACCCCTTCCACCTGGCGGACAGCGGTGTGCCCAGGGTCGATGAGCTGCGCCGGCTCCAGAGCGGGCTGCTGGACCTCCTCACCCCGCCGCTTGACTGCGGCCCCGGCTTCGACGCCGACACCGACGCCGTGGACCGGTTGCTCGACGCCCTGCCCGCCTGGCTGCCCCGCGACCACCCCATGACCCTTTTCCTCCAGCCCCTGGCCGACGGCACCGTGGCCTTCAACGCGGCCGCTCCCGGACACGGGACGGCGGGCTCGCGGGTCCGCCGCTGGTCAGGTCCGCCCGCACCGCGGGGGGACGAGACAGGGCCCCTTCTCGTCGAGGCGGCGGGCCTGTTCCGCAGTTCCCTCAACCGGGTGGCGCCGCACGCGACCCACGAACTGGTCTGGCCGGGGTGCGTCCCCTCCCTGCCCCCGGAGCGGCGGGTGCGCCCCGCCGACCTGGAGATCCGCCTGGATCCGGCCGGGCTCCCAGCCCTGTGGTGGCGCTCGGCGGGCCGCCCGGTGCGGCTCATCCACCGGGGGACCATGGGCCGGTACTGGTTTCCGCCGCTGCTGCGCTTCCTGCTCGACCTGGCCGCCCCCATGGCCGAGGCGTGGGCCCTGGTGGGTCGGTCCCGCGCGCTCCACTCGGCTCCCCGACCGTCCAAGGCCTCGGTTCTGCCACGGCTGCGGGTCGGCGGAGTCCTCCTGGAGCGCCGGAGCTGGATCGTGCCCCGCGCAGAGCTGGACCTGGGTGAGGGGCGTGACGACTTCGACCGCTTCGTCGGAGTTCGCCGCGTGGTCCGGGACCTCGGGCTGCCCGACGTCGTCTTCGCGCGGGCCGCCGACGCCGTCGACTCCGCCGAGCGGGTGATGGAGAAGGCCAAGGACCGCAAGCCGCGGCCGCTGGACCTGTGTTCCTGGTGGGGGGCGGCGGAACTGACCCGGCTGTCCAGGGGCCGGGACCTGCTGTTGTTCCAGGAGGCCGCGCCGGACGTGTTCGGTCCGGACCGGGTCGTGGAGTACGCCGTCGAACTGCCGGGAGACCGACCATGAGCGGCTGGATCACCGCCCACTGCTACTACCACCAGGACCCTTCGGCGGTGGTCGCCTCCGTCGTCGCGCCGACCGTGCGGGCACTGGCAGACCGGGCCCCGCGCTGGTTCTACGTCCGCTACTGGACCGGCGGACCGCACCTCAGGTTCCGCCTCCGGGTGCCCGACGCCGGTCACCGTGAGTTCGCGCGCCGACAGGTCCGGGACCGCTTCGCGGAGCTGGTGCGGACGCGTCCCTCACGCACCGCCGCCGACCCCGCTGAGTACCGGCGGCTCGTCGGGCTGATCGGCGAGCCGGGTGAGGAGGCGGGCGGTGAACTGCTGCCGGACAACACCCTCACCTGGGAGGTGTACCGGCCCGAGACCGGGATGTACGGCGGACCCGAGGCCATGGAGCACGTCGAGGAGTTCTTCACCGCGTCGAGCCGCGACGCCCTGGCCTACGCCGGAACCCCGACCGACTCCGTGGCCCGTGCCGTGTGGTGCATGGCCAGCGGACTGGCCGCGGTCGGCGACGCGCACTGGGTGAACCGGTTCGTCGATCACATGGTCGGGCGCTGGATCGGTGAACGGACCGGTGCCCGGTGGCAGGGGATCGTCGACCAGTCGTGGCAGCGCTCCGGGGAACGCGTCCGCCAGCTCGTCCGGCATGCCCTGACCGCGAAGCCCACAGGCGGCGAGGGGGAGTGGCTGACGGCCTGTCGGCGGCTCCAGGGCGGGCTCGGGGACGTAGCGGCGCGTGGTCTGCTGAGACCGCCCGAGGGCAGCGCACCGCACGACATCGAAGACCTGGACCGGGGGATGGTGACTCTTTCCGCGCTGCACATGCACAACAACCGACTCGGGGTTCACATGGAACGTGAAGCACTGGTGATGGAACTGCTCAGGCTGGCCTTGGCCGAGACCGTGTCGGTGAAGCCGTGACGGCTTCCCGGCGGCTCCGGGTCGCCTATCACGACCCCGACCCCGCGCCGCTGCTGCGGTCCGGGGTACGACCGCTGATCGGGGAACTGGCGGCCGCGGGTCTACCCGCCTTCTGGACACGGCACTGGCGCCGGGGGCCGCACCTGAGGATCGTCGTGGACGCCGACGACGCCGCCTGGGAGCGGATCGTGCGCCCCGCGGTGGAACGCCACCTCCGGCCCGCGCTCGCCGCCTTCCCGTCCACCACCGTGCTCGACCCCGAGCCGCTCCGGGAGGCCTACCGGCAACTGGCCGAACGCGAACGCGAGCACGGCCCGCTGGAACCCCAGCAACCCGACAACACCGTCGAGGAGGAGCCGCACGACCCGCGCCTGCACGTACTCGGTACGCACGACGCGGTGGAGCTGTTCGAGGGCTTCCAACAGCGGACCGGCGAGGCCGCGCTCACCATAGCGGTGGGCGAGGGCCCCGCGCGGAGCACCCACGTCGTCGACCTGATGCTGCTCATAGCGCGGCAGGTGGGCGGCTACCTCGAACGCGGTTTCGTCTCCTACCGCTCCCACGCCGAGGCGCACATCATGGGCAGCCCGGATCCGCGGGCGGTCCGGTCTCTCTTCGACGAACGCTCGGCCCGACTGCGCGACCCCCTCGTGCGCCGGGTACGGGCCCACGCCGAGGGGCCCGCCTCCCACGTGGATCCGCTGACCGCGTCTGTGGGCCGGGAGCTCGTCCGGGCCGCCGCCGACGCCCGGCCGCTGCTCGCGGACGGCCGACTCGACCTCGACGGGCCGATCGCGACCGGCGGGGGCGGTGAGGGCGGCGGCGCGACCGTGGAACAGACGCGCCACAGCGCCTTCCACCGGGCCCTGCGCGCTTCCGGGGACTTCGAGCAGACCCTCCGCGAGGCCCCCTGGTTCCTCCGCTACCGGGTGGCGCTGAACCTGCTGTACCTGCACCTGGCGCGGATCGGCATCCGCCCGGTGGACCGATTCCTGTACTGCCATGTCGTCGCCGACGCGGTGGAGCAGGCCTGTGGGGTCGACGCCGTGGCGATGGTGGCCGCGGGCAAGACCGAACTCGTAGAAGGGCATTCATGAGCACGGCCGAGCGCACGAACGCGACCGACACCGACCAGGACACCGTCCTGGCCTACCTGGCCGACCGCGAGCTGCCGCAGGTGTCGGGGGCGTACCAGCTCTATCCGACGAGGGCGGGCCGACCGGGCATCGGTGAGCACCCCCTGCCCCGCCCCGTCCGCCGGCCAGCCGGACCGGTCGACCGGATCTCCCGCATGCTGGCCACCGGCAACGGTCTCGCGCGGCACCGCTTCCTGACCGTCTCCGGGGCACGGGCCTTCCTGCCCACCGGAGCTCCGGGGTGGGGCTTCGACGAACAGCACGTGATGACCACCCTGCTCCGGCTCGTCGCCAGCGGCGGTGCGGCCTACCCGGTCGATCTGTGGCTGCTCTCGGGCGGGGTGCCGGGGCTGCCGACCGGAGCCCATCGCTACAACCCCGTCCACCACGCGCTGACGCGGGTCACCACCGATGATCCGCGGCCACGGCTGGCTCGGGCCCTGGGCGGACCGGTCTCCGATCTGACCATCGTGCTGACGACCCGGCTGGAGCGCACCACCGGCCGGTACGGGAAGTTCGCCCACCGGCTGCACCTGCTGGACACCGGCCACACACTGGCCCAGCTGCTGATCGCCGGTCGCGACCTGGGCTGGGAGTGCGCTCCCCGGCTGTCCTTCGCCGACGACGAGATCGAGTATCTGCTGGAGCTGGGCGACGAGACCGAGATCGCCTTCGCGGTCGTCACGGTCGGGCCCACCCGCGAGGTCGCGCCCGCGAGCGAGCCGGCCCCTGTGCGGGTGCCGCCGGTTCCCGACCGCTACCCCCAGGACGTCCTCATGGCCGCCCGCCGGTCCGTGCCGGGGCCGGAACTGGAGTTCGGCGAGATCACGATGCCCCGTGACCCTGAGCGGGCCATGCTGCGCCGCCGCAGCCCGGTAGGCGGATTCGTGGCGCCGCCGCCGTCAGCCGACGACCTCGCACCGGTGGCTGCCGCGGTCGACTCGGTACTGGCGCCGCTGGGCGGCTACGGGGAACTCGTACCGCCGAAGGACCCGCGGGTGGCCACCCGGATCGGGGCTCCGGGCCACCGGCTCAACCTCTCGCTCGCCGGGGTGGTGGTACCGGTCCTGGACCTGCCCGCGCTGGTCCGGGAGCACGGGCCGGGCGCCTTCAGGGTGGGGGCCGTCGCCACCGGCGTCGCCTTGCAGGCGGCGGCACTGGTCGCGGCGGACCGCGGCTTGGGAACCTTCCCGCTCTGTGCCTACGACGGCCCGGGGATCGAGGGGAACCTGGAGTTGCCCGACGCCTCCACGATGTGCGTGGCGCCGATCGGTGTGGCCGCCCATGTCGGAGCCTCGCTGGAGGTACCGCTCTGAACCGTTGACGGGAGCTTTTTCGGAGCTCCTGCGCCCACGCCGGAGGGCGTCGAGGATCGGTGTGTTGACCGGCCCCGGCGCCCCTACGAGCACGATTCACGCCCACCTGGACGACCACGTCACTACCCTGGCGTGTCGGCCCACGCCCGGGCAGAGACGCCTTAGCCCCCATATCCCCCGTGATCTTGCTACCAGGAGCAAGTTCGGCGCCGAACTTGCTCCTGGTAGCAAGATCATCTGCAGGAGGGGGGACGTGTTGCGGTCCCGGGGCGCGTCAGGCGCCCTCGAAGAGAGCGCGCACCTGATCCCTGGTCCTCGGCTGTAGCGGCTCTGACCAGGCCCGCCATGTCTGCTCGGTCAGCTCCTCCGCGGTGGCGTCCAAGCCCAGCTCCTCGAACTCGGTGGGGAAGCCCCACCGCCGCAGGAGGCCGACCAGGGCGTCGGCGGCTTGCGTCGGGGTGACCGAAGCCCCCGTGAGGCCCAGCGCGCGGCCGCCCAGATCCGCGAGCCGGTCCCTGTGCCCGGCCAGTTTGTCGCCGTCGACGACCAGGCGCGCCCACCGGGTCAGCAGAACACCCAGGGCCGGGCCCTTGCGCAGGCCGTGCGCGGTGAGTGTGTTCGTCGGGTACCAGATCCAGAACGAGTGCTGGTGGCGGCCGATCTGGTGCACGGTGAACGTGCTGACGCTGGCGGCCAGCGCGATCGTGCCCCGCGCCTGCAGGTCGTCTCCGTCGGCCAGGGCCCGGTCCGCGGCCGGGACCACCGCTCTGATCTGGCCGACCGCGATCTCGTCGGGCAGGGCCGTGGTGGGCGGGTCCGACACCATGGGTACCAGGAGCCGGGCGACCGTTTCGAGGGCCCCCTCCGCGGTCAGGGCTGGTGGCAGTGACGTGTGCAGAATCGGGTCGATCACCGCGACCCTGGGGAACAGGGACCAGTGGACCAGGAAACGGCGGTCTCCACCGTCGGCCAGGCTCGCTTTGGCGTTGACCTCGCTACCGGTCGCCGCGGTGGTGGGCACCGCCACCACTGGCAGACCGCCGCGCGTCACGGGCTGGGGGAGGACGAATCCGCCACCGGGTCGCCACCCCGAGAGCAGCCCGGGCAGTGCGGCTGCGGCAGCGGCCGCCTTGGCCAGGTCCAGTACCGTTCCGCCGCCGACCGCGCAGACGGAGCGGACACCGGACTCCCGCAGGCGCTTGGAGAGTTCTTCGGCCTCCTGCCGGGTCGGCGTGCTGGCCGCGCGGCGGATGAGCAGTTCGGGTGAGAGGCGCTCCAACAGTGGTGCGATTCCGGGAGCCGCCGCCTCGGCGCGCTCGTCGACGATGACCGCGACCGGGCGGCCGGCCCGCTCGACCTCCAACGGTACGTCGCGTAGGCGGCCAGCACCGAAGTCGATTCTGGTGGGTACCCACCAGTGGGGGTTGGTTCCAGCACTGGTGGCTGTCATCGCGACCTCACCGCCTTCAGCGCTCCGGTCAGCCGGGCCGCTATCTCGTCCACTTCGGCGTCGGTGACGACGAGCGGGGGGAACAGCAGGAGGCACCGGCGACTCAGGTGGACCAGGAGGCCGTTGCGCTGGCACAGATGGCTGACCATCGCCATCTCCATCGGGGACAGCGGCTCCCCGCTCCGGGAGTCCCGCACCAGTTCCACGGCCAGGGCCAGACCCTCACCGCGAACCTCGCCGACGATGTCGAGTTGGAGGAGGGCGTCGAGGTGCTTGCGCAACCGGGCCCCGGCCTCGGCCGATCGCCGCACCAGGTTCTCCTTCTCGACGACCTCCAGCGTGGCGAGCGCGGCGGCGCAGGCGGCGGGGTTGCCGGACTGGGTCTCACCGTGGGTGAGGTAGGCCCCCGAGCTCTCGTAGGCCTCGTAGACCTCGGCGGGGAAAAGCGTGGCGGCCAGCGGGAGGTAGCCGCTGTTGATCCCCTTGGACATGGTGACCACGTCCGGCCGGATACCGGTGTGCTCGGCCCCGAACATTCTTCCCGTGCGGCCGAAACCCGTCGCCACCTCGTCGACGATCAGGTGGGCCCCCATCCGTTCGGTGGCAGCGGCGACCTCCTCCAGGAAGCCCTCCGGCGGCATGAGGACGCCGCCAGAACAGAGGATCGGCTCGACGATGACCGCCGCGACCCGGTCTCCCTCGGTCCGTTCCAGTTCGGCCAGGGCCTCTCGGCAGGCCGCCTCGTCCGGCCCCAGCCCGCGCTCGGCGGCGAACGGGTCCGGGAAGGGGAGCAGACGGTTCCACCGGCGGTCGACCCCGTACTCCTCCTGGTCGAGGTCCTCGCCGGTCAGGGCCATGGCGCCGATGCCTGTGCCGTGCCAGGAGTGGGTGTCGAAGGAGACGAGCAGGCGGCGTTCGGGCTGGCCGATGAGGCTGCGGTAACGGCGCAGCACCTTGACCGCGGTCTCGTTGGCGGAGGACCCCGAGGTGGAGAAGTAGACCCGCTCGAAGCGGCCGGGCGCGATGTCCAGAAGCCGTGCCGCGAGGGTACGGGCGACGTCGTGGTCGTATCGGAACAGGGTCCCGTAGGAGAACCGGCGCAACTGCTCCGAGACGGCGTCGACGATCACGGGGTGGTTCCACCCGCAGGTCACGTTCCACAGGCCCGAGGTCGCGGAGAGATAGCTGTTGCCCGCGTCGTCCCGGACGCGCACTCCCTCACCGGCGACGAGGGTGGTCCCTCCGCGTTCGAACATGTTCATCGAGGTCATCGGCAACCACAGGGGAGAGGGTGCCGATGCTTCTGGGGGAGCGGCGGGCCGCCCGTTAGCGTTCATCTCGCACTTTCTTCCCTGGGTTCGGTCGGCGCTGGACCCAGCATGGGTGAAACCACTTACACCTGGATTACTGCCCGGTTGCACCGTAAGAGGTATTCGTCCTATTTTCTTCACGTACAAACGTCACCACCGGCGATGACTGGACACGGAAAGTGATAAGCAGGCTGGCCTGTTCCGGACACATGGAGTTGGGTAAAGCATCTCCCGACAGGAGGCGACGTGATTGAGTTCGGCATTCTCGGCCCACTCGTGATTTATCGGGACGGCGTTCCCATTGAACTCCGGGCCCCCATGCTGCGCCGCCTGTTGGCGGTGCTGTTGAGCCAGGGCGGGGACCGCCTGTCCCTGGACGAACTGGCCGAGGCCCTCTGGGAGGGGAACCCGCCGGGCGGTGCCCGCAGCACCCTGCAGGTGTACGTGCACCGGCTGCGCAAGGCTTTGGGCGACAGCGGCCGCCTGGCGCGGGACGGCCTCGGCTACCGCATGGAGCTGTGCAGTGCCCAGGTCGACGCGAGGTATTTCGAGACCACCGTGAACCTCGCCCGCAGGGCTCGAAGCCAGGGCGAGCTGGGGCAGGCCGCCGAACTGCACGGCCGGGCCACGGGACTGTGGCGGGGCAGACCGTACTCCGACATTCCCAACAGCGGCGTCGTGGGGAACGAGATCAGGCGGTTGGAGGAACTCAGGCTGCTGGCCAGTCAGGAACGGATCGAAATCGACCTGGACCGAGGGCACCACGCACGGCTGGTGCCCGAACTCGCGGAGCTCGCCTCCGCCCACCCCTACCGTGAGAGGCTGCTGGCCCTGCTGATGCTCGCGCTGTACAGGTCGGGCCGCCAGGCCGAGGCGCTGGAGGTCTACCGTGCGGCCCGGATCCGCCTGGCCCGGGAGCTGGGCATCGATCCCACCTCGGTCCTGCGCAGACTCCATGAGGCGATCCTGCGGGCCGACAACCAGCTCCTGCTGATCACCTCCGACACACTCGACGGCAGATGGGAAACGAGCGCCGCCTAGCGGAGGCGCGCTGTGACGGCCCGCGGGACTGGGAGCGATTCCAGTCCCGCGGGCGGATGGTTTCCGGAGGGTTTCGAAAGATTCATCTTCCCATTAACGCAGTGTCTTTCTTCTCCGGAAAGGGATTGTCCCGCCCGGAACCGGGGTGTGGATTTCTGCGCCGTTTCGACCGCCCCGCTGAGAACACCGGGAGGTTCTCGGATCCTCTTGGCGGGATTGCCGCGCCCGGTGGCATGCGTTCCCGGTCTCCGACACGGAACTCCGAAGAAACCGCTGGCCGGGGCCTTTGTTCGGCAGCTGTGGCGAGAGGGGGCGGTGTGGGCCACGACCGGCGGACGCGTCCCGGTGGGTACCCGGGGCGCGCCTTGGGTACGGTCCAGCCATGGCCAAACCGTACAGCGACGCCCTGGTGGCCGACGGTCCGCTCCTGTTCGTCTCCGGGCAGGTCCCGCAGGCGCCCGACGGCGGTGTCGTCGGTGACGCGGCTGGGCAGACCCGGCAGATCTTCCGGAACATGGAGGCCGTCCTGGCCCGACACGGGGCCGACCTGAGCCACGTGGTGAAACTGACCTACTACCTCCGGCACATCGCCGACCTGGACGAGTTCCGCTCCGCGCTCCTGGGCTCCCTGCCCGACGGACACCGGCCCGCGGCCAGCCTGGTGGAGGTGAGCGGCCTGGTCGACCCCCGCTTCCTGGTGGAGATCGACGCCGTCGCCTGCCTGCCCAGGGAGAACGCTTGACCGCCCCCGAACCCTCTGTCCCCGAACCCTCGGCCGGGGTCCTGGAACGCTTCGCCACGCACCTGGCCGGTGAACTGGGCCGGTCCCCGCACACCGTGCGCGGCTACCTGGCCGACGCCAGGTCCCTCCTCCACGACCTCGATTCCCGCGGCCACGCCCCGGCCGACCTGGACGTCCCCCTGATCCGCGCCTGGCTCTCCCGGGCGCGGTCCACCGGGGCGAGCCGCTCCACGGTGGCCCGCCGGGTGGCGGCGGTGCGCGCCCTGACTCGCCTCCTGCACCGCGAAGGGGTCCTGACCATCGACCCTGGCCCCCGGCTGTCCGCGCCCAGGCAACAGCGCTCCCTGCCCGCCGTGTTGGACGAGGAGCAGGCGGCGGCCGTGCTGGAGGGCTTCGTGCCGCAGACCCCGGTGGAGCTGCGCCGCCACGCGGTCGTGGAACTGCTCTACGCCACCGGTATCCGGGTCGCCGAGCTGTGCGCCCTGGACCTGGACGATCTCGACCGCTCCCGGAACACCGTCCGGGTGCTGGGCAAGGGGAACAAGGAGCGCACGGTCCCGGTGGGAGTCCCGGCCCTGGACGCCCTGGACGCCTGGACCGCCCGGGGCCGCCCGGAACTGGCCACCGGCACCGGCGGAGCCGCCCTCCTCCTGGGTGCCCGCGGCGGTCGCCTGGGTGTACGCCAGGCCCGCGCGGACGTGCACGCCCACTTCCGGGCGGCGGGCCTGGACAGCGCCCCGCACGGCCTGCGCCACAGCGCCGCCACCCACCTGCTGAACGGCGGAGCGGACCTGCGCAGCGTCCAGGAGTTCCTGGGCCACTCCAGCCCGCGGAGCACCCAGATCTACACCCACGTCTCCGTGGACCGCCTGCGCAGCGCCTACCGGCAGGCCCACCCCCGCGCCTGAGCCGCTGCTGCGGCGCCGCCCGCATCAGCGGTGACGGGCCCAGCGGGAGCAGACGGACCTCACCATGGCCCACCAGGCCCAGGGGGTCCAGGTAGGTGGTGTCGCGGAGCAGGCCCCAGTGCAGGCAGGGGCGGTGCGGGCAGTGCCGCGGGGCGGCGGACAGGGTGCCCAGGGGTTGGTCGCCGACCGGGTCCCCCCGGGTGACGGCGGGATCCACCGGGAGGTAGGTGGTGCGCAGGTCGCCGTGCGAGACGCTGACCACGCCCACACCGGCGACCCGGCCGGCGAAATGGACCCGGCCCGGGCCCGCCGGGTGGATCGGCTGACCGGGTCGGGCCGCCAGGTCCACGCCCCGGTGGCCCGGCAGCCAGCGCTGCGCGGGTGGTTCGAAGCGGCGCAGGACCTCCACGGGAGGGTCCACCGGCCAGCGCCAGGAGGGCTCGGGCGAGGTCGCCGATAGCGCGGTTCGGTGGGGGAAAACGGGGAAGAGCAGGAGCGAGAGCGACAGCAGGAGGTGCCAGATGCGGCGGATTCCCATGAATCCAGAATGCGCTCGCCGGCCGCCCTTCGCCAGAGGAGGACCGGGCCTGTGGACAACCCCCGCCCGAGCCCTCCGTAGAGGTGTCGCGCTCTCGGAGATCTGCCTGGACACAAGGCTGTTCCGTGGTGTGTCCGACGGAGGATAGAATCATCCGTGGCCCGTAGGGCCAAACCACAATACGCACGCCCACCCGCCTCCTCCGGGAGGGGTCGCACCCACGGTCCACACCGCTTCGGCGGGGTGGCGGTACGGCCGGGGCGTCAGGATCAACCGAAGGCGGAGAAAGCATCCGCCACCGCAAGGAGGACCAGTCATGGCCACAGTCGTGACCATCCGCCAGCTCCTGGAGAGCGGCGTCCACTTCGGGCACCAGACCCGTCGCTGGAACCCCAAGATGAAGCGCTTCATCTTCACCGAGCGCAACGGCATCTACATCATCGACCTCCAGAAGTCGCTGGCGTACATCGACCGCGCCTACGAGTTCGTCAAGCAGACGGTCGCCCACGGTGGCACCATCCTGTTCGTCGGCACGAAGAAGCAGGCGCAGGAGGCCATCGACGAGCAGGCCCGCCGCGTCGGCATGCCTTTCGTCAACCAGCGTTGGCTGGGCGGCATGCTCACCAACTTCTCCACCGTGCACAAGCGGCTCCAGCGCCTCAAGGAGCTGGAGGAGATCGACTTCGACGACGTCGCCGGCTCCGCGCTCACCAAGAAGGAGCTGCTGAACCTTCGCCGTGAGAAGGACAAGCTCGAGCGCACCCTCGGTGGTATCCGCGACATGTCCCGCGTGCCCAGCGCCGTGTGGATCGTGGACACCAAGAAGGAGCACATCGCGATCAGCGAGGCTCGCAAGCTGAACATCCCGGTCGTCGCGATCCTCGACACCAACTGCGACCCGGACGAGGTCGACTACCCGATCCCGGGTAACGACGACGCCATCCGCAGCGTCAGCCTGCTCACCCGCGTCGTCGCCGACGCCGTCGCCGACGGTCTGCTGGTCCGCTCCGGCGCCTCCGGCGCGACCGAGGAGAAGGCCGCCGAGGAGCCCCTGGCCGAGTGGGAGCGCGAGCTCCTCGAGGGCAAGAGCGAGACGGCTGCCGCCGAGGCCGCCGCCGAGCAGGCCCCGGCCGAGACCGCCACCGTGGCCCCGGCCGACGAGGTCGCCGCCGAGGCTCCGGCCGAGGTCACCGCCGAGGACTCCCCGGTGGACGCCCCCGAGCAGGCCCCCGAGGCTCCGGCCGAGGACAAGGCCGCCGAGTAGTCAGCGGTTCCTTCCGGGAACTCAGCGGCCCGGGAAGACCGTCGCCTGTGTGCCGCCTCGCCCCTGTGGGCGGGGCGGCCCGCGCGGTACTCACCCGGGCCGTTCCACTGCCAGATCAGACTTCACTTCAAGGGAATCCGAGAACAGTCATGGCGAACTTCACCGCCGCGGACGTCAAGAAGCTGCGCGACGCGACCGGCGCCGGCATGATGGACTGCAAGAAGGCCCTGACCGAGGCCGACGGCGACTACGACAAGGCCGTCGAGGCCCTGCGGATCAAGGGCGCCAAGTCCGTCGACAAGCGCGCTGACCGCACCGCCGCCCAGGGCATGGTCGTCCTCAAGCAGCAGAGCGAGGGCAAGGCCACCCTCATCGAGCTCAACTGCGAGACCGACTTCGTCGCCAAGAACGACGGCTTCATCGCGCTGGCCAACGAGGTCGCCGACTTCGTCGTCGCCCAGGACAGCGATGACATCGCCGTCGTCGCCGCCGCCGAGATCGAGCCGGGCAAGAGCCTCCAGGCCTACATCGAGGCCAAGAGCGCGATCATCGGCGAGAAGCTCGAGTTCCGTCGCATCGCCAAGTTCGACGGTGCCTTCGTCGCGAGCTACCTGCACAAGTCCGACCCGGACCTGCCCCCGACCATGGGCGTCCTGGTCGAGCTGGACAAGAAGGACGAAGAGGTCGGCAAGGACCTCGCCCAGCAGATCGCCGCTCTGGCCCCGCAGTACATCAGCAAGGACGACGTCCCCGCTGAGACCGTGGCCAACGAGCGTCGCATCGCCGAGGAGACCACCCGCGAGGAGGGCAAGCCCGAGCAGGCCATCCCCAAGATCGTGGAAGGCCGTCTCAACGGTTACTTCAAGGACGTGACGCTGCTCGGCCAGCCGTTCGTCAAGGAGAACAAGAAGACGGTCCAGAAGGTCGTCGACGAGGCCGGCGTTACCGTCAAGCGCTTCGTCCGCTTCAAGGTCGGCCAGGCCTAGAGGCTTTGACATGATGGAGGTGCCGGGGAGACTTCTCTCCCCGGCACCTTCTGGTGGATATGGGCGGATTCCAGGCGCCGAATGCCTCATCCGCCCGCAGCAGGAGTACTCGGGGGACCCTGTGCCACTCGGGGAGAACAAGGGAGGCCACAGGCCGTGTCGGAGAACGAAGCGTTGACCAGCGAACCCGCCATGCACAATTCCGGTTGGAAACGGGTCATGCTCAAGCTCTCGGGGGAGGCCTTCGCCGGTGGCGGCGGGCTCGGTATCGAGCCCGAGGTCGTCCAGTACGTGGCGGAGTCCATCGCGGAGGCGGTCTCCGAGGGGATCCAGGTCGCCGTCGTCGTCGGCGGCGGCAACATGTTCCGCGGAGCGCAGCTCACCGAAGGCGGGATCGAGCGCGGCCGTGCCGACTACATGGGGATGCTCGGCACCGTCATCAACTGCCTCGCCCTCCAGGACTTCCTGGAGCGCCTGGGCGTGGACACCCGCGTGCAGACCGCGATCCACATGAGCCAGGTCGCGGAGGCCTACATCCCGCGCCGCGCCATCCGCCACCTGGAGAAGGGCCGCGTGGTCATCTTCGGTGCCGGTCTCGGTGCGCCGTTCTTCTCCACCGACACCACCGCCGCCCAGCGCGCGCTGGAGATCGGCGCCCAGGCGGTACTCAAGGGCACCCAGGTCGACGGCGTCTACGACGCCGACCCGCAGCGCAACCCGGACGCGGTCAGGTTCGACAAGCTCAACTACAACGAGGTCCTCACCCGCGGCCTCAAGGTCATGGACGCCACGGCCGTCAGCCTGTGCATGGACAACGGGCTGCCCATCGTCGTCTTCGACCTCATGAGCCAGGGCAACATCCTGCGCGCGGTCCGCGGTGAGAAGATCGGCACCATCGTCGGTCCGGCCTCCGTCTAGGCGGAGGACAGGTCGGCCGCGACAGCAAGCCACGAACACCCAGCCGAGAACCCGGGAGCGCCACAATGATCGAAGAAACCCTCCTTGAGGCCGAGGAGAAGATGGAGAAGGCCGTGACCGTGGCGAAGGAGGACTTCGCGACGATCCGCACCGGCCGCCCCACCCCGGCCACCTTCAACAAGATCACCGTCGACTACTACGGTGCCCGCACGCCGATCAACCAGTTGGCCTCCTTCTCGGTGCCCGAGCCGCGGATGGTCGTCATCTCCCCGTTCGACGTCAACGCGCGCACCGAGATCATCAACGCGATCCGCAACAGCGACCTGGGCGTCAACCCCTCCGACGACGGCCAGGTCATCCGCGTGGTCTTCCCGGACCTGTCCGAGGAGCGCCGCAAGGAGTACGTGAAGGTCGCGCGCACCAAGGCCGAGGACAGCAAGGTCTCGATCCGCAACGTGCGCCGCCGTGCGAAGGACAGCTTCGAGAAGGGCGTCAAGGCGGGCGAGCTCGGCGAGGACGAGGCGCACCGCGCCCAGGTCGAGCTGGACGAGCTCTCCCAGAAGTACGTCGCCGCCATCGACGAGCTGTTGAAGCACAAGGAATCTGATCTTCTCGAGGTTTAGCCGGTGAGCACACCTTCCAAGGGCTCTGGAGGCGATGACCACTCGCCGGAGCACAGACCCGACGACAATCCCCCGTCCGCGGCGGGCGACCCCGCCGCGGACACGGCCGCCGGGCAGCGCTTCGTGCTGCACAAGCCGGGGGGTGCACCGGTCAAGACCGGTCGCAACCTCCCGGTGGCCATCGCCAGCGGGTGCGCCCTGGGCGCACTCGTCTACTTCTCGATCTTTCCGTGGCCTCAGCTGTTCACGATCATCACCTCCCTGGGGGTGCTGATCGGGCTCCGCGAGCTCAACCGGGCGTTCGGCGGCAAGGGCATGACCCTGGCCGTGGTCCCGTTGGCCGCGGGCGGTGTGGCCATGCAGGCCGGGGCCTACTTCGGCGGGGCGGACTGGCTGGTGGGCATCACCGCCGCCACCGCCATCGCCTGCCTGGCCTGGCGGTTGAGGGGAGGGGCCGAGGGGTTCGTCGCCGACGCGTCGGCGAACCTGTTCGTCCTGGTGTACCTGCCGTTCCTGCTCGCCACGTGGATGCTGCTCATCGCGCATCCCGAGGACGGTCAGCAGCGGCTCGTGGTGTTCATCGTCGTGACGATCTCCAGCGACATCGGCGGTTACTTCGCCGGGATCCTGCTGGGTCGGCACAAGATGGCGCCGGTGATCAGCCCGAACAAGACCTGGGAGGGCTTCGGCGGCTCCGTGGTGGGCTGCGCGGTGGCGGGTGCGCTGTGCGTGACCCTGCTGTTGGACGGCCCCTGGTGGGTCGGCGTGGTCCTGGGTCTGGCCGTGGTCCTGGCGGCCACGGTCGGCGACCTCATCGAGTCGCTCTTCAAGCGCGATCTCGGGGTCAAGGACATGGGCCGGTTCATGCCGGGCCACGGCGGTCTGATGGACCGCATCGACTCGCTGCTCATCGCGGGTCCCGTGGTCTGGATCGTGCTGAGCCTCCTGTTGCCGTAGGTAGTGACGAAGCCGGGCCCCCGGCCTCGCGGCACCCAGCGATGGACTGGGCGCCACGAGACCGGGGGCCTTCGCCGTGTCCGGGCCGGTACCCCGCCTCGGCGGTCACCGGGAGCCGGGGTGCGGGGGATGCCCTCGCGCAGGCGTGTGGATACGCTCGACGGGTGGAAGAACCGCTGATCGAGAGAATGCGCGAGTACGGCGAGACGATCTTCGCCGAGATGACTCGCCTGGCAGTCGAGACCGAATCCGTCAACCTCGGGCAGGGTTTCCCCGACACCGACGGGCCGCGCTCCCTTCTGGAAGGCGCGACCCGCAACATCATGGCGGGGGTGAACCAGTACCCGCCCGGCCCGGGCCGCCCCGAGCTTCGCCAGGCGGTGAGCCGCTACCGCTCCCGCCACTACGGGCTGGACTTCGACCCGGACTCCGAGGTCTACGTGACCGTAGGCGCCACCGCCGGGATCGCCGCTTCGATGCTGGCACTGGTGGAGCACGGGGACGAGGTGGTCGTCTTCGAGCCGATGTACGACTCCTACGCCGCGATGATCTCCCTCGCGGGCGGGGTGCGCCGCCCGGTCGCGCTGCGTCGCGAGCCGTCCAGCGGACGCTTCACCTTCGACCCCGCCGAACTCCGTGCCGCGATCACCCCGCGCACCCGGCTGATCATGGTCAACACCCCGCACAACCCCACCGGCACGGTCTTCACCGAGGCCGAGCTGGCGGAGATCGCCGAGGTCTGCCGCGAGAACGACCTGATCGCGGTCACCGACGAGGTGTACGAGTTCCTCACCTTCGACGGCCGCCCGCACGTCCCGCTGGCCTCGCTGCCGGGCATGCGCGAGCGGACCCTGTCGATCTCCTCCGTGGGCAAGATGTTCGCGGTCACCGCCTGGAAGACCGGTTGGGTCACCGGCCCCGAGCCGCTGGTGCGCGCCGTGCGCACGGTCAACCAGTTCCTCACCTTCTCCGCCAACGGCGCCCTCCAGCTGGCCATCGCCGACGCGATGGACAACGAGTGGGAGTGGGTCCAGCAGCAGCGGCGTGCGCTCCAGGACAAGCGGGACCGCCTCGCCGAGGGGCTGACCGCCACCGGGTTCGACGTGAACGTGTGCGAGGGCACCTACTTCCTGATGGCCGACATCCGGCCGCTGGGCTACCTGGACGGCGAGGACGTCGCCCGCGCCCTGCCCCGCGAGGCCGGGGTGGCGGCGGTTCCGGCCAAGGTGTTCTACGACCACCAGGAGGAGGGCCGGCACCTGCTGCGCTTCGCCTTCTGTAAGAAGGACGAGGTCCTCGACGAGGCGGTCCGCCGCCTGACCACCTGGCACAAGCGCGAGAACTAGACCGGGCGGGCGGGGACGGTCCGCCCGGCCCTGTCAGCCGAGCCTGCCGAACACCGGTGCGGCCGGGGGCAGCCGGTCGCCGTCCCCGCCCAGCTGCGCGGTGAGCCGTGCGGCGGCGCCGGGCAGGAAGGGCCGCAGCAGCCGGGCCAGTTCCCGGCAGGTGGCCACCAGCTCGCCGAGCACCGTGTCCAGAGCCTCGGGACCGGCCTGCCCGGTGCGCTCGGCGCGGGCCAGGACCCACGGTTCGTGGTCGGCGACGAACCGGTTGCCCTCGTCGGCCAAGGCGACCAAGGCGCCGGTGGCCGCCCGCAGGTCGAAGGCGCGCACGGCCGCGTCCACCTGTTCGGCAGCCGCAGCCCGGGTCTTGGCAAGAGAGGGCTCCCCGGTCCGGGAGTCCGCCCCTGACACCACCCCGGAGCGGTACTTGGCGACCATGGTCACGGTCCGGTTGACGAGGTTGCCGATGGTCTTGGCCAGGTCCTCGTCGTGCCGGGTGACCAGGCGGGCCTCGGTGTAGTCGGTGTCCCCGGAGCGGCCGACGTCGCGCAGCAGCCACCAGCGCAGCGCGTCCGTGCCGTGGGCCCCGGTGATGGCGACGGGGTCGACGGAGCTGCCCGCCGACTTGCTGATCTTCTCGCCGTCGGCGGTGAGGTACTCGTGCACCAGCACCGTGGTGGGCAGGGTGAGACCGGCCGAGAGCAGCAGGGCGGGCCAGTACACAGCGTGGAAGCGCAGGATGCCCTTGCCGATCACGTGCACCCGCTGGTCGGCGCGGGTCCACCAGTGGTCGTAGCCCCCGGGGTCGGTGCCGTAGCCGGGTCCGGTGATGTAGTTGGCCAGGGCGTCGTACCACACATAAATGACCTGCCCGGGGTCGCCGGGTACCGGGATCCCCCAACCGCGTGCGCGCTCCACGCTCCGCGAGACGCTGAAGTCCTCCAGCCCGGACTCGATGAAGGAGAGCACCTCCCGGCGGCGGAAATCGGGTTCGACGAGCAGCTCACCCGAGGAGATGAGCTCCCGCAGCGGTTCCTGGTAGCGGCTGAGCCGGAAGAACCAGTTCTCCTCCGCGATCTCCTCGGGTGCGCTCCGGTGCTCCGAACACAGCCCCTCGGGGAGCTCGTCGGGGGAGTAGAACTGCTCGCAGCCGGTGCAGTACAGCCCGGTGTAGCTCCGGCGGTACAGGTCGCCGCGTTCCAGACAGGCGTTCCAGAGCTTCTCCACTCCGGGCCGGTGGCGCGGGTCGAAGGCGGTGCGTACGGAGTCGTCGAACGAGAGTCCGAGCGGCCCGGCCAGATCGAGGAAGCGCCGGGAGACCAGATCCACGTACTCGGCGGTCTCCAGACCGGCCGCACGGGCGCTGAGCACGTTCTTCAACGCGTTGTCGTCGGTGCCGGTCTGTGCCCGTACCTCGTCGCCGGCCTCCCGGTGGTACCGGGCCAGCGTGTCGGCCTGCACGAGCTCCAGGGCATGCCCCACATGGGGCGCGCCGTTCACATAGGGGATGGCCGTGGTGACGTAGTAACGATCCATGGTGGGAACCTTTTCCGGCCCCACCAGGAACCCTCCGCCGGGAAGGCCCAGTGGGGCCTTTCCGCGGACAGGGGGTGGTCAGAGCACGCGGGGAAGGCCGGATGACATCATCATCCGGCTCATCATCGAGAAGCACACCCGCGTCATGCCCGGCATCCTACCGCCTGCCGCCCCACCGACCCAGGCGTTTCCCTGAGGACCGAGCCGGGGCGGGCGGGCCCGGTTGCAGGTGCCCGCCCCGCGCGGGTCAGGGGGTGGGTGTCTCCTGGCCTCCGGACCGGGCGTCCATGACGTCGATGAGGCGCTGCTCGGCGTCAGGACCTGGGCTGACTCCGGGCAGGCGCCACATGAGGGCGGCGCCGCCGAGCCACCAGACGAGGACCATGGACCACTCGTTGGGCCAGCTCAGGGCGGCGGGCATGCCCGGCAGGTACAGCAGGAACAGGCCGAAGGCCAGCACGAAGGCCGTGACGCCCACCGGGACGCCCGCACGGACCTTGAAGGGGCGCTCCATTTCCGGCTCGCGGCGGCGCAGGACCAGGAAGCTCACGATCACCATCAGGAAGGCGATCACGATGTTCAGCCCGCCCGCGTTGACCAGCCAGACGAGCATCGGGCGGCCGAAGAACGGGGCGAGCGTCGACAGCGTGCCGATGAACAGAACCGCGTTGGCCGGGGTGTGGAAGCGCGGGTGCAGTTCGCCGAACCAGGTCGGGAGCATCCGGGAGCGGGCCATCGCGTAGATGAGCCGGCTACCGCCGATGAGGAAGGCGTTCCAGCTGGTCAGCAAACCGGCGATACCGCCCAGGACCAGGATGTTGCCCATGGCGGTGCTGTTCCACATGGCGGCCATGGAGTCGGCGGAGGCGAGCTCGGAGCCGGCAAGGTCGGCGGTGGGCATCCCCGCGCCCGCGGTCAGCATGACCATGACGTACCAGGCGGTGGCACAGAAGACCGAGATCACCAGGAGCGTGCCCACCAGGCGGTAGGGGAGTTTGATCTCCGAGGCCGACTGCGGGATGACGTCGAAGCCCACGAACAGGAACGGGACCGCGACCAGCACCACGAACATCCCGGAGACCCCGCCGGTGAAGAGGGGTTCCATGTTCGCGGCCGAACCGCCCACGAACGAGCCGGTGAGCATGGCGGCGCCCGCCGCGAGCAGGAACAGGACCGTGATGCCCTGGAAGACGCTGGCCGGTTTGATGCCCACGTAGTTGAGCGCGGTCATCGCCGCGGCGCTGAGCACGCCGACGGCGACGAGGCTGACGTGGACGTCGTACTCGGCGATCGTCCACAGGTGGCCGACCTCGATGTTCGGGAAGATGTAGACGAGGGTCTGCGGGACGGCGACCGCTTCGAAGGCGACCACCGAGACGTAGCCCAGGACCATCGCCCAGGAGGCCACGAACGCCCCCTTGGGGCCGATGGCGCGCATGGCGTAGTGGTGCTCGCCGCCCGCGTGCGGCATGGCGGAGACGAGTTCGGCGTAGGTGAGGCCGACGAACGCCATGATGACGCCGCCGATGACGAAGGCGAGTGCGGCGCCGCCGCTGCCCGCCGCGTCGATGAAGTCGCCGGTGAGGACGATCCAGCCGAAGCCGATCATCGCTCCGAAGGCCAGGGCGAGGACGTCCGCCCTACCCAGGACCTTGACGAAACCCGGACTGGTGTTGGACATGGAGGGGGCTCCCAACGGGTCGTGCCTGTGTCGGGGGACACACGTGTGGGGGAACAAGAGAACACGTGAGGGCCCGAAGGTGAAGAGCCCCACTGTCCACAATTCCGGCGCTGGTTGTCCAGAGTGGCCAGAGTCGGGTTGTCCGTTGTGGAAAGGGCGACTGCTCCGGGACGCCGCCCGCCCGGTGGCCTCCCGGAGCCTGGTCCGGGTCTGCTCAGATGCCCTTCGGGCGGAGAGAGGGAGACCTCAGGGCGGTGTCGAGGAGTTCGGCGAAGGCGCCGATCGGGTTGCCCCAGTCGCAGTTGATGCTCTGCGAGATGACCAGCCCGCCGTCGCGCGTGCCGTAGGTGAAGCAGAAGGAGCCGTTGATGGCGCCGCCCATGCCCCAGACGGTGTCACCGCCGGCCAGGGTGAGTGAGGACATTCCCAGTCCGTAGGTGGTGTCCGGGATCGGGAGCCACTTTCCCTCCGGGGTAGGGGCAGTGGTGAACATGCGGGCCTGCTGGGCGGGCGGCAGGAGGTCGCCGCGCAGCAGAGCGGCGAAGAAGTGGTTCAGGTCGGTAGTGCTGGAGACCATGCCTCCCGCCGCCCAGGCAGCGGAGGCGTTCAACTCGGTCACGTCGTACACCGGGGCGTCGGGGGCGGAGGCGTAGAGGCGCGAGTAGTGCCGGGCGTGCGTGCCGGGGATATCTTTTTCCTCCCCCGGAACGTAGGTGGAGGTCAGCCCCAGCGGGCGGGCGAGGTGTTGTTCGACCTGTCGCGCGAACGTCTGGCCGGTGGCCCGCTCGATGATCATTCCGGCGAGGAAGTAGCCGGTGTTGCAGTAGTTCCATCCCTGGCCGGGAGAGTGTTCGGGCGGGTGGGCCAGGGCTGTGCGCACCAGTTCCTCGGGTGTGAAGGAGTCGAAGCGGTGCTCCAGGAAGCCGGGGCCGTTGAAGCGGACCAGAATGTCCTCGTCGAGGACGTAGTTGAAGAGCCCGCTGGTCATCGAGAGAAGTTGCTCGAGGGTGATCGAGCGGCCGTCGTTGCCGTTGCCGCGGACCAGGTCGGGGAGCCAGGTCTCCACGGTGTCGTCCAGGCTGAGCACCCCCTCGGCCTCCAACCGCAGGAGCAGGATCGCGGCGAAGGTCTTGGTGGTGCTGCCGATCCGGAAGCGTTCCTGGGGCAGACGCTCGCGGCCCGAACCGGTGTCGGCGAATCCGGCGGCGCCGAAGCTGCTCCGCTCACCCTGGCGGATCTGGACGGAGTAACCGGGGAAGCCCTGCTCGGCCACCGCCCGGTCCAGCACCTCTTGGACCCGCACGGGTATCGGGGCCCGTCCGGATCCGTCGGCGGAGGCAGGGCCGGTGGTCGGGCCGGGGGTGTGCGGTGTGGTGTCGGTCATCTCTGTGCTCCTCTGTCCTGGATGGGTCGGCGCGGGGCGTCGCCGGGGTCGGAGAATCTTCGGTATTACATGAACGCTAATTTGCGTTCGCGAAATCAGCAATAAAGATCGCGCAGTGCTTTAAATATGTTCAGGTCAGGGCATCAAATATTTGCGTAAGTCCTGGAAGTGAATGCAAATCCAAGATTGTTTTTGCAATGAGCTTGGGGGTTAACGCATACTGGTGCCAAACTGGCGCGGGAGGTGGCGACACCACTCGGAGAGGGGAGGAGCGGGGTGCCAGGCGGAAGGCTCGGCCAGGAGGAAAGGGAACGTATCGAGGCAGGGCTGGCCAGGGGGGCGTCCTACTCCGAGATGGCCAGGGAACTGGACAGACCGGTCTCGACAGTCACTCGGGAGATCGGGCGCAACGGAGGGGTTTCGGCCTACCGTGCGGACCGTGCTCAGGAGGCAGCGGTCAGACGGGCGCGGCGCAGAGGGGCTGCCGCGCCGAGGAAGCCGCACGTCCCCAGGGACCTGTCGGACCACGGCCGCGACCCGGAGGCCGTGCAGGAATTCCGGGAGCGTCTCGCCGCTCTCCTGGTGAAGACGGGCCTGCCCCGGCTCATGTCCAGGGTGTTGGTGTGCCTGTACACCAGCGACGCGGGGGCCCTCACCACGGCCGAACTCGTCAAGCTGTTGGGGATCAGTCCGGCGTCGGTGTCCAAGGCCGTCGGTTACCTGGAGGAACAGGAACTGCTCAGCCGTGAGCGGGTACCCGGAAGCAGAGCCGAGCGCTACATGATCGGTGAGGACGTCTGGTACCGGTCGATGATGGCCAGCGCCCGTTCCAACAGCAAGCTGGCCGAGGCAGCCGGGGAGGGGGCCCTCACCCTCGGGCTGAGCACCCCCGCAGGCGCCAGGCTGGAGGAGATGAACCGGTTCCTGTGGCACACGGGGGCCGATCTGGCCCGGGCGGCCGAACTCTGGCAGCAGTTCCCGGGCGCCGACAACAGTTCCCCCGGGGCGACCGGGCCCGGAGGGGGCCGGACCGGGCCGGGACGGGAGAGAGACAGCTGAGGAGGCGAAGGAGTCCGCGGACACACGGAGGGGCTCCGAAGCCGGTATCCCGACCCTCGGAGCCCCTCCCCGGTCGTCCTAACGCTCGGGTTCGAACCAGACCGCGCCCAGCGGCGGAAGCGTGATCTCCGCGGAGAACGGCTGGCCGTGCCACTCCTGCGGCTGGGCCTCGACCACTGCGGGCGCCTCGTACCCGGATCCGCCGAAGCGGGGGTCGTCGGAGTTGAGCACCGACGTCCACCGGCCCTCGGCGGGCAGGCCCACGCGCCAGTTCGGGCGGGGCACCGGCGAGAAGTTCACCGCGCAGGCCAGCACCGAGCCGTCCTCGCCCCGACGCAGGTAGCTGAGCGTGTTCCCCTCGTGGTCGCCGCCGTCCAGCCAGCTGAAACCGGCCGGGTCGGTGTCCAGGGACCACAGCGCCGAGCGGGGCCGGTAGGCGTCGTTGAGTGCCTTGACCAGCTTCTGGGTCCCCGCGTGGTGCTCGAACTGCAGCAGCCACCACGGCACCCCGGCCTCGTGCGACCACTCGTCGCCCTGGGCGATCTCGCCGCCCATGAACAGCAGCTGCTTACCCGGGTGCGACCACATGAACGACAGCAGCGCCCGCAGCGTGGCAGCACGCTGCCACTCGTCGCCGGGCGGCTTGTTGAACAGCGACTGCTTGCCGTGCACCACCTCGTCGTGGGACAGCGGCAGCACGTAGTTCTCGCTGTACGCGTAGACCATCGAGAACGTGATGTCGTTGTGGTGGTACTTGCGGTGGATCGGCTCCTTCTTCACGTACTCCAGGGAGTCGTGCATCCAGCCCATGTTCCACTTCAGTCCGAAACCGAGCCCGCCGTGGTCCACCGGGCTGGTCACGCCCGTGTACGCCGTGGACTCCTCGGCGATCATCGCCACGTTCGGGTTGCGCCGGTAGACCGTGGTGTTGAGCTCCTTGAGGAAGTCGATCGCCTCCAGGTTCTCCCGGCCCCCGAACATGTTCGGCTCCCACTGCCCGGAGTCCCGGGAGTAGTCCAGGTAGATCATCGAGGCCACGGCGTCCACCCGCAGGCCGTCGATGTGGAACTCCTCCAACCAGTACAGGGCGTTGGCCACGAGGAAGTTGCGCACCTCGGTCCGCCCGTAGTTGAAGATCAGCGTCCCCCAGTCCGGGTGCTCACCGCGCCGCGGGTCCGGGTGCTCGTACAGCGCCGTCCCGTCGAACCGCGCCAGCGCCCACTCGTCCTTGGGGAAGTGCGCGGGCACCCAGTCCAGGAACACCCCGATCCCGGCCCGGTGCAGCGAGTCCACCAGGTGCCGGAACTCGTCGGGTGAACCGAAGCGGGGGGTCGGCGCGTAGTACGACGTGACCTGGTAGCCCCACGAACCGTCGAAGGGGTGACCTGCCACCGGCAGGAACTCCACGTGCGTGAAGCCCATGTCGCTGACGTACTCCACCAGCTGCTCGGCCAGCTCGCGGTAGTCCAGCCCCGGCCGCCAGGAACCCAGGTGCACCTCGTAGACGCTCATCGGCGCGCGGTGCGGCTCCGAGCCCTTGCGCTCGGCCATCCACTGCTCGTCCGACCACGCGTGCTCGGAGGTGGTGACGACGGAGGCCGTCGCCGGCGGCATCTGGGTGCGCCGCGCCATCGGGTCGGCCTTGTCACGCCAGTGCCCGTCGGCGCCCAGGACCTGGAACTTGTACAGGTCGCCGTCGCCCACGCCGGGCACGAACAGCTCCCACACACCGCTGGAACCCAGGCTGCGCATCGGGTGCGCGATCCCGCTCCAGTAGTTGAAGTCGCCGATCACCCGGACCCCGCGGGCGTCCGGGGCCCAGACCGCGAAGCCCGTCCCCGAGACTTCGCCCATGGGGCCGTCGGCGGTCGTGGTGTTCGCCCCGAGGGCGCGCCACAGCTCCTCGTGGCGGCCCTCAGCGATCAGGTGCAGGTCCAGCTCGCCCACGGTGGGCGCGGTCCGGTAGGCGTCGGCCTCGATCAGTTCGGGTCCGCCCTCCTCGTAGCGGACGGCGATCCGGTAGTCCTCGGTCTTGTGCGGGAGCCGGGCGGCGAACACGCCGCGGTGGCGGTGGGTGAGCCCGACACGGGTGTTGTCCGGCAGCACGGCGTCCACCTCGACCGCACCAGGTCGCAGGACACGCAGGTCACGGCCGTGCAGACCGAGCACGGAGTGCGGGTCGTGGTGCCGGCCGTCCACCACCCGGTCGAGCTCGGCGACCAGGTCGGTGGAGATCCCGGCGGGCGTACGGGTCCGCTTGGGTGCCGCCTTCGCGGGCGCGGACTTGGCGGGTGCCGTCTTCTTCGCGGCAGGCTTCTTGGTCGCCGCCTTCGCGGGCGCGGTCTTGGCGGTGGCTGTCTTCGCGGCCGAAGCCTTGGCCGCGGGCTTCTGCTCGGCTGACTTCTTCGGGGCTGGCTTCTTCTGGGCGGGCTGCTTCCGGGTGGGCGCCTTCTTCGCCGCCGCGGGCTCCGCTGCCGCCGGTTGCTCGTCGGCTGTCGCGGACTTGTTGGTCGTGCGCGGTGACAATTCGACTCCGTGGTTGTGGTGTGCGGATGGCGGGGAGGGGCGGTGGTCAAGCAGGGGGGACGTGGAAGGCGGCCGCCGTGCGCGAACGGCGGCCGCCCCGGACTCAGCCGGGCACCCGGGGTGCGCCGGCCGCTGTGGTTCCTGATCCGGCGGTGACGCCGCTGGCCGCCGTGGCGATGGACTCCAGCGGCACCCGGAGCCAGTTGGGTCGGTTGCGCGCCTCGTACAGGACCTCGTAGACGGCCTTGTCGAACTCGAAGGCGCGCAGCACGGTCAGGTGCTTCTCCGGGTCGGCCCCGCCGCCGTCGGCGTAGCCCCGGCAGAACGCGTCCCGGTTGCGCCGGGCCCAGGCCCGCGCGGCCCACGACAGCTCAGGGTCCTCGTCCTGCCCGACCAGCAGGTACCCGGCCGCGTAGTCGAAGGAGCGCAGCATCCCGGCCACGTCCCGCAGCGGGCTCGACAGCCGCTGGCGCTCGCGCACCGGGACGGTCGGCTCACCCTCGAAGTCCAGCAGTACCCACCCGGACTCGGGCCGGATGACCTGCCCCAGGTGGTAGTCGCCGTGGATGCGCTGGATGGGCAGCGGCTCGTCCACCCTGGCGAAGTCGGCGTAGGCCTCCATCACCCGGGGCGCGTGCTCGGCCAGTTCGGGCACCTCCGCGCTGGCCATGGCCAGGCGTTCCACCATGGCGTCGGCCAGCTCGGCCGCCGCCGAGGGCGAGAGCACGTCCGTGGGCAGTGCCCGCGCCAGTGAACTGTGCACCTCGGCGGTGGTCCGCCCGAGCCGGGCGGACTCCTCGCTGAAGTCGGCCTCCGCCCCCTCCAACAGGGTCCGGACGTTCTCCGTGGCCAGCACCCACCCGTCCGTGGCGTCCGGGACGAAGGTCTGCAGCAGGGCCAGCGTGGTCGGTGTGGAGTGCCCCGAGAGGTCCGCCTCGATCCACCCGCACGGGCGCGCCACGTACGGCGAACCGGACAGCGCCATGTTCAGCTCCAGGTCCGGATTGTGCCCGGGCCAGAGCCTTCGGAAGGTCTTGAGGACGTAGTCGCGCCCGTAGACCAGCGAGGTGTTGGACTGCTCACCGGTCAGCAGGCGCCCCGGACCGCAGGCGGCCACGGTGGTGCCCGGCAGAGTGCGGAACCGTACCCTGCCGCGCCGTCCGGTGTTCTCCTGTGCGGTGAACCGTTCCAGCAGCAGCGCCGTGAGTTGCGGGTCGTGCGCGGCGTCGTAGACCACCCTGGGGCGGCCGCCCGCGACCTGGCACACGCCGATGGCGGTGCGGGCCAGGTCCGGGGGCAGGGACCGGGGCGGGCGCGAGCCGAGCAGCACCTGATAACGGGAGCTGAGGCCGCGCTGCCCCGCCTGGATGACGAGCACGTTCAGGTCGGGTCCGCCGGGGCCGGCCGAGACCAGGGTGTACCTGCTCTCGATCCGGACCTGCCGGATCGGGATCCCCTTGCCGGAGAACCATCGTTGTCGGGGTAGCCAGACTGCCAGGAGTTCTTCGAGCTGTGACATCTCAGAGAGGCCTGTATCCCTTCCCGCCACCGCCCCCGGGCCGGGTGCCGGATTTGGTGGTGGCCGTGCTTCGGTGACCGGTGTCGAAGGCGTCTCGGGTGCTGACCCCCGCCGCGGGCAGTCCGTAGGAAGGCGCGCCCTCGTGGCCTTCCTGGTGCGGTTCACGGGTGCGCTCCGGCGGGAGCTGGAACCAGTAGAAGCCGTGGCCGGGCAGGGTGAGCAGGTACGGAAGCTCACCGATCTCCGGGAATCGCACCCCGCCCACGCACTCCACCGGGTTCACCCCGGCGTAGCGGGACAGGTCGAGCTCCACGGGCTGCGGGAACTTGGAGAGGTTGTTCACGCACAGCATGCGGTCGTCGCCGTGCTCCCGGATGAACGCCAGCACGCTGGGGTTGGTGGCGTTCAGTTCGGTGAACTCCCCGGTGCCGAACACGGGGTGGCGCTTGCGGATCTGGATCATCCGGCGGGTCCAGTTCAGCAGTGAACCGGGGTTGGCGCGCTGGGACTCGACGTTGAGCGCCTGGTAGCCGTAGACCGGGTCCAGGATCAGCGGCAGGTACAGGCGGGCCGGGTCGCCGCTGGAGAACCCGGCGTTGCGGTCCGAGTTCCACTGCATGGGGGTGCGCACGGCGTCGCGGTCGCCCAGCCAGATGTTGTCGCCCATCCCGATCTCGTCGCCGTAGTACAGGACCGGCGAGCCCGGCAGGGAGAGCAGCAGCGCGGTGAAGAGCTCGATCTGGTTTCGGTCATTGTCCAGAAGCGGTGCGAGCCGCCGCCGAATCCCCACGTTCGCGCGCATGCGGGGTTCCTTGGCGTACTCGGAGTACATGTAGTCGCGCTCCTCGTCGGTGACCATCTCCAGGGTCAGCTCGTCGTGGTTGCGCAGGAAGATCGCCCACTGACAGTTGCGGGGGATCTCCGGGGTCTGGGCGAGGATCTCCGAGATCGGGAACCGCTGTTCCTGGCGTACCGCCATGAACATCCGCGGCATCAGCGGGAAGTGGAAGTTCATGTGGCACTCGTCGCCGCCGGACTCGAAGTCGCCGAAGTAGTCGACGACCTCCGAAGGCCACTGGTTGGCCTCGCTCAGCAGCACCCGGTCCGGATACAGGCGGTCCACCTCGGCGCGCACCCGCTTGAGGAACTCGTGGGTCTCCTTGAGGTTCTCGCAGTTGGTGCCCTCGCGCTCGTACAGGTAGGGCACGGCGTCCAGGCGGAACCCGTCGATGCCCAGGTCCAGCCAGTAGCGCAGGACTTCCAGGATCGCCTCCTGTACCGCCGGGTTCTCGAAGTTGAGGTCGGGCTGGTGGGAGAAGAACCGGTGCCAGTAGTACTGGCCGCGGACCTCGTCGTAGGTCCAGTTGGAGGTCTCGGTGTCCACGAAGATGATCCGGGCCTCTTCGTAGCGGTCGTCGGTGTCCGACCACACGTAGAAGTCGCCGTAGGGGCCGTCCGGGTCCTCCCGGGAGGCCTTGAACCACGGGTGCTGGTCGCTGGTGTGGTTCATGACCAGGTCGGTGATGACCCGGATGCCGCGGCGGTGCGCCTCGTCCAGGAGCTCCACGAAGTCGGCGGTGTTGCCGAACTCCGGGAGGATCTTGAAGTAGTCGGAGATGTCGTAGCCGCCGTCGCGCAGCGGTGACTCGTACATCGGCAGCAGCCAGACACAGTCGATGCCCAGCCACTGGAGATAGTCCAGTTTCTGTACGAGCCCGGCGAGGTCACCGGTGCCGTCGCCGTTGGAATCGAAGAACCCGCGGGCGAGTACCTCGTAGAAGACGGCGTGTTTGAACCAGTGGGGGTCACTGGTGCCGCCGGAGGACATGAGCGGGCCGGTGGCGGCCCCGGTGGCCGGGGCGAGCGGACCGTGTTCGGCGTGTTCGGGCGCGCCGAGTCCGGGCTCGTCGTTGCTCATCTACTGCTCCCCACCAAGAATGTTCGACGTCGGATCCACAGGCTTCGCGGGCAGGGGAGAGGGGCGGCGCTCCGGCCGGGTGCCCCCTCCTCGCCCGAGCCCGTCATCTGCCGTGGACGGTGAACACGTGCGCGGGTCCGGTCGCCGGGTCGAGGCGGACGTAGTTGTCCGCTCGCCAGGTGTATTCGCGGCCGGTCAACTCGTCGGTCACCCTGAGGTCCTCCTCCCACGTGCGGCCGATCGACGGCAGGTCCAGGTGCACCGTCGCCTCGCGGGCGTGGTGCGGGTCGAGGTTGACGACGGCGATGACGACGTCGTCGGGCTCACCGGGGGCTCCGGGGCGGTGCTTGGAGAAACAGATCAGCTCCGGCCGGTCCACGCGGTGGAAGCGCAGGTTGCGCAGCTCGTGTAGGGCCGGGTGGGCCCGGCGCAGCTCGTTCAGCCTGGTGATCAGCGGTGCGATGGTCTCGCCGGCGGCGTCGGCGGCGGCCCAGTCGCGCGGCCGGTACTCGAACTTCTCCGAGTGCAGGTACTCCTCGCTGCCCGGTGCGGCGGGTGTGTTCTCGCACAGTTCGAAGCCCGAGTAGATCCCCCAGGTGGGCGAGAGCAGCGCGGCGAGCACCGCGCGCGCCTCGAAGGCGGGGCGGCCGCCCTCCTGGAGGTAGGCGTTGAGGATGTCCGGGGTGTTGGCGAAGAAGTTCGGCCGCAGAACGTGCGCCGTCTCCCGGCTGAGCTCGGTGAGGTACTCGGTGAGCTCGTCCTTGCCGTTGCGCCAGGTGAAGTAGGTGTACGACTGGTGGAAACCGATCTGTCCCAGGGCGCGCATCATCGCGGGGCGGGTGAAGGCCTCGGCGAGGAAGAGCACGTCGGGGTCGCGCTTGGCGACGTCGGCGAGCAGGCGCTGCCAGAAGGCGACCGGCTTGGTGTGCGGGTTGTCGACGCGGAAGATCCGCACGCCGTGGTCGATCCAGTGCCGGACCACCCGCAGGCACTCCTTGTAGAGGCCCTCGAAGTCGTTGTCGAAGCAGAGCGGGTAGATGTCCTGGTACTTCTTGGGCGGGTTCTCGGCGTAGGCGATGGAGCCGTCCGCGCGCTTGCTGAACCACTCGGGGTGCTCGGCCACCCAGGGGTGGTCGGGGGAGCACTGGAGCGCCAGGTCGAGCGCGATCTCCAGGCCGTGCTCGGCAGCCTCGGAGACGAAGGCGTCGAAGTCGGCGAGGGTGCCCAGTTCCGGGTGGACGGCGTCGTGGCCCCCGTCGGCCGACCCGATCGCCCATACCGAGCCGGGGTCGCCCGGTCCGGCCTGGAGCGTGTTGTCGCGACCCTTGCGGTGGGTCTTTCCGACCGGGTGGATCGGCGGCAGGTAGACGACGTCGAAGCCCATGTCGGCGATGGCCGGAAGGCGTTTGGCGGCGGTGGTGAAGGTGCCGGAGACCTCCTGGCCGGGGGCGGTGTCGATCTGGGCGCCCTCCGAGCGGGGGAAGAACTCGTACCAGGAACCGAAGAGGGCGCGTTCGCGGTGGACCGCGACCTTGGTGCGCTTGGACCTGGTGACCAGCTCGCGCAGGGGTTTGCCTTCCATCGTCGCCAGGACCTCATCGGTGACGGCGGCCGCGAAGCGTTCCAGGGGGGTGCGGGAGGTGTCGCGCAGCGTCTTGGCCGCGCTGGTCAGGGCGGGGGTGCGGGGGACACGGCGACCGGCGCGGGCCAGCAGTCGGGCGCCCTCCTCCAGCACGAGTTCGGTGTCGGTGTCCAGGGGCAGTTTCACCCGGGCGACGTGGAGCCAGGTGGTGAAGGGCTCGCTCCAGGACTCGACCGAGAACGACCAGTTTCCCTCGCGGGGCAGGCTGATCTCGGCCTCGTAGCGGTCGGTTCCGGGGGCCTTCTCGCGCATGGGGACCAGGGCCTCGCGGCGGCCCTTGGGGGAGTGGACGACCACGCCCGCGGCGAGGGAGTCATGGCCCTCGCGGATCACGGTGGCGCCCACGGTGAAGCGTTCTCCGGGAACGGCTTTCACCGGACCGAGGTCGTTGTCTGGAGAGATATCGAGGATGGGCAGTCGTCCGATCACTGGCTACACCGTAATTGTCGTGGTTCGGGCGTTATGAGGTAACACGCTGCGAGGCGCGTGCGGAAATAATCGGAAGTTAATCCAACGCAAGGCGGAGTTAACGGAGAGCTGGAACAGAAACTGTCCAGATTGCGGCTTCGGTGCCCTCCACTGTCTATCGTCAGGCCTCTAGTGGGGTTTGGCGGAGTGCCGGGGCCGAATAATTAATGTGATCCTCATCACACTAGGCGCAAGTGCAAAGACCTGGTATTTGCCTGGATTCTCCCCAGCGAACCTCTCAAAACGGGCATAAGGCAACCCTTGATTCAGGGGCCTCTGCGGTTGTTTTGGGATCGCCCTTCATGAAAAGTCGGAAAATTCCAGTCGGATGTTGGTGGGGGTGTTGGGATGGGTAGGGATGACCGAATGCACCCCGCGGGCGCGGGGCCGTATTCCGGACATCCCCTTGTGTCCGATGGAACCTCGTGCGTTGCATTGGCCCCATATTCGGTCGCTCTGTCGTTGGGGTGGTCGAGTTCGTTGGCCAACTCATCTTGATGTCAAGAAATAAGCCGGTGGGTTTCAGGTGATGCGCCCGCGCGTGCGGCACTTGGGCGATCTGAGAGCTTTGCCGTGGATTGAGGAAGCTTTTCGGTGACACGCCCGATTTGACGGAGTCCCCTTTGCGCGCGCCCTGCGAGGGTGGTCGATGGAGTGGCCGCCCCCGTGGGGCGGCCCGCGCACGACGTAGGGGGACGACGTGAGCGAAGCGAGCCAGGGAGGCCTGGGAGGGTCTTCCATGAAGGGGTTCCGGGGCCGGTTCCGGGGGATCCTGGAAGAAGTCGACCGGAAACGCGACGCACGCGGCACGGTCCTGCGGCTGTCGGGGCTCGGGGTCGTCGCCGGACTCCTGTCAGCGGCCCTGGTCATGCCCTGGGCGGGCAGCACCGGACTGGTCGCCAGGGACGCGGCGGCCAGCTTCATGGCTCTGCCCGGCGACATCGAGGTACCGCACCTGTCCTCGCGCATCCTGCTCACCACCGACGACGGGACACCCTTCGCGGAGGTCGCCGAACGCGAGCGCGAGGTCATCGGCCTCGACGAGATCAGCCCGTGGGCGACCAAGGCCCTCATGGCGATCGAGGATGACCGTTTCTACGAACACAGCGGCCTGGACCTGCGCGGTGTGCTGCGCGCCGCGACCCGTACCGCCCAGGGCGATATGCAGGGCGGTTCGACCATCACCCAGCAGTACGTGAAGAACCTGCTCATCGAGACAGCCGAGAACGAGGAACAGGTCGAGGAGGCCAGCGCCCGGACCCTGGGCCGCAAGCTCACCGAGCTGCGCTACGCCATCGACATCGAGGAACGCCTCACCAAGGACGAGATCCTGGAGGGCTACCTCAACCTGTCCTACTTCGGCGCGGGCGCGCACGGGATCGAGGTCGCGGCCAAGCGGTACTTCTCCGTCTCCGCCGCCGACCTGGACCCCGGACAGGCCGCACTGCTGGCCGGGCTGGTGCGCGGGCCCTCGTTCTACGACCCGCTCAACAACCCCGAGGACGCGCTGGAGCGCCGCAACCTCGTGCTGGACCGGATGGTCGCCACCGAGATGCTCAGCGCCGAGGAGGCCGCCGAGCACAAGGTGAAGGATCTGGGGATCGACGCCACCCCGCGCGGCGGCAGCTGTTCCGAGAGCGACTACCCGTTCTACTGCGACTACGTCATGCGCTGGCTGCGCGGCTCGGACCTGCTCGGAGAGACAGTCGACGAGCGCGACCAGCGCCTGGTCCAGGGCGGGTTCACCGTGCGGACCGCGCTCGACGCCGCCGCCCAGGACGCCGCCCAGGAGGCCATCGACAAGCGGGTCCCGCACGAGGACTCCACGAAGTTCGCGGCCCAGGCGCTGATCGAGCCCGGCTCCGGCCGGGTGCGCGGCCTGGCGCAGAACCTGCGCTATGGGTTCGACGACGAACAGGTCGGCACGACCTCCATCAACCTGTCCGTGGACCGGGCCGACGGCGGCTCCACCGGCTTCCAGGCCGGGTCGACCTTCAAGACCTACACGCTGGCCGCGGCCCTGGAGAAGGGCATGGGGTACGGCACCAGCTTCAACTCGCCCAAGAGCATGTCGGTCAGCGGCATGGCCAACTGTGAGGGCGGCACGATGGCCTCGTGGAACGTCCGCAACGCCGGGGAGAGCGACGAGGGCGGCCACAACATGATCAGCGCGACCAAGGGGTCGGTGAACACCTACTTCGCCCAGCTCCAGAAGCGCGTGGGCCTGTGCGCCACCGCGAAGATGGCCGAGAAGGCCGGGGTGCACCGCGCCGACGGTGAAGAGCTGGGGGTGTGGAGCTCCTTCACCCTCGGTGACCAGGAGGTGTCCCCGCTGAACGTGGCCGCCTCCTACGCGACCTTCGCCGCGCGCGGCGAGTACTGCGAGCCCTACCCGGTCCGTACGGTGACCGACGACGGCAGCGGTGAGGAGCTCGAGGCCAGCACCCGGTGCGAGCAAACCGTCAAGCAGGAGGCCGCGGACGGGGTCAACCACCTGCTGCAGCAGACCTTCAACGGCGGTACCGCCAACGGCCTGGGGCTGGGCCGTCCTGCCGCGGGCAAGACGGGTACGACCGACAGCGCCGCCTACGCCTGGTTCGCCGGGTACACGCCCAACCTGGCCTCGGCCGTGGTGGTGGGCGACGTGCGCGGCGGTGAGCAGAACCCGCTGCAGGGCGTGACGATCGGCGGCCGCTACTACGGCATCGTCTACGGCGGCACCCTGCCCGGCCCGATCTGGCAGGAGACCATGCGCGGAGCCACCGCGGGGCTGGAGGCCGAGAGCTTCGCCGGTTCGCCGAGCTCCTTCGGCGACCCGGACGCCGCACCGCCCAAGGAGAAGGAGGACGACTCCGACTCCGACGCCTAGATGTACTGACCACGGGGGCTGATAACGGCCCCGGTGCTGGGATCAGGGCCGTCACTGGGCGGAACCTCCAAGTAAGGACAAGGAGGGCTGTGGGTTGAAAACATCCCACAGCCCTCCTTGTTGCCTCATAATGGAGTGATTCCGACAGGGGAGCGCGTGAGCGCTGAGAGTGCGGCACCCGGCCGCAGACCCTTACACACCTGATCTGGGTCATGCCAGCGAAGGAAGTCGTAGGAAACCGTCACCGTGCGCGCGTCCCCGTGCGCACAGGTGGCGCTCTTGGCCACATGGGCCCTCGTCACCTCCGACGAAGGGACTTGACCAGCATGAGTACCGAAAGCGGTCGCGAGACCGGCCCCGATCAGACCAGCACCGAGCGGATCGGGTTCGTCCAGGGCGTCCAGGCCGGACTGCGGAGCTGGCGCACCGTCGACATCGTCGTGGCCGCCGTGATCGGCGTCGCCGTGGGCGTCGTCTTCTGGCTGTGGAACATCGTCTGGTCGGTCACCACCCCGCTGTTCGTCGCCTTCCCGCCCGGGCAGGCCGTCGTCTACGGCATGTGGCTGATCTCCGGCGTGCTCGGCGGCCTCATCATCCGCAAGCCCGGGGCCGCCCTGCTCACCTCGATCGCGGCCGCCTCGGTCTCCGCGGTCCTGGGCACCCAGTGGGGCATGCAGGTCATCCTGGACGGTGCCCTCCAGGGCATCCTGCCCGAGCTGGTCTTCCTCGCCTTCGCCTACAAGCGCTGGAACATGGGCGTGGCCGTGCTCGCGGCCGCTGTCGCCGGTCTGTCCCCGGCCCTGCGCGACAACATCGTGTACAACGTCACCTGGCCGCTGCACTACCAGCTGACCTACGGGGTGATCGTGGTGATCAGCGCCGCGCTCATCGCCGGTGTGGGCGCGCGCCTGCTCACCACCGCGCTGGCCAGGTCCGGCGCACTGGCTCCCTTCCCGTCGGCCAAGGGCTGACCCGTGGCCGCACCGAACACACGCGGCGGGAGCGGTGCGAGCCCGGGGAGCGGAGCGCGGGTGGAGCTGTCCGGCTGGGGTTGGAAGCACTCCGGCCGCGACACCCACGCTCTGCGCGGGGTGGACCTGACCATCGAACCCGGGGAGCGGGTGCTGCTGCTCGGCGCCTCTGGCGCGGGCAAGTCCACCCTGCTGCACTCCCTGGCCGGGCTCACCGGTGAGGACGCCGCCATCAGCGGCGACCACGAGGGATCGCTGCTGGTGGACGGTGAGCCCGCGAACCGGAGCCGGGGCGGGGTCGGGCTGGTCAGCCAGGACCCCGAGACCCAGCTCGTGATGGCCCGGGCCGGGGACGACGTCGCCTTCGGCCTGGAGAACCTGGGCGTGGACCCGGAGCTGATCTGGCCGCGGGTCGAGGCGTCCCTGGACGAGGTCGGCTTCCCCTACGGGCTCCGGCACTCCACCGGCGCCCTGTCCGGCGGCGAGAAGCAGCGCCTGGTCATCGCGGGGGCGCTGGCCATGCGGCCACGCCTGCTGCTGCTGGACGAGCCCACCGCCAACCTCGACCCGGCCGGGGCCCAGCTGGTCCGCGCGTTGCTCGCCCGGCTGCTCGCCGAGACCGAGGCGACGCTGGTGCTGGTCGAGCACCGGGTCGCCGAGGTCGTGGAGATGGTGGACCGGGTCGTGGTGGTCGAGCCCGGCGGCGGCGTGATCGCCGACGGCACCCCGGGAGCGGTGTTCGCGGAGCACGGACGTTCGCTGGCCGCCCAGGGCGTGTGGATCCCCGGGAACGAACCCGACCCCGGGCTCCCACCCGCCCCCGGCGGGGCGCCCCTGGTGGAGACCGTGGACGTCACCGCGCGCACCCCCTTCCAGGTGGGCGTGCGGGCCGCGCCCCGCAGGGTGGTCCTCGAGGACGTGAACGTGGCGCCGGCCGCCGGAACGGCCACCGCCCTGACCGGTCCCAACGGCGCGGGCAAGTCCACACTGCTCACCATGCTGGCCGGGCTGAGCAAGCCGTACCGGGGCCGGGTGCTGCCGCGCGGACCGCTGGCCCAGGCGGACCGGCGACCGCTCGTGCGCTGGCCCGCCCGCCGCCTGGCCCGGCACGTGGGCACGGTCTTCCAGCACGCGGAGGACCAGTTCGTCACCCCCACCGTGCGCGACGAACTCCGCTTCGCGCCGTTGCGCGCGGGGATGGGCGAGCACGCGACCGACGCCTGGGTGGGCGAGCTGATGGAGCGGCTGCGGCTGACCCGGCTGGCCGACGTGCACCCCTACACGCTCTCCGGCGGGGAGAAGCGGCGCCTGTCCGTGGCCACCGCGCTGAGTTCGGGCCCCTCGCACGCCCCGGACGTGCTGGTCCTGGACGAGCCGACCTTCGGTCAGGACACCCGCACCTGGACGGAGCTGGTGGAGCTGCTGGGCGCGCTGCGGGCCGAGGGCCGTGCCGTGGTCATGGCCACCCACGACCAACTGCTCCTGCGCCATCTGACGGACGTACGCGTGCGGGTGGCGGACGGGCGGGCGGTCCAGTACGACCAGGGTTCGGGCAAGCGGGCCGCCTCCGACGCGGTACGAGAGGGGAAGGCGTGAGGGCGGCACACGACACTCGCGGGACGAGCGGGGACACGCTCACCCTGGACGTGCCCGAGGCCGGGGGAGCCCGCTACTGGCTGACCGGTCTGAACCCGGCGGCCAAGCTGCTGGCCGCGCTGGCGATCGGGATCGGGCTGATCCCGGCGGTGGACGCCGTCACGGGCGGCGTGGTGCTCTTCGTGGTGCTGCTGACCGTACCGTTCAGCGGCGTGGACCGGCGCACCCTGCTCGTGCTGGGCGGGCCCTTCCTGCTGATGGGGCTCAGCAGCGGAGCGGTCAACTACCTGTACGGCGAGCACGGGCTGGAGGGTGCGGTGGGCGCCGCGGTGCGCCTGCTGGCCATCGCCCTGCCGGGGCTGCTCGCGGCGGTCAGCAGCGACCCCACGGAGATGTCCGACGGGCTCGTGCAGCGGCTCAGGGTGCCCGAACGCCCCGCCATGGGCGTCCTCGCGGCGCTGCGGCTCATCCCGCTGCTCGCCGACCAGTGGCGGACCATCACGCTCGCCCGCCGGGCCCGCGGGCTGGAGGCCGGACGCAACCCGTTCCGGATCGTCTCGCTGTTCTTCGGGCGGCTGTTCGCGCTGCTGGTGCGCTCCATCCGCACCGGAACCCTGCTGGCCACGGCGATGGACGCGCGCGCCTTCGGCACCGGGAAGCGTACCCACGCCCGGTACAGCCACTGGCGCGGGGCCGACACCCTGCTGCTCGCGGGCACCGCCCTGCTACTGGTCGGCGCCTACGCGCTGTCCGCGCGGCTGGGGACCCTGGTGCTGCTGTTCGGCTGACCCGGGTGATAGGTAAGCAACTGACACTGACGTCGAAGTGAAGAAGGTGTGCAACGTGGGCGAGTTCGTGCGCGTCGAGGCCGACCCGGAGAACCCCGGTGTGGCCGTCATCCGGATCGACCGGCCCAAGGCGCTGAACGCGCTGAACGGCCAGGTCACCCAGGAGATCGCGGAGGCGGCCGCGGCCGTGTCCGCCGACCCTGCCGTGCGCGCGGTGGTGCTCTACGGCGGTGAGCGGGCGTTCGTGGCCGGGGCCGACATCAAGGAGATGGCCGACCTCACCCACGCGCGGATGCTGGAGTACTCGCGGTCGCTGCAGAACGCCCTGACGGCGGTCGCCCGCATCCCCAAGCCGGTGGTCGCGGCGATCAGCGGCTACGCGCTGGGCGGCGGCTGCGAGCTGGCGCTGTGCGCGGACTTCCGGGTCGCGGGCACCAAGGCCAAGCTCGGCCAGCCCGAGATCCAGCTGGGCGTCATCCCGGGTGCGGGCGGTACCCAGCGCCTGCCGCGCCTGGTGGGCCCGGCCAAGGCCAAGGACCTGGTGTTCAGCGGTCGGCACGTGCGTTCGGACGAGGCCAGGCAGATCGGCCTCGTGGACGAGGTCGTGGCCGACGAGGAGGTCTACTCGGCCGCCGTCGCCCTGGTCGCCAAGTACGTCGACGGCCCGGCCGTGGCGCTGGCCGCCGCCAAGGAGGCCATCGACCGCGGGATGGAGACCGACCTGGACACCGGTCTGGAGATCGAGCGCCTGCACTTCTCCGGGCTGTTCTCGACCGAGGACCAGGAGGCCGGGATGCGCAGCTTCGTGGAGCAGGGGCCGGGCAAGGCCACCTTCAACGGCCGCTGAGGCCGGTCGGCCCACAGCGTCCCCGAGGAGGCTCGTGACGGCCGTTCACGCAGTTCGAGGCGGGTAGTGTCGGGACGTTCGCCCCGGCGCCCCGCCTCGTTCTTCCGTTGCGGTTTGCTGTCCTTTGTAATCGCTTTGACTTTTTGTCGCGTTAAGTGGTGATACGGGACACTGGGAAGACGTCCGGAACCGGCCAGCCAGGACGAGGAGCGGGGAACCGCTCGCGCGGTTTTTCCGTCATACTCGACACTGGTCGTCCGAGAACGGACGGTTCGCTCGGAGCCCCCGGTGGCGTGCGTCGCGCCCACTCTCTCCGGCGGGACCGAACAGACCACACGGGCCCCTCGGAGGGGCCACACAAGCCAATGTTGACCCATCCCCCGGCCGATAAGCTGGACGTGGTGGTATGTGGTCTTTTGAGGGGATGAGTTCTCGATGGCAATGTCGGCAGGTTTCCCCACGGGTGAAGAGCTGCCGGAGCGCATCGGCCACTACGTGATCCGTCGTCGCATCGGTGCCGGCGGGATGGGCGTGGTGTACCAGGCCGAGGACCCCCGGACCGAACAGTTCGTCGCGGTGAAGGTCCTCAAGCCCGAGGTCGCCGGAGACCACATCGCACGCGCCCGGCTCGCCCGCGAGGTCGAGACGATGCGCCGTGTGCAGAGCCCCAACGTGGCCGAGGTCATCGACGCGGACACCCAGGCCGAGCTGCCCTGGGTGGTCACCGAGTACATCCCCGGGCCCACCCTGGACGCCACCGTCACCGACCACGGACCCCTGCGCGGCCGCGCTCTGACCCGCTTCGTCACCGGTATGGCCCGAGCGATCAAGGACATCCACGCGGTAGAGGTGATCCACCGCGACCTCAAGCCCGGCAACGTGATCATCTCCAACGGCGAGCCGATCGTCATCGACTTCGGCATCGCGCACGCCGTGGACGGCGCCAAGCTGACCCAGACCGGCACGTTCGTCGGCACGCCCAGCTACCTGTCCCCGGAGGTCATCGAGGGCACGGACCTGGGCCCGGCCACCGACGTGCACGCCTGGGGCGGCACCGTCGCCTTCGCCTCGACCGGGCGCCCGCCCTACGGGGCCGGTTCGTTCGAGGTCATCTTCTTCCGGATCCTCAACGGCGAGATCGACATGGACGGGATGCACGAGGCCCTGCGCCCGCTCGTCAACCGCGCCGTCTCCCGGGACATGTCGGCCCGTCCGACCGCCGCGGAGCTGATGGTCGAGACCGGACGCCTCAACCTCGACCTGCCCTGGACCGAGACCCCCGGCACGCCGCCGTCCACCGGGGAGACCGGCAAGCACACCATGCAGGCCCCCGCTCCGACTCAGAGCCCCGCCGCCTCGGGCGGCCGCGGCGGCGGCCCCGGTCGGGGCGGAGCCGCCGCGGCGGGTGCCGCGGGCGCCGTGCTCGGCGGTGCGGGGGGCTACCTCGCGGGCAGGGCCTCCGAAGGCTGGGGTCCCGCGCACACGCGTGGCGGCGTGCCCAACACCTCGAGCGCCTGGGGCAGCCCCTCGGCTCCCCAAACCAGTCACACCCAGTCCGGGGGGCACACCAGCCACGCCCGGTCCGGTGGCTGGGGTTCGGCCGACGACGAGGCCACCGATGACCTGAGCGGCGGGCGGCCCGCCGGCACCGGCTCGGGCTGGGGCTCGGCCGACGACGAGGCCACGAACGATCTCAGCGGCGGGCGGCCCGCCGGCACCGGCTCGGGCTGGGGGCAGGACGACGAGGCCACCGATGACCTGAGCGGCGGGCGCGCCACCGGCTGGGGATCCGCCGACGAGGACGCCACGGACGACCTCAGCGGAGCGCGTTCCACCGGATACGGCCAGCCCTCGGGCGGCGCGAACGTCACCGGCGGCGGTCGGGCCACCGGCTGGGGTCAGGACGACGAGGCCACCGATGACCTGAGCGGCGGGCGCGCCACCGGCTGGGGCCACGACGACGAGGCCACCGACGACCTGTCCAACATGGCCGGGACCGAGCGGATCACCCCCGGCTCCCCGAGCGACCTCGACGACCCCCAGGGCACTCAGCGGATCCAGCCCGTCCAGGACGACGTGCGGGGTACCCAGCGGATCAACCCGGGCGACCTGGCCCGGCAGGACCCGGCCGGGACCATGATGATGGGACCCGCCGAGACCGGACGCCACCAGCGCGACCAGGGTGAGCCGGAGGGCCCCGCGCACACCCAGTTCTTCAACTCCCCGCTGGACCCGAACGCCTTCCAGGACATCCTGACCCCGGTCGGCCGGGACAACCGGTCGAACAACACGCAGGAGTTCGACGAGGACGACTACCAGGAGCGCGGCGGCCTGCTCGGACGCTTCAGGCGCGGTAGTACCGACAAGTTCGGCGACTACTTCCGCGGCGACGGCCACGGCGGCGAGTACGACGAGTACGAGGACGACGAGTACTACGACGAGTACTGGCGGATGCACCCGCTGGTGCTCATCCCGATCATGCTCGCCCTGGCCGGTGTGGCCCTGTGGTTCCCGTGGATCGGTATCTTCCTCGGCATCGTCGTCATCGCCGGCCTGAGCGCGCTGGACGTGGTCAAGTCCGAGCACGCGCGACGCCTCCAGACGCGGGGCCCGAAGAGCTCCGACAACATGGTGGTGGTGCTCAGCTTCCCCTGGGCCTTCGGCCGGATGGCGCTGCGCACGGTCGGGTTCGGACTGATCTACCTGCTGGGCGGCATCCTCATCGGGATGGTCTACGCGACGATCGTGGACGCGCCGGGGGAGGGCGCCAACTACACGGCTGCCTTCGCGGTGTTCGTGATGATCCTGCTGAGCTACATCATGCCCAGCGGGCGTGAGGCTCGTCACCAGGCGGTCTGGATGGTGGAGCGGATCAAGTTCACCAACCTGTACGTGTACGCGGGCGTGGTGATCGCCGTCATCCTGTTCATGATGCTGATCCTGTCGACGGGTCTCACCTCGGCGCCGATCTGGACCACGGGCGGGCCCGGCGGCCCGTCGGACTGGCTCAACAACTAGGCAGGTACTCGGCCACCGGGCGCGAGCTGCGCGGACGCTCCTTCTCCCGCCGGGAGGGGGAGCGTCCGGCGTTTGGGGCGGTGCGCCAGCGAACGGCGTGTGTCCTGTCACTAAAGTGGGAGGCGGGGGCACCGCGCCCCGGCCGGTCGACGGCTGGTAGTACCTGGTTGTCGCCGTAGCGGCGGCCCGGCGACGGCCGCCGAGCACGTTTTGGTTAGGGTTTCCTAAGTTGAATGTGGGGGCGCGGGTTGGCCTTCAAGCTACTTGTGAGTAACATAAGTGTTATGAGCACATGAGCGGGGCGGCTGTAGACGTGTACACCGGACCCGCCGTCGGATGGCCGAACGGCATTCGGCATTGTTGGCAGTAACGGGGCGCGCCAGCGCCCACCCGCCTGACGGCGGCTATGGGAGTGCAGGGAGGTCGGCCACCGGCCATGAATATTGTCGTTTTGGTCAAGCAGGTCCCGGACACGGCGACCGAACGGAAGCTCAACGCCGATGACAAGACGCTGGACCGCGCAGCGTCCGACGGCGTCATCAACGAGCTCTGCGAGTACGCCATCGAAGAGGCGCTCCTTCTCAAGGAGAAGCACGGCGGCGAGGTCACCATCCTGACGATGGGCCCGGACCAGGCCACGGACTCGATCCGCAAGGCCCTGTCCATGGGTGCCGACAAGGCCGTCTTCGTCAACGACGACGCGCTGCACGGCTCCGACGCCGTCCAGTCCGCCTACGCGCTCGCGCAGGCCCTGGGCACGCTCGAGTTCGACCTGGTCGTCCTCGGCTCGGAGTCCACCGACGCCCGCACCGGTGTCATGGGTGCCGCGCTCGCCGAGTACCTCGGCCTGCCCCAGCTCACGCTGGCCGGCAAGGTCGACGTCGACGGCAGCGCCATCAAGATCCAGCGTCAGACCGACTACGGTTACGACGTGGTCGAGGCTCAGCTCCCGGCGGTCGTCTCCGTCGTGGAGAAGATCAACGAGCCGCGCTACCCGTCCTTCAAGCTGATCATGCAGGCGAAGAAGAAGCCGGTCGACAAGAAGTCCGCGGCCGACGCGGGCATCGACACCGGCAAGGTCGGTCTGGCCAACGCCACCACCGAGACCGTCGACTTCGCCGCCGCGCCGCCGCGCGCCGCGGGCACGATCGTCAAGGACGAGGGCGACGGCGGCACCAAGGCCGCCGACTTCCTCGCCGAGAAGAAGTTCGTGTAGGTCAGGCGAGAGACTCAGGAAGGTTCAAGGATTATGGCTGAGGTCCTCGTCCTCGTCGACCACGTCGACGGACAGGTCAAGAAGGTCACCACCGAGCTGCTGACCGCTGCGCGCCGCATCGGCGAGCCCGCCGCGGTGTGGGTCGGCGAAGGTGTGGAGTCGGGCAAGGCCGCGCTGGCCGAGTTCGGCGCCGAGAAGGTCTACGTGGCTCCGGCCGAGGTGAACGACTACGTCGTCGCCCCCAAGGCCGAGCTGCTCACCAAGCTCGCCCAGGACAAGGGCGCCGCCGCCATCCTCGTCTCGGCCACCGCCGAGAACAAGGAGATCGCCGGCCGCACCGCCGTGAAGCTGGGCTCCGGTGTGCTCACCGACGTCGTCGACGTCAACGCCGAGCTCGTCACCGAGCACAGCATCTTCGGTGGCGCCACCGTCACCCACGCCCGCGTGCGCACCGGTGTGCCGGTCATCGCGGTTCGCCCGAACTCCGTCGTCCCGGAGGCCGCCGCCGGCGCCGCCGCCGAGGAGGCCGTCTCGGTCGAGATCTCCGACGCCGCCAAGACCGCCAAGGTCGTCGAGCGCGTCGTCCAGGAGAAGGGCGAGCGCCCCGAGCTCACCGAGGCCGCCATCGTGGTCTCCGGTGGCCGCGGCGTGGGCTCCGACGACTTCGCCGTCGTCGAGAACCTGGCCGACTCCCTCGGCGCCGCCGTCGGTGCCTCGCGCGCCGTCGTCGACTCCGGCTGGTACCCGAACCAGTTCCAGGTCGGCCAGACCGGTAAGACGGTCAGCCCGAACCTGTACATCGCCCTGGGCATCTCCGGCGCGATCCAGCACCGGGCGGGTATGCAGACCTCGAAGAACATCATCGCGGTCAACAAGGACCCCGAGGCGCCGATCTTCGAGCTCGCCGACTTCGGCGTCGTGGGTGACCTGCACACGGTCGCCCCGCAGCTGACCGAGGAGATCAACAAGCGCAAGTAGTACGAGCGCTTCGCGTATCCAAGCCAACGCCCGACCGGAGGAGACTCCGGTCGGGCGTTGGCTTTTCGGTGTGCGGCTGTCTCAGGCCCTGCAACTGCCTTCGGGCCAGATGCAGGGGGAGGAGACGTTGATCGACAGACTTCCGTGTGCGCTGGCCATGACATTCATGTCGAACTCGTCTTCAGTGTGCCGGGCGAAGCCCTGGCGCTTTCGGTTCGTGCTTTTCCAGGAGTGCTGGATGCGGGCGGGTGGGTGGCCGGGGAAGGCTCGTGGGGCATCAGGGCAGGTGATTTGCCCTATATGAAAGGTTCGGTGTGGTTTTCGGGGGATGCGTCCGGGTAGGTCCGGCGCACGAAGACCCAGACCGGAGGAGGTTCGGTTGATGCGGACGACGGTGCGGGCGGGGCGGCGCAAGGTGGAGGTCAGGCACGCCGACAAGTCCCTCTTCGGGCCCGGCGGGGCGACCAAGGCCGATCTGGCCGACTACTACGCGAGGATCGCGCCCCTGATGCTGCCGCTGGTCCGGGGGCGTCCGGTGGCACTGGAGCGCTACGTGGAGGGCATCGGCTCCCCGGGGTTCCTGGTCCAGCACCCGTCGCACCCCAAGTGGATCCGCACGGTGTGGACCTCCTCGGGACGGATGATGGAGTGCCAGGAGGCGGCCGCCCTGGTGTGGTGCGCTGACCAGGACGCCATCACCCTGCACACCTGGTCCTCGCGCACCCCGCGCCTGGGGCTGCCGGACCGGATGGTGCTGGACCTGGACCCGGTGGACTCGGGGGAGGACTCCTTCGACTCCTGCCGTGACGCGGCCTGGAACGTACGCGAGGTCCTGGGCGAGCTCGGCCTGGCCGCGTACGTGATGACCACCGGTTCCCGCGGCCTGCACATCCACTCGCCGCTCCGACCGGAGGTGGACGACCAGGACGTGCGAAGGCTCGCCAAGGCCGTCGCCGACCGCGTGGCCGCCCGCGCCCCCGACGAGTGGACCACCCGAGTGCGCAAGGCCGCCCGCCACGGCCGAATGTTCGTGGACTACCTGCGCAACGGCCCCGCCCAACTCGCTGTCGCGCCCTACTCGGTCCGAGCCAGACCCGGAGCCCCGGTGGCCACCCCGGTGACCTGGGAGGAACTGGACCAGCTCACCTCCTCCCAGGACTTCGGCATCGGCCTGGAACGGGACGAGTGCCCGTTCGCCGGAATGCGCAGACACGCCAGATCCCCGCGCCGCGCGCTCTCTCTCCTGGACGACAGAGAGGGCGGCGTGGTCCCCCAACCCCGCCCCGAGAAGGGGAAGTAGGGGAGAGCGAGACTGTCACGTACGGATCTGTGCGGGCCGGGGGTGAGATTCCCTCCGGTTACTCGGCGGGGGAGGTGTGGTCGGGGTGGTGGAGGGAGCCGGGCCCCGAAAGGCTTCCTGCGTTGTGTGCGGTTCCTCGGGTTCCCCCGTTTCCCGCCGCTCGATGGTTGCCGTCTGCGCTGCGCGCGTCAAGGTCGTCGCCGTCGCGGCTTGGTGCGGCTTGATGGCTCTTGATGGTTTCTAGTGGTCCTTGGTGGTCCCCGCGTTTTTGGGGTTTGGCGCCGGGGTTACCAGAGACCTGAGCGGTCGGGGACGAGCATCGCGTCGTGGACTGCGTCCCAGCGGACGAAGCGCATTCCGGCTCCCTCGTTGAGGTCCTGCACGACGGCGTCAATGGATTGGCGGTCGAACTCGTCGGTGAGTTCCTGGTCGCCGTCGCGGTAGTCGGCGATGAGGCCGGTCACGTACTCGCGCAGGGGGGTGGTGCCGAGGCGGGCCGCTGCCCGGGCCTGTTGTTCCCAGCGGGCGTCGTGGGGGATCCACGCCGCGATCACTTCGGTGGCGGTGGGGACGTACTCAGATGCGGCCATGCGGCCACCGTAGAACGAAAGGGGTTGGCGGGCAGGGGGATTCGTGAGGTGGGTACTGCTCAGCCCTCGGCTCCGCGGCCCGGGTCGGACACCGGTGCCACGGCGCGCAGCCCGGTGGCGGGTAGCCGGGCGCGAGAACTTGACGGGACCTGTCCGGTCAGCGTTTGCGGAGGACGATCAGGAGGTTCCAGGTGACGATCTCGCGCAGCAGGGGCACGTGGACGACGGGCTTCATCCAGGTGGGCAGGTAGCGGGGCCGCAGGTCGACGACGTCGACGTCGGTCCGCGCGCGGACCCAGCGGATCATTTCCCCGGCGTGGGCGGCGTACATGGTGCGGCCGAAGTCGTTCTTGGGTCGGCGCCCGTTCCTGCGGGTGAACCGCTCGGCCGCGTAGGCACCGCCCAGGTAGTGCCAGGGAGAGGTCTCGTGGCCGCCCCAGGGGGAGAGCCAGAGGGTGTAGGAGAGGTAGACGAGCCCGCCCGGGCGGGTCACCCGGACCATCTCGTCGGCCATGCGGGTCCGGTCGGGCACGTGCTCCAGGACATTGGAGGAGAAGCACACGTCCACGGTCCCGGTGCGCAGGGGGAGGTCGAGGGCGCTGCCCTGGACGGCGTTGGCGTCGGCCTCGCGGCCGTGCAGGGTCATCTCGTGCGCGTCCGAGTCCACGCACAGGCAGCGGGCTCCGGAGGCGCGCAGGGCGTCGGCGAAGTAGCCCGGACCGCCGCCCACGTCCACGACCAGTTTTCCGTCCAGGGGCGTGTAGGAGCGCAGCTGGTCGACGGTGTCGCGGGCCAGCTCGCCGTAGAAGAACGCCGGGTCGGTCTGCTCCTTGCGGAAGGCCGAGAACAGCCCCACGGAGCGGGCGAGGGTCGCCCGGAACGGCACGGTCCCGTCCGGTCGGATCTCGGTGGAAGTCATGTCCGCACCTCGATGTAGTGCCGCAGGTGCCGCCAGTGGTCGCCGCCCCAGTACTCGTCGGAGGCGGTGATCCGGGCCTCGGGGAGGAGCTCGGCGACGCGCTCGGTGCGCAGGGTGTGCATCCGCATCGGTGCCGGGTAGCGCAGGATCACCCGCTGGGCGAGGGCGACCAGGGGCCAGGGCGCGTACTTGAACACCAGACCCTTGAAGGTCCGCCGCTCGGACTCGGGCACACCGACCACCAGGGCGCCGCCGGGCCGCACGACGCGGGCGAAATCGCGCAGGTAGCCCTCGGCGAGGTCGGTGGGCAGGTGCTGGAGGACGAGGTCGGTGTAGACCAGGTCGAAGGAGTCGGCCTCGAACATCGACAGGTCCGGGCGCTCGTTCAGGACGAAGTCGATCCGCCCCTCGGAGCGGTCCAGGCGGCGTGCCTCCTCGAGCATGGGCGCGGAGATGTCCACGCCCACCACCCGGTCGAAGTGCGCGGCCAGGGCGTTGGAGAGCCGCCCGGCACCGCAGCCGAAGTCCAGGACGCGGCCGCGCCGGGGCGCGAGGCCGAGCTCGTCCAGGCGAGCGATGGCCGGGGCGATGTCCGAGCGGCCGGAGGCGAGGAACTCGTCGTCGTCCCACCCGCCGTCACGCTTGGCCGGATCCACGCAGACCGCCCACAGCGGCTCGGTGGAACCCAGTCGGGTCCAGTCGCGGCGGACTTGTTCGAGCCCCACCGACATCACCCCCACAATGCTTGTGACCACCCGTTGCCCACCACTCCGAACAGCTCTGACTGGAGCTTGTTCCTGTTCTGGGTGCGCTGGCCATCAGGACCTGCGGCAACGGTCAAGGAATAAAGTGGAACGTGTTGTATTCTGGCACCCATTTTCCGGGTTGGCCAACCTACGGCGGGGAGAGTACCCATGTCGCCTGATTCCCCCACTGCGCGAGACGCGGACGGCGGGGCGGCTCCCAGCGTACGTCGGGCGGTCGAGGAGCCGGACGACCAGGGCCCCACCTACGGCGACATCCTGCGCTCCTCCCTCAGGTCCCTGCGCGGACTCGGGCACGACCGCGTCCTCCAGACGGGGCTGCTGGTGGTGCTCGCCGCGCTCCTGCTCAAGGCCTACGTCCTGAGCGAGTCGTACTTCGTCGAGGACGACTACCTGTTCTTCGCGGCCGCGCACGCCAGCGACCTCACCCCCGAGTACCTGCTGGACCTGCACAAGGGCCACTTCATGCCGGGCGCGATGTTCCTGGTCTACCTCCAGACCGCCTTCCTGCCCTACGACTGGGTGACCTCCGCCGGCACGATGCTCGTGCTCCAGGGCGTCGCGGTGCTGGCGTTCTTCCGGCTGCTGTGGGAGCTCTTCGGCCGTCGCTGGGCGATCCTCGTTCCCCTGACGGTGTACGCGCTGGCCCCGCTGACGATCCCGGTCCTGGGCTGGTGGGCCGCCGCGCTCAACGCCGTCCCCTTCCAGCTGGCGATCGTGCTGGCACTGCTGTGGACCGTCCGCTACCTGCGCACCGACCTGCCGATCTTCGCCTGGTGGGCCGGGGCCGCGGTCGCGTTCGGCATGCTGTTCTCGGTCAAGGCGCTGTTCCTGCCGTCGCTGATGTTCGTGTTCGCGATCGCCTTCCTGTACCCCGGCAGCCTGTTCGGCGCGGCCCGGTACGCCCTCTGGCGGCACCGGACGTTCTGGTCCGTGCAGATCGCGGCCACCCTCGGTTACCTGGTGCTCTACCTGGTGCGGCAGGGCGCGAGCGACGGTACGGAGGGAGCCGGGATCCCGGTCTGGGAGCCGTCCGTGGAGATGGTTCGGCGGATGCTCGGGCAGGTCTTCCCCACCGGCGCCGTGGGCGGTCCCCTCGAGTGGGGGCCGGTCACCCCGGCGGGCGGCCTGGTCGAACCGGCGGGTGCGGTGGTGCTCGGCGCGTGGGCCGTGCTCATCACGATCGTCCTCGCGAGCCTGCGCCTGCGCCGCGACTCCTGGCGGGCCTGGGCGCTGCTGCTCGGCTACCTGGTGTTCGTCGACGCCATTCCGACCATCATCGCCCGCGGTCAGGCCCACGGTGGGATCGGCGCCGACCCGCGCTATGTCGCGGACGCCGCGCTGATCTTCGCCCTGGTGCTGGCGCTGGCCTTCCTGGCCACCCGTGAGGAACGGGCCCGAGACCACGTGAGCAACGCGGGGGAGGGGCGGCGGAAGGGGAACCGGGTCCAGATCCAGCACCTGTCCAGGAGCGCCGCGGCCGTCGTGGTCGCCGGGACGGTCGCCTACGCGGGTGCGGCCGGCTACTCCACCCACACCTACGCCCAGACCCTCAGCGGCGACCGGCTGCACCTGTACCTGGCCAATGTGCGGGCGTCGCTGGAGGACGTCCCGGAGGACGCCGGGCTGTACAGCCGCCCGGTGCCCACCGACGTCGTCATCGAGTGGAACGGGCCACGGCGGCTGAGTTCCTACGTGCTGCCTCCGTTGGCCGACGGCGACCTGGCCGAGCGCATCGCCGTTCCCCGGGAGGCGCCGAGTGCTCACGTGTTCGACGACGAGGGGAACCTCGTGGAGGCGGCACCGCCCGCCCAGTTCAACGCCTTCGTCCCCGCAGCGGACGAGGACTGCATGGACAGCTGGGACGGGCTGATGTCCTGGCCGGTGTTCGAGGTCGGTGGCATCGAGCAGGTCGCCGCGATCGGGTACGTCTCGCAGGAGAGGGCTGACCTGGTGGTGGTGGTCGGTGGCGAGGAGGTCCGGACCGAGCTCCCGGCCGCACCCGACGGCGGTTTCTGGTACGTGCCGGTCGAAGAGCGCCACGCTACGTTCACCCTGTTCACCGATGCGGCCAAGACCTGCGTGACCTGGGCTTCCCTGGGGCCGCTGATGCCGGCGAGCGAGGTTGGGGAGGCGGAGGAGCCCGACGAGGAGGACATCGAAGGTACCGGGGAGGACACCGAGGACGCCGAGGACATCGGCGAGCGAGCCGCGGAGGTCGACGGGGACCAGTGAGTCCGACCCCGTGCCGCGGTCGCCCGCCGCACGGGGGAGGTCAGCGTTCGGCCGGAGCCCTGCTCTGGTTCTCACCCTTGTCCAGGTTTTTGTCCCGGCCGCCGGAGACGAAGAACTTGCGCGACCACTTGCGAGAGGGCTCCTCCACCCAGCGGAAGGTGACCATGGCCAGCAGGATGCTGCCGATCGTCACCGGCACGACGTCCAGCAGGAACGACCCGGTGAAGATCTCCTGCCCGGTGAAGTCGCGCCACAGGTACAGGACGACGAACTGCCACAGGAAGACCCCGTAGGTGATCCTGGCGAAGAACAGCATCGCCCGGTGCCGCATCAGCGCGTCCAGCCAGGCGCCGTTCCGCCATGCCGCCGCCGTGCGCAGGGCGGGCGGCGGGCCGTCCGGGGCGGGCGGGGCCAGCGCCGCCGGGGCGATCACGAAGAAGGCGAAGCCGATGCTGGTGGCCGACTCGATGACGGACATCCACAGGTTGCCCGGTTCGAAGAAGCGGCCGCCCGCGGCAGGGGTGGCCTCCAGCACGTAGAACGCCGCGGCCACCAGCCAGCACAGGCCGGGTGAGGCAGCCATCGTCCGGCAGAACCGGCGCACAGGGCCGTCCGGGCCGCTCTCCCGCCAGGCCCACTCCGAGAGCGTGGCCAGTGCCATGCCCACCGCGAACATCCCCATGCAGCGCGGCAGCCAGGAGTGCATGTACTCGCGGGGCTCCGGGAAGTACTGCGGGATCAGCGCCAGGAACGACAGCACGGTGATGACGACCAGGCCGGTGATGACCCGGCGCCCGCGCGCGTCCACCGTCCTTCCGCCCCGTGCCCACAGGGTCAGGACCAGGGCGAACAGCGGTAGCGACAGGTAGAACGCGACCTCGACGGACAGGCTCCACATCTGTCCGAGGCCGTAGGGTCCCGGTCCGGCCCAGTGGGGGTCGGTGTTGAACGGGAAGGTCAGGGTCATGACCTCGAACCAGTGCCGCACCGATCCGAGGCGGTCGTCGGCCCACAGCAGCAGCGCCACCGCGGCCACCACCCAGTAGGCGGGGAAGACACGCATCACGCGGCGCCACAGGTAGGCGCGCACGCTCGGACCCTGAACACCGTCCAGTGTGCTGCGCGCCCAGGGGCGGTACAGCAGGACGCCGGAGAGAGCGAAGAACAGGGGGACGGCGAGCGCCCCGGCGCTCAGCAGTGCCCCGACCGGTCCGGGGGCGAGGGAGTCACCGGTCTCGGTGGACACGTGCACCACCAGGACCAGCATGCACGCGCCGGCGCGGATCCCGTCGAGGGCGTAGTGGCGGCCGTTCACCTGCGGAAGCAGGCGCGTGCGGTCGACGGCGGATGTTCGAGGGCTGCCGGAGGTGGGGTCCTCGGGCGCGGCGGGAATGGGCGCCATGGGGCCTTCCAGGACGGGAGGGAACCGAAACGCGTTCTACTAGAACGTGTTATAAAAATTCAGACACGCCCAGGTGACGTCGTTCACTACTGGGCAGTACTCTACCCGGAACTGAACCTAGTTCCAGATCTGACTCTCATCCGCCCAGGAGGGCACATGCGCCGTACCGTTGCGGTTGTTCTCATCGCGTTGGGGGTCTTCTGTCTCGCCCTGGCACCCATGATGCGTACGTGGGTGTCCAGTTCCCTGATGAAGACTCCGCTCGACTACTACAACCCCACCGTCAACGTCGGAGAGGTCACCTACTTCAACATCGAGGACGTCGAACTCGTCGAGGACGCCGACGTGGAAGCGCACTCGACCATCCGGGCCGACGTGGCCTCCAGCAGCGACGACGTGGTGGTGTGGGACCAGTTCACCTGGATCAAGGACGCTGACACCGACTTCGGCATCAGCTCCACCAACCGCCGGGCCGGACACGACCGGGTCACCGGGGAGCTCGTCGACTGCTGCGACGCCATGATCAACGACCAGTCCGTCACCCAGACCGGGCAGGGCTGGAAGTTCCCCTTCTTCACGGAACAGCGTGACTACGACTTCTTCGAGACCACCGTCGAGCAGAACGTCCCCATGGAGTTCGAGGGCGTCGAGGAGATCGACGGCGTCGAGGCCTACAAGTTCGTCCAGACCGTCGAGCCGACCGCGATCGACGAGCGCGAGCTCCCGCGCGAGGTCGCCGGACTGGAGGGCGAGGGCGACGTGGTCGGCGACGAGATGTTCTCGATCGTGCGGACCTACTGGGTCGAGCCGGTCAGCGGTTCTCCCATCAACATCAGCGAGGAGCACCACCGTGCCGTCGTCGTTGACGGCGAGGAGGTCCTGACCCTGCTCAGCGGTGAACTCAAGTTCGACGACGCCACCCGCGCCGCCGCCATCGAGAACACCGCGCAGGCGCGCGCGGTCCTGCCGCTGCTGCAAACCACCCTGCCGATCGGAGCGCTGATCGTGGGTGTCGGGCTCATCGGTATCGCGGTCGTCCTGCTGGTCACCGGCCGCCGCCCCCAGCACCACAACTAGAACCACCACCAAGGTCTTCGCGCGGCGTCCGCACACACGAAGTCCGCACACACGAAGCGCCCCGCGTACCTTCCCCGCACCTTCCCCCATCCACTCCCGACCCAGAAGCTCACCCCGGCCGGACCGCCCACCACCCCCAGGGGCGGTTCGGCCGCACACACTCGGACACACACCCGGAGGGGGTGCGCATGACCCCGACCACCAGCCCCGCCGACGCGACCGAAACCCGACCAGGGCGGAGCGCCGCCGCGGGACCGCGGCTCTTCCTCCTCCGGTCCGGTGCACTCGGCGGCGCGCTCATACGGGCCTGCCGCCCCCGCCAGTGGCTGAAGAACCTGCTGGTGTTCGCCGCCCCCGCCACCGCCGGGGTGCTCGGGGACCCCCGCACCCTGCTGCTGTGCGCCGCCGCCTTCGCGCTGTTCTGCGTGGCCGCCAGCGGCACCTACCTGCTCAACGACGTCCGCGACGTCCACCGCGACCGCGAGCACCCCCGCAAACGACGTCGGCCCGTCGCCTCGGGCGACCTTCCGATCCCCTTCGCCGTGGTCACGGGCGTGCTTTTCGTGGTCGCCGCCCCGCTGGCCTCGCTGGCCCTGGGCAACTGGCGGCTCACCCTTCTGTTCACCGGGTACGTGCTGCTCACCCTCGCGTACACGCACTACCTCAAGGACATCGTCATCTGCGACCTGGTCGCGGTCGCCGCCTGCCACGTCCTGCGGGCCATGGCGGGCGGGATCGCGGCAGGTGTGGAACTGACCTCGTGGTTCGTCATCGTGGTCTCACTGGCCGCGCTGCTCGTGGTGGTGGGCAAACGCGAGGCCGAACTGCGGACGGCGGCCGGCAACACCGCGACGGACACCGCCGAGACGCCCTCCGCTGCCCCCACCCGCGCGGCCCTGCTCGGCTACACCCACGGCTACCTTTCGCACATGCGCGTCATGGCCTCCGGCGCCATGGTCGTCACCTACTGCCTGTGGGCGCTGGAGCAGGGCGGCGGTCCGCAGTCGGTGTTCCACGCGGCCAGTATCGTTCCGTTCATCATGTTCGTCCTCCGCTACAACCTGCTCGTGGACCGGGGCGCGGGCGAGGAACCCGAGGAGATCGCGCTGCGGGACCGCCCGCTCCAGCTCGTCCTCGTCGCCCTCGTCCTCCTGGTCGGACTGGGGATCTACCTGTGAGCCGCCGCACCCTCCTCAGCGGTTGGGGCCGCACCGCCCCCACCGTCGCCCACGTCACGCATCCGCGCTCCGCCGAACAGGTCGCCGAGGCACTGTCCCAGGCCGGACCGCGCGGAGTCCTCGCCCGAGGTCTGGGCCGCTCCTACGGCGACGCCGCCCAGGCCGCGGGCGGGCTCGTGCTCGACTGCACCGAACTCACCGGACGGCCCCGCCTGGACACCGAACGCCAGGAGGTCACCGCGCCCGCCGGGACCAGCATGGAACGGATCATCGCGCACCTGCTGCGCCGCGGACACTTCGTCTCCGTCACGCCCGGGACCAGCCACGTCACCCTGGGCGGGGCGATAGCCGCGGACGTGCACGGCAAGAACCACCACGCGGACTCCTCCATCGGCGCCCACGTGCGCTCCCTGACCCTGATCACCCCCGACGGCCGGACGCGCCGACTCGGCCCGGACCACGGCGACACCGAACTCTTCTGGGCGACCGTCGGCGGGATGGGCCTGACCGGTGTCATCACCGAGGCCACCGTCGGCGTGCACCCGGTGGAGACCGCCTACGCCCGCGTGGACACCGACCGCACCCGCGACCTGGACTCCACCCTGGAGCTCATGGCGCGCACCGACCACGCCTACCGGTACACGGTCTGCTGGGTGGACCTGCTCGCCAAGGGTGCCTCCCTGGGCCGCGGGGTACTGACCCGCGCCCACCACGCCCGGCTCACCGACCTGCCCCTACCGCAGCGCCGCGACCCCCTGCGGCATCGGACCGCAACCTCGATGACGGTTCCGCCCGGAGTACCGTCGGGGATGCTCAACCGGTACACGGTGGGCGCGTTCAACACCGCCTACTACAACGCCGCTCCGCACCGCAGACGTGGCCAGGCCCAGCCGATCGGCGGTTTCCTCCACCCGCTGGACGCGGTGTCCGGATGGAACCGGGTGTACGGGCGCAGCGGGTTCGTGCAGTACCAGTTCGTGGTGCCCCTCGGCGCGGAGGACACCCTGCGGGCGGTGGTGGAGGGGCTCTCCCGTGCTGGGGCGCCCTCGTTCCTGGCCGTGCTCAAACGGATGGGCGAGTCCACCCCGGGGCCGCTGTCCTTCCCGCGCCCGGGTTGGACCCTCGCCCTGGACCTGCCCGCTGACCTGCCCGGCCTGGCGCGGTTGCTGAACGGGTTCGACGAGCGCGTGATCGAGGCGGGCGGTCGCCTCTACCTGGCCAAGGACAGCCGGGCCCGGCCCGAGACCGTGCACGCCATGTATCCCGGACTCGCTGCGTGGCGGGCCACGCGCGCACGTGCGGACCCCGACGGCGTGCTGATCTCCGACCTCGCCCGCCGCCTCGAACTCGCCTGACCCCCGCTGACTCCGTCCCGGACACCTCCAACCCCTAAGGACCCCGCCATGCGTGACTCGCTGGGAAGCGTGCGAACCGTCCTGCTGCTCGGCGGACGCAGCGAGATCGGACTGGCCGTCGCCGAACGGCTGGTGCGTGAGGGCGCCCGCGAGGTGGTGCTCGCCGCCCGGGGCGGGGCGGGCGACGCCCCGAGCGTGTTCAAGGCGCTCGGGGCGACCACCCACTCGCTGGACTTCGACGCCGAGGCCTCCGGCACCCACGCCGCCACGGTGACCGCCGCGGTGGAGCTGGTCGGCGACCTGGACGTGGTGGTGGACGCCTTCGGGGTGCTGGGGGAACAGGCCGAGTACGAGGCCGACCCGCTCGCCGCCGCCCGCGCGGCCGCGGTGAACTACACCGGGCACGTGTCCGTGGGCCTGGCAGTCGCCGCCCGCCTGCGCGAGCAGGGACACGGGGCCCTGGTGGTGCTGTCGTCGGTGGCCGGGGTCCGGGTGCGCCGGGCCAACTTCGTGTACGGCTCGGCCAAGGCCGGGCTGGACGGGTTCGCCCAGGGCCTGGCCGACTCCCTGCACGGCAGCGGGGCCCGGGTCCTGGTGGTCCGGCCGGGCTACGTCGCCACCCAGATGTCCCGGCACGTGGACCCCGCCCCGTTCCCGGCCACCCCCGGCCAGGTGGCCGAGGCGGTCTCCAAGGGCCTGCGCGGTAGAGCGACCACGGTCTGGGCTCCGCGCGTCCTCCAGCCGGTCTTCGCCGGGATGCGCATGCTGCCCCGGCCCCTGTGGCGCCGCCTCGGCCGCTAGCCCCGCCACCCCGTGACGCTTCTTGCCACCAGAAGCGCGGTACCACCGCAAACCGAGGGCGCCGAACCTGCCTCCGGCAGCAAGGTCACGCTGAGGAGTGGGGTCAGTCGAGGTCGGGGCGGGTGCTCGGCAGGAACATCGCGGGGACCATCGCCGCGGCGGTCAGGCCGGTCATCCACCAGAAGGTGGCCTGGAAGGCGGTCTCGGGCTGCGCGTTCCCGGCCAGCAGGGAGGACAGCAGCAGGGCCAGGGCGGCGGTGCCGATGGCGGCACCCAGCCGCTGGGTGACGTTCAGGGCGCTGCTGGCCCGGGGCACCTGGTCCGAGGGCAGCCGCCGGTAGGCGGTGGCCAGCATCGGCACCATCGCCGCGCCCAGCCCCAGACCGCGGACGAACATCGCGCCGGCCAGCAGGGCGGGGGAGGTGTCCGGCCCGGCGAAGGCGAACGGGGCGGTGGCGGCCGCGCCCACCAGGAGGCCGACCACCACCAGGTAGCGCGGTCCCACCCGGTCCGTGACCGAACCCATGAACAGGTTCACCAGCGCCACCCCGGCCGCCATCGGGGCCATCAGCAGCCCGGCGGTCATCGCCGAGGTTCCCTGGATCTGCTGGAAGAAGAGCGGGAGCAGGAACATGCCCGCCCAGATGCAGATCCCGAACACGAACATCAGCAGCGCGCCCAGCCCGAACAGCAGCTCCCGGAACAGACGCAGGTCGATCACCGGTGCCGGGCCCCTGGGGCGCTCGCGCAGCGCGTGCACCACGAAACCGATGATCAGCAGCAGGCCCGCGGCCGCGAACACCAGGGCGTAGGGGGAGTCGCCCAGCACGGACAGGCCGTAGAGGAGGGTGGCGATTCCGGGGGAGAGCAGGAGCAGCCCGACGACGTCGAGCCGTTCGGTGGCCCGCGGGTCGCCCTTGGGTACCCCGCGCACGGCCAGGGCCATGGCGAGCAGGATCATGGGCACCGACACCACGAAGATCCAGCGCCACCCCAGGGTGTCCAGGACCATCCCGCCCAGAACCGGGCCCAGCGCGGGCGCCAGCTGGATGGGCACGCTGATCAGGCCGATCGCCCGGCCCAGGCGCTGCGGCCCGGCGGCCTGTACGAGGATCGTCATGACCAGGGGCAGGACCATGCCGCTGCCCAGACCGGTGACCACGCGGAAGGCGATCAGGCTCTCGATCGACCAGGCCGCGGTGCACAGCAGCGAACCCGCGCCGAACAGCGCGAGCGCGGTCATCCAGGTGGCGCGCTGGCCGAAGCGGTCGATCGCCCAGCCGGTCATCGGGATCACCGACGCGGTGGAGAGCAGGTAGGCGCTGGCCACCCACTGCGCGGTCGAGACGGGGGCGTCCAGGGACCGGGAGAGGTGGTCCACGGCCACGTTGACGATCGTGGTGTCCAGCAGGGCGGCCATGGCGCCGACCAGCAGGACGGCGGCGAGCTTGAGCAGCGGACCGTCGAGCTTCTGTGGTGCGGGGTTCTGCGCCGGCACCGTGGCCGGAGCCGGGGGAAGGGCGGGTTCCAGAGGCCGGGGAGTGGCGGATGGAGAGGTGGGGTCTTGCTTCGCCATAGTAAGTAAACTACACGGTGCAGTTTCCTATGGGAACCGGGTTCTCCCAGGATGACGGGCACGGGATGATGGAACCCGGCAGGGTTCCCGACGACAGAGCGACGGCAGGGCGAATTGATGACCGATACGTGCGGGGACGGGCGTGACCGCAGGTCGGCGGCCAAACGCGAGGCCATCGCGGACGCCGCGCTGCGGGTGTTCCTGAGCGAGGGCTACGCGCGGGCCAGCGTCGACGCGATCGCCGCCGGCGCGGGAGTCTCCAAGCGCACCATCTACAACCACTTCGAGGACAAGCGGGCGCTGTTCCTCACGATCGTCTCCCGGTGCAGCGCCGCCCTGGCCGCGGACCACGCCGCGATCGCCGCCCGCCACTTCGGGGACGCGCGGGACGCCCGGGAGGCGCTGGTGGGGTTCGGGGACGAGTGGCTGTCGCGGAAGGGCCGCCGCGCCGACCACGCGGCCCTGGTCCGGCTGCTGATCGGGGAGGCCGCGCACTTCCCCGACGCCGCGCGGGCGTGGTCGGACAACGGTTCCGAGCTGGTCCTCAAGGATCTGGCCGCGCACCTGCGCACCCTGGCCGACCGGGGACTGCTGGAGATCGGTCCGGGCGCCGAGGAGACCGCCGCCGGGCACTACGTGGCACTGGTGCGCAGTCCGGCCAACGGCCTGACCTTCTTCGGGGCGCTCCCGCTGCCCGACGAGCAGCGTCTCGCGGTGGTCCGTTCCGGGGTGGACGCCTTCCTGCGCATCCACGGCCCGGGCCGGGGCTGAGCAGGAGGGGCGGGGTCCTCACCACGGCCCCGCCCCGCACTCAGCCCAGCTCACTTCCTCGGACCCGCTCCCGGGTCCCGGAGCCGGTAGAACATCAGCGGCACCAGGCAGCACACCATCACCGCGGCGGGCAGCAGGGTGCTCCCGATCAGCATGCCGCGCAGCGCCGTCCCGCTCTGCTGGACGACCTCGCCCGCGCCGGACTCCACGTAGCCGCTCAGGGCCAGGGAGAGCGAGAGCAGGCCGGTGCCCACCGCCTGGGCCATCGCCTCGCCCGACGTCCACACGCCCGACAGCACCCCGCCCTGGCGGCGGCCGGAGCCGTCCTCGGCGGCCATGCAGTCCGCCAGCATGGAGGCGGGCAGCATCATGGTCCCGGACAGGCCCACGCCCACCAGCACCGACGAGAACACCGCGCCGGGTACGCCCCACAGCGGGATGAGCAGCAGCCCCAGGCCGCCGAGCGCGAAGACCGCGGCGGAGCAGGCCGCCGCGCGCTTCTTGTCCACCCGCAGCGAGAGCCGCTTCCACAGCGGGGCCGCCGCCATCAGCGGGACCAGTACGCACACCATCAGGATGCTCGTGTACGCGGGCTCGCCCATGATGTTGGCCGTCACGTACGGCACGCCCGCCACCATGGTGCCGCTGGCCACCGCCATCAAGAGGTTGGCCGGGAACAGTACCCGGAAGTGCCGGTGGGCGAAGGCCACCCGCAGCTGGGCGAGCAGCCCTTCGGACCGCGGCCGGAAGGCCGGGCGCGGCGCGCGCCGGGTGCCGACCACCGTCCCCAGCATGGACAGCACCAGCACCGCGCCCATGAACAGCCCCATGAGGCGGTAGCCCGTCACCGGGTCCTCGGGGACGTTCTGGATGACCGGGGCCAGCGCACCGCCCAGCAGCAGGGCCAGGCCCGCGAAGGCGGTCCGCCAGGTGTTGAAGGTGGAGCGCTCGTGGTAGTCGGAGGTGATCTCACCCGGCATCGCCGTGTAGGGCACGACGAACATGGACGAGGCCAGCGCGGCCAGCACGAACAGCGCCGCCACGTAGGCGGCGGCGCCCGCGCCCTGGAGCGGAGGACCGGCGAACACCGCCGCGAACAGCAGGGGGAGGGTGAGCGCCCCGGCCAGCATCCAGGGGCGCCGGGGACCCCAGGAGGACCTCGTCCTATCGGACCAGATACCGATATACGGACTGACCAGAAGGTCGATCAGCTTGGGGAGGAAGATCACCGCACCGGCCAGGGCGGGGCTCACCGCCAGGGTGTCGGTCAGGTAGATCAGGAGCAGCAGGCCGGGGACCGTGTTGAAGACCCCCAGGGCTACCGCGCCGGTGCCGTACCAGGCGTGCACCGAACGGGGGAGCGGCCGGGGGCCCGCTTCGGAGCCGGGCACACGAGGGGCCCCGTCCTCGGACGGGGCCCGGTGGGTCGTGGTCACGCGCGCTCGTCCACGGGGGTCTTGCCGGTCTCGGCCGTCCCGGCCTCAGCGGACCCGGCGTCGGCGGGACAGGACCCGGCCGGAGCCTTCTCGGCCGCCTCGGCCTCGGTGGGCCCAGTGCCGACGGGGCAGGACTCCGCGGCGGCCTCGGCGGGTCGGTCGCCCTCCTTGCCGTACAGCTCCTCGTGGGCCACCGGGTCCACGTTGTGCTGGACCGGGCAGGTCGCGGGGAACGTGCCGAGCTGATCCACGTCGTACCCCTTGGGGTAGCTGCGGATGTTCGGGTTCATGTCCGCCCACAGCGGCTCCTCGCGCGGCTTCATCCGCCGTACGACCTTGGCGCGCAGCTTCAGCGCGATGTCCGCGGACTTGCGCATCGCCTTGCTCGGCGGGTCGTACCGGAAGGTCGTGATCAGCGACTCGTCCAGGATCGCCATCGAGAACTTGCGGGCCAGCCCGGCCACGCGCGGCGGGTAGAACGTCACCATGAGGTCGAGGGTGGCGTCGGAGACCCTGCGGCCGCCCTCGGTGTAGGCGAAGTGGTCGCGCTCGTAGTTGTCGAGCAGCTCGCGGAAGCCCTCGTAGGTCTCGGGGACGTCCTTGATCCCCATGTACTTGCCGAGCTTGCGGTAGTAGTGCGTGATCGCGCTGATCTCGTGGTCGCTCAGCTTGCGCCAGCCGTAGCCGTAGTCGTTGAGCCAGCGCACCGGCATGATCACGAAGGTGCTGAGCACGTACCGGTAGTCGTCGTTGCTGATGTCGTAGGACCGGTGCATCTGGTTCATCCGGCGCAGGGAGTCACGGCCCTTACCCGGCTCGAAGCCGTGCCGGATCATGTTGCCCAGGATGAGCGCGGTGTCGTCGTAGCGCTTCTGGGTCTTGCCGGTGAACTGGTCGGTGTCGCCCAGCAGCTCGCCGATGGAGGGGACGGCGTAGGTGCGGTACAGCGCGATGCCCAGGGCCCGGCCCATGTCCCATGGGAACTCGTGGGAGTTGAGGATCTGCATGATCCGCACGCAGTCCGCCTCGGCGTCCAGGCGGTGGATCTCGTCGCGCCAGTCGAAGCGCTTCATTCGCGGTTCCTTCAGGGGAAGTGGGGATGGTGAACAACGGGGGATTCGGGGGGCAGGGTTCGGCGGGGGCTCCGGTGCGGGGTGCGGGGTGGGGACGCGGGCTCAGTTCTCGCTCGGCTCAGTTCTCGCTCGGCTCGGTTCCGGCCGACTCTGTCCCAGCCGGCCCTGTGCCGACGGAACCGGGGGCGACGGCCTGCCCCGGGGCGGGAACCCTGGCGCCGGTCCCGGGGACGCCCCGGGTACGCAGGTCGTGCGGGACCGGGCAGCCCTGCGGGAAGGTACCGATGCGGTCCGGAGCGTAACCGTCCGGGTAGCTGCGGATGTTGGGGCTCATCCGGGCCCAGCGCGGCTCCTCGCGCGGCTTCATCCGCCGTACGACCTTGGCGCGCAGCTTCAGCGCCGCATCACCCGACTTGCGCCAGAACGCCGAGGGCTCCGGGTACTTGAAGGCCTTGATCAGCGGGTCGTCCAGCAGCCCCTGGGTGAAGGGGCGCACGAGGGGGCGCTGCCAGGCCGGGTAGAAGCCGACCATCAGTTCGAGGGTGGCGTCGGAGACGGCGCGGCCGCCCTCGGAGTAGGCGAAGTGCTCGGCCTCGTAGGAGTCCATGAGCTCGCGGAACTCCTCGTAGGTCTCGGGGATGTCCTTGATCCCCATGTGCTGGCCGAGCTTGCGGTAGTAGTTGGTGCTGGCCGCGATCTCGTGGTCGCTCAGTTCGCGCCAGCCGTAGCCGTAGTCGTTGAGCCAGCGCACCGGCATGACCACGAAGGTGCTGAGCACGTACCGGTAGTCGTCGTTGCTGATGTCGTAGGACCGGTGCATCTGGTTCATCCGGCGCAGCGCGTCGCGCCCGCGGCCGGGACCGAAGCCGTGCTCCAGGATGTCGTTCAGGATGAGCGCGGTGTCGTCGTAGCGGTGCTGGGTGCGCTCGGTGAACTCGAGGGTGTGCCCGAGCAGCTCGCCGATGGAGGGGACGGCGTAGGTGCGGTACAGCGCGAGCCCCAGGGCCTGCTCGATGTCCCAGGGGAATTCGTGCGTGCCCAGGATCTGGACGATCCGCTCGCAGTCGGCCTCGGCGTCAAGGCTGTGGATCCTGTCGCGCCACTCGAAACGCCTCATCTGAACTCCACCTCGTCCGGGCCCGCCCGAGACGGGTCCATGGTCGTCGGTACCGCGAAACGCCCGCCGGGAAGACGTTTCACCGCCTGGCACTTTACCTGGACGCTTCGTGTGTACAGCTGATGGAGGGGCGCTGTCCTGCCCCGGGCACCGAACCGTGTCCGGAATGTTCCCAAAAAACACGGAAAGGCGGGCGAGGAGAGGCTCCGGAACCCTCCTCACCCGCCCATGCCCGCACACCTGCGCGGTGACACGTTCCGCCGAGCGGTGACGCCTTCCGCGTTCCTACGCGGTCACGCGCTCCGCGACCCGGTTCACCAGGGTCAGCAGCACCTGCTTGGCGGACTCGCGTTGGCGTGCGTCGCACAGCGCCACCGGGATGTCGGGGCTCAGGCTCAGAGCCTCACGCACCTCGTCCGCCTCGTACTGGTGGGCGCCCTCGAAGCAGTTCACCGCGACCACGAACGGCACCCCGCGCCGCTCGAAGAAGTCCACCGCGGCGAAGCAGGTCTCCAGGCGTCGGGTGTCGGCGATCACGATCGCGCCCAGGGCGCCCTCGGACAGCTCCTCCCACATGAACCAGAAGCGCTCCTGCCCGGGCGTGCCGAACAGGTACAGCACCAGGCTCTCGCTGATGGTGATGCGGCCGAAGTCCAGCGCCACGGTCGTGGTGGTCTTGGACTCCACGCCGGACAGGTCGTCGACCCCGTAGCTGGCCTCGGTCATCACCTCCTCGGTGCTCAGCGGGGCGATCTCGCTCACCGCGCCGACCAGAGTGGTCTTGCCTGCGCCGAAACCACCGGCCACCAGGATCTTCAGTGCCGAGGGGACGGGGGCCTCGGGGCCCGGTTCAGAGTCTCTGGATGCCATCGAGAACCGCCTGGAGTACGTCCCGGCTGACCGGGCTCTTTGCTGTGTAGGGGGCGCGGGCCAGGGCCAGGCCGCGGTTGAGCAGGTCGCTGAGCAGGACCTTGACGACGGCGACCGGGATGTCCAGGTGGGCGGACACCTCAGCCACCGACTGGGGGCGGCGGCACAGTTCCAGGATGCGGAGCTGCTCCGGTTCGAGCGCCATCTCGTCGACCTCGGCGCGCTTGGCCGCGATCACCACACTGATCATGTCCAGCTGGATGGCGTCGGCGTGGTCGCGGCCCTGCGCGATCACGTACGGCCGGACCAGCGGTCCCGCCTCCTCGGCTCCCGGGGCGTCGTCGCCGTAGCCGCCGATCGCGTCGCGATGCGGCAGGCCGTGCGACGGTATGCCCGGATCGAACTCGTTGTGCGCTTGCATACCGACCCCTAACGCGTGGCTTCCCCGGAAGCGCCCTCGTGGCGGGGCGCGGCGTCGAGATAACGGCCGACCTGCTCGACCAGGACGTTCATCTCGTAGGCGATGAGGCCGACGTCGGAGCTCTCCTCGGCCAGGACGGCCAGGCAGGCACCGCGGCCGGCGCCGGTGACGAAGAGGTAGGCGCTCTCCATCTCCACGACGGTCTGCAGGACCTCGCCGCCGCCGAAGTGGCGGCCGGTGCCCCGGGCCAGGCTCTGGAAGGCGGAGGCCACCGCGGACAGGTGCTCGGCGTCCTCCTTGACCAGTTCGCGGGAGCGGCCGATGAGCAGGCCGTCAGCGGAGAGGACGATCGCGTGGCGGGATCCCACGGCGCGGTCGAGCAACTCGTCGAGCAGCCAGTCGATGTCCTTCTTGCCCGCGGCGTTTCCGCTGCCGCGCTCGGCGCTTTCGGTACTCGTCACGGTTACGCGTCCTTGTCGGTGTCGTTGGTGTTCTGCTGGCCGTCGCGCCGTCCGCGGTCCGTCCCCTGCTGGAACGCGGACATGTTCCGGCGCAGCCGGGCCAGCCGTTCCTTGCCGTCGAGGGTCGGCTCGGAGGAGGGACCGCCACCGGCCGCGGGTCCGAAGTTCCCCGTGTCGGAGGGATCGGTCGCCAGCTGGGGGGCCAGGTTCTCCTGCGGACGACGCTTGGGCAGCGCGGGGCGGCCGCCGCCGGCCTGGACCTTCTCGGCCGGCTCGGGGTCCTCGGCCGGGGACCCCGCGGGGGAGTCCGGAACCGCGCTGATCCGGGAGTTGCGGGTGGGCAGGGAGGGACGGCGGTCGTCGTCCTTGGCGGGGGTGCTGAGCAGGTCGCTCTCGGGCGCCTCGGCCGGGGCGGGGGACGGTGCGGGGGTCTGGGACGCTGCCTCGGGCGCGGTCGAAGCCTGGGACGGCGCCTTGGCGCCGTCGCCCCTGTCAGCGTCAGCCCTGTCTTCGCCGGTCCGGTCGCCCTCGGGCGTCGGCGACGTGGAAACCGAGGTCAGCAGCGGCTTCCCGGGCCGCTTGGTGCGGCTCGCCTCCAGTGCGGCGCCGGGGGTGCGGTCGACGATCTCGCGCACCTCCCAGATGTCCTCGCCGGTGTCCTCACCCGCGGGTAGCGGGGTGCGGTCACCCGAGATGAGGCCCTGCGGGAGCAGCACGATGGCCTGCACGCCGCCGTACGGCGACGAACGCAGGTGTACGCGGATGCCGTGGCGGTGCGCCAGGTGCGAGACCACGAAGAGGCCGAGGCGCATCTTCTCGTTGAGGCGCATCACGTCGAACTCGGGCGGGTCCGCCAACAGGGCGTTGGCCGAGGCGAGCTCGCCGTCGGTCATGCCCAGGCCCCGGTCCTCGATCTCGATGGTCACACCGTTGGGCACGTCCTCGCTGCTCAGGCGTACCTGGGTGTGCGGCGGCGAGAACATGGCGGCGTTGTCGACCAGCTCGGCGACCAGGTGGATGACGTCGGCGACGGCCGGGCCGTTGAGGTTCACCCGGGCGATGCGCTCGCGCTTGACCCGGGTGTAGTCGCCGGACTCGGAGATCGCGCCGCGCAGGACGTCGATCAGCGGCATGGGGCGGTGCCAGGTGCGGCCCGGGGCCTCACCGCCGAGGATCAGCAGGTTCTCGGCGTTACGGCGGGAGCGTGTCGCGAGGTGGTCCAGTTTGAACAGCTGGGCGAGCTGGTCCGGGTCCTCCTGCTCGCGCTCCATCTTGTCCAGCAGGCGCAGCTGGCGGTGGACCAGCGTCTGGCTGCGGTGGGCGATGTTGAGGAAGACGCGGTTGACGCCCTGGCGCAGCTCGGTCTGCTGGACGGCCTCCTCGATGGCTGCGCGCTGGGCGGTGTTGAACGCCTGCGCGACGTCACCGATCTCGTCGTCCCCGGCCTTGAGCTCGGGCAGCGCGGTGGAGGTGTCCACGCGCTCGCCGCGGTGCAGGCGGTCCATGATCTCCGGCAGCCGCTTCTCGGCCATGTCCTGGGACTCCGTGCGCAGCGTGAGCAGGCGCTCGGTGAGGTTCCGGGAGGAACGGCGGGCCAGGAAGAACGCCACCGCGATGACGGCGGCGACACCGAGGCTGCCGCCGACAGCGAGGGCCACGGCGCTGTTGGCGTCCTCACGGCTCATCTGCGCCGAGTGCAGTGCCTCGTCCGCGCCCAGAGCGGTGAGTTCGGTGAGCACGTGGTCGTAGGCGGCGTCCCACTCGGCCTTGTCCACCGGCATGGTCAGGTCGTCGACGGTCTCCGGGGCCAGCGTGATCGGGTCGGTGACCGTGGTGGACTCGATCTCGCGCTCGACGATCTCGTCCGAGAGCCGGGTCAGGGTGGCGAACTCGGGGCTCTCCATCACGGCGTCGTAGCGCTCCAGGTGGCCCTCGCCCGCGAGGTAGGGGGCGTTGGCGTCCAGGAGGGTCTCGAAGGCGCCCAGCAGGGCGGTGAACTCGCGCTGGTCCTCGAGGGAGAGGTCGCCGGTGGCGAAGGCGCGGGCGATCTGTGCGTCCAGCTTGGCGCCCACGTCCACTGTGCGGAACATGTACACCGCGGTGAAGCCGGGGCTGACGGCGTCACCCTCGTTGCCTTCACGGCCCTGGCTGTCGAAGCTGTCGGCGCCGTGCAGGACGAGCTCGTTGTAGTAGTCCAGGACGTCGGCGCGGCCGGCGTCACCGTTGTCCACGGCTTCGCGGAACTCGCCGATCTCCTGGTACATGCCGTGCAGCATCTCGATGTGCATGCCGGCGTCGCCGGGGGCGAGGTCGGCGAACCCGATGAGGTCCTCGACGACGGCGCCCAGGGAGTCGTCGGTGGCCTGCCGGGTCTGCTCCAGCTGCTGGACGAGGTCGGCGTCGTCGGGGTTCTCGATGTAGGCGATCGTCGCGGACCGCTCCGTCATCGCGTCCACGAGGCCGACGGCGGCCGGGGTGACCAGTTCGTCGGTGGCCTTGGACCGGATCAGTTTCAGGGCCGCGTCGCCGCCGAGGGCGAAGGTGAGGATCAGCCACAGCGCGACCAGCGCGGTGGTGGGGATCATGACCATGGCGCGGATACGGGCGGTGATCGTCCGCCCACGTTTCTTCGGTACTGCCTGCACGGTTCTCCTGTCGATCCGCGTCAAAGTCTTCTCGGGGTGGTTGCGGTGCCGCGTGGCCGCCAGTTTCCGCTTCTTGGGCGGTCGGCGCGCTCGCACGTGGGGGCTCCACCCCGCGGGCCGTGCTCGTCCCGTCATGGGGTGGTCGAGGCCGGGCCTACCGCAGAGTAACCATAAACGGGGGTTTCGGCGTTGGGGATGGTATCTCGCCTGGGAAACAGCGGATTATCCGGGTACCGCTGGCAGTCTGCCATGAAGTTGCGAAATGTTCATCCAAGGGCGCGTATGACGTTTGTGGGGACGGTGTTCCAGGAGAGGCCCGTGTCCTATAGGGCAAACGTCACACGTGGTTCCCGGTTCCGCTTTGCGAGGCGCTACCGGATACCCGCCGAACTGCTCTTGGGAGGTGATGTCGCCGTTCCCTCCCCACACCGGCGCGGGGCGTACTAGCCTGGCGCCCCGGGAACGAGCAAGGGGAACGCACACGCCATGGGGCAACCGTTCGGCGGAGGTCAGGCCGCCATCGAGGTGGCGGTCGCCGCCATACCGCTGTTGATGGTCATCGGATCCGCGCTCTACCTGCGCGGTCAGCACCGGCGCTACGGGCGCCTGGTGGGCTGGCCCGGACAGCTCACCCTCGCCACCCTGCTTGCCGGGCTCGGCCTGGCGGTGTACGCGGTGTGGCCGCTGCCCGCCTCGGCCGACGGGCTCTGCCCCGTCGAACCCGCCCCCGCCCCGCCACTGGAACTCCGTGACGCCGCCCTGGCCCTGGGGATCTTCCTGCCGGTGGGGATCCTGGCCCGTTCCAGGTTCCGTCGCGGAGTGTTCACCACGGTGGCCATCGGCACCGGCCTCGCCGTGGCGGTGCACGCCGTCCGCGCCACCGGTGTGCTCGGCCTCTACCCGTGCGCCTACAACGCCGCCGCCCTCGAGATCGCCGGGATCGCCGCGGCCGGGACCCTCCTGGGTTGGCTGCTCGCCCGCTGGGTGCCCGCCCTCTGGCCGTTCGGCCCGCACCGCTCCTGGCCCGTGGCCGTCCCCGACCGGGTCGCCCCGGACCTGGCCCGGCGCATGTTCGGCACCCTGATCGACCTGGGCCTGTGGTGGTTCGGCGCGGCCACGCTCGTCGCCCTGCTGAACGCCTACGGGATCATCCGCCCGGGTACCCAGGAACAGGTCCTCACCGGCACCCTCCTGGGGTTGTCCCTGCTCTTCGGCCTCTTCCTGCCCCTGCTGCGCCGCGACCGCAGCACCCTGGGCCGCGCCGCCGTCCACCTGGCCCTGACCGAGTGGAGCCTGCCCCGCCCGGCCGTCCGCCGCCGCGTCCTGGCCCGCGCGGCACTGCTCTACGCCCCGGTCACCGCGCTGGTCGCGTTCGGCCTGCCGTGGTTCGCCCTCGCGGTGGCCGTTCTGCACGCCTGCACCGCGGTGGTCCGCCCGGACGGCGCAGGCCTGGCCGACCTCATCTGCCGCACCCGCGTCCGCACCCGCTCCAGCCTGACCGGGTCCCTTCCCCAGCGCCTGGTTCGTTACGTCCCGCCCAAGGAGGACGTCCCCGCTCCGTCCTGAGCCACAGGGGGCCCTTCCGTTCGTGCGCCGGGGCGGCCGATCCTCCGGAACACAGCGCGAGACGAGACAAGCCGCTAGCGAGGAACGAGCTGGAGCAAGGGCCGCGCCGAAGGCTTCTGTTGAGGGTGGTGGCGGGCGACGGGCGGGCGCAGGCGCGAGGTTACACGGTCCAGTGGAGGTAGCCCAGGAACGCTCCGATGAGGACCAGGAGCAGGCCGAGGGAGCCGAACATGCCGCGGACCCAGTGGCTGAGCCAGGGCGCGGAGACGATGCGGGCGTGTTCGGGGACCTCGGGGTCGTAGGAGACGGTGACGATCTCTCCGGCGCGGGAGGCCATCCAGCCGGTGTTCTCGTGTTCAGCGTGGATCTCCTTGCCGTCCTCGGTCTGGAACTGCACGATCATCCGGGAGGCCACCGACGTCTCGTGGTAGCCGATGACCCTTCCCTTGGCGCGGACGCCGTTGCGGACCAGGCGCAGTTCCATCCGGGTGTCGCGGGTGACCATCCACAGCAGGACGGCACCGACGATCACCGGCAGCAGCGGGTAAAGGTCAGCCATGGCGGGGGAGTCCTCTCCGGGGTTCTTCGTGCGGGGGATCAGCGCGGGGAGGCTGGCCGATGAGACCGTCGGCCATGTGCGCCAGGGTGGTGTGGATGTCCTCCACGGGACGCTCTGGCTGGAGGGTACGCCAGTCCAGAGCCACTGTGACCACCATGCCGAAGAGAGCGGATCCCGCAAGGGAGGTGTCCAGGTCCGGCCGGGTCAGGCCGCGTTCGACCATGGCGTCGAGCTGGTCCGTGATGACCCCGATCGCCTCGGTGCGGATCTGTCGGACCGCCTCGTACCAGGCCCGGTTGGTGCGCCAGGCCTCGGCGATGAGCAGCCGGGCCAGCGCCTCGTGGGTGCTGATGAACACCACCCCGGCCCGCAGTACCTCGGCCAGGGCTTCGCGGGGCGCGGCGCCCTGGCCGGGGTCGGGCACGGAGTCCCGAAGCGTGTCGGCCAGGCGGGTCACGCCCCACTCCATCAGGGCCGCGTACAGCTCGTTCTTGCCCCCGAAGTTGTAGTAGACGGTGCCCTTGGCGACGCCGGCCCGTTCGGCGATCTCGTCGACGGTGGTGGCGCCGTACCCCTGTTCCGAGATCAGGGTGACGGCCGCTTCGAAGAGTTTGCGCCGGGTGGCTTCACGGCGGCCGCTGAGGGGCCGCCCCGGTTCGGGGGTGCTCACGTTCATTCCTCCCATTGTGCCCGTGACCGGGTCACCCGTCAGATCTTCAGCGCCGGGTAGAGCGTGGACATCGTCCATTCGCGCTTCTTGGCAACGGCGCGCCAGGTGAGGAGCATGGGTACCACCAGCCACAGCGCCATCACCCCGAACGCCTGCGCGACCACGGTCATGTCGCCGCCGCCGACCAGGTGCCGCATGGCGGTCACCCCCCAGTGCAGGGGCAGGTACGGGCCGATGGCCTGGAAGAACGCCGGGCTGGTCTCGATCGGGTAGGTACCGCCCGCCGAGGTCAGCTGCAGGACCAGCAGCACCAGCGCCACCACCCGGCCCGCGGCGTTGAACTTCACGTTCAGGTACTGCACGGTCGCGGTGAACGCGGCCGAGGTCAGCAGGAGGAAGGCGATCAGCAGCAGCCAGTTCTGGGAGTCCAGACCCAGCGCCAGGCGCAGGACGGTCAGCATGACCGCCACCTGGGCCCAGCCGAGGATCAGCGGGACGATCCGCCCGGACAGGGCGACCCGCCAGGAGGCGGCGGAGGAGGCCAGCGCGCGGCTGGACAGCGCGGGCAGCACCATGAACACCATCATGGCGCCGACCCACAGGGACAGCGGTACGAAGAACGGCGCGAACCCGGTGCCGTAGTTGGGCACCTCGTTGTCCACCTCGCTGTCGAGCCGGACCGGCTCGCTCATCATGTCGGAGGCGGTGACCCGGCCCTGGTCGGAGTAGGTGGGGATCTCCTCCACCCCGTCGGCCAGACCCTCGGCGAGCTCGTCCGTACCCGAGGAGAGCTGCCCCAGGCCGTCATGGAGGTCACCGGCACCGCCGCTGAGCGTGCCCAGTCCGGTGTCGAGCTCTCCGGCCCCTTCGGCGGCGCCGGAGAGACCGTCGCGCAGGTTGCGCGTGCCCTCCGCCAGTTCCGCCAGGCCCTCGGCGAGTTCGTCGATCTGCTCCCGGGCGTCCTCGGCGTCCTCGACGATGTCTGGCAGGTCCTCGGACAGGCTCACCGCCTTCTGGCTGAGGGCGGCCGCCTCGGCCGCGGCGGAATCGATGTCCTCGCGGTTGTCGTTGACGAACCCGGACACCTCCAGGGCGGTGGCCATGGCCCCCTGGAGGTCGGTGAGCAACTCGTACAGCTCGGGCTGCTCCTCCTCCAACTCGGGGTGGTCCCCCAGGTAGTCGGTGAGCCGGCCGTCGACCTCGGTCAGCGCGGTGACGTCGATCTCCTCGGGCAGCTCGCCCAGGGCCTCGGACACCGCACCGGAGACCTTCGCGGCCTCCCTGGCCTTCTCCTGGATGTCGGGGATGTCCTCTTCGAGCTGGGGCAGCCACTCGTCCACGAGGTCGTCGAGCGCGCCCACCTTCTCGTTGACCTCGTTGGAGGCCTCGGTGGCACCGGTGGCGATGGTCTTCGAACCCTCGTAGAGCTGGCCGATCCCGCCGCTCAGCGACCCCGCGCCCTCGTGTGCGCTGTCGATCCCCTCGGACAGCTCCCCGGAGCCGGCCTCGGCGTCGTCGGCGCCGGTCGATATCTGGTCGGCCCCCTCTGAGGCCTCCTCGGTCTTGCTGTGGATCTCGTTGAAGCCCAGGAAGATCTGGTCGAGGTAGTCGCTGATGGCGGAGGTCGCCGCCGCCTCGCGGATCTCCTTGAAGGCGCTCCCGGCGAGCTGGCGGACGATGTAGCTGTTGGAGTCGTTGTAGTTGGCGACGAGCAGCGCGGGGACCGGTTCCTCGCGGTCGCGGGAGGGCGAGGTGATGGCCTCGCTGAAGTGCGCGGGGATGGTGAGGGTGACGTAGTAGGTGCCGTCGTCCAGGCCGACGGCGGCCTCCTGGGCGTCCACGAGGTGCCAGTCGAGGTCCCCGCGGTCCAGGAGGGTCTCGGTGAGCTCGTCGCCGGCGTTGACCTCCTCGTCGTCGACCTCGGCGCCCTCGTCCGCGTTCACCAGGGCGACCGGCAGGTTCTCCATCCGGTCGAAGGGGTCCCAGAACGACCACAGGTACATGCCGGAGTAGAGCAGGGGGATGAGCATGAGCGCGGCGAGCGCCGCGGTGGGCAGCGGTGACCGCAGGAAGGACCGCATGGTGAGCAGTCCGAGCCGGGGGACGGCCAGGAGACGGTAGCGGGGGGCGCCGGGTTTCCTACGAGTCTTCACGGTGCGCACCCCCGCCGGTGTTCTCCGTCGCCGATCCCTCGCGGTCGAGCAGTTCGTCGATACCGATCACTTGCCCGGTGTCCTCCGCCCCTGAGTCGTGGGTTCCGGTGCTGCTGGTGTCCGTACTGTCGGCGGCCGTGCCGTTCCCGGCCCCGTCCTTCCCGTCGCTACCGCCCTGTCTGATCGGCAGGGGACCCTGGGTGTCCCGGTCGGCCACGGTGTCGAGTGCCCGGGAGTCGGCGCAGGTGGCGATCACGGTCAGCCCTTCGTCGGCGAGGTCCTTCAGAGACCGCCACATCCGGGCCTGGTGTTCGTCGTTGAGCCCGCTGTCCACGTTGTCCACCACGAGCAGCCGGGGTTCGGAGACCAGGGCGAGGGCCACGCCGAGGTGTCGCCGCTCCAGCATGGAGAGCTCCTTGACCATGGTCCGGCGGTCCAGGTCGGCCAGCCCGGCGGCGCTCATCGCCGCGTCCGACACGGTCCGGGCCGAGGGCCGCAGACGCAGTAGGCGGGCCTCGGAGAGGTGTTCACTGACCCGCAGGCGTTCGTCGAGGGCGTTGACGTCGTCCATCAGCCCGAGCGCGCTGATCCGCCGTACCTTCCGCGCCTGCTTGGGCAGGGTGTATCCGTCCACGTGCAGGGTGCCCCCGGTGGGTTTCATCCGGCCGGAGAGGGTGAGCAGCAGCGCGCTGCGACCGCCCCCGGAATCGGCCTGGAAGACGGTGAGCGTCCCCGGGCGGGCGGTGAAGTCGACCCCCGTGTAGACGGGCCCCTCGCGGGTGGTGAGTGTGACGCCTTCTGCGTGCACGCGAGCTCCGGTGGCCCGACGCATCCTTGCGGCCTCCCCCATTTTTGAACTGACCAGTCAGTACAAATTCTCGGCTCCACGGTACTGGCCCGGGGCAGTGGTCCCGAGCGTTCGGGCCTGTGGCCTCTGGCACAACGAGGCGCACCAGGGGATGGCGGGAACGGCGGTCGAACTTGGCCCGCGCTTTTCCGTGGGCGAAAGGTGGGGTACGTTGATACGTAATTACGTAATAATGCTGAGCTGACTACCGTGAACCGGGGAGAAGACATGGCGAAGACCGCACGGGTACTGCAACGGCTCTATCTGTTGAGCATCCCGGTGGTGTTCCTGTTGCTGGTCCTCAGACAGAGCCTCGGCCTCTCGCCCTGGTGGAACCTGGCCGCGGTCGTACTGGTCGGAGCACTCTTCGCGGCCGCGGCCACGTCCCGGGCCGTGTGGCACAGGGCGGAACGGAAACGGGAGGCGCCCGACCCGGTGGAGGTCGCCCCGCCGGTGAGCGGTGAGTGGACCGCGGTGAACAGCCCGGCCGACAAGGTCCCCAGCCACGGGGTACGCGGCACCGGCCAGGAGTACGCCATCGACGTCTTCGTGGACTCCGGACGACCGCTGGTCGATGGCTGGTGGCCCGTGACCCGGCGCCCCGACGACGGCTTCCCGGCCTTCGGCCAGCCGATCCTGGCGGTCGCCGACGCCACGGTGGTGCATGTGTCCGACGGTCAGCGCGACCACCGCAGCCGCAACTCCTACCCGGGCTTGCTCTACCTGTTCGGTGAGGGCTGCGTCCGCGCCTTCGGCGGGGTGCACCGCATCTTCGGCAACCGCGTCGTCCTGGACCTGGGGGGCGGTGTCTATGCCGCCTACGCCCACCTGAAGCGGGGTTCGATCGAGGTCGCGGAGGGGGACCGGGTCACCGCCGGCCAGCGGATCGGCCTTTGCGGGAACTCGGGCAACTCCAGCGAGCCACACCTGCACTTTCAGCTGATGGACCACCCCGAGATCCCCCGGGCCACGGGTGTCCCCTTCCGCTGGACCGGGGTCGGCGTCCCCGGGGCCGGAAGGCCCTTCGCCGCCGCGCCCGCTCCCCGCTGAACACGCCCGCTGAACCCGCCGACCGAACCGTCTGCCGAACTACGGCCTCGGTCCGCGTCCGTGTACGGGACGCGGACCGAGGCACTCCAGGCCTAGACTGCGCCTCGGCAGGACACCGGACGGGGTGCGGACGAGGCAATCGGGGGAGATCACGTGAGCAGCATCGAGGAGCGGGCGGCCAAGGCCCTGGACGACCCGGAGAACTGGCCCGCCGAACCCAAGGAGGCCGTGGCCCGCCAGCGCCTGCTGGCCGACCGGGTGCGCACCGAACCCCTCGACCCCGACTCCGTGCGCTACGTCGCCGGGCTGGACGTGAGCTACGGAGTGGGCGACACCGAGCTCGCCGCGGCCGCCGTGGTCCTGGACGCCCGCACCCTGGAGGTCGTCGACACCTCCCTGGTCGCCGACACCCCCTCCTTCCCCTACATCTCCGGGCTGTTCGCCTTCCGGGAACTGCCTCCGGTGCTCAAAGCCATCCAAGGGCTGTCCGTGGCCCCCGACGTCTTCGTCTGCGACGGCTTCGGGCTGGCCCACCCACGCCGCTTCGGGATCGCCAGCCACCTGGGCGTTCTCATCGACGCTCCGGTGATCGGCTCCGCCAAGTCCGTGCTCTACGGGCGCAACTCCCCGCCGGGAGAGGAGCGCGGCTCGTGGACGCCCATGGTCGCCGGGCGCTCCGAGCTCGTGGACGACACCGAGACCCTCGCCGCGGAGGGGGCCGAGGTGGTCGGCCGGGTCCTGCGCACCCGTGCCAGGACCAAACCCGTCTACGTGTCCGTGGGCCACCGCGTGGACCTGGCCGGTTCGGTCGACCTCATCCTGCGGCTCTCGCCCAAGTACCGGATCCCCGAGCCCATCCGGCACGCGGACCGCCTCTGCGGCCAGTACCGCAAGGAGCACAAGGAACAGCAGGGGCACGAGACCAAGAACTAGGCCCACGCGAAGACACGCAGAAGAAGGCACACAGAAGGGGAGGGGCCCGAAAGCCCCTCCCCGTCATTTCTGCTGTACTCGGACTACCAGCCGTTCTCCACGGGGCGGCCCTCGTTGTACCCGGCCGCGCTCTGCACACCCACCACGGCGCGCTCCTGGAACTCCGCCAGCGACGTGGCGCCCGCGTAGGTCATGGAGCTGCGCACACCGGCGATGATCTGGTCGATGAGGTCCTCGACCCCGGGACGCTCGGCGTCCAGGTACATCCGACCGGTGGAGATGCCCTCCTCGAACAGCGCCTTGCGTGCCCGGTCGAACGGGGAGTCCTCGGACGTGCGCAGCCGCACCGCGCGGGCCGAGGCCATCCCGAAGCTCTCCTTGTACTGGCGGCCCTGGGCGTCGCGCATGACGTCGCCGGGCGACTCGTAGGTCCCCGCGAACCAGGAACCCACCATCACGTTGGACGCACCGGCGGCCAAGGCCAGGGCGACGTCGCGCGGGTGGCGCACCCCGCCGTCCGCCCACACGTGCTTGCCCAGCTCACGGGCGGCGGCCGCGCACTCCAGCACGGCGGAGAACTGGGGGCGGCCCACGGCGGTCATCATCCGGGTGGTGCACATCGCGCCCGGGCCCACGCCGACCTTGACGATGTCGGCCCCGGCCTCGATGAGGTCCCGGGTGCCCTGGGCGGTGACGATGTTGCCCGCGACGATCGGCACGTCCGGCGAGAGCGCGCGGACCTTCTCGATCGCGGAGATCATCTTCTCCTGGTGGCCGTGCGCGGTGTCGATCACCAGGGTGTCCACACCGGCGGCCAGCAGCTCGGCTGCCTTGCCCGCCACGTCGCCGTTGATGCCCACGGCGGCCGCGACGCGCAGCCGGTTCCGACCGTCCACGGCGGGCTCGTACAGGGTGGAGCGCAGCGCGCCGGTGCGGGTGAGCACACCCACCAGGGCGCCCTTGTCGTCGACGACCGGGGCGAGCCGGTGCCGGAAGTCGTGCAGTATCCCGAACGCCTCCTGCGGTTCGGTGCCCGCGGGGATGGTCAGCAGCTCGGTGGACATCACGTCGCGCAGCTGCGCGAAGCGGTCCACGCCCGCGCAGTCGGCCTCGGTGACCACGCCGACCGGGCGGCGCTCGTCGTCGACGACGATCACGGCGTTGTGCGCCCGCTTGGGCAGTAGGTTGAGGGCCTCACCGACGGTGCTGGCCGGGTTCAGGGTGATGGCGGTGTCGTAGACCAGGTCGCGCTGCTTGGTCCAGGCGATGACGTCGGAGACGACCTCGAAGGGGATGTCCTGCGGGATGACCGCGATGCCGCCGCGGCGCGCGATGGTCTCGGCCATCCTGCGGCCCGCCACCGCTGTCATGTTCGCGACGACCAGCGGCACGGTGGTGCCGGTGCCGTCCGGGGACGACAGGTCGACGCTGAGCCGGGAACCCACGGCGCTGCGGCCCGGGACCATGAACACGTCGCTGTAGGTCAGGTCCTGGCTGGGGACCTGGTCGTTGAGAAAACGCAATGCCTCTACCTCGGTCGAGACCGAAGGGGGTGGACCACTCCGCCGCGTCGCCGCCGACGGCACCCTGTTGATCCCCCTCTTACCAGTCAAGTATGCAGTCGCCATTAGGTTGGGGGTACCCCCGTCTGGCATGATGACTCGATCCCACCTCTACTCGGCCCTCGCCCCTGCCTCGAATCGGCGACCGCATCCAGTGCGCCGTAGGCCTTCTCGGGCTCGGGGCTTTCCAGGAGAACTCCCGCATGTCGCGTTTCACTCTCGCGCAAGTCAAGGAAGAGACCTACAAGGCGAAGGACGCCTGGTGGACGGTCTTCCTGGTCGATCCGCTGGCGGGCCGGCTGGTGGTGTGGACGGCGAACCGGACCAACATCACACCGAACCAGCTGACCCTGGGCGCCGGTGTGCTGGGCCTGCTGTCCGCGATCTGTTTCGCGGCCCCCGTCTGGGCGGGTGACCTGGGCTGGGCGTGGCTGCTGGCCGGCGCGCTGCTGTTCCACCTGAGCTTCGTCCTGGACTGCATGGACGGCAAGATCGCTCGGCTGAAGCACAACGGGTCGGTCTTCGGTAGCTGGGTCGACTTCGTCTTCGACCGGATCCGCTTCTTCGGCTGCGTGATGGCGCTGCTGATCGGCCAGTGGCTGGTCACGGGTAACGCCGCCTACCTGATCGTCGCCCCGGTGGTGGTCTTCTTCGATCTGCTGCGCTACCTCAACGGGTCGCAGGTCGCCAAGACGCGCAAGAGCATGAAGCAGGCCCTGGCGGTCGCCTCGGGCGACACCGACCGGCTGCGCGCGGAGGCCGCCAACCCTGACGTGTCCGACCCCGAGGACGACGAGATGTCGGACGCCCCGGCCAACGCGGAGACCCCGGCGCCCAAGGGCCTCTATCCGCGGGTGCGGAACTTCCTGCTCCAGCACCGGGTGCGCCCGCACCTGTTCAGCGGCATCGAGTTCGAGATGTTCCTGTGCGTGGTGGCGCCGGTGACCGTGCTGGTGGCCTTCTTCACGCCGCTGAACAGCCTCATCATCCCGGTGGCGGTCTTCTCCGTGCTGGCGCTGGCCTTCTTCGAGGTGGTGCTGGTGGCCCGCCTGTACCAGGAGTCCCGGCGCTTCGAGGCGCGCCGCCGTGAGCTGGCCGCCGCGACCCCGGGCACCGCGGGCGGCGGCAGCTGAGCCGAGGCGGCCCGAAATGAGCTGAGCCGACTTCCCTGACAAGCAGAAGGGGCGTCCCGCACCGCGCGCGGGACGCCCCTTCTGCTGTGACTTTCACGGGAGGCCGGGAGGTGTCGGGAGGTTCTGCCTAGACGGAACTCCTCTCCCGCTCGGTCCCGCTCCCGGCCGCACGCTTCCTGGCGTCGGCCTCCTTCCGGGCGAGGCCCTTGTTGTCGTCCTGGCGCAGGAACCAGGTCGGCTGCGGCTCGACCGCCCACTGCAGGCACTTGCGCACCAACGGGGTGCACAGCAGCAGGGTCAGCCCCACGCCCGCCGCGAGTGTGGCGGCCAGCCCCACCGGGCCGGTCATCACGTCGTACCAGGGCGTGTTCTTCAGGATGAGCAGGACCACCGAGTGGCCCAGGTAGACGAAGAGCGTGTAGGCGCCCAGCGACGTGTACCAGGTCTGCCGCTTCGGGGTGAGTGCCAGGACCGCGATGGTCATGGCCAGGGCCAGACCCATGAAGGCCAGCCGCAGACCGATACTCGGCAGCAGCGGGTCGATGTCGCGGTCGGTGAGGCTGTCCCGCCAGAACAGCCAGTCCCGGCTCAGGTGGTCCGAGATCGGCACGGCCAGGACGGCCGTGACGCCCAGCACCAGCACGGAGCCGACGCGCACCCAGAGCTTGTCCAGGTAGGCGAAGTGCTCGCGGCGCAGGCTCAGGCCCAGCACGAAGAAGGGCAGGAAGCTCAGCACCCGGCCCAGGGACAGGGTGCTGCCCAGGTCCGCCGTGGCGGCGAACAGGGAGATGATGATCGCGATCGCCACCGGCCAGCGCAGCCGCTGCCACACCGGCACGCTCAGGCGCCACAGGAACAGGGCGACCAGGAACCACAGGGTCCAGGTGGGCTGCAGCACGGACAGGGAGTCCGGGAGCCCGCCGCGCTCGACCGTGTAGATGGCCTGGTGCGCGGTCCAGAAGATCAGGTAGGGGACGGCCAGCGTCAGGACCAGCTTCTCCACCCGGTTCGACGAGGCGTCGAAGGACCGGGAGAGGTAGCCGCTGATCAGGATGAACGCGGGCATGTGGAAGAAGTAGATCCAGTAGTAGAGGGCACTGGCGGGCCCGTAGTCGGTGAGCGGTTGGATCGCGTGGCCGACGACGACCAGCGCGATGAGGATGAATTTGGCGTTGTCCAGGCGGGCGTCACGACCCGGCGGCTTCTCCTGCGCGGCCTTGGCCGTGGCCGCGGAGACCCGGGCGGTCGCGCTGTGCCCGTTCTCCGGGGGCTGCGGTGCAGGACTGGTCATGGATGAGGCCACAAAGGACTCCGAGATCACATTTCGGGGCTATGGGTGTCGGTCCCGCGACCCTCCGTGCGGGATGGAGGTCGTCCGGCCAGCCGAGGGCGGGGATCAGGTGGTGCCGTGCCGCGTGGTGCGCGAGGGGGTACCGGGCGAAGCCGTTCGGCGAACATGCTTCCGTTACGCTACTGAGACATACTGCGGTATGCCAGTAGTTCGCACAAATCAGGTAAAGGTTCCCGAGGCGCGCTCAGGCTCGGGTGCGGGTCTCATGAGGGCCCGGGGCCGGTGGAGACGGGCGTGTGATGGCTTACCGTGCGCAGACCCTAACCCATGGGTTCCACCAGGGGACACCACGGCACGAATGTGGCAGTGTGAACCGGCGGCGGCCTCGCCGATAGGCTGCTCCCAGGCGGCTGATCCCCCCTGACAACCATTCATCCTTTCAGCGCCCGCAGCCGAGAACGAAGAAGGCGGTGGAAACCGTGCCGCACGCGGTGGACCCGAACCGTGCAGCTCAGCACGGCAGCGTGGTCATGCGACTCCTTGACGAGCTCTTCCCGCTCGTGGAGGGGGTCTACGTCGACCTGCACAAGAACCCGGAGCTCTCCCACTCCGAACAGCGCACCGCCAGCGTCGTCGCGGAATGGCTGAACCGAACCGGCTACGAGGTCCACAGGGGCGTCGGCGGCACCGGTGTCGTCGGCATCCTCCGCAACGGCCCCGGCCCCACGGTGATGCTCCGCGCGGACATGGACGCCCTCCCCCTGGAGGAGAAGACCGGTCTGCCCTACGCCAGTACCGCCAAGGCCCAGGACCCCGACGGCGTCGAGGTCCCGGTCATGCACGCCTGCGGCCACGACGCCCACACCGCCTGCCTGATCGGTGTCGCCGACCTGCTCTCGGAGACCCGTGAGGAGTGGGCCGGAACGGTCATGGTGGTGGCCCAGCCGGGTGAGGAGACCCTCGACGGCGCCCAGCGGATGATCGACGACGGTCTGTACGACCGCTTCGGCCGCCCCGACGTCATCCTCGGCCAGCACCTGGGCCCGCAGCCCGCCGGGCTCATCTCCCACCGGGCCGGGATCATCCTCGGCGCGGCCAACGCCTACCGGGTGCGGATCTTCGGCGAGGGCGGCCACGCCTCCCAGCCGCACACCACCGTGGACCCGGTGCTCATCGCCGCCAACATCGTCACCCGCCTGCAGGGCGTGGTCTCCCGCGAGATCAGCCCCAGCGAGATGGCGGTGCTCACCGTCGGCAAACTCCAGGCGGGCACCAAGGCCAACATCATCCCGGACGAGGCCTACCTGGAGATCAGCACCCGCGCGCTCAACGAGAACATCGCGGACCAGCTGGAGCAGTCGATCGAGCGGATCGTGCGCGCGGAGGCCGCCGCCTCCGGTGCCGGTCGTGAACCCGAGGTCGAGCGCTTCCAGGGCAGCGGGGTCACCCACAACGACCCGATCGCCACCGGGGACGTGGCCGCCGCTCACCACGCCTACTTCGGTCCGGACTACGTGATCCACCTGCCGGACCCCTCCCCGGCGACCGAGGACTTCTGCCGCTTCGGTCTGCCCGAGGACCCGCAGCCCATCCCGTACGTGTTCTGGTTCGTCGGCGCCACCCCGCACGACGTGTGGGACAACGCCCCCGGTGACACGCCCTACGAGAAGATGGGCAACGTCCCGAGCAACCACTCGCCGTTCTTCGCACCCGACCGCGAACCCACCCTGCGGGCCGGGCTCGCCGCGCTCACCGTGGCCGCCCTGTCCTACCTGGGCAGCGAGAACAAGAACCCGACCGCCATGGCCTCGGCCTCCGCGGCCGCCCCGATGGGCAACTCCTTCCCGGGGCCGGCACCCACCGAGACCGCGGACCCGCGGAGCAACACCGACCCCAGCGCGAGCTTCGGCGGCGACCCGTTGTCGGACATGCCGCCGCCGGTGCCCACCCCCACGAACACGCCGGTCGACCCGTTCTCGGACCCGCTCACCGGGCCGCGCCCCGCGGAGCCCAGCTTCTCCGAGGAGGCCAACGACGCCTACGACAGCGCGTTCCTGGCCGCCGGCGCCTGGCCGGAGGAACCCGCCCAGTCCGCCTACTCCACCCACGACGCCGACATGGACTCGGTCATGGGCCGGCAGGACCAGGAGATCCGCGACGAGTGGCGCAGTGACAAGGCCGAGGAGTCGACCCTGTCCGCCGACATGGCCGCGATCATGGACGAGGACGAGGCCCCCGCTTCACCTTCGGGCCCGCCCGCCGGGCCGTCCTACGGCGGGCCGCCGCCGGCGGGCAACGCGCACTCCGCGCCGCCTCCCCCCGGGCCGGACGACGATCTGCCCGACGCCCAGTACCGGCTCTGACCACACGTGGGGGACATCCCTTGGCAATGGGGTGACCCCCGCGTGCGTCGGTCCCTGCGACATCACCGGGAAACCCCCCTTTTGGTGGGCTGCGTCCTCGTGACGCTGCTCGCTGTCGTGGGGGCCGTCAGCCGGGCCCTGTCCGGGGACCCCAACCAACCGCTGCTGCTCCTGAGCATCCCCGTGGTGGTGTACTTCGTGCGCGGGCAGCTCTACGCCCGCCAGCGCGTCAACGGGGTGCGCATCACCGAGGCGCAGTTCCCGGAGGCCCACCGGATGGTCGCCGAGGCCGCGGAGTCCTTCGGGATGCGCCGCGTCCCGGAGGCGTACATCGTGCTGGGCAACGGCACCATCAACGCCTTCGCCTCCGGGCACGGATTCCGCCGCTACGTGGCGATCCACAGCGACCTGTTCGAGGTGGGCGGACGCCTGGGGGACCCCGACGCACTGCGGTTCGTGATCGGCCACGAGGTGGGCCACATCGCGGCCGGGCACACCTCGTTCTGGCGCCAGTTCGCCATCTCCATCGCCCAGGTGATCCCGGGCGTGGGCAGCACCCTGGGCCGCGCCCAGGAGTACACCGCCGACAACCACGCCTACGAGTTCTGCCCCGAGGGCGTGCAGGGCGTACGCGTCCTGGCCGCGGGCAAGTACCTCTACTCGGCCGTGGACTTCGACGACATCGCCGCCCGCGCCCACACCGACACCGGCTTCTTCGTGCTGCTGGTCAACCTCCTGTCCAGCCACCCGGTGAACACGTTCAGGTTCGCCGCCCTGGCCGACCGCTCCACCCCGGGCCGGGTCCTCTAACACCCGTGATCTTGCTACCAGGAGCGAAATCGGCGGGTGGTTTCTAGTATCTGTTGCAATGAACCTGCTTCAGGGGGTAGTTGTGCCAGGTAAACGACTGTGCCGGGATGAGCGAGTCCAGATCCAGACCCTGTGGGAAGAGGGCTACACCTACGAGCAGATCGGGCAGCGCATCCACCGCTGGCCCTCCACAATCTGGCGGGAGATCAACCGCAACAACTCCTACCGGCACGGCCCCAAGAACCCACGCGGGCAGCAGCTGCCCACAGGCCGGCGTGGCGCCTACCGGTGGGGCTATGACGCGCACTTCGCTCAACGCCACGCCGACCAGCGCGCCTACCGGCCCAAGAAGCGCAAGTGCGCCCCGGGCACCGTGACCCGTTTCCTGGTCCAAGAGGGGTTGCGCCAGCACTGGTCCCCGTCCCAGATCGCCGCCCGGTTGCGCACGGACTTTCCCGATGTCCCGGAGGTATGGGTGTCGCACGAGACCATCTACCAGTCCCTGTACGTGCAGGGCCGCGGGAGTTTGCGCGCGGAGATCGCCCGCCAGGACGCGTTGCGCAGCGGGCGCACGGGCCGCCGTCCCCAGTCCCGGGCGGCCGCGGCGACCCGCTCACGCAGGCCCTGGGCCCATGAGCCGGGCTTCCATATCAGCGACCGTCCCGCCGAGGCCCGTGATCGTGCGGTGCCCGGGCACTGGGAGGGGGATCTGGTGGTGGGGGCGCGGGGGTCCTCGGCGATCGTGACGTTGGTGGAGCGTTCTACTCGGTATGTGATGTTGGGTGCGCTGCCCCAGGGGTGGGTCAGTGCCGAGGTGATCGGGGTGTTGGCGCGGTTGGCGGGCCGGTTGCCCGCTCATCTGCGCCGGTCCTTGGCTTGGGACCAGGGGTCGGAGATGGCCCGGCACGCTGATTTCACGGTGGCCAGTGGGTGCGAGGTGTTCTTCTGTGATCCGCACTCGCCCTGGCAGCGTGGTTCGAACGAGAACACGAACGGGTTGTTGCGCCAGTACTTTCCTCGCTCCAGCACGGACTTTCGGGACTGGTCCCAGGAGGAGCTGGACGGGGTGGCCGCTGAGCTGAACGGGCGTCCCCGCCAGACTCTGGGGTGGGCCACCCCGGCCGAGGTCCTCAACCAGACCCTCATTGCAACAACCACTTGACCCCAAGCCGCCGAACTTGCTTCTGGTAGCAAGATCATCGGGGGAGGGAGGGCGGGGGAGGGAGGGCGGGTTAGGCCTCCGAGCGCTCCTTGGCCAGGCGGCGCTCCACCTGCTCGGGGAGGCGTTCGTGGCGGAGGTAGTCGCGGGTGAAGACCCCCGTGCCGTGGGAGACCGAGCGCAGCTCCACGGCGTAGCGCACGATCTCCAGTTCGGGTACCTCCGCCCTGATCACCACCCGGCCGCCCGGCGCCGCCTCGGTGCCCACCACCCGGCCGCGGCGGGCGGACAGATCGCTCAGGACCGCGCCCAGGTAGGCGTCGTCGACCTCCACCGTCACCGTGTCCACCGGTTCCAGGACGGCCAGCTCCGAGGTGGACGCGGCGTCGCGCAGGGCGAGGCGCCCGGCCTTCTGGAAGGCCATGTCCGAGGAGTCCACCGAGTGCGCCTTGCCGTCGTACAGGGTCACGCGCAGGTCCACCAGCGGGTGGCCGTGGTCCACGCCGTCTGCCATCTGGGCGCGTACGCCCTTCTCCACCGAGGGCACGTACTGGCGGGGGACCACGCCGCCCACGACCTTGTCCACGAACTCCAGTCCGGCACCGGACTCCAGCGGCTCCACCCGGATCCGGCACACCCCGAACTCGCCGTGCCCGCCGCTCTGCTTGACGTTGCGGCCCATGCCCTGGCCGGGGCCGGTGAAGGTCTCCCGCAGCGGGATACGGACCTCCTCGGTCTCCACCCGGACCCCGTAGCGGTGTTCGAGCCGGTCCAGGGCGGCGTCCAGGTGGGCCTCGCCCAGGCTCCACAGGACCATCTGGTGGGTCTCGGGGTTGATCCGTACCCGAAGCGACGGGTCCTCCGCCACCAGGCGGGACACCGACTGGGACAGCTTGTCCTCGTTGGAGGCCGAGGCGGCGCGGATCGCCACCGGCATCATCGGATCGGGGAAGCGCCACGGCGGGACCCGGAACGGCAGTTCGGGCGCGGACAGGGTGTCCCCGGTCCGGGCCGCGGGCAGCTTCGAGACCAGGCACAGGTCACCGGCGATCACCTCGCCCACCGGGCGGGCCTGGCGACCGAGCGGGACCGAGAGCGAACCCAGCCGCTCCTCGTCCCCGCTGCGGTCGAGCTCATCGGAGTTGCCCAGTCCGGTGCGCACCCCGTGGCCGTGCAGGTGGACGTCGACGTCGGGCACCAGCGTCCCGGAGAACACCCGTACCAGGCTGACCCGGCCCACGTACGGGTCAGTGGTGGTGCTCAGCACCTCGGCGACCAGCGGCCCCTCCGGATCGCAGGACAGGCCCTCGACCGGGTGGCCGTCGGGGCGGTTCACCGACGGGAACGGGCGCCGGGTCGGGTCCGGGCAGGAGAGCGGGAGTTCGCGCAGCAGCTCGCGCACTCCCACGCCGCGGGTCGGGCTCAGCGCCAGCACCGGGTGGAAGCCGCCCGCGGCCACCGCCTTCTTGAGGTCGGCGATGAGCAGGTCCGGATCCAGCTCGCCGCCCTCCATGTAGCGCTCCATGAGCGCCTCGTCCTCGCTCTCGGTGATGACTTCCTCGATGAGGGTCTCCCGCAGCGGTCCCGCCTGCTCACGCAGCCAGTCGGGTGCCGGACACGAAGCGGGGGCGGACTCCATCCCGCCCCCGTCGGAGTAGTCGTAGTAGCGCTCCGAGACCAGACCCCAGAGCCCCACGAGTTCGCGTTGGTCGCCCGATCCCTCCACCGCGGGGACGTAGGCGGCGTGTACCCCGGACCCGAAGGCGTCCTGACACTGTGCGACCACCTCGTCGAAGTCGGCTCGCGGGTGGTCGATCTTGGTGACGGCCACCGCCCGCGGCATGCCGATGGCGGCGCACTCCTCCCACAGCATGCGGGTGCGCCCGTCCACGCCGTCCAGGGCGGAGATCACGAACAGGGCGGCGTCCGCGCCTCGCAGTCCGGCGCGCATCGCCCCGATGAAGTCGGCGTAACCGGGGGTGTCCAGCAGGTTGACCTTGACATCGCCCACCATCACGGGGTTGACGGTCAGGTGCACGGAGCGCTTCTGCCGGACCTCGACCTCGTCGTGGTCGCTGACGGTCGTGCCCTCCTCCACACGGCCGGGGCGCTTGATCTCCCCGGCGGCGAGGAGCAGCGCCTCGACCAGGCTCGTCTTGCCCGCGCCGGTCGGCCCGACCAGCGCGATGTTGCGGATGTCCTGGGGCCTGGCGGCCCTCGGTACGGCTACGGCTCGGTCTACCATCCTTGCCTACCCAGCCCTTCGGGGTTTGGCGGTGGCCGACCAAGACCACCGAAAGTGTGACCTGTGACACTCTCTACGGTCGCTCCTCGCAGCCCCGATAACAAGAGGTCACCCGGTCGATATCCCGGATGGGGCCCTTCGGGATCTATGACCCGGGATGTTCTTCTAGGCTGTGCCCGTGCCATGGTCGGAAAGTCTTCCTCAATTCAGTCTCGCCGGGACCCTTCTGACGGTCCTGCTGCTGTTCTTCGCGGCGTTCGGCGAGCCCCTGCTCGGTCGGCGTGCGTTCTCGTGGCTGTCACGCCGCAGAGACGGCGACGAGCGAGCCCTCGGACTGCTGTACGCCGTCACGGTGGCGATCCACGTCCTGTGGGGCCTGATGGTCCTCGTGGTGCTGCTCGTCTCGCCCGCGCTGAACCTGGTCGATCTGGGACTGCGCACCCCTGACGCGTTCGGGCCCATCGTGGGCGCCGCGATCGGCGGGCTCATCGCGCTGGCCGCCTTCTGGGTGCTGGTCAACGGCCTGCCCACCAGGGAACGCTTTCCGGTCCTGGGCAAGCTGTCCGGCGGCAAGGGCGGCAAGGGCGGCAAGGGGAAGCCCGGGCGCCGCGCGAAGCCGGGTGACGCGGACGCGGAGGGCGCCGAGGGCAGGGGGAGGAAGGGCCACCGGGGGCGCCGCGGCGCCGCCAAGCCGATGACCCTGCCCGAACCCGGCCGAGAGCAGTACTTGCTCCTGCCGCGCACCGGCCGCGAACGGGGCCTGGCCGCGGGCATGGCGGTCACCGGAGGCGTGTTCGGCGAGCTCCTCTACCGGGGGCTGTTCATCACCCTGGTGGCCAGCATGGGGGTCCCGCTGTGGATCGCCGCCGTGCTGTCCATCGTGGTCTTCGCCGTGGCCCACGCCTACCAGGGCTGGTGGGGTCTGCTCAGCGCGGGCTTCTCCGGGACCCTGTTCACCATCCTGTACCTGGGGACGGGCAGCCTGGTCATCCCGGTCCTGGTCCACGTGGCGCTGAACCTGCGCTCGGTGGTGTTCCCGCCCGCGGCGGACCGGGAGGCGGCGCACGAGGCCTACCGCTCCGGGGACCGCTACGACGACGAGTACGACGAGTACGAGGACGACGGGTACGAGGACGACGGGTACGAGGACCAGGGTTACGGGGACCGGGGTCACGGGGACACGGAGTACGGCGAGGACGACTACGGTCGGACGGGGGAGTTCGAGGCGGTCGAGGCCGACCGGACCGAGAACGAGCCCATGACCGCAGCCGTACCGGCCGGCCCGCCCGCGCCGCCGCTTCAGCAGGGTCCGCCTCCCGCTGGTACCCCGCCGTTCGGGCAGTCCGCGCCTTATCCGAACCCCCACAACCCGAACCCCCACAACCCGGGCCCCCGGCCGCCCCAGCCCGGGCCGGGCCACTTCCAGCAGGCATCGCCGCCCCCGTACCGGCCGACCCCCCAGCAGCCGCCTCAGCACCGGCCGCCGCAGGGGCCGCCACCCGGTTACGGTCAGCAGCCACCGCAACCTCCACAGGGCCCGCCGCCCGCCTACCCCCACCCGTCCGCTCCGCCCTCCTCGGACGGCGGTGACTTCCGCTCCGGTCCCGGACCCGCAGCTGACCAGGGCGGGCACCGCCTCTACCCGGACGAGTGGATCGACCGCCACCACGGCCCCGAGGGCGACACACCGGGGCCGGGCTCCCCGCCCCGCGACTGATCGTGCACGATGGAGTGGTGTCCGATGCCATTGACCACCCCATCGCCCAGCCCCAGGAGAACCGTTTCTGGCTGACCACCTCGGACGGCGTGGGGATCGACGCGGTGCTGCTGCGCCGTGCCCAGCCCCGCACCACCGCGGTGGTCCTCGCCAACGGCTTCACCGGCACCTACCGCAGCCCGCACACCCGCGCCATCGCCGAGGGCCTGCTGTCCGTGGGCGACGTGATGACCTTCGACTTCCGGGGCCACCACGGCTCCGGAGGCCGCAGCACGGTGGGCAACGCCGAGATCCACGACCTCGAAGCGGTGGTGAGCCGCCTGCGCGAGCTCGGCTACACCCACATCGCCGCCGTGGGCTTCTCGATGGGCGCGGCGGTCGCGATCCGGCACGCCGCCATCTACGGCGGCACCAGTGCCGTGGTGTCCGTGAGCGGGCCCAGCCGCTGGCACTACCAGGGCACCCGGGCGATGCGCCTGCTGCACATCGGGATCGGCAAGACCTTCGGCCGCGCCTTCCTGAAGCGCTTCCGCAAGGTCCGGGTCACCGACCAGCGATGGAACCCCACTCCGGCCGAACCCCGTGAGATCGCCGGCGAGGTCGCGCCGGCCCCGCTGCTGGTCGTGCACGGCGACGCCGACGCCTACTTCCCGGTCTCGCACGCCACCGCCATCTACGACGCCGCCCGCGAACCCAAGGACCTGTGGATCATCCCGGAGATGGGCCACGCGGAGAGGGCCGTCAGCTCCGACCTGGTGGCCCGCCTGCGCGAGTGGCTCGGCGAGCGGCTGCCGCAGAGGGAGCGACCCGCCTGAGGCTCCGACCGGGTCGGGTGCGGGTACCAGGCCTCAGCCACCGGGGCAGGTGACCCGCATCGACAGGCCACGGCGACTCGGCTAGAAAGGACGGATGATCCGATCTCGCTCCTCCGCTGCGGGGAAAGGTGACCCCGAGTTCACCGAGGCCGACCTCCCCGGCCTGAAGGGGCGCGGCTTCGCCCTGCTCATCCTGGCCACCGCGGCCGGACTGTGCGGGTTCGCCGCCGTCCTGCCCCTCGTGCCCCTGTGGGCCAGCCGGGGCGGCGCGGGCGAGTTCGGGGCGGGCGCCACCACCGCCGCGTTCATGCTCACCACCGTCATCACCCAGCTGGCCATGCCCTGGCTGCTGGACCACGCGGGCGGCTACCGGTGGGCGTTCCCGGTCGGATCCCTGATCATGGGCCTGCCCATGCCGCTGTTCGCCCTCACCACCGAGCTCGGGCCGCTGGTGGCGATCTCGGCGGTGCGCGGGGTGGGCTTCGGGATGGTGACCGTGGCCGGGACGGCGCTCGCCGCCCGCCTGGTCGCCAAGGAACAGGTCGGCCGGGCCACCGGCTACTACGGCCTCGCGGTCGGGCTCCCGCAGATCGTCATCCTGCCCGGCGGGGTGGCGCTGGCGCTCAGCATCGGATTCGACACCGCTTTCTGGCTCACCGGGATCTGCGGCGTGCTGGCGGCGGCCCTGGCCTCCGGGATCTGGTTCGCCGACGGCGGCCGCAACCGCGCCGCGCTGCGCGGAGCGGCCCCCGACGACGGGAAGGGGGCCGCCGAAGCGCCGAGCGCCCCGCGTGGCCTCCCGCTCCTGACCGCTCTGGCCGCGCCGCTGATCATCATGCTGGTGGTGTCCTCGGCCGCCAGCGCCGTCGTCACCTTCCTGGCCATCCCGCTCGAACAGGCGGCCTGGCTGGTCAGCGCACTACTGGCCGCCTACGCGCTCATGCTCGTCACCGGCAGGTGGACCGCCGGGGTCCTGTACGACCGCTACCGGCGCACCGTCCTACTGCTGCCCGGAACGCTCGCGGCGGTCGCGGGCATGGGGCTGCTCACCGCCGGGTTGTGGGCCAACGGCGACGGCCCGACGGGGGCGGGGGTTGCCCTGCTGGTGCTGGGTGGGACGGCGCTGTTCGGGCTCGGGTTCGGCGCGGTGCAGAACGAGGCCGTCACGGTGATGCTGGAGCGCGCCGGACCGACCGGCTACGGGCGCGCCAGCGCGTGGTGGAACATCGGATACGACGCGGGTACCGGGGTCGGGGCGATCGGCCTCGGCCTGGTCATCCAGCTCATGGGCTATGGCCCGGCCTTCGCGCTGGTGGCCGTGTTCCTGGCCGCGGTACTGCCGCTGGCCCTGCGCTGGAAGTGAACCCTGTGCCGCCCCGACCTCGCGCGGATCAGTACGAGCTGATGTGCACGTGGTCGTAGTGGTTCTGGGTGAGGTCGCCGCGGTCGTTCATCCAGGTCCACTGGCGCGAGGTGGACTGCCAGATCTGCTGTTCCCAGATGATGTACTTGATGCCCAGCCGGTCCGCGTTGGCGATGCCGTAGTCGGAGATCGCCTGGCCCAGGGCCTTGTTCTCCGCTGAGGGCGCGGCGCCGTTGGCGCTCATCATGAAGTCGCAGGCGGTACCGGTGCCGTGGTCGTCGTTGCTCGGCCGCCAGCAGCCCACCGGGAAGGGCGCGCCGAACTCCATGATGATCTCGTCGCGGATGGCCGCCATCCGGGGTTGGGTCTGCTCCCAGCCGCCGCCGCGCGCGCTGTCGGGGATCGTGCCGTTGCCGCTACCGCCGCCGGCGCCGGGGGTCTCCGGCTCCGCCGGGACCTGCTCGGCCTCGTACTCCTCGATCCGCTTCTCGACCTCCTCGCGCTGCTCCTCCAGCTCGTCGATCAGCTCGGAGGCCTCGGCCAGCTCGCCCTGGAGTTCCTCGGTGAGCTCGGCCTGCTCGTCGCGGAGAGCGATGAGCTCGGAGATCTGCTCGGCCTGGTTCTGCCCGAGGTAGTCGACGTTGGCGGCGTCGACGAACATGTCCTCGGGGTCGCTGGAGAAGACGACCTGGAGGGTGGGGTCGAAACCGTCGCCCTTGTACCGGGCGGCGGCGATGGCCGACACCCCGCCGCGGGACTCCTCCAGGCGCTCCTCGAGCTCCTCGAGTTCGGCCTCGGCGGCCTCCGCCCGGTCCTTGATCTCGGTGTACTGGAGCAGCTCGCCGTCGTAGGTCTCCTCGAGCTCCTCCGCGCGCTCGGTGAGTTCGTCGATGTCGACCTCGTCGGGGTCCGCATGGGCGATACCGGGCAGGCCGGTGAGCATCACGGCTGTGACGACGGCGACGGACGCGGTGAACCGGCCGCGACGAGGGGAGTTGCGAGGAGTGGAAGTCATGTCTGCTCCGTGGATGGTCTGAGAGCATCCGCATCGCCGGGGGACAGCTGTGCCGTCACGGGAGGGGAGTTACTCAGCAGACCATACGAGATCTTGGCGTTACGTGCACAGTGAGTTGACTCGCGTTGCTGTGGGGGTTGAGCGGGGATCTGTCCAGAAGATACCCGGACCGGGTGACCGGACCGAACGCCAAGGGGAGGGATCGGTCCGGTCACCCGCAGGTCAGCCGCCGCGGAGCTGCGATGGGAGGGCCGGGAGGGTTCAGCCGTTTCCGCCGAAGGCGCTGGGCAGGAGCACGGAGTTGGTGGGCGCGGGCTGCTCGGAGGGCAGGAACCAGTCCGAGCGGCGGATGTCCCGCAGCGCCCGCTTACGGGTCTCGGAGTCCAACCGGTCGATGTAGAGCATGCCGTCCAGGTGGTCGGTCTCGTGCTGGAGGCACTGGGCCATCAGTCCGGTGCCCTCGACGGTGACCGGCTCGTTGCGCAGGTTCACACCTTTGACCACGGCCCGCTCGGCGCGCTTGGTCCGGTACCAGAGCCGCGGGATGGACAGGCAGCCCTCGTCGCAGTCCTGGAGCTCCTCGGAGAGCTCGATGATCTCCGGGTTGATCACGTACCCGATCCGGCCTTCGACGGCGTAGCTGAACACGCGTGAGCCCACACCGATCTGGGTGGCGGCCACCCCGGCCCGCCCGGGGGCGTCCACGGTGTCGAGGAGATCGCGGACCAGCTTCTCCGTGCGCTGGTCGAAGGTGGTCACGGGGGCGGTCTTGGTCACGAGAACGGGGTCGCCGAAGCGGACGATGGGGCGCATGGTCATGAACCCAGATTAGTTCCCCGACGCCATGGCTTGCTCGTCCTTGTGGACAACCTGTGGACAGAGCACGGGGAGGGGGTCAGGTGGCCAGGCCGGGGCGAAGGGACTCGTCCAGGACCATCTCGATGTAGTCGAGGGCGGCGCGGCGGCGGGCCAGGGCGCTCTCGTACAGGGAAGGGGTCTGGGCGCCGCGGCGCACGCGCAGGCACTCGTTGACGATGCGCTGCCAGCGCTCGGGGAAGGCGTGCAGAGCGTAGGCGCCCGCGCCGGACTTGGAGGTGATCTCGCCGGTCTTGAGAGTGAAGTGCAGGCGGCTGACGCTCAGCACGCTCCACGAGGGGGCCAGCGAGCCGAGGACGGCCAGACCGCGCGGGGTGACCAGCCGGCCGGCCTTCTCGCGCCAGCGGCACCACTGCTCGTCGAGCGAGCCCAGGGACCAGTCGCGCAGGCTCTCCGGCTCGTCCCACACGTCCAGTTCCACGGGGTGCGGGCCGCGGACGGTTACGCCGCGCTCGGCCAGGATGTGCCAGGTGACCGGGTTGACGTCGACGGAGGCGCTGGTGCGGAAGCGTCCGTTGATCACGGAGGGGACGGGACCGCAGTCGCCGGGGTCCTGGTTGAGCTCGTCCCAGGTGACGTGGACGCCGTTGAACTGGGGGCGGGGGACCTCGCCGCGGGTGCGGGCGTGGATGCGGCGCAGGGCGTCGACGTCCTCCCCGGAGCGGCGGCCGGTGACGATGACGAAGTCGACGTCGCTGGTGTGCGGACGGAAGTCGCCGAGGGCGACCGAACCGGTCAGGTAGAGACCCTGGACCAGCCCGGGGGCCTCCTGATCAGCGTTGGCGAGGAAAGCCTGGGTCAGCGTCTGCACCCGAGGGTGGACGACCATGCTCAACTCCAGTCTGGGGGGCGGTTCGGTGGGTTTCGGTGCCGCGCGGTGACGGGGCCGTGGGGAGGCCGTCCGAATCGCGTGCGGGAGGGACAGCGGGGTGCTGGTGGGACCCGAAGTCCCTTCCGTCGGTTTCCAAGTGTGGTCCGGGTGCGGGGCGATCGCAAGTGATCACGCCGGACTCGCACCCTGTCTCCCCACGTCAAGTGGTGTGCGGTTATACGGAGGAGGGGGAGCGCGCACCCTTGACAAAGGGGCCGGCGGTGTGGCAAAAGGCCGTGGTTCGGGTCGTGCGGGCCCCGGACCCGGCGCGGCGCGGTCTACTCTGGGCGCCACTCCGGTTTCCCGTTCGTCGGAGTGCCGGGCGGTTTCGCATTTGGACGCACATGCACATGCCGCGTGCACCTGTCCCGTGCACATGCCGCGTGCACCTGTCCCGTGCACATGCCGCGTGCACCTGTCCCGTGCACTTGTCGTGTGCATTGGCATCGGCTGCCTTGAGGGGATTTCTCTGGAGAGCTTCCGTGAATTCTGCGGGTTTGTCGCTCTGGATATGCGGGAAAGTGGTCTCTGGCACGTTCTACCCATTGGTAGTGGCGCGGCTGGACGGAGAATTGGGTTGTCCTGCGAGGTCAGCGAGTCTGGTGCGGAAAGAGTGGGCTTTTGTCCATCTTCTCTGCCTCCCGTTCGGAGACGCACGCCACTGCCGGGAGAAGTAGACACGCCGTACTTTTTCGGGGATTGTTGTGGTTCACCAAGACTTCCCCAGGTGATAACCATCCCAGCCATTGTCTGTTGTTTTCCTCCGCGTAACACGTGGGAACCCGCCTGAAACTACGCAGATTTACGCTCGGTGGACAACGGCAGAACTCTCAGCGATTCCAAGGAGCCGTGCATGGTCCCCACGATGGTTCTCGTAGCCGATGACTCGCGTGACGCCCACCGACGTGAGGCCCTGTGCGGGCTGGCGGAGGCGGTGGCCGAACGCGGCGAGGCACCCGTGAAGGCGGCCTTCGGCAGTCCCGACGAGGTCAACGCCACGCTCCACTCCGTCCGCGGTCCCAAGGTGGTCGTGCCCGCCTACGTCGCCGGTGGCGACGTGGCCAGCTCCCACCTGCTCTCCCGGCTCGATCTCGCCGGCCTGGCGAACTCCTGCCAGACCTCGCCCCTGGGCGCTGTCCCCTCCATCGTGGCCGACCTCGCCGGCCGTCTCGCCGACTCCGGTTGGAAGTCCGAGGACGGGGTGGTTCTGGCCGCCGACGGCACCACCGGAACCGAGGAGCGGCAGGTGGTCATGGACGTGGCCCGGATGCTCAGCCGACGGCTGTCCTCCCCGGTCCAGGTCGGCTACCTGCGCACCTGGGCGCCCTCGGTCTTCGACGCCGTCGACCGGCTGCGCCGCGATGACCGGGACCGGGTCGCGGTGGCCGCGTGGCGACTGGTCGACGGCCCCGACTTCGACCTGCTCCGCGGGCTCGACGCCACCGCCATCACGGCCCCGCTGTGGCCCTCTGACCTGGTCGTGGACACACTCCTCGCCCAGCACCGGGCAGTGAAGGGGAGGCTCACCTGAAGTGCCCGGACGGGAACCCACCGTGATCTCGTCGCCGAGATCAGCCGAGACACCGTTACCCGGACCACGAGGATGGGTATGTGCCCCACGGGCGGGAACTCCCCGCACCGACAGTGCGGAATCCGCCGCCGTAGCGACACACACGCGGTGCGGTGACGGTTCGGGCACGCCCCTTCGCGAAGGTTCGTGCATGTCAGCCCGGTGTGGAGCTCCCCCCGCAGCCGGTCCATGCCCCGAAGACGCTCTCCCGCCGCGGACCTCCCCGTCCGCCGAACCGAGACGGGGCCGGCTCCGGCAGGCATCGACGAGAGCGAACCGAAGGTGGATGTATGAACGACGTCACAGCGCAGTTCGTCGATGACCGGCAGCGCCGCCGCCTGGAACGGCGCTTCGGGAGCCAGGTCACCGAGTGGCTGGCGGAGCTGCCCGCGATCGTCGAGAAACTGGCCGCCGAGTGGGGGCTGGCCATCGAGGGGCCCGCCCCGCACGGCCGCACGTCCGTGGTGCTCTACGTCCGTCACACCGACGACGGCGAGGGTGTCCTCAAGATCTCCCCGGACAGCGGCCTGGCCGTCTCCGAAGCCGGGCTCCTGCGGATGTGGGAGTCCTCCCACCGCGTCCCCGACGTGTGGGGTGTGGACGCCGAACGCGGAGCCGTACTGATGGAACGGATCGAGGGCGACACGATCTCGGTCAAGGGGGTGGTCCCGCCGATGGAGACCATCGGCGGCCTCATCGCCCAGTTGCACGCCATCCAGGTCAGTCCGGCCGAGCGGATGGAGCTGCGCCCGCTCTCGGCCCGGGTGCAGTTCGTGTTCGAGATGTGGGGCCGCGAGCGCGAGGAGGGCCCCGCCGCGGACCTCGTCCCGGCCGCCATGATGCACCGGGGCGCGGCCAAGGCCCGCGACCTGTCCATCGGGGAGGTCGACGTGGTCCCGCTGCACGGGGACCTGCACCCCGGCAACGTGATCGACGGCGGCGCACGCGGGCTGGTCGTCCTGGACCCGCGCGCCTGCCTGGGCGACAGCGCCGTGGACGCGGTCGAGTGGGCCGTGTGGAAGGCCGACAGCATCAGCGAGGTGGAGCGCCGCGTGGGTGTGCTCTCCAGCGTGATGGGGGTGGACGGCGAGCGGATGATGGAGTGGGTGCGCGCCTTCGCTCCCTGCTTCGCGATCTCCAAGGCCAACCGCGGCCAGGCCGACTCGTTCGAGTTCGACCTGATGATGAGCCTGTGCGGGGTGAGCGTGTAGGGCGACCGGAGCGGTGGGGCGGCCCCGTCGGGGACCGCCCTGCACCTACCGTTCCGGGACGCGGTAGCCCGGGACCGAGGGCCAGCGGACGGTCAGCACCACCGACTCCTCCTCGGCGTACCAGGAGTGGCCGACCCCCCGGCCCCAGACCACGTAGTCGCCCTGCTGTTCCAGCAGCACGCTCCGGCCCGGGATCTCCACCCGGAAGCGGCCGCTGATCAGCACGAGCAGTGCCGTGCGTTCTTCCGCGCTGACCCAGACGGACCGCTCCTCACCCGCCTCGTGCACACCCCACTTGATCTCGACGTCCTCGCTGTGGCGGGGATCGCCGGAATCCTTGAAGTGCCCGAGCAGCCAGCCCCGGTCCAGGGCCGCGTCCTTGCCCGCGTTACCCACGTACACGCTGTCGTTCAAAGCGCTGTCCTCCACCGGGAAACTAGCCCTCCCGCTCGAAGCGGTATCCGCGTCCGGCCTCGGTGATGAGGTAGCGCGGGTGGGACGGGTCCGGCTCCAGCTTGCGGCGCAGCTGGGCCAGGTACACCCGCAGGTAGTTGGTCTCGTTCTGGTAGCTCGGCCCCCACACGTCGTGCAGGATCTGGCGCTGACTGACCAGCTGCCCGGTGTTGCGGGCCAGGAGTTCCAGGATGTGCCACTCGGTGGGGGTGAGCCGCACCTCCTCGCCGTCGCGCATCACCCGCTTGGCCCCCAGGTCCACCTCGAAGGAGTCCGTGCGCACCACCGGGGCCTCCTCGACCGGGACCGCCCGGCGTTCGGCGGCGCGCATCCGGGCCAGCAACTCGTCCATCCCGAACGGCTTGGTGACGTAGTCGTCCGCGCCGGAGTCCAGGCAGCGCACCTTCTCCCCGGCCGAATGCCGGGCCGACAGCACGATGATGGGCACCTGGGACCAGCCGCGCAGCCGCTGGATGACCTCCACACCCTCCATGTCCGGCAGCCCCAGGTCCAGCAGCACCACGTGGGGGTGCTGCTCCGAGGCCAGCCGGAGCGCGCTCGCCCCGTTCGCCGCGGTGTCCACGTCGTAGCCGCGGGCCCTCAGGTTGATCCGCATCGCCCGGATGATCTGCACGTCGTCGTCAACGACCAGGACCCGCATGCCTCTCCTCTTCGTCTTCGCCCTCGTCCACCGCACGCAGGGTGAACACCATCGTCAGTCCGCCGCCCGGGGTGTCCTCGGGGGCGAGGGTGCCGTGCATCGCCTCAACGAAACCACGTGCCACCGCCAGTCCCAGGCCGACCCCCGTCCCCTGGGGAGCGTCGCCCAGGCGCTGGAAGGCCTCGAACATCCGTTGTTTGGCCTCGTCCGAGACGCCCGGGCCCCGGTCCACCACCCGCAGCTGCACGCTGTCCCCGTGCGCGCTGGCCGCCACGAGCACCGGGGTCCGGGGATCGGGGTTGTATCGGACCGCGTTGGTGACCACGTTGGCCACGGCCCGGTCCAGCAGGCCGGCGTCCACCCGTACCCGGGGCAGGTCGCCCGGGACGTCCACCACCACCGCGTCGGTCGGCACACCCAGCAGGGTCGCCGGAAGTACCTCCTCCAGCGCCACTGCATGGAGATGGGGCCGCACGCTGTCGGTCTGCACCCGGCTCATGTCCAGCAGGTTCCCGATCAGCCGGTTCAGCCGGTCCGCGGACTCCTCGACGGTCTCCAGCAGCTCCGCGCGGTCCTCTTCCGAAAGCCGGATGTCGGTGGCTCGCAGACTGGACACGCTCGCCTTGATGGAGGTCAGCGGGGTGCGAAGGTCGTGCGAGACCGCCGCCAGCAGCGCGGTGCGCATCCGGTTGCCCGCCGCCTGGCCACGGGCCTCGGCCGCGTCCCAGGCCAGCCGCCGGTGTTCCAGAGCGATCCCCACGTGGGTGGCGAAAGCCCCCAGCACACCCCGGTCGGCGGCGGGCAGCATCCGGCCGCGCAGCCCGAGCGCCACCGTGTCCGAGACCGACACCAGGGCGTCCGCCTCCTCGGGCGACTCACAGGCCGGGGCGCCGACGCTGTGCACCGCGTGCCAGCGGCCGTCGTCCAACCGCTCCAGCAGGGTCGCCGACCGCTGCCCGAAGGCCTCCCGGATCCGCCGTAGCAGCGCCTGGAGCGGTTCGTTCCCGGACAGCACGCTCGCCGCCAGCAGGGTGACCGCGTCCGCCTCGGCCCGGCCGCGCACTGCCTGCGCCGACCGGCGGGCGGCCGTCTCCACCATCACCGCCACCAACGCGCCCACCAGCACGAACGCCGCCATCGACAGGAAGTTGTCCAGGGACACCGACGGCCGCCCGTGCAGCGGTGACAGCAGCACGGTGAGCAGGAGCGCGCTCCACAGCGCCGAGGCCAGTGCCGGGGGCAGACCGCCGACCGCCGCCGTGGCCACCGTGATGAACAGCAGTAACAAGGGGTCCGAGGCAGGTCCGACCTCCACGAAGACCGGCAGCGCCAGCACCAGGGTGAGGAACGGCGGGGCCATCAGGGCCAGCGTCCATCCCCACAGTCGGCGGTGCTCGTTCAGGCCCCGGCCCACCGCGGGGAGCGGCCAGCGGCCCCGGCCCACCTCCTCGTGCGTGACGATGTGCACGTCGATGTCGCCGGACTCCCGGGACACGATCGTGCCTACCCCGGGCCCGAACACGTACTGCCAGGGGCGCCTGCGGGAGGAACCCAGCACGATCTGGGTGGCGTGTGCGCCGCGCGCGAACTCCAGCAGGGCCGAGGGCACGTCGGTACCCACCACCTGGTGGTAGGTGCCGCCCAGCTCCGCGAGCAGGTGCCGCTGCCGCAGCAGCTCCCCGGTGGGCTGTTCGCCGATCCCGCTCGGCGGCACCACGTGCACCGCGAGGAGGTGGCTCGGCTGGGGGCGGCCGCCCCTGGAGCGGGCCGCCACCCGGGCGGCGCGGCGGATCAGCGTCTCGCCCTCGGGGCCGCCGGTCAGCGCCACCACCACCCGTTCCCGGGCCTCCCAGGTGTTGCGGATCTCGTGCTCGCCCCGGTAGCGGGTGAGCCCCTCCTCGACCCGGTCGGCGGTCCAGAGCAGGGCGAGCTCGCGCAGGGCCGCCAGGTTGCCCTCGCGGTAGTAGTCAGCCATCGCCGCGTCGACCCGCTCCGCCGGGTGCAGGTCGCCGTGGGCCATGCGGCGGCGCAGCTCCTGGGGGGTGACGTCGACCAGCTCGATCTCCGCGGCCCCGCGCACCACGCGGTCCGGGACGGTGTACTCGGGCCGGGCACCGGTGATCTGGTGGACGACGTCGTAGAGCGAGTCCAGGTGGTGGATGCCCACCGTGGACAGCACGTCGATCCCCGCCGCCAGCAGCTCCTCCACGTCCTGCCAGCGTGCGGAGTTGGGGGAGCCGGGTCCGTTGGGCCGGGCCAGGTCGTCCACGAGCACCACCTGGGGCGCCCGGGTGATCACCGCGGCGGTGTCCACGGCCCCGGAGGGGAGCGGTGGGACGGTCTCCAGGCCTTCGAGCAGCGCCGAGGTGTGGATTCGGCGATGGGTGTGCACCGCGCCGACCACGACGTCCACCCCGCGTTCGGCCCGGCGCCGCGCCTCGGCCAGCGCGTGGTGTGTGGTGCCCACACCCGGGGCCGAACCCAGGTGGATACGGAGAGTTCCTTTCACGTCCCCCATTGTGGGTCCGGCGCGGACCCGGCGGGCCGGGTCCGCCGCCGTTCCGGTGTGATCCCGGCTGTGCTCCTCCGTGATCCGAGCGCTGGGAGGTGACCGGAACAGGACCGAGGATGACTCTTCGCGGCTTGTGTCCGGTAAAACTGAAGAGCCCTTTTCCAACAGAGCAGACCACGAGGTAACCCCATGGGACAGCCCCCGACCCCGAACGGCCCGCAGGGCCCCTACCCGGGGCAGCCCGGCCCGCCGCCCCAGGGCCCGCCGCCCGGGTTCGGACAGCAGCCGCCCCAGGGCCCGCCCGGGCAGTTCCCGCCGCAGGGGATGCCTCCGCAGGGGCCGCCGCCCGGTTACGGCCAGCAGCCTCCGGGATATGGCCAGCAGCCTCCGCAGGGACCGCCCGGGCAGTTCCCGCCGCAGGGTCCTCCCGGGCAGTACCCTCCCGGCCACGGCCCGCAGGGGCCCGGGGCCGCTGGTCCGAAGAAGAAGACCGGTCTGATCATCGGCGGTGCGGCCACGGCGGTGCTGCTGGTCGTGGTGGTCGGCGGTGTGCTGGTCCTCGCCAACTCCGGCGGTGAGTACGTCTCCCTGCCCAACGACTGCTCCGAGGCGGTCGACAGCTCGATCCTCGACCCGTTCTTCGAGGACGGACCCCCCACGCTCAGCGGTAGCTTCGACGAGGACAACCGCAGCATCGATTCCTCCTACGGGACCCTGAACTGCAGCGGTGAGTCCGGTGGCGTCACCGTCGAGATCAACGCCGAGCTGGTCGACCTCGAGGACCCGGAGACCATGGAGGAGTTCGAGGAGATCTTCGACGGGACCATGTTCAACGACGAGTTCATGGACGAACAGGCCCTGCCCGGCGAGATCCACGAGGAGGACTTCGGTTTCGGCATGACCGCCTCGTACCTGTGGGACCAGACCAATGTGGGTGACCAGGGCATCACGCTGGCCATGGCCACCGACGCCGGTGAGGACTTCTCCGACGTCCCCGGCGCCTCGAACAACTTCGCCATGGGCGTCTTCCTCACGGACAACATCGCCGGCGGCATCATCGTGAACGACAGCGAGGGCGGGCGCGACGTGCGGGAGCTGTTCAATACGGTCGACTCCGCCAGCGGTCACCTGGCCAGCCAGCTCAAGCGCGTGGCCGACAAGTAGAGACGTGACCCGCGGGGCCGTGCGGAGGCCGTAAGGGTGCCCGGTGGCCAGGAGTGGCCGTCAGGGGCCCGTGGTCGTTCGGGCGCCTTGGGTGTCCGGTAGAAGTGGGGGGTTCGTTTCCTCCCTTTTTGAAGACTCCGGTCGTCGGTTGACGCGGATCTTCCAGTGACATGGATCCACGAGGCATCTCCATGGGACAGCCCCCGCCCCCGTACGGCCCTCCGGGGCCGCAACCTCCGTACCGCCCTCAGGGGCCTTACCCCGGTCAGCCGGTTCAGCCGGGTCAGCAGCCCCAGGGTCCGCCGCCCGGGTTCGGGCAGCAGCCTCCGGGATATGGCCAGCAGCCGCCGCAGGGTCCTCCCGGCCACTTCCCGCCCGGCCAGCAGCCGCCCGGTTTCGGGCCCCAGGGTCCCGGCCCTGGCCCCGGTGGTCCGAAGAAGAAGACCGGCCTGATCATCGGCGGTGCGATCGGTGCCGTGGTCCTGCTGGTCGTGGCCGTCGGCGGCGTCCTGGTCTTCGCCAACTCCGCTGGTGGGGGCGGTGAGGGCGGTGGAAGTATCTCGGCGACGGACGAGGACGAAGCGGACGCCGAAGAGGAGACCGGCTCCGGCACCGAATACGTTTCCCTGCCGAACCTCTGCGACGAGGCGGTCGACAGTTCGATCCTCGCCCCGTTCTTCGAGGACGGAATTCCCACGCTCATCGGTGGTTTCAACGAGGGCACCGGCAGCATGGACTCCTCCTACGGGACGCTGGACTGCAGCGTCGAGTCCTCTCACGTCCTTGTCGAGATCAACGCCGAGCTGGTCGACCTCGAGGACCCGCAGACCCAGAGGGAACTTGAGGGGATCTTCGACGGGACCGAGTTCAACGAGGAGTTCATGGACGGGCAGTCCCTGCCCGGCGAGATCCACGAGGAGGACTTCGGTTTGGACATGACCGCCTCGTACCTGTGGGATCAGACCAAGGTGGGGGACCAGAGCGTGGTGCTGGTCATGGCCACCGACGCCGGTGAGGATTTCTCCGATATCCCCGATGCCTCGAACAGCTTCGCCGTTGGTTTCTTCCTCACGGACAACATCGCGGGCAGCATCGTCGTGAACGACAGCGAGGGCGGGCGCGACGTGCGGGAGCTGTTCAATACGGTCGACTCCGCCAGCGGTGACCTGGCCAAGCAGCTCGAGCGAGTGGCCGTGAAGAAGTAGACGCACGGGCATGACCCCGCGTCGCGCCCTTCGTGGGTCGGGTGATGCGGAGGGCTGGGTGATCTGTCTCATGATCCTGGTTTCGGTCTGGCCAGGAGTGGCCGTTAGGGGCCTGTGGTCGTTCGGGCACCTTGGGTGTCCGGTAGAAGTGGGGGGTTCGTTTTCTCCCCTTTGAAGACACCTGTCGTCGACTGACGCGGATCTTCCAGTGACATGGATCCACGAGGCACCATTCATGGGACAGCCCCAGCCCCCGTACGGCCCCCAGGGGCCGCAACCCCCGAACGGCCCGCAGAGCCCCTTCCCGGGTCAGCCGGGCCAGCCCGGTCAGTACGGGCAGCAGGCTCAGCCTCCGGGCTACGGCCAGCAGACTCCGCCACCCGGGTTCGGACAGCAGGCTCCGCAGGGCCCGCCCGGGCAGTACCCGCCGCAGGGTCCCCCCGGCCACTTCCCGCCCGGCCAGCAGCCGCCCGGTTTCGGGCCCCAGGGTCCCGGTCCCGGTGGTCCGAAGAAGAAGACCGGCCTGATCATCGGCGGTGCGATCGGCGCCGCGGTGCTGCTGATCATCGTCGGCACCCTGGTGTCCGTCAACACCGGCCGGGACTATGTCTCCCTGCCCAGGGACTGCGCCGAGGTGGTCGGTGACAACGTCCTCGACGACCTCTTCGACGGCTCACCGCCGCGGCTGGAGGGCACGTTCCAAAGGGATGCCTCCGATTTCGACCTCTTCGGAGCGAGCTTCCACGGCGCCTTGGCCTGCTCCGCCGGGAACGACGACGTCGACCTGACCGTCGCCGCTCTTCTGGTCGATCGCGAACGGTCGAGCTGGGACATGGAGCGCTACTTCGAGGAGGCCGTGGAAGAGCTCGACGATCTGACCGACGGGACTGTCCCGCGCGGTGAAGTCGTCGACCACGGCTTCGGTTACATGGGCGACGGTGCCCGGGGCTACTGGGACACCCCCTCGATCGGTGACCGGAGCATCGCCGTCGGGGTGGACGACGGCAGGGGCGATCGCTACCTGTCGGAGTTCGGGGTGGCGTACGTCGAGAAGAACAACGCCATCATCGTGGTGAACGTCGACTACTCGGGCTCCTCGCGGCCGCCGGACGTCAAGGAGCTCTACGACACCGTGACGTCGGTTGCGGGTGCGGTCGTCAAACAGATCCCGCGCGTGGCCGAGCGCTAGAGCTGTTCGGTACCGGGAACGAGTCTGATTCGGGGCCGCTTCAGGTGGGAAAACATCCTATTCTGTCGAGATATCGACCGTTGTCGACCCACCTGTGAGGAGGTGTGGCGCGTGCTCCCCGTGGCCCGTCCGGGTCCGCCCGTCCATCGGGGAGAGACGCCGCGACACTGATGACCGGACATCCCCCTGGTAGTGACGGGTTCCCCGGGCGACCGGGAGAGCCGCCGTTCCCCGGCCGCCCCGGCCAGCCGCCGCACAGCCCACCGCCGCACGGCGGGTTCCCGCAGCCCCAGCAGCCCTACGCCCGGCAGCCGTTTCCGCAGGCCCCGCAGCCGTACCCGCCGTCGGCCCGGCGGCGGGCACCGCTGCTCGGCGGGATCGGGGCAGCGGCCCTGCTCCTGGTGTCCGCGGGGGTGGTGGTCTGGTCGCTCTCGGGCACCAACGGTCCCTACACCGCACTGCCCGGGTGCGGCCCCCTCGTGTCGGAGGAGATGCTCGCCACCGTGCCCGTCCCGGTCCGCCCCAGGGTCTCCGGTGAGTTCGTCGACGTCGGAGACCCGCACTCCCCGGGCGAGCGGTACATCGAGGAGATGGAGATCCGCGGCTACCTCCAGTGCAAGGTCATCGACCGGGACTACCGCGAGGTGCTGTGGCTCTCGATCTTCCTGCACGAGGCCCACGGCCAGGACCAGGAGGCGGCCGGGGAACTCAACGAGTACCTGGTGGGTGAGATGGAGGACCACCGCCAGGAGTGGGCGGGCGGTGAGATGAGCGACTCCCCGCCCGGCTGGGTCAGGCGCGGCTGGCGGGAGACCTCGACCGGCGACGGCGGGATGGTCGGGTTCTACGAGGACAACAGCGAGTTCTACAATCGCGACGGCCACGGGGTCCTGACCTTCGTCACGGACAACGTCACCGCCCAGGGCTCCTACAGCCTCTACGACTCCTACGAAGAGTCCGATGTCCTCGACTACATGGAACTGCTCTCCGAGCAGATGTACGAACAGATCACCCGAGAGGCGGAACCGGCGTGACCGAGGCAGAGCAGGCCCCGGAGCGGGAAAGACGCCGCGACAGGTCGCGCGCCCTGCCACTGATCGGGGGCGCGGCGGCCGCCGCGGTGCTGGTGGCGGGCGGGGTGCTCGTGTGGGACCGGGCGACCGACGGCTACACCAGCCTGACCGGGGACTGTGAGGACCTGCTCCCGGATGACCTGCCCGACCGGCTGCCCGGAACCGGTGACTTCGACCTCCGCGGCGGCGCCGCCGACCCCGGCGAGGACGGGGTACTCCAGCTGGTGCACTGCGAGGCGGCGGTGGCGGTCGACGGCGGTCCCGCCGACTTCAGCCTCCAGGCCGTCCTGTACGACCCCGAGGAACGCGAGGGCGTGCGCCGGATGCAGGCCATGGTCGCCGAGGGACAACTGGAGCGGGAGGCCGACGACTTCGAACTGGAGTACTCGGACCCGCCCATGCGCGCGGTGGAGTGGCGCTCCCTCCCGGTGGGTGACGGCGGTTACGCCACGGTCTCCCGGGGCCAGGAGGGCGAGGACCCCGAACTGTGGACCTCACTGGAGTACTCGGTGGCCAACCTGCGGGTGAGCCTCTTCCACCAGACCGCTGAGCCGGTCGAGCCCCTGGACAGCCTGGAGGCCCTGGAGACGCTCGCCGAGGAACTGGTGGAGCGCCTGCCGGAGCTGGCCGGGGAGTGACCCCGGCCAGCGGCCGCGTGATCACGCTTCGGGGATGAGCTTGCCCGGGTTGAGCACGCCGTGCGGGTCCAGCGCCGACTTCACCGCGCGCAGCACCTCGCCGCCCAGCGGGCCGAGCTCCGCCGCCATCCACGGGCGGTGGTCGGTGCCCACCGCGTGGTGGTGGGTGATGGTCCCGCGGTTGGCCACGATCGCGTCCGAGGCCGCCCGCTTGGCGCGGTCCCAGCGCGCGGCCGGGTCCGTGCCCGCACCCGTGGCCACGGTGAAGTACAGCGAGGCGCCGGTCGCGTAGGTGTGCGAGATGTGGCACTGCACCACGGCGCCGCTCTCGTCGTCCTCCAGGGCGCCGGTCAGCGCGCCCACCACGGCCGCATACAGCGGCAGCAGGTCGCTCCAGGACGCGGCGGTCTCCAGGGTCTCGGCGAGGATGCCCGCGGACAGCAGGGTGTCGCGCAGGTAGGGCGCGTGGAAGCGGGTTTCGCGCCAGTGCGCCACCGGGTCCGGGCCCAGCGCGGTGCCGCCCGCGGCCTCCATCACCTTCCGGACCACGGCCGCGCGGGCCCCGACCTCGGCGTCGGTGCCCTCGAAGCCCAGCACCGCCTGGCAGCCCGGGACGGCCTCGCGCCCGCCGATGGCGGCGTTGACGAAGGTCTCGGTCTCGTCCGAGAGTCGCGCCATGGTGGGCCGGGTGTCCGACTGCGCGAGAGCGCGCAGGGCGTCCACCCCGCTGGCGTAGTCGGGGAAGGACCAGGCCTCGTCCACTACCCGCTCCGGGACGGGGCGCACCCGCACGGCCACCTCGGTGATCACGCCCAGCGTGCCCTCGGAGCCCACCAGGAGGCGGCGCAGGTCCGGCCCGGCGGCCGAGGCCGGGGGGCCGCCCGCGTCCAGGGTGCCGCGCGGGGTGGCGACTCTCAGGCCCACCACCATGTCCTCGAACCGCCCGTACCCGGCGGAGGCCTGACCGCTGGAGCGGGTGGCGGCGTACCCGCCGATGGTCGCGTACTCGTAGCTCTGCGGCATGTGGCCGAGGGTGAGCCCGTGCTCGGCCAGCATCGCCTCGGCGTGCGGGGTGCGCACACCCGCGCCGAGCACCGCGGTCAGCGAGGTGGTGTCCAGGGAGACCAGGCGGTTCAGTCGGCGCAGGTCGAGGGTGACCACGGCCTGGAAGCCGCCGTCCAGCGGGGAGACCCCGCCCACCACGCTCGTACCGCCGCCGAAGGGCACCACGGCCACGCGCTCGGCCGAACAGAGCTCCAGAAGCCGCCCCACCTCGTCGTGGTCTGCCGGGTACAGCACGGCGTCGGGAGCGGGGGAGGCCTGTCCGGCCCGGCGGGCGAGCAGGTCCTGGGTGCTCTTGCCGCCGCTGTGGATCAGGCGGGCCGCGTCGTCCACGAGCACGTGTTCGGCGCCCAGGAGCTCGGTGAAGGCTTTCAGCAGGCCGCTGTCCAGGCGGGAGGCGGGCAGGACCACGTCCGCTTCGGCCACCGGGGGCATGTCCTCGGTCCGGGCGCGCAGCACCTGGGAGATGAGGTCGCGCAGCCCGGGTTCGAGCTCCTTCGCCTCGGCGGGGTCGCCCCAGGCGAACCAGCTCATGTCCGGCGCGGTACCGGCGGTGTCGGCGAGGCTGACAGCGTTGGGTTCAGTGCGAGGATCGTGGGTCATGCTCTACAGTTTTACACATGGCGTCAAAACGTAACGTAGAGGACGAGATTCTGGACGCGGCCCGCGCCTGCGTCGAAGCCTTCGGGGTGCGCCGGACCACCCTGACCGACGTGGCTCGGCGCGCCGGGGTCAGCCGCCCCACCGTCTACCGGCGCTGGCCGGACGTGACCGCCCTGGTCGCCGACCTGCTCACCCGCGAACTCAGACGCATCCTCATCGCCGAAGAAGTGGAGGCGGAGCGCGAGACGGACACGGGGGAGAACACCCGGACCCGGCTGGTCCGGCACGCCGCCGGTGTGGCCCGCGCGATGCTCGCCCACCCGCTGGTCAACCGCATCGTGGACACCGAACCCGAGCTCCTGGTCACCTACACGTTCCACCGCCTGGGCAGCAGCCACCGCGCCGCCCTCGACCTGCTCGAACCCGCCCTCGCCGCGGGCCAGACCGAGGGATCGATCCGCGAGGGCGACCCCGGGATCCTGGCCCACCTGTTCATGGTCACCGTGCAGAACACCGTGACCTCCCGCCGCCTCTTCACCGACGTGCTCGACCAGGACGGACTGGTCGAGGAACTGTCCGTCCTGCTCGACGGCTACCTGCGGCCCTGACCCACCCTCTCCGGAAAGGACGCCCCGATGCGTCAGCACACCTGGTCCACCTCACTCAACGCCTCCCGGCGCACCGCCGACCTCGCCGAACTGGAGGCATGTCCCGAGGTGGACGTCCTGGTGGTCGGCGGGGGAGTCACCGGTACCGGAGTCGCCCTGGACGCCGCCTCCCGCGGCCTGTCCACGGTGCTCGTCGAACGCGAGGACCTCGCCTTCGGCACCAGCCGCTGGAGCTCCAAACTGGTCCACGGCGGGCTGCGCTACCTCGCCAAGGGCCAGATCGGCATCGCCTACGAGAGCGCCCGCGAACGCGACGTCCTCATGCGTGTCACCGCGCCCCACCTGGTCCGTCCCGTGCCCATGGTGGTCCCCGTCCACCGGGACACCGGCCTGGCCCGCGCCCTGTTCGTCCGCGCCGGGATGGGCATGGGCGACCTCCTGCGCGTGCTGTCCCGCACCCCCTCCTCGGTGCTCCGCCCGCCCCGGATCCTCAACGCACGCCAGACCGCCCGCCTCCTCCCCGGTGTCAAGACAGAGGGACTGCTCGGCGGAATCCTGTCCTTCGACGGTCAGCTCGTCGACGACGCCCGCCTCGTCATCGGGATCGCCCGCACCGCGGCCGGTCAGGGCGCCCGGATCATCACCCGCTGCTCGGCCGAGAGCATCACCGCGGACGGTGCCCTCCTGCGCGACGAGACCACCGGCCGGATCATCCCGGTGCGGCCGCGCGCGGTGGTCAACGCCACCGGGGTGCACGCCGACGCCCTCGACCCCGGCATCCGGCTGAGCCCCAGCCGCGGCACCCACCTGGTCCTGGACGCGGCGACGCTCGGCCACCCCAAGGCCGCGCTGACCGTGCCGATCGAGGGGAGCACCAGCCGGTTCGTGTTCGCGCTCCCGCAGCCCGACGGTCGAATCTTCGCCGGACTCACCGACGAGCCCGTGGACGGACCGGCCGCACGCGTCCCGGAGGTCCCCGAGGAGGACGTGGACTTCCTCCTCACCCAGTTCAACCGGGCGCTGTCCACCGAGCTGACCAGGTCGGACGTCATCGGCTCCTTCGCCGGGCTGCGCCCGCTGCTGCGCGGCGAGGAACACAGCTCCAACCTGTCCCGGGAGCACTCGATCTCGGTCGCCCCCAACGGTGCGGTGACCGTGGTCGGCGGCAAGCTCACCACCTACCGGGCGATGGCGGAGGAGACCGTCGACGCGCTGGTCGCGGCACACCGCCTGCCCGCCGGGCCCTGCCGCACCCGCGAGCTCCCGCTGGTGGGCGCCGCCTCCCACGAGGAGCTCGACGCCCTGGACGCCCCGCGCCACCTGGTGGCCAGATACGGGACCGAGGCGGCCGACGTGCTCTCCACCGCCGGGGGAGACCCCGACCTGCTGGCCCCGATCACCCGCGGCATCACCCCGGCCGAACTCCGCTTCGGGGTGAGCCACGAGGGCGCCCTGAACACCGATGACCTGCTGGAGCGCCGGAGCCGGATCGCCCTGGTCGACACCGACCGCGAACTCGCGGAGACCGCTGCCAAGGAGGCCCTGGCCTGGGCCGAACAAACGGAGGCGTGACCGGTTCCGGTGTGGCAGGAGTTCAGCGGCGAATTCGGGGAACTCACCACACCGGCCTCCCCTGTTCCGAGACGATGTGATCGCGTAAGGTCATACCGGTTCGAGCCTCCCTCCTCGGACACTCCAGCAGCCGCCCCCGTTTCGGCTCGCCCGTCCACTGAGCCGCCCCGCCGAAGGAGTCAGCCATGCCCACGCTCGTTGCCGTGCCCACTCTCACCAAGAACGAGGACAGAGTTCTTGAGCGGGTCCCGGACGAGTACCGGCACTACTTCAACGGCCGAGTGCCGGTCCCGTTCACCAAACGCCGCTGGGAGTTCAGCGGCGAGCCGGTGAGCGTACCCCTGGTCCGCGCCTTCCTGGAGACCTGCGCGGCCGGGCGGGACTCGGACTACCAGTACGTGCTCACGCTGCTCGGCGCGGAGCTAGCCACCAACGCGATCCGGCACAGCCGCTCGGGGGAGCCGGGCCAGACCTTCGTGGTCCGCGTGGACCGGGGGCCGAACGGGCTGACGGTCACCTGCCGGGACAACGGAACCCCCGTCAGCGCGCTCAAGGACGAGGGCGGCCAGCTGTTCGCGGCACCGCCGGAGGAGAGGCTCACCGCCGAGGACGGGCGCGGCCTGGCGCTGATCGACAGCTTCGCCACCACCTGGGGCGACAACGGACACCCGAGTATCCGCAAGGTGTGGTTCCACCTGGCCTACGACATGACCGGCAGTTCCTGGCCCGCCGCCTGACCAGGCACGAAGACACCCCCACCCTTGCCAGTCGTCGTGACGCGTGCCACTATTTCCTACCTATAGGTAACTTTGTGGCGTGGGTCACGGATCGGCGCGATTCCGTCACCCTGCCGGACGTCTCCGGGATGCTCCGGGATGCTCCGGGCGTTTCCGGGACACTCCGGGCGGCACAGGTCACCTGTGCGCAGGCACCGTTCACCGAACGCGGTCCGCGACTGTCCCGACCGCCCGTGCCGCCCCCCGCGGCCCGTCCCCCAAGGTGCCCCATGGACTCCGCCCTCACGACGATCGGCCTCCCGATCGCCCTCGGCATCATCATGCTCGGCCTGGGTCTGTCCCTCACCGTCAAGGACTTCACCCGGCTGATCTCCATGCCCTGGACCATCGTCCTGATCCTGGGCTGCCAGATCGTCCTGCTGCCGATCTTCTGTTTCGGCCTGGTCCTGGTCTTCGTCAACTACTTCGACCTCTCACCGCTGCTGGCGGTGGGCATGATGATGATGGCCGCCTCCCCGGGCGGAACCACCGCGAGCCTGTACAGCTACCTGTTCAAGGGCAACGTCGCGCTCAACATCTCCCTGACCGCGATCAACTCGCTCACCGCCATGGTGACCCTGCCGCTGATCACCGGCTTCTCGCTCGGCTACTTCACCGAGGGCGGGTCCATCGGGCTCCAGGCCGACAAGATGATCCAGGTCTTCGCGGTCATCCTCGTCCCCGTCGCCATCGGCATGTTCATCCGCGCGAGGATGACCTCCTTCGCCGAACGCATGGAGAAGCCGGTCAAGCTCGGATCCGTCTTCGTCCTCGTCGCCGTCATCGTCGGCGCGATCGCCGCGGAGTGGGCCAACCTGCCGCAGTACATCGTCTCGGTCGGCCTGATGGTCCTCATCTTCAACATCGTGAGCCTGACCATCGGCTACTGGGCCCCGCGCATGGTCGGTACCAAACGCCCCGAGGCCATCGCCTCCTGTATGGAGATCGGCCTGCACAACACCACCCTGTCGCTGACCATCGCCGTCACGGTTCTCGGCAGCACCGAGATCGCGATTCCCTCGGCGGTCTACGGCGTGCTGATGTTCTTCACCGCGGCCGCCGCCGGGGTCCTGCTGACCCGCCGCGACACCCGGGAGGCCAAGGCCGAGGCGGAGACCGTGTAGTCGGTCAGCGGCCCCGGCGGGCCGGGTCAGGCACCTGACCCGGCCACGGTGACTTCGGGCCCCGTCCCAGCCCCGCTGCCCGGGAGACCCGCCTCAGCCCCGGTGGCTCAGGTAGGTGAGGACCGCTCGGACCCGCCGGTGGCCGGTGTCCGTGGGGGCCAGGTCCAGCTTCTGGAAGATGTTGCCGATGTGCTTGTGCACGGCGTTGTTGGTGACGACGATCCGTTCCGCGATCTCGGTGTTGTCGTGCCCCTCGGCCATGAGGGCGAGCACCTCGCGTTCCCGGGCGGTCAGGGACTCCAGCGGGTCCCGCTCCCTGCGGGCCAGCAGCTGCTGGACGACCGCCGGGTCCATCACCGTGCCGCCCCCGGCCACCTTCCTCAGAGCGTCGACGAACTCGCTCACCCGGCCGACCCGGTCCTTGAGCAGGTACCCCACGCCGCCCTGGCCGTCCGAGAGAAGCTCGCCCGCGTAGTCGCGTTCGACGTACTGGGACAGCACCAGTACCGGCAGGCCGGGGTGGGCGCTGCGGGCGGCGATGGCGGCGTGGATGCCTTCGTCGCGAAAGTCCGGGGGCAGGCGCACGTCCACCAGGGCCAGGTCCGGCCGGTGCCGGTCGACGGCCTCCGCGAAGGCGGGAACGTCCTGGGCCACCGCCACCACCTCGTGGCCGCGGGTGGACAGCAAGAGCTTGAGGCCCTCGGACAACAGCACGTTGTCCTCGGCGATCACGATCCGCACGGAAGCTCCACCCCGATCACCGTCGGTCCGCCCTCGGGGCTGTGCACGGACACACGTCCGTCCAAGGCGGCGACCCTCCTGCGCAGGCCCTGGATCCCGCTTCCGGCGGTCTCGTCCGCCCCGCCCCGTCCATCGTCGGTGACGGTCAGCGTCAGCAGATCCCCCCGCTTCTCCTCCGCCCCCGCCTTCCCCTCCCGGGAGAGCCGTACCGTCACCGAGTCCGCACCGCTGTGCCGGACCGCGTTGGTGACGGACTCGGTGACCGCGTAGTAGGCGGCGGTCTCCACCGCCACCGGAAGCGTCCCGGGGTCGGTGACGTCCAGTCGCACCGGCAGCGTGGTCCGACCGGCCAGCGCGGCGAGCGCCCCGGGCAGCCCCCGGTCGGCGAGGATGGGCGGATAGATGCCCCGGATGACGTCGCGCAGCTCGGACATGGCCTCCTCCGTGCCCGTGTGGGCCTGTTCCAGGAGAGCGGCGACCGTCGGATCCGCCACCGCCTCCTTCGCCACACCCAGCTGCATCGCGATCGCCACCAGCCGCGCCTGGGTGCCGTCGTGCAGATCGCGTTCGATCCTCCTCAGCTCCGCGCCGTGGGCGTCCACCACACCGGCCCGGGTGCGCTGGAGCTCGTCGACCCGCGTGGCCAGCTCCTCCCGCCGCTCCCGTTCGGAGGGCGCCAGCAGCCGGACGCACAGCCGGGCGTGGAGTCTGGCGGCCGGCGGGACGACCCACACGGTGATCACCGTCCCCGCCACCAGCTGCACGGCGGCGACACCGAGCGCGACCCCCCAACCGTCGACGGGGAACCCGAACTGCATCGGCTGCAGGTCCGGGGGGAAGGCCCACCACAGCAGCATCTGCACCGTGTTGAGCATCATGCCCGGGCCCAGCAGTCCCAGGAGCCCGAACACCATGCTCACCAGCGCGAACACCGGGGTCCAGAGCAGAAGCCGGAGCACCGCCGGTCTGCGCACCAGGGTCAGAAGGCTCCGCTCGGCGGGCAGGGAGAGTGCTGGGGACTCGACCCCGAGCAGCCGGGCGGCCCGTCCCCGGTTCCAGTCGGCCCATCGGGCCACCAGCCGCAGCCACCTGGGGAACACGAACAGACCCACCCCGCTGACGGGGATGGTCAACGCCACGACCAGGGTGAACGGAAGCACCAGGAGGGTGAGCATCCCGGCTCCCAACGCCAGCAGCAGGTAGCCGCACGCTCGTAATGCCCGACCCCAGACGTCCCGCATCCCGCACCCCTCGATCTTGTTCGCGTGCCGACCCGGTTTCGTCGACACCGAACAGTCTGGGGTATCGCGATCGTGCCGGACACTACAGCTGGCTACCGGAACCCGGAGCCCGGCCACCGCTCCGTCCGGAGTTGTCCACAGCCCGCGGATCATCCTCCCGTTCGTCGCTGTTACGGCGCAGACTGCAAGCATGAACCAGATCCCGCCGCAGAACTTCGCGGGTGTGTGGCCCGCCGACGACCGTCCCGCACCGCCCCGGGTAGGGACGGAGGCCGAGGTCCTCACCGCCTACCTCGACTGGCACCGCACCACCTTGGAGGCCAAGTGCGAAGGGCTGAGCCCCGAGCAGCTCTCCGCGCGGGCCGTCCCCGCCTCCGCTCTCAGCCTGCACGGGCTGGTCCGCCACCTGGCGGGGGTGGAGCGCTGGTGGTTCCGGATCCAGTTCGCGGGGGAGGACCTGCCGTTGCTGTACTACGCCGACGACGACCCCGACCAGGACTTCGACGACCTCGGCGGGGACCCGGCCGAGGCCTTCGCGACCTGGCGGGCCGAGGTGGACCGGTCCCGGGAGATCGTCGCGGCGGCGGGAACGCTGGACGCGGCGGGGATGGAGTCACGCTCCGGCGAGCCCATCCAACTCAGGTCGGTCCTGGTGAAACTCATCGCCGAGTACGCCCGTCACAACGGCCACGCCGACCTGCTGAGAGAGAGCATCGACGGCGCCACCGGAGTGTGACCGACCCCCGAGAGGAAGGCGGAGCCCCGTGCCCGCAGATCCCCCGGCCCGTCCACCGATCCACCACCCGTTACCTGACGCGCTCCCCCTGACCCGCGCCGTGCCTCGCCTGTACGGCAGGATCATCCGACAGGGCTGCGGCGGAAACTTCGCTGTGGTGTGGGCGGACGCTCTGCCACTTGGCCCCGGCCGGAGCCGGGTCGAGATCGTCGACGAGGTGACCCACCGGGTGGAGGGCGACCGCTTCCCCGAGGAGTACCTTGCAGCCCTGGGCGACGGTGTGCACAGGGCCTGGACGCTCGATGACGGGCCCAGACCGCCCTATGCCGTCCGCGTCACCGACGCCCGCTGGCACCCCATGGACTCCAACCCGATTTCCTTCAGGGCGGTCGGCGAGTACCTGGCAACCGAGATCACCGCCTGCCTGCGTGAAGGCCGCGCGCCCCGCCCGCTGGTGCTGCCCAGGACCCGCCCGCCGCTGCCCTGGGAACGTGAACTGCTCCACCCCGAGCAGGGCGGCGCGCCCTGACCTCACCGGGCTCCGGCGCTGGGGGCGTCCCAGCCCGGTCCGGTACGGAAGGGGGAGTGGAGCAACGGTCTAGCTGTCGTCGCCGTCGTCGTTGGTGAGGGCGTCAACCGCCACCGCCACGCTGATGACCAGGGCCGGGTCACCGGCGATGTCCTTGCGATGGGTGTTGACGTCCACCGCGTAGGTGTCGCGTATCCGGAACCACTTACGGGAGACCACCGCGACGGTGCCCTCCTTGTCGCTGATTGAGTACTCCTTGTCGAAGAAGCTCCCGACCACCTCCCAGTCGGGGCCGCCCTTGACCTCCACGGCGAGCTTGTCCCGGAGGGGATTGAACAGCCTCTTGCGGACGGTCGCGACGGTCTTGCCGTCGTGCTCCACCCGCATCTGGTCGCGGACCTTGAAGAGTTTCCTGCGGATCACCATGAGGACTTGGCCCTTGGGATCCTTGAGCTCGAAGGTGGTGCGCACCCGCAGCGCCTTGCCGTCCACCCAGAACACCTTGGTGCCCTGTTCGTCGGTCACCCAGAAATCGTCGCCGATGTCGAACACGCGGTCACCGGACCTCCTGGAGGATGCCCCGGCCTTCAGTCCGGGAAGGAATCCGGTTACCCACGTAGCGGATCAGGTCAAGCCGATCCGCCGCCAGGCGAACCGGTGCTACCGAGTGCGACCTCCAGCAGGTGCACGATCTCGGAGTTGAGCGACCGCCGGTCGTGTTTGGCCTGGTCGGCCAGGCGTGCGTGCAGGTCGGCGGGCAGGCGCAGCGAGATGCGCTTCTCATCATCCATAGCTCCAGAATAGGCGCGGAATGTCACCGCACTCATGTATGTTTGGCATCATGACGACACCACGAAAGCAGGAAAAGGATGCCGGGCATGCCCGGTACACCTACCGGCTGCGCGTGTCGTCCACCGCCGGACACACCCTCCTCGGCGAGTGGGACCGGTGCCGGTGGGTGTGGAACCAGTGCGTGGCCGCCTCCCGCGATGCCCACAAGGCCGGTGAGAAGTGTGGTCCGGCGATATTGGACAAGCAGCTCACCCGATGGCGTGCCGACAACGCGTGGCTGCGCAAGAGCGCGAGCGTCCCCCAGCAGCAGACCATCCGCGACTTCGCCACGTCCCGCAGCAAGGCGCTCAAGGACATCGCCGACCGGCTTCCCGTCAAACAGCGTGCGGGGATGCCCCGCTTCAAGAAGAAGGCCCTCGCGGCCCCGAGCCTGAACTACACGCGGCGCGGGTTCCGCCTCAAAGACAAACGCTTGCACCTGGCTGGCGGCATCACGCTGGGTGTGGTGTGGTCGCGGGAACTGCCCGCTGACCCCAGCAGCGCACGCGTGTACCGCGACGCTCTGGGCCACTGGTACGTGTCGTTCGTGGTTCCCGCCCGAACCGAGCCCCTCCCCGAAACCGGCGCGGTGATCGGTATCGACTGGGGTGTGAGGGAGATCGCGACCACCACCAGCGACGACCACGACCTGCCCCACCCCGAGCACGGCAAGAGCGCCGCGCAGAAGCTGGCCAGGTACCAGCGGATGACGGCGAGGAGGAAACCTCCCAAGGGCAAGCCCGCGTCGAAGGGTTATCGCAAGGCCCGACGCCAGGCGGCTAAGGTCCACCGGAAGGTGGCCGCCCAACGCCAGGACACCGCCCGCAAGTGGGCGAAGAAGGTGGTTGGTGAGCACGACGCGATCGCGGTGGAGGACTTCCGGCCGCGCTTCTTGGCCAAGTCCACCATGGCCCGCAAAGCGGCTGATGCGGCGATCAGCGCCACCAAGCGGGCGTTGGTCGAGATGGGGCGCAAGCACAGCCGGGATGTGCACCTGGTGCACCCGGCCCACACCACGATGGATTGCGGCGACTGCGGGGCGAGAGCCAAGCACCGCCTGCCGCTGTCCGAACGTACCTATACCTGCACCGCGTGCGGGGTGTCCCGGCCCCGGGACAAGAACTCCGCGCGCGTGATGCTTCTCCGGGCTGGTCTGTACCCGGGCGGTACCGAGGGTGTAAGACCTGATCGTCCGCAGGGCGGTCAGGCGGCCTGAGCCGTGAATCCCCGCAGTTCTCATGGCGGGAGGGGACAACAATCCTCTCCTTTCAGGGAGGGGAGCAGTCAAGTACCAGGAACTTCATGACACGACGCCAGTAGATCCCGATTCCTGCCACCAGAACCACGGTTGTGCGGGATCCCTCGCCTCGCCGCGCTCTGTGGCGGTCAGGTCGCGGGCTGGGCCGGTTCCTGTTCCTGTGCGGCCTGCCCCGGCTCCGGGGTGAGCTCGCGCAGGGCGCCCACCAGCGGGGCGAGTTCAGGGGTCTGTGCCGCGTCGTCCAGAGCCTGGCGCAGTACCTCGTCGTGGGTGGGCCGGGCCCGGGTGAGGAGCTCCATTCCGGCGGGGGTCAGCTCCGTGTAGATCCCGCGCCGGTCGTCGGCGCACAGGATGCGGGTGAGCAGCCCTCGGTCCTCCAGTCGGGTGACCAGGCGGGTGGTGGCGCTGTTGGACAACGCGGCGGCGCGGGCGAGCTGTCGCATCCTCATGTGCCAGCCGTCCTGCCGGTTCAGGGCGTCCATGACGGTGTACTCCACGACGGAGATTTCGTGTTCCGACTGGAGTGCGCGCTCCAGGGCGGTCTCGATGAGTCCGTGGACGGCGGCGAGCGTTCGCCATCCGTGCGCGCGGATCTCTACGGCGTCGTCGGCGATCCCCATGGCCGCCCCACCTCCTCGTGGCTGGTCGCACATCATCTTAGCTTGCGCACGTAGAACGCGCATGCAACTATTTCTGTTGCATGTGCAACTAGTGCACGCACAACGATCTTTCTCTCATCGAGGAGTACTCCTCATGCCGCTCGCGCTCTACGCCCTCGCCATCGGGGGCTTCGGTATCGGACTCACCGAATTCGTCATCATGGGTCTGCTGCCCGAGGTCGGCGCCGACTTCGGGGTCACACCCACCGTCGCCGGGTACCTCATCTCCGGCTACGCCCTCGCCGTCGCGGTCGGCGGGGTCGGCCTGACCGCGCTGCTCAACCGGGTGGACCGCAAACGCGCCCTGCTCCTGCTGATGGTGCTGTTCATCGCGGGCAACCTGACCTCCGCGCTCGCGCCCACCTACGAGGTCATGCTCGCCGGGCGCATCCTCGCGGCCCTGTGCCACGGTGCGTTCTTCGGGATCGGCGCGGTCCTGGCCGCCGGGCTGGTCCCCGTGCACCGCAAGGCCGCCGCGATCTCGATCATGTTCGCCGGGCTCACCACCGCCACGGTCCTCGGCGTGCCCTTCGGGACCTTCCTCGGCCAGGCCTTCGGCTGGCGCTCCACCTTCTGGGCCATCACCGTGATCGGCGTGGTCGCCTTCGCGGGTATCACCGCCCTGGTCCCGGCCGCCAAGACCGCCGCCACCTCGGCCGTGCCCGCTGCTCAGGGCGCCACCAGCGCGACCGAAGCCGCTCCGTCGGCCCCCGCGCCCAGCCTGCGCACCGAACTCTCCGCCTTCCGCAGCACCCAGGTCTGGTTCTCCCTGGTGGCCACCGTCCTCGGCTTCGGCGGCATGTTCGGCGGGTTCACCTACATCGCCTTCACCCTCACCGAGGTGAGCGGGTTCGCCGCCACCACCGTGCCGTGGCTGCTGGTGCTCTTCGGCGTGGGCCTGTTCGCCGGGAACATCCTCGGCGGGCGCGCCGCCGACCGGAACCTCGGCCGGACCCTGCTGGTGCTCTTCACTCTGCTCACCCTGGTCCTGGCCGCCTTCGCGCTGGTCGCACACCTCAAGTGGGCCGCGCTGGCGGCCCTGCTGCTCATGGGCTTCCTCGGGTTCGCGACGGTGCCCGGTCTCCAGATGCGCATCATGGACTTCGCCGCCAAGGCCCCCACACTCGCCTCGGGCGCCAACATCGCCGCGTTCAACGTCGGCAACGCACTGGGCGCCTGGGCCGGAGGCCTCGGCCTGGCCGCCGGTCTGGGCTTCACCTCGCCCCTGTGGGTGGGCGCCCTGATCACCCTGGCGGGGCTGGCCGTGATCGCGGTCGCGGTGCACCTGCGTGGAGGGGAGTACGCCCGCCTCGACCTGAAGCCGGTTCAGGTGCTCTGACCGGACCGGGGGCTTCGCCGCTGGGACAGCCAGATCGCCAGAACCACCAGTACGCAGCCCGCCAGTTGGACGGCGGTCACCCGCTCGCCCAGGAAGACAGCGCCCATGGCCACCGCCAGGACCGGCGGGAGCACGAGGATCGCCGCGCCGGTGCTCGCGGACAGCCGGGGCAGTGCCGAGCCGATCATCAGCCAGGTCAGTACCTGTCCGGTCAGTGCCAACAGCGCCAGCCACATCCAGGCCCGTGCGTCCAGTGACGCCAGCTCGATCCCGCTCCACAGCGCACCCAGCACACCCGCGGCCAGCGCCGCGGCGGCGGTGGAGACGCACACCGGGGTCACCGTGTGCCCCTGGCCGCCCGCGAGCCGGGACAGGAAGAGGTACCCGGCGTAGGTGATCCCGGCCGTGCAGCCGTAGGCCAGGCCGAGCCAGGGGTCCCCGTCGGGAACCGCGCCGGTGCTCCCGGCCGGGTTGAACACCCCGGCGGTCAGGGCGATCCCGGCCAGCATCACGGGTACCGCCAGCAGGAACCGCAGCGGTGCGCGGTCGCCCAGGAACACCCACGCCAGCAGGGGGAAGACCACCACCTGGATGTTGAGCAGGACGGTCGCCATCCCCGCGCCCACGTGTTGGATGCTCGCCGCCCAGAACACGTAGTCCACGCCGAGCAGCAGCCCCGCCGCCGCGTCCAGGCCCAGCAGCCGCCGCGCCCGCGGGCCGATCCGGCGGAGCTCGGCGGCGGCCATCGGGACCAGAAGGAACAGTGCGAGCGCGCACCGCAGGAAGGCGGCGGTTCCCGTGTTGGCCCCCGAGAGCTTGACGAACACACCCGTCGCGGAGGTGCAGCCCGAACCCACCACGGCCAGGGCCACGGGGTTGATCCGGTCCAACACCGAGCCCCCTCGGGGCTCCCGCTTCGTCTCCGTGCTCGCCACCGAGTCCGCACTCCTCACCGTCGCCCCCATCGTTTTCCTGAGAACCAGCCTGCCGCCCACAACCCAGAAACAAAAGCGATGATTTGTCGTATGTACTCGGTAGCATTGCTGATGTGTTCAGCATCGAACGACTGAGGGCGTTGGCCGCCGTACGGACCTACGGCTCCATCGCGCGCGCGGCGAGGGTCCTGCACGTGACTCCTTCGGGGATGTCCCAGCAGCTCACCAAATTGGAGCGGGAGGCGGGCCAGCGCCTGCTCGAACCCGACGGTCGGACCGTGCGGCTCACCCACGCGGGCCGGGTTCTGGCCGGGCACGCCGACCGGGTGCTCGCCCAGGTCGCCGAGGCGCAGACCGACCTGGCCGCCCTGGACAGCCAGATCCTCGGGCCGCTGCGCCTGGGCGGGGTGGGCAGCGCTGTGCGCACCCTGCTCCCCGGCGCGCTGTCCGCCCTGCTCGCCGAACACCCCCGGCTGACCCCCACGGTCCGCGACGGCGAGGTGGTGTCCCTGCTGCCGCCGCTGTTGCGCGGGGAACTGGACCTGGTCATGGCCGAGAGCTGGTCCAGCCGCCCGGTCGCGCTCCCGGCCGGGGTCCGCACGGTGCGGCTCCTGGACGAGCGGGTGTGCCTGGCCCTGCCCTCCCACCACCCCTTCGGCGACCGGGGCACGGTCGACCTCGCTGACTTCGCGTCCCCGGGGGTCTCCGCTGACCCCCGAGTCTCCAACGGGTTGCCGTGGGCGAGCTGCCCGGCGGGCACCGAACCCTATGAGGCGATCCTCCAGGCCCTGCGCGCCCGGGGCGTGGAGCCCGACATCAGGTACACGCTCGCCGAGATCCCCTCCCAACTGGAGCTGGTGGCCTCCGGGCTCGCCATGGCGCTCGTCCCGGACCTGGGCCGGCGCACCGCACCCGAAGGTGTGCGGTTCCTGCCCACGGAACCGCCGCTTCGTAGGACCATCGAGGCGGTGTGGCGGGCCGACGCCGAGACCCCGGCGATCCGCGCCTGCGTCACCGCGCTCACCGACATCACCAGTAGGACCGACAGCGGTACCAGCAGCACCAGCGCCACCACCGAAAGCAGCGCCGCCGGCGCCGACCACACCACCGCACCGAACAGAGGAAGCACGTGAACACTCCCTGGCACACCCGGCCCATGGCCGCCTTCGACATCGAGACCACCGGCCTGGACGTCGAGGGGGACCGGATCGTCACCGCCGCCCTGTGGCGCATCGACCCCGCGCGGGGCGCCAAGGAGGTCACCACCTGGTTGGCCGATCCCGGGATCGAGATCCCGGCGGAGGCCGCCGAGATCCACGGCGTCACCACCGAGCAGGCCCGTGCCGAGGGCCGCCCCGCGGCCGAGGTGGTCACCGAGATCGCCGCCGCGCTGGAGGCCGTCACCGCCGACGGCATGCCCGTGGTGGTCTACAACGCCCCCTACGACCTCACCCTCCTGGATCGCGAGATCGCGCTCCACCGCCCGGGTGCGCCCCTGGGCGCCCAGCCCCTGGTGGTGGACCCGTTCGTCCTGGACAAGCACGTGGACACCTACCGCCGGGGCTCCAGGAAGCTCGTCGACGTCTGCGCCCACTACGACGTCCCCCTCGCCCAGGAGGAGGCGCACGGGGCGGCCGCCGACGCGCTGGCCGCCGCGCGCCTGGCCTGGCGGATCGCCGCCGCCCACCCCGAGATCGCGGAGATGTCCGCCGAGGACCTGCACCGGGCCCAGGTCAAGTGGAAGGCCGAGCAGTCCGCCAGCTTCCAGGAGTACCTGCGCCGCCGGAACCCCGAAGCCGTGGTCGACGGCACCTGGCCGCTGATCCCCGCCACCTGACCTGACCGCTCCTGGCCGAGACCGGGACCGCGGCCACGGTCACGCCCGCGGCACGGGTCGGCGTTCCGCGGGCGCCTGCCGACGACGGCCGTGCCAGGCGTGTACGTAGTGGACGAGGACCGCGGTGGTCGCCGCCACGAACACCGCCTGCATGGCGGTGCGGACGGGCAGGCTTTCGGTGAGGCCGGTCGGGACCCCCTCGGTGATGGCGTACACGTTGGCCGGGAACATCGCCACCAGCATCAGGGTCAGCCCCGCGGCCGCCCAGGGGGCGGTGCGGTGCCACAGCAGTCCGGCGGCCCCCGCGAGTTCGAGGACCCCGGTGACGGTGACCAGGAGCTCCGGCGCGGGCAGGGCCGGGGGGACCATGGCGATCAGGGTGTCCCGCAGCCCCACGAAGTGGGCCGTGCCGGTGACGGTGAACATGGCGGCCAGGCCGCCGCGCAGCGCCACCGGCCATGGGCGCAGGCGCCGGACGCCCAGCAGTCCCAGCACCGACAGGAGCGCTGCGGTGCCGACCAGGGTGATCAGGGGTGCCATGACTGCTCTCCCTCTCCAGCTCTCTGCGGCCCTCTCCGGACCAGCGAATCTTTCCACTGGAAAGTCAACGCGAAACGCCCCCATCTTGTCAATGGAAAGATTGAGTGGGTAGGAAGTATCCGTCTGCCAGGACAGGCCGAAACAAGGAAAAAGTGAGTCCAGGGAGGCCGGGGGAGCGCTGGGGGCCCACAGGCGGGAAGTCACCGAAAAGCAGAAAAGGCACCCCGTAGGATGCCTTTTCGCTGCGTTCTCGCTGTGCCCCCAGGAGGATTCGAACCTCCGCACCCGGCTCCGGAGGCCGGTGCTCTATCCCCTGAGCTATGGGGGCGCGCTGCTGCGTGAACAACTGTAGCAGGGGTTGTGGGTCGGTCGACCACTCCTCCGGGGCACACGCCGCCCAACCCCGCCGGATACTGGATTCCAGTGGTGCCGCCGCGCTCGGCGGCGGTAGTGTCACGGTCGTGAACGCCCTTCCCACACGGGTTCTCGTCGTCGAGGACGACGAGGTGATCCGCGAACTCATCCGCCTGAACCTCGAATTGGAGGGGTTCGAGGTGTTCACCGCCATGGACGGTCAGGACTGCCTGGACCGCGTGGGTCACGTCGAACCCGACGTGATCACCATGGACGTGATGATGCCCCGGCTCGACGGCTGGTCCACGGTCGAGCGCCTGCGCTCGGACGGTTACGACCGCCGCATCGTCATGGTGACCGCCCGAGCCCAGGCCGACGACCGCAGACGCGGGGAGCGGATCGGCGTGGACGACTACCTGACCAAGCCCTTCGACCCCGACGAACTGGTCGACCTGATCCGTGCCCTCCTGGGGGAGGGCGACGGCGGAATCGGGGGAACGGCGTGACCCCACGCGGGCTGGAAGCGGTCCTGCGGCGCGCCGCCCTGCGCGCCTTCGACCTGTCCGAGGCGGACGTCCCCTTCGTGTGGCCGCGCAACGACCACGCGGCCGACGGGGCCGACGCCGCCGTCGCCCTGGCCCCCCGCCTGGTCGGCCGGGTCCGCGACACCCTCCCCAAGGGCCGGGAGGACAGCCACCGGCGCGTGGTCTGCGAGCGGATCTCCGACGCGGTCGACGCGATGGCCGAGGAGGGCGAGCCCGACGCCGGGTTCGCGCGGGTCCTCGCGGACAAGCGCGGCTTCACCAACGTCACCTTCACCTGCGAGCAGCGCCAGAGCCTGCTCCGCGCCGCCGCGGACGGGCCGCGCTACCTCACCGGCCGTCCCTGGACCGGGACGGGGGAGTGGCCCCGCTCCGAACTGCACGAGGCCGGGCCCCTGGCCCAGGCCCGCCGGTACGCCCGCGCCGACGCCCGGGCCCGTATCGCCCTGGCCGTGGGTGAGCAGGCCCCGCCGCCCGGCCCCGAGGGCGAGGCCTCCTGGCGGGACCGCTACCTGGACACCGACCGCGCCGAACTGTTCACCCCCGCGGGCCGCGTGCTCGGTCGGATCGGGGAGGACAGCGCCCGCGTGGCCTTCTGCCGCTCGCTTCCCGAACACCCCCGCGAGAGCGAGACCACCGGGCGCGACCTGCCGGTCCTGCCCTCGGCGGACAAACCCGGGGCCTGGGTCCGGCTCACCGACGCCAACCCCGCCTTCCGGCTGCGCTACGCCCACGCGCACGCCCTGAGCAGCCTGCGCTGGGCGGAGCGGACCCCCGCCCCAGGCGCGCGCGGCTGCCACCACGGGCACGGGGCGAAGGTGCGCGGACTCCTCTTCGACGGCCCCAGCGTCCTGGACACCGCGGCCCGCCGAGAGGAACCCCATATCCTGGTCAGATACCTGGAGGCGCTGACCAGTGCCTACGATGAGTGGCGGACGGGTTCCACCACTGCCGCCGAACCGGCCCAGGGGCCGGAGCCGACGTGGGCCGCCCTCGACCCGGCGCTGCCCGCCGCCGTCGCCGGCGTGATCGGCACCGGACTCTTCCTGCTCGGGGTGTCAGCGCCCACAAGGCTGTAGACACCCCTGCTGCCGCGGGCCCGCACCACGGGCCCGTCCGCGGATCCGTACCGCGGACCCGATGGGACCAGCCCAACCCCTGTGTTCCGATCGGCTTAGTGGACAATGAGTACCGGAACATGCCCCGGTCGCCTTCCCGCGCCGACCGCCGGTCAACACAGCACAGCCAGAACTATCGAAGTCCCAGCCGAAAGACCGTCATGAGCCGCTACGCCCACCCCGCCGGATCCCGCCACGCGGAGGTCCTGCCGGAGGAGAACCCGCCGCTGCCGCCCGAGGACCTCAACGCGCTGAACCCGCGGGTCTGGCCCGCCACCGCGCGTCGCTCGAACGGTGAGGTCACCGTCGGCGGCGTCGGCGTGCGCGCCCTCGCCGCCGAGTACGGCACCCCGCTCTTCGTCATGGACGAGGAGGACTTCCGCGCCCGGGCCCGTGACTACGCCACCGCCTTCGCCGACGCCGACGTCTACTACGCGGGCAAGGCCCTGCTGACCAAGGCCGTCGCCCGCTGGGTGGTCGAGGAGGGGCTCAAGCTCGACGTCTGCTCCGGCGGTGAACTGGCCGTGGCCCTGGCCGCCGAGGTCCCCACCGACCGCATCGCCATGCACGGCAACAACAAGTCGGTGGCCGAGCTGCGCCGCGCCGTGGAGGCCGGGGTCGGCCGGATCATCCTGGACTCCCTGGACGAGATCGACCGCCTGGAGGCCGTGGCCGCCGAGTCCGGCGCCCGCCCCAAGGTGCTCATCCGGGTCACCACCGGCGTGGAGGCGCACACCCACGAGTTCGTGGCCACCGCGCACGACGACCAGAAGTTCGGCTTCGCGCTGAGCACCGGCGCCGCCGCCGAGGCGGTCCGCCGCGTCCTGGCCGCCGAGCACCTGGAGCTGGTCGGCCTGCACTCGCACATCGGCTCGCAGATCTTCGACACCTCGGGCTTCGAGGTCGCCGCCCGCCGCCTCACCAAGTTCCTCACCCGGATCCACGAGGAACTGGACGTCACCCTCGCCGAACTCGACCTCGGCGGCGGCCTGGGCATCGCCTACACCGCCGGTGACGACCCGCTCGACCCCAAGACCATCGCGGCCAGCCTCACCGCCATCGTGCTCCGCGAGTGCACCGACGCGGGGCTGCCCATGCCGCGCATCGCGGTCGAGCCGGGCCGGGCCGTGGCCGGTCCGGCCGGGATCACCGTTTACGAGGTCGGTACCGTCAAGGACGTCGAGGGCATCCGCACCTACGTCAGCGTCGACGGCGGCATGAGCGACAACATCCGTACCGCCCTGTACGGCTCGGAGTACACCGGCCAGCTGGTGTCCCGGGAGAGCGACGCCGAGCCGATGCTCTCCCGCTTGGTCGGCAAGCACTGCGAGAGCGGTGACATCATCGTGCACGACCTCTACCTGCCCGCCGACCTGCGGCCGGGTGACCTGGTGGCGGTCGCCGCCACGGGTGCCTACTGCTACTCCATGGCGAGCAACTACAACCACCTGCCCCGCCCCGCCATGGTGGCGGTCCGGGACGCGAACGCACGGGTGATCGTGCGCAGGGAGAACGAGGAGGACCTCCTCCGCCTCGACGTAGGCTGAACCGTCCGCACCGCGGGCGCCGCACCGGTGCCCGGCAGGGTTCGGACACGAGAGAAGTGGGAGTCACGCCCAAATGGCGATGAAGGTGGCGCTGCTCGGATGCGGCGTTGTGGGTTCGGAAGTCGTCCGCCTGGTCAACGAGCAGTCCGGGGAACTGGCCGCGCGGATCGGCACGCCGATCGAGATCGGCGGCATCGCGGTCCGCCGGCTGGACCGCGACCGCGGCGTCGACCCGGCGCTGCTGACCACCGACGCCACGGCGCTGGTCACCCGCCCGGACATCGACGTCGTGGTGGAGGTCATCGGCGGGATCGAACCGGCCCGTTCGCTGATGCTCGCCGCGATCAAGGCGGGCAAGTCCGTGGTGACGGCCAACAAGGCCCTGCTCGCCGAGGACGGTCAGACACTTCAGGCCGCGGCCCGCGACGCCGGGGTCGACCTGTACTACGAGGCGTCCGTGGCGGGTGCGATCCCGCTGCTGCGCCCGCTGCGCGACTCCCTGGCCGGGGACCGGGTCAACCGGGTCCTGGGCATCGTCAACGGCACCACGAACTACGTGCTGGACCGGATGGACTCCCTGGGTGCCGGGTTCACCGAGTCACTGGAGGAGGCACAGGCCCTCGGGTACGCCGAGGCCGACCCGACCGCCGACGTCGAGGGCTTCGACGCCGCCGCCAAGGCCGCGATCCTGGCCCGGCTGGCCTTCCACACCCAGCGGGTCACCGCCGCCGACGTCCACCGCGAGGGCATCACCGGGGTGTCGGCCGCCGACATCGCCAGCGCCCGCGCGATGGGCTGCGTCGTCAAACTCCTGGCGATCTGCCAGCGCTCCGAGGACGGCGAGTCGGTGGGCGTGCGCGTCCACCCGGTGATGCTTCCGGTCGAGCACCCGCTGGCCAGCGTCAAGGAGGCCTACAACGCGGTGTTCGTGGAGGCCGAGTCGGCCGGTCGCCTGATGTTCTACGGAGCCGGGGCCGGCGGCACGCCCACCGCCAGCGCCGTCCTGGGCGACATCGTGGCGGTGACCCGCAACCGCCTGGCGAACACGTCGGTGGGGGAGGGCGCTCACGACACCGGTCTGCCGGTGCACGACATGGGTCAGACCATCACCAGTTACCACGTGGCGCTGGACGTGGCCGACCGCCCCGGTGTGCTCTCCAAGGTCGCCGAGATCTTCGCTGACCACGGGGTGTCCATCAAGAACGTGCGCCAGGAGGGGACCGGGGACGATGCCCAGCTCGTGCTGGTCAGCCACCCCGCACCGGACTCCGCGCTGAGCAGCACCGTCGAGGAGCTCAGCGTGCACCCGATGGTCCGCGACGTCGCCAGCGTCATGCGCGTGGAGACCTTCCAGGATTAGCCGGACCCCGCCGGGGCCCGTGTGCGCACGGGCCCCGGCGCCCGGTCGGGACGACGGTCGGGAAATCCACCGAATGTCCACATTGTGAGAAAAGTATGCCCGGGATGCAAGACGACTCGGGCAGGGTCATAGACTCGTAGCAGGTGGGGACGGATCGCCTCCGCGACGCCCCACCCGCATCCCGCGCGCGCCGAGTCCGGCCGCGTGTCAAGCGCAACCGCATCCACCCGAAAGGGACACCGTCGTGAGCATGGCACGGGCGTGGCGAGGCATCGTCGAGGAGTACCGCGACCGCCTTCCCGTCAACGAGAACACCCCCGTCGTCACCCTCCAGGAGGGCGGCACCCCCCTGCTGCCTGCCACGCGCGTATCCGAACTCACGGGATGCGAGGTCCTCCTCAAGGTCGAGGGCCTCAACCCCACGGGTTCGTTCAAGGACCGCGGTATGACGGTGGCCATCACCAAGGCCGCCGAGGACGGCGCCAAGGCGGTCATCTGCGCCTCCACCGGCAACACCAGCGCCAGCGCCGCGGCCTACGCCATCCGCGCCGGCATGACCTGCGCCGTGCTGGTGCCCCAGGGCAAGATCGCCATGGGCAAGCTCGCCCAGGCCCTCGTGCACGGCGCCCGCCTGCTCCAGGTCGACGGCAACTTCGACGACTGCCTGGAACTGGCCCGCAAGCTCAGCGTCGACTACCCCGTCGCCCTGGTGAACTCGGTCAACCCCTACCGCCTCCAGGGGCAGAAGACCGCCGCCTTCGAGATCGTGGACGCCCTCGGCGACGCCCCGGACATCCACTGCATCCCCGTCGGCAACGCGGGCAACATCACCGCCTACTGGATGGGCTACACCGAGTACGCCAAGGACGGGATCTCCACCAAGGCCCCGCGCATGCTCGGCTTCCAGGCCAGCGGTTCCGCCCCGATCGTCAACGGAGCACCGGTCACCAACCCGAGCACCATCGCCACCGCGATCCGCATCGGCAACCCGGCCTCCTGGAAGCTCGCCGAACAGGCCCGCGACGAGTCCGGCGGCCTCATCGACAAGGTGACCGACCGCCAGATCATGGCCGCCTACAAGCTCCTCGCCGCAGAGGAGGGCGTGTTCGTCGAACTCGCCTCCGCCGCGAGCGTGGCCGGGCTCCTCCAGGCCGTCGAGGCCGGGCAGGTCCCCAAGGGCAGCCGGATCGTGTGCACCGTGACCGGGAACGGCCTCAAGGACCCCGACTGGGCGCTGGCCGGAGCCTCCTCCGCCACCACCGTCCCCGTCGACGCCCAGGCCGCCGCCAAGGCCCTCGATCTCGTCTAGCCGACCACTGCCGACCACCGGATGATCTTGCTACCAGAGGCGATCTCGGCGCCTTGGGTTCCAGAGGCACCGCGCCTCTGGTAGCAAGATCATCGCCTGTATGGAGCCCACTGTGACCTCTCCGCGCCCCGACCGGGTGTCCGTCCGGGCACCGGCGACCAGCGCCAACCTCGGCCCGGGCTTCGACGCCCTCGGGTTGGCCGTCCAGCTGTACAACGAGTTCGACGTCGCGGTCCGCGCCGACGGCGAGCTCCGCATCCGGGTCGAGGGGGAGGGCTCTGGCGAGGTACCGCTCGACCGGCGCCACCTCGTCGTCCGGGCCATGCACGAGGCCTTCGAGCGGGTCGGGGAGGAACTGCCCGGCCTGGACCTGCACTGCGTGAACCGCATTCCGCACGCCCGGGGTCTGGGCTCGTCCTCGTCGGCGATCGTCGGCGGGGTCGCCGCGGCCGCCGCGCTGCTGGGCCGTACCGGACCCGACGGTGGGCCGGACCGGGACTGGATCTACCAGATCGCCGCGGACATCGAGGGCCACCCGGACAACGTGGCTCCGTGCGTCCACGGCGGCTACACCGTGGCCTACCGCGACGGCGACTCCTGGGCTGCCGCCCGGCTCACCCCCCACGCGCGGATCCTGCCCGTGCTGTGCGTGCCGGGGTGGAAGCTGTCCACCGAACGCGCCCGCGGTCTCCTGCCCGAAACCGTCTCCCATGCCGACGCGGCCTTCAACGCGGGCCGTGCCGCGCTGATGACGGCGGCCGTTTGTGGCCAACCCGAATCCCTGTACGCGGCCACCGAGGATCGGCTACACGAGGCCTACCGGGCCCCCGCGATGCCCCGAACCCTGGAGCTCATCGGTGACCTGCGTCAACACGGGGAACTTCCGGCCGTGGTCTCCGGCGCGGGGCCCACGGTGCTCGTGCTGTGCTCGGTTCCGGAGGGTTCGGCGCGGGAGGATTCACCGGAAATCGTCCGGCAGATTGATTTGATCCGTCAGCGGGCGGGTAATGATTGGGACATACGCCCCCTGCACATCGAGCCGGCGGGGGTGCGGACCCCATCTCCCCATCCGTAGCATCTGTGTCGAGGAATAGCCGTGGCCTCTGGTGATGTTAGGCTGGGTGAAGCACCAGATGCCCCGTTGCGGGGCGTGTGCTCATCCGCCACAACGGCTTCCGCGTCCCATAATCCGGCGGTCCGATCTCTCGACCTGTCGGAAGCGGTGGCCCAAGTGTCGAGTCAGCGGGATCCCCGCTGTGCCCACGTCTCCACAGTCCACTCCTCCTTGGATGAGTGTGTCAGCGCGGTCGACGGGCATCACCTCCGAGCCACCCGCCCCGACGTCTGGCTGTACCCAGAGCCCGCCGCGATTGGGTAGGGGACCGTTTTCGCCGGTTTCCAACATCCACGTGGGGCACGCCCTACCCGGCCCCTGCCGGTTCGCACCATCGGGCCGGCCGATCAAGCAATCCGCTGACGGCCGAAGCCCGCTCCTTGGGAAGGACCCTTAGTGAGCGACACCACCGAACTCCGAACGGACGCGGCGGTCGACAGCAAGAAAAGTGCCGACGCCTCCTCGGAGGCCGGCGAAGCCGCGTCCGCCACCCGGCCCCGCACGGCCTCGCGCGGTACCGGTCTCGCCGCCCAGAAGCTCCCCGAGCTCCAGAAGCTCGCGTCGAGCATGGGTATTACCGGCACGGGGCGCATGCGCAAGAGCGACGTGATCGCCGCGATCGAGGCCAAGTCGGGCGGCCCTGTCGGCGGCCCGGCGAAGGCCAAAACCGCAAAGAAAGCCGACACCGCGCCCAAGGCCGGTAAGGTCGAGGCAACTGACGGCCCGGCCGAAGCCCAGTCTCCCGCCCAGTCGGGCACGGACGAGGCCCCGCGCAAGAGCGCGGGAGAGCGGTCGTCGGACCAGGCCGTGACCGAGACACAGGGTGGGAAGGGCGACAAGCCCTCCCGTAGCCGCCGCTCGTCCCGCAGGCGCGGCGACGAGTCCGGTGAGCAGCCCCGCTCGGTGGACGGCACCGACTCCTCAACCTCCGCGAGCAGCGTGACCAAGACATCCAGCACCCCCCAGAAGAACGGCCCCGACTCCGAGGACCGTGACACCAGGTCCGGGCAGGGTCGCGAGCGCCAGCGCAACCGTCGCAACCGCAACCGCGGCGGTGACGACCAGAACACGAACAACAACTCCGACCGCCAGCAGGACCGCCAGCAGGGCGGCGGTGGCGGAGGCGGCCAGAACCAGGGCCGCGGCCAGGGCGGCAACAACCAGAGCGAGGACGACGACTTCGGCGGCCGCCGCCGCGGCCGCCGTCGGGACCGCCGGGACCGCCGCGGCGGACGCGGCGGGGGCCAGGAGCCGGAGCCGGTCATCAACGAGGACGACGTCCTCCTGCCGGTCGCGGGCATCCTGGACATCCTGGACAACTACGCCTTCGTCCGGACCACCGGCTACCTGCCCGGCCAGAGCGACGTCTACGTCTCGCTGGCCCAGGTGCGCAAGCACGGCCTGCGCAAGGGCGACCACATCATCGGTGCGGTCCGCCAGCCCAAGGACGGCGAGCGCCGCGAGAAGTTCAACGCGCTGGTGCGCCTGGACTCGGTCAACGGCATGTCGCCGGACCAGGCCCGCGGCCGCCAGGAGTTCTCCAAGCTCGTCCCGCTCTACCCCCAGGAGCGCCTGCGCCTGGAGACCGAGTCGAACATCCTCACCACGCGCATCATCGACCTCGTCGCGCCGATCGGTAAGGGCCAGCGCGGCCTGATCGTCTCGCCGCCCAAGGCCGGTAAGACGATGGTGATGCAGTCGATCGCCAACGCGATCACCGAGAACAACCCCGAGTGCTACCTGATGGTCATCCTCGTGGACGAGCGTCCCGAGGAAGTCACCGACATGCAGCGCACGGTCAAGGGCGAGGTCATCCACTCGACCTTCGACCGCCCGGCCGAGGACCACACGGTCGTCGCCGACCTGGCGATCGAGCGGGCCAAGCGGCTCGTGGAGATGGGTATGGACGTGGTCGTCCTGCTCGACTCCATCACCCGCCTGGGCCGTGCCTACAACCTCGCCGCCCCGGCCAGCGGACGCATCATGTCCGGTGGTGTGGACTCCACCGCCCTCTACCCGCCGAAGCGCTTCTTCGGTGCCGCCCGCAACATCGAGGGCGGCGGCTCGCTGACCATCCTGGCCACCGCACTGGTCGAGACGGGTTCGCGCGCGGACGAGGTGATCTTCGAGGAGTTCAAGGGCACCGGCAACATGGAGCTCAAGCTCAACCGGTCCCTGGCGGACAAGCGGATCTTCCCGGCCGTGGACGTGGACGCCTCCAGCACGCGTAAGGAGGAGATCCTGATGTCGCCCGAGGAACTGGGCGTCGTCTGGAAGCTCCGCCGGGTGCTGCACGCGCTGGACACGCAGCAGGCCATCGAGCTGCTCCTGGACAAGATGAAGGAGTCCAACAGCAACGCGGAGTTCCTGATGCAGATCCAGAAGACCACCGTGGGCCCCGAGCGGTAACCACGAGGCTTCCAGGGCCCCCTCCCCACCCGGGGAGGGGGCCTTTTCGTGGTACGCCCGGCATGGGCAGTTGCTTGAGGGTGAAAGTCCCTTGCGGGAGGAGATGGTGCCAACCGCGAGCCGGAGGCAACGGCGTCATCGCGAGGTGGGGTCGGAAGGAAGCCCGAGGCGAAACCCTGCACTGAGGAACACGAACCGTGTATGAGGCAGTCCGACCGGGGTGAGCCAGCCACGGATGGCGAAGCCCGTCACCGTCAAGACGGTCGGGGTGTAAACACGGCAGGCGTAGGGGGAAAGTGGCTGTTCTTATCCGGGGAGGTCTGTCTGGGTGTCGGTTTGCTGAGTTGTCGCTGCGCCGACGGGTCCGCTCGCAAGGGTGGGTCTGACCAGGCAGAAGTCAGCAGAGGCCATAGTACTGACCGGCAGGTCAGGAAGGGCTGAACGTCGAGTGGAGCAGAAGGAGGGGGCTTGCTCGGTTGGGTCGTAATGATCGCTGTAAGCCGGTCTGAGAGCCGGTCCACCGTGGGGCGGAGAGGGTGCATTCCCTCAGAGCTGCTTCATGCTGGTGCGTAGGCGGCCACGGCGCAGTTCCCAAGAGCTGGATCCATGGGTCCGGGCCTTGATGGCCGGGCCGGTCGTCGTCTGAGACGGCTTGACGAACCGCCAGGTGCGGGCCCGCATGCCTGGTGGTGTGGGAGGCGGGTCGGGTGACCCGACCCGCCTACCCGATTTCTCCGGGGCACTCGCCGGCCTGGTTTCCGTCTTCCGGAAGCCCCATGTCACCAGTATGTCTCGGATCACATTCGGGGGCTGGTGGGAGGGCTCCCGCGTGCGTAGGGTCGCGCGAACCAGAGTGCACCCCCCCCCGACCAGGGAGCCGCCTGGATGGACAACCTCGCACTACTCAGCCTTCTCGCGCTCGCCCCGATCCTGCTCGTCGGAATCCTGCTGGTCGGGTTCCGACTCCCCGCCATGTACGCGATGCCCGCCGGGTACGTCGTCGTGGTCGGGATCGCCGTCGTCTTCTGGCAGACCGACTGGATGGTCGTCGCCGCCTCCACCCTCCAGGGCCTGATCCTCGCCGCGGGCCTGCTCTACATCATCTTCGGCGCGCTGCTCCTGCTCTCGACCCTCACCAGGAGCGGTGCCGTCGCCACCATCCGCGCCACCTTCACCGACATCACCCCCGACCGCCGCGTCCAGGCGATCATCATCGGCTGGCTGTTCGGCAGCTTCATCGAGGGCGCCTCCGGGTTCGGCACCCCCGCCGCCGTGGCCGCACCCCTTCTTCTCGCCCTGGGCTTCCCCGCAATGGCCGCCGTCATGGTCGGTCTGGTCATCCAGAGCACCCCCGTCAGCTTCGGCGCCGTCGGTACCCCGATCCTGGTGGGGGTCGCCGGCGGTCTGGAGGGATCCGACCAGGTCGCCGAACGCGCCTCCGTCCTCGGGCTCACCCTGCCCGAGTTCGTCAACACCATCGGGTTCCAGACCGTGCTGCTGCACGCCGTCGCCGGGACCTTCGTCCCGCTGATCATCTGCGTCATGCTCTGTGGCTTCTACGGCGATAACCGGCGCTTCTCCGACGGTCTCGGCGTCTGGAAGTTCGCCCTGTTCAGCGCCTTCGCCATGACCATCCCGTCGATCCTGTACAACTACTTCCTCGGGGTCGAGTTCACCAGCCTCCTGGGCGGGCTCACCGGACTGGTCATCGTGGTCCTCGCCGCCCGCAGGGGCTTCCTGATGCCGAAGAAGATCTGGGACTTCCCGCCCCGGGAGGACTGGCTCGCCCGCTGGACCGGAAAGATCGAATCCGGCAACGGCGAGGAGGTGGCCGGGCGCCGTATGGGCCTGCTCCAGGCCTGGGCGCCCTACCTGCTGGTCGCCGCGGTCCTGGTGGGTACCCGCACCATCGGCCCCCTCCAGGAGTGGCTGAGCGGCATCTCCGTCGGGTCCGGCGACATCCTCGGCACCTCCGTGGCCCAGACCATCGAGCCGCTCTACTCGCCCGGCGCCACCTTCATCCTGGTCTGCCTCATCACCTACGGCCTGCACCGGATGAAGGGCCGGGAGATCCTCGCCTCCTGGAAGATGGCCGGATCCCAGTTGGCCGGGGCCGCCGTGGCCCTGCTCTTCGCCGTCCCGCTGGTCCGGGTCTTCATCAACACCGGAGCCCGGTTCGGTGACACGGCCCTGGAGAGCATGCCGCTCACCCTGGCCATCGGAGCCGCGGAGGTCGGCGGTACCAACTGGCCCCTCCTCGCCCCCTGGATCGGTGCGCTGGGCGCCTTCGTGGCGGGCTCCAACACCGTCTCCAACCTGATGTTCTCGCTCTTCCAGTTCTCCACCGCCGAGCGCATCGGCATCGCGCCGGAGACCGTCGTGGCCACCGGGGCCGTCGGCGGAGCCGCCGGGAACATGATCACGGTGCACAACATCGTGGCCGCCTCCGCCGTGGTCGGCCTGGTCGGCCGCGAGGGCGACCTCATCCGCCAGACGATCATCCCGATGACCTACTACGTACTCATGGCCGGATCGGTGAGCTACGTGTTCGTCCACGGGCTCGGAGCCAACACGGGAACGGTCGTGCTCGCGCTGCTCCTGGCCACCCTGGCCGGTCTGGTCCTGCTCATGCGCAGGGCGGACGCGAACAAGCCCCTGCCCAGCACTATGCGCGACGCGGCGGAACTGAAAGGGGGTCGGGAATAGGTACTGGTCCCGGCATGGTTGTTGGTCTGGCAAACTGGTATCAGGGAACGGCAGTCCTCCGCGCTCGCGGAGAGCACGCCGCCCTCTTACCTGGATCGCCGCGGCACCGGTTCGCGCATGGTCAACACACCGCCCCACCCCCGACGGTGGTGCGGTCGTCATGCGTCCGGCGGTCGCGCCCTGAGAAGGAGACACACATGCAGGCCGACATTCACCCCACGTACGTCCCGACCGAGGTGACCTGCACCTGCGGGGCCAAGTTCGTGACCCGCAGCACGAACCCCGAGGGCAAGGTGCGCGCCGACGTGTGCTCCGAGTGCCACCCGTTCTACACCGGCAAGCAGAAGATCCTGGACACCGGTGGCCGGGTCGCCCGCTTCGAGAAGCGCTTCGGCAAGCGCGCATAGCGCTGCCCTTCGCCCGGTGGCGCCGCCTCCCCGCGGGGGCGTGCGCGGCGCCACCGGATCAGGCGGTCCCTCACGTGGGGGAGACGACGGACAGGGCAAGCGACAAGACGGGAACGTGGGAAAGTGAAGCTGGACGACCTCCTTGGGGAGTACTACGAGCTGGAACAGCAGCTCGCCGACCCCGAGGTGCACGCCAACCAGACCAAGGCGCGCACGCTGGGCAAGCGCTACTCACAGCTCACCCCGATCATCGAGGCCTACCGTCAGCTCAAGGAGGTCGAGAACGACATCGACGCCGCCCGTGAGCTGGCCGCCGAGGACTCCTCCTTCGCGGAGGAGGCCGACCGCCTGACCGAGCAGGCCGAGCAGCTCACCGAGCGCCTGCGCGTCCTGCTCGTCCCGCGCGACCCCGCCGACGACAAGAACCTCATCATGGAGGTCAAGGCCGGCGAGGGCGGCGAGGAGTCCGCACTGTTCGCGGGCGACCTGGTCCGCATGTACCTGCGCTACGCCGAGCGACAGGGGTGGAAGACCGAGGTCATCGACGCCACCCACTCTGACCTGGGCGGGTACAAGGACATCACGATCGCCTTCAAGAACAGGGGCACCCCCGAACCCGGCGCGGGCGTGTGGCCCCAGCTCAAGTTCGAGGGCGGCGTCCACCGGGTCCAGCGCGTCCCGGTCACCGAGTCCCAGGGCCGCATCCACACCTCCGCGGCCGGGGTCCTCGTGGTCCCCGAGGCCGAGGAGGTCGAGATCGTCATCAACGCCAACGATCTGCGCATCGACGTCTACCGCTCCTCCGGGCCCGGCGGGCAGAGCGTCAACACCACCGACTCCGCGGTGCGCATCACGCACCTGCCGACCGGCATCGTGGCCTCCTGCCAGAACGAGAAGAGCCAGCTCCAGAACAAGGAGCAGGCCATGCGCATCCTGCGCGCCCGCATCTACGCCGAGGCCCAGGCCAGCGCGGACGCCGAGGCCTCCGCCGAGCGCAAGAGCCAGGTCCGTACCGTGGACCGCTCCGAGCGCGTGCGCACCTACAATTTCCCGGAGAACCGCATCTCCGACCACCGGGTCGGCTACAAGGCCTACAACCTCGACCAGGTCCTCGACGGGGAACTGGACGGGGTCGTCAAGGCGCTGGTGGACGCGGACACCAAGGAGAGGCTCGAAGCCGCGCAATCATGAACTTCCTGCTCGACGAGGTCGCTCGCGCCACGCTGAGGCTCGCGGAAGCGGGCGTGGCCTCACCACGCACGGACGCCGAGGAACTCGCGGCGTTCGTGCACGGTGTTCGTCGAGGGGAACTCCACGCCGTCGCCGACGCCGACTTCGATGCGCGCTACTGGGAGTGTGTCTCCCGCCGCGAGGCCCGCGAACCCCTCCAGCACATCACCGGGCGCGCCTACTTCCGGTACCTGGAACTCCAGGTGGGGCCGGGCGTCTTCGTGCCCAGGCCGGAGACCGAGATCATGGTCGACTGGGCGATCGAGACGCTGCGCTCCATGGACGTGGCCGACCCCCTGGTCGTGGACCTGGGCGCGGGTTCGGGCGCCATCGCGATCTCCATCGCCCAGGAGGTGCCGCGCTCGCGAGTGCACACCGTGGAGATCGACCCCGCGGCCCTGGAGTGGGCCCGCCGCAACATCGACGCCAGCGGGCACGCCGACCGTGTCACGGCCCACGAGGGCGACATGCGCACTGCGCTGCCCGAGCTCAACGGCCTCGTGGACCTGCTCATCAGCAACCCGCCCTACGTCCCCACCGACGCCGCGGGCGTGATCCCGCCCGAGGTGCGCGACTACGACCCGGCGCCCGCCCTGTGGTCCGGGGCGGACGGCCTGGACATGATCCGCGACCTGGAGGCGGTCGGCCGCAGGCTGCTGCGCCCCGGCGGGGCCATGGCCGTCGAACACCACGACGGCCAGGGCATCGACATCCCCTGGCTGTTCCCCGAGGACAAGGGCTGGCGCGACGTCCTCAACCGCAAGGACATGGCCAGGCGCGACCGCTTCGTGGTCATGCGCCGTGCCGACGGCGACGGTTAGCCGGCGCCGTGCCAGCCGAACACTCCCCATACCCACCGCTGGACCGGCAGCCGAGGCCGGTCGACCGAGATCGAGGTGAACGCAGGTGAGCCGCATCTACGACTGCGCGGACGAGACCGCCCGCAAGGACGGCATCGCCGACGCCGCGTCCGCGGTACGCCGAGGCGACCTGGTGGTGCTGCCCACGGACACCGTGTACGGAATCGGCACCGACGCCTTCAGTCCGAAGGCCGTGGCCAATCTCCTGGAGACCAAGGGTCGCGGCCGGGACATGCCGCCGCCGGTCCTGGTGGGCTCCATGCGCGCCGCCACCGCCCTCATCGACGATCTCGGCAACCACGGCCGCGACCTGATGGAGGAGTTCTGGCCCGGCCCGCTCACCCTGGTGTGCACCGCAACCCCCAGTCTGTCCTGGGACCTGGGCGACACCAAGGGCACCGTGGCCGTGCGGATGCCGATGGACCCGGTGGCCCTGGAGCTGCTCAAGGAGACCGGCCCGATGGCGGTGAGCAGCGCCAACAAGTCCGGTCAGCCCGCCGCGGTCAACGCGGGCGAGGCGATCGAGCAGCTCGGTGACGAGGACGTCGCGGTCTACCTGGACGGCGGGGAGACCGACAGCCCGGTGGCCTCCACCATCGTCGACCTCACCTACGCGGTCCCGCGGGTGCTGCGCTCCGGCGCCATCTCCATCGAGCAGCTGCGCGCGGTGTGCGGCACCGTGATCGGGGAGCTGCGCAAGGGGCGCACCAAGCCGAAGAAGGCCGAGGGGGAGGAGGACGCCGAGCAGGCGATCGAGACCACCGGAGCCGAAACGCCCGCGTCCGAGACTTCCGCGTCCGAGACTTCCGCGTCCGAGACTTCCGCATCCGGGGCATCCAAGCCTGAGGCGCCCGAAGCCGGGTCCGCGGCCACCGAACCGGAGACCGACGGGTCCCAGGGCACCGACCGCTCCGAGAGCTAGAGGGATCAGGCCGTGCGGGAGTACGCGCTCACCTTCGTCATCGCCGCCGCGGTGACCTACCTGCTGGTGCCGTTGGTGCGCCGCCTGGCTATCGCCTTCGGCGCCGCGCCCGCGGTCCGCGACCGCGACGTGCACACCGAACCCATCCCGAGGCTGGGCGGGCTGGCCATCTACGGTGGGTTCGCGGCGGCGCTGCTGATCTCCGCGCAGCTGCCGCACCTGCAGAACGTGTTCGTCGCCAAGACGTGGATCGGCCTGCTGCTGGCGGGCGGTCTCATCACCGTCATCGGGGTCATCGACGACCGGTGGGGGATGGACGCCCTCAGCAAGCTGGCCGGGCAGATCGCCGCCGCGGGCATCCTGGTCTGGCAGGGGGTACAGCTGCTGTGGCTGCCGCTCCCCGGAACCCAGCTGTCCCTGGGCCCCTGGCTCGGCGCGATGGTCTCGATCCTGCTCATCGTGGTGACCATCAACGCGGTCAACTTCGCGGACGGCCTGGACGGGCTGGCCGCGGGCATCGTCGGTATCTCGTCGCTGGCGTTCTTCGCGTACTACTACGTGGTGGCGGTCGAGCAGGGTTTCGTCCGCCAGTCCTACCCCGCGATGATCGCCATCATCCTGGCCGGTACCTGTGTGGGCTTCCTCTTCCACAACTTCCACCCGGCCCGGGTGTTCATGGGTGACACCGGCTCGATGCTGCTCGGGCTGCTGCTCACCTCCATCACCATCACGGTGACCGGGCAGTTCGACGCCAACACCGCCCGCGAGGAGTTCAACTCCTCCGGCCTGGTGGTCTTCCTGCCGATCGCGCTGCCGCTGCTGGTGATCGCGCTGCCGCTGGCCGACCTGGTCCTGGCGGTGCTGCGGCGGACGCTGTCCGGGCGGTCCCCGTTCGCCCCGGACCGGGGGCACCTGCACCACCGGCTCCTCGACATGGGCCACACGCACACCCGCGCGGTGCTGCTGATGTACCTGTGGGCCGGGATCGTCGCCTTCGCCGCGGTCTCGCTGTCCATCTTCGACTCGGCGTTCATCGTCCTGACGGTCACGGTGCTGGTGGCCACCTGTGCGGTGGGTCTCATCGCCCTGCCGCGACTGCGCCGTCGCGGGCTGTTGCCCTGGGGCAGGGAGAGGGAATCCGCGGCGAGGTCAGATCACCATCAGCCAACCGATGGATAAATGCGCGGTCACGTTCGGGACCGAGGTCCCGTCCCGGTCGTTGAATGTGCGCTGGTGTGAAGGTCGCGGCAAGTGTGGTCAAGGTGACACAAGGCCCGAAGCGGCCACAGAACGGGCCTTTCGCGAGGCGTTAAGAGCGCGTTAAGGAACCCCTGGATTTGGCACCAAAAACCTTGTGATAGCTTTCACGAGCAGGTAACCACTGAACCCCACGGAGCTTCGTCATGCAGGAACACGACGCCCGGATTCTCCGCGGCGCCGCGCTTCCAGCGGCTGTTGTCGGGGCCTTGGCCATTGCGGTCTCGGCTCTGTTCAGCGGCGCCGCCGGAGCTCTCAGCTCGGCCCTCGCGGTCGCGATCATCCTTGCCTGTTTCGGGCTCGGACAGTGGGCGGTCATCCTGGTCACCCGGCGCAACGAGGACTTGTTCCTTGCTGCGAACATGCTCGGCTTCGTCGTGAAGATGGCGGTGCTGGGAGTTCTCCTGGTGACTCTGGGCCGTAGCGCCTTCATCGCAGACCTCGACAGCAACGCCTTCGTATACAGCGCGTTGGCTGTTGTCCTGGTCTGGCTCGGGGGTCAGATGCGCGGGATCGCCAAGACCAAGATGCTGCACGTGGACCCGTCCGAAGGTTCGGGGAACACGTGATGGGGTGCCCCGCCGTGGCCCGTGGCAACGGGCGTTATAACCTGTTCCAGGTTAGGCGGGCAGCCACGTTCCAGCCCAGCCCCACATGCTATATTCCGGAGCGAGATGAGCAGCGAAGCAGCCAGGAAGACGGAAGCGGACGTGCCCTCGGTGCCACGCGAGTCCGACGGCTGGGCGCTCTTCTCCACCCTCCTCGCGGGCGTTCTCGTGTGGAGCGGGATCGGCTGGGGCCTGGATCACCTTCTGGGATTCCAAGCGCTCTTCCTGCCCATCGGGGCGGTTCTGGGCTTGGTCGGCGCGATCTGGCTGATCGTCGCCAAGACCCGCCAGGTCTGAACTCTTCCGCTAGAGCGATGGCACCACGGGTGACCGTGGTGCGTAGCTCTGCCACAACCATCAACGAGGCTTTCTTGCGTCACGACGAAAGGATTCGCCGTGAGTGCTGACGTGCGCATTCTCGCGGCCGAACCGGGTTGCCATCTTTTCAGCGGCTGCGGGTTCGAGGCCCCCACCATCGGGATGTTCTTCCCCGAACCGTGGATCACCGGCATCCCCGGTACCGCAGGTATCGACCTGTACCTGGTTCTGCTGCTGATCGCTCTCGGTGCGGTCCTGCTCCTGTGGTCGTGGTTCAGCAAGAAGCTGACCCTCGTCCCCGGGCGCAGGCAGAGCGTCGGTGAGATGTTCGTGCTGTTCATCCGGGACCAGATCACCCGGCCCACCATGGGTGCCAAGGGTGACAGCTTCATCCCGCTGATGACCGCGATCTTCAGCTTCATCCTGCTGATGAACTTCACCGGTCTGATCCCCGGTGGTCTCCCGGTCAACAGCGACCTGTCGTTCCCCGCGATGCTCGCTGGATTCATCTTCATCCTGACTCTGATCATCGGTATGAAGAGGCAGGGCGGCTGGGGCTATATCAGGAACCAGATCTTCCCCCCGGGGATGCCCAAGCCGATTTATCTGCTGGTCACCCCGATCGAGATTCTCTCCGTCTTCGTCATCCGCCCCGTGACGCACGCCCTGCGTCTGTTCGCGACCATGTTCGCGGGCAGCCTGCTGCTGGCCGTGTTCGCCTACGGCGGCTGGTACATGCTGAACATCTCTGCCGAGCCGGCCCTGGCCGCCCTGTCCGTGGTCTACTCCGGTGCCGCACTGCTCGGTTACATCCTCTTCTTCGTCTTCGAGATCCTGATCATGGTCGTCCAGGCGTTCATCTTCACGCTCCTGGCCAGCCTCTACATCAATCAGTCTCTCGAAGCCGCCCACTAAAGGACCCCTTCACCAACCCCGGCAATCCCGCCGGGAGACGGTAAAGGTGTAAAGACCCGCCCACCCCGGCGCACTGACTCATCGCACAAGCGCGACGCCGGACGTCGAGTAAAGGGAAACACCATGGACATCGCCGCTATCGAAGGCAGCATCAACACCGTCGGCTACGGCATCAGCGTCATCGGCGCCGGTATCGGTGTCGGTCTCGTGTTCGGTATGGGTATGCAGGCCATCGCCCGCCAGCCCGAGGCCCGCGGCCCGCTCCAGACCAACATCTTCCTGGGCTTCGCGCTCATCGAGGCCCTCGCCATTCTGGGCTTCGTGCTCGCGTTCGCCATCGGTTAATCGGGCATTGCCAACCGTTTTCTGATGGCAACTGACGCGAAGGAGGGCTGACCATGTTGTTGGAGCTGGCAGCCGATTACAACATTCTGCGGATCGACCCGGTTAAGGCCGCCTTCGGTGCGATCGCGCTCGCCGTGGTCTACTTCTTTGTGGCCCGCAAGGCGGTCCCCAAGGTCATGAAGGTCCTCGACGAGCGTCACGACGCCATTGAGGGCGGCATCGAGCGGGCCAAGCACGCCGAGGCCGAGGCCGAGGAGATCCGCCAGCAGTACCGCGAGAAGCTCGAAGAGTCGCACCGCGAGTACGCACAGGAACTCGAGAAGGCCAAGGAGCAGCGCGCGGCGATCATCGCCGAGGCTCGCGAGGAGGCCCAGGCCGAGGCGGCCCGCATCATCGAGTCCGCCAAGGCGCAGATCGAGGCCGACCGCCAGCAGGCCGTCGTCCAGCTGCGCGCCGAGATCGGTTCCCTGTCCACTGAGCTCGCGAGCCGCATCGTCGGTGAGACGCTCAGCGACAGCACCGCTCAGACCCGTGTGGTGGACCGGTTCCTGGAGGAGCTGGAGCAGGACGAGAGCGCGAAGCAAGCCGAGGTGCGCTGATGCGTGGTATCAGCCGTAACTCCCTGGCTGAGGCGACCCGGCGCCTGGACGAGAACGTCCTGGCGTCGGCGGACGCCTCTCAGCACGCGGTCTCGCTCGGCGGCGAACTCTTCGAGGTCGTCGCCCTGCTCGGCGGCGAGCACTCGCTGCGCCGCTGGCTCGCGGACCCGGCCAACCCGGTGGAGAAGAAGACCGGCCTGATCGGTCAGATCCTCGAGGGCAAGGTGTCGCCGTCCACGGTCATCGTGGTCAACGACGTCGTGTCCCAGCCGTGGTCGGCCCCCCGCGACATGGTGGACGCGCTGGAGCGCCTCGCGGTCTACGCGACCGTGGCCTCCGTCGAGGGCACCCGCCTGGACGAGCTCGAGGACGAACTGTTCCGCTTCCAGCGGATCGTCATCGCGCAGCCGGACCTGCGTGCGGCGCTCACCCGCGACGGCGTGGCCGCCTCGCACCAGCACTCCCTGATCGAGAACCTGCTTTCGGGCAAGGTGAGCTCCGCGACGCTGGCCCTGGTCAGCGAAGCGGTCACCCGCCCCCGGGGACGTACTCTGGAGCAGGCGCTCGACAACTTCGGGCAGCTGGTCGCCGAGCGCGCCCAGCGCTACATCGCGGTGGTGCGTAGCGCGGTTCCGCTGAGCGAGGCGCACCAGGACCGTCTTCGGACGCTCCTCCAGCGCAAGTACGGCCGCGAGATCCATCTGAACACCGAGGTCGTCCCCGAGATCGTGGGTGGACTCTCCATCCAGGTGGGCGACGAGGTCATCGACGGCACCATCGCCGGGCGCATCGCTGAGGTCCAGCGCCGTCTGGCTAGCTGACACACGCGAAAAACGCAAGGCAAGCACGCACGGCGCCAGCCCGGCGCCATTTGAGAGCAAGGACAACGTAGAGATGGCGGAGCTGACGATCCGGCCGGATGAGATCCGGGACGCGCTACAGCGCTTCGTCCAGTCGTACGAGCCTGACGCCACCCGCGCGGAAGAGGTCGGAACCGTCACCTACTCCGGTGACGGCATCGCCCGTGTCGGTGGCCTTCCCTCGGCGATGGCGAACGAGCTGCTGGAGTTCGAGGACGGCACCCTGGGCATGGCCCAGAACCTTGAGATCGGCGAGATCGGTGTCGTGGTGCTGGGTGACTTCACCGGCATCGAGGAGGGGCAGAAGGTGCGTCGCACCGGCAAGCTCCTCTCGGTCCCGGTGAGCGACAACTTCCTCGGTCGTGTGGTGGACCCCCTGGGCAACCCCATCGACGGCAAGGGTGAGATCGAGGCGACCGAGACCCGCGAACTGGAGCTCCAGGCCGCGACCGTGATGGAGCGCCAGCCGGTTCACGAGCCGCTCCAGACCGGTATCAAGTCGATCGACACCATGACCCCGGTCGGCCGCGGCCAGCGCCAGCTGGTCATCGGTGACCGGCAGACCGGTAAGACCGCGATCGGTATCGACGCGATCATCAACCAGAAGGCGAACTGGGAGACCGGTGACCCCGCGAAGCAGGTGCGCTGCATCTACGTCGCGGTCGGTCAGAAGGGCTCGACCATCGCCAGCGTGCGAGGGGCCCTCGAAGAGGCCGGCGCGATGGAGTACACCACCATCGTCGCCTCCCCGGCGTCCGACCCGGCCGGCTTCAAGTACCTCTCCCCGTACACCGGTTCGGCCCTGGGCCAGCACTGGATGTACGAGGGCAAGCACGTCCTCATCGTCTTCGACGACCTGACCAAGCAGGCCGAGGCCTACCGCGCCGTCTCCCTCCTGCTGCGCCGCCCGCCGGGCCGTGAGGCCTACCCGGGTGACGTCTTCTACCTCCACTCCCGTCTCCTGGAGCGCTGCGCGAAGCTCTCCGACGAGCTGGGTGCCGGTTCGATGACGGCCCTGCCGATCATCGAGACCAAGGCGGGCGACGTCTCGGCGTACATCCCCACCAACGTCATCTCGATCACCGACGGTCAGGTCTTCCTGAACTCGGACCTGTTCAACCAGGGCCAGCGTCCGGCGATCGACGTCGGTGTCTCCGTCTCCCGAGTCGGTGGCGCCGCGCAGACCAAGGCCACCAAGAAGGTCTCCGGCACGCTGCGTCTGGGCCTGGCCCAGTACCGCGAGCTCGAGGCGTTCTCCGCCTTCGGTTCGGACCTGGACGCCGTCTCCAAGCAGCAGCTGGAGCGCGGTGCCCGGATGATGGAGCTCCTCAAGCAGGGCCAGTACTCGCCCTTCTCCATGGAGAAGACGGTCGTCTCGATCTGGATGGGTAACACCGGCCTGATCGACGAGGTCCCGGTCGAGGACGTGCGTCGCTTCGAGGCCGACTTCCTGTCCTACCTGGACCGCGAGCACAAGGCCGTTCTCGACACCATCCGGGACAGCGGCAAGTTCGAGGACGACAGCCAGAAGACCCTGCAGGCCGCGATCGAGAAGTTCAAGCAGAGCTTCCAGACCTCGGCCGGCACCCTCCTGGGCACCGAGGCCGAGACCGAGGCGCTCGCTGAGGAGAAGGTCGGCCAGGAGACCATCAAGGTCGCCAAGGGCGGGAAGTAACCCATGGGTGCACAGCTTCGCGTCTATCGCCGGAGGATCCGTGCGACGAAGGCGACGGCGAAGATCACCCGTGCGATGGAGCTGATCGCCGCCACGCGCATCACCAAGGCGCAGCGCGCGGCCGAGGCTGCCGGTCCCTACGCACGGGAGATCACGCGGGCGGTGTCGGCCCTGGCCAGCCGGGTGACGGATCACCCGCTGCTGACCGAGGCCGAGAACCCCACCCGTGCGGCCGTCCTGGTCATCACCAGTGACAAGGGTCTGGCCGGCGCCTTCTCGACCAACGTCATCAAGGAGGCCGAGGCCCTCACCCAGCTCCTGCGGGAGCAGGGCAAGGAGGTCCTCACCTACATGGTGGGTCGCAAGGGTGCGGCGTTCTACAAGTTCCGTGACCGCCAGGTCGAGGAGTCTTGGGAAGGTTTCACCGAGCGTCCGACCTACGCGCACGCCCAGGAGATCGGCTCCGCTCTCATGGAGAGGTTCTCCCAGGACACCGCCGAGGGCGGTGTCGACGAGATCCACGTGATCTCCACGGAGTTCGTGTCGATGCTGACCCAGCGGGCCGGGGCGGTTCGCGCCCTTCCGCTGGAGGTGGAAGAGGTCGAGGCCGACGAACTCGAGGAGAGCCACGGTGGCCAGGCGCTGCCGCTCTACGAGTTCGAGCCCTCCGCGGAGGAGGTCCTGGACCAGCTGCTCCCGCAGTACGTGGTCAACCGGATCTACGCCTCCCTCCTCGAGTCCGCCGCCTCCCAGCAGGCGTCCCGTCGTGCGGCCATGAAGGCCGCGACCGACAACGCGGAAGAACTCGTCAAGAACCTGACCAGTCTGGCCAACCAGGCTCGTCAGGCCGAGATCACCAATGAGATCAGTGAGATTGTCGGCGGTGCCGATGCACTCTCTGGGTCCAGCGCGGGAAGTGAGTAAGAGAAGTGACTGCGACAGTTGAAGGTACGGCCGGCGCTGGCACCGCCACCGGCCGGATCGCCCGGGTCACCGGCCCGGTCGTCGACGTGGAGTTCCCCGTCGGCTCCCTGCCCGGCATCTACAACGCCCTGCACACCGATGTGAGCATCGGCGGCACGGAGAAGGTCGTGACCCTGGAGGTCGCCCAGCACCTGGGTGACAACCTGGTCCGCGCCATCTCCCTGGCCCCGCAGGACGGCATGGTCCGTGGCGCCGAGGTGCGCGACACCGGCGCGCCCATCAGCGTGCCCGTCGGCGACGTCGTCAAGGGCCACGTGTTCAACACCCTGGGCGAGTCCATGGACGTGCCCACGGCCGAGCTCGGTGTGACCGAGCGCTGGCCGATCCACCGCAAGGCCCCGGCCTTCGACCAGCTCGAGTCCAAGACCGAGATGATGGTCACGGGCATCAAGGTGATCGACCTCCTCACCCCGTACGTGCGCGGTGGGAAGATCGGCCTCTTCGGTGGCGCGGGTGTGGGCAAGACGGTGCTCATCCAGGAGATGATCACCCGTATCGCCCGTAACTTCGGTGGTGTGTCCGTGTTCGCCGGTGTCGGTGAGCGCACCCGTGAGGGTACGGACCTCTTCCTGGAGATGGACGAGATGGGCGTCCTCCCGGACACCGCGCTCGTCTTCGGCCAGATGGACGAGCCCCCGGGCACCCGTCTGCGCGTGGCGCTCTCGGCTCTGACGATGGCGGAGTACTTCCGTGACGTCCAGGGCCAGGACGTGCTGCTCTTCATCGACAACATCTTCCGTTTCACCCAGGCGGGTATGGAGGTCTCCACGCTGCTGGGCCGTATGCCCTCGGCCGTGGGTTACCAGCCCAACCTGGCTGACGAGATGGGTCAGCTCCAGGAGCGGATCACCTCGACGCGTGGTCACTCGATCACCTCGATGCAGGCGATCTACGTCCCCGCGGACGACTACACCGACCCGGCTCCGGCGACCACCTTCGCCCACCTGGACGCGACGACCGAGCTCTCCCGCCCGATCTCGCAGAAGGGCATCTACCCGGCGGTCGACCCGCTGGCCTCCACCTCCCGTATCCTCGACCCGCAGTACGTGGGCGAGGAGCACTACCAGGTGGCCCAGCGCGTCAAGGAGATCCTGCAGCGCAACAACGACCTGCAGGACCAGATCGCCATTCTGGGTATGGACGAGCTGTCCGAAGAGGACAAGATCATCGTCAACCGGGCCCGTCGCCTGGAGCGCTTCCTGTCCCAGAACATGTTCGTGGCGGAGAAGTTCACCGGCACCCCGGGTGTGTTCGTGCCCCTCGAGGAGACCATCGCGTCCTTCAAGGGTCTGTGCGACGGCGAGTACGACCACCTTCCCGAGCAGGCCTTCCTCGACGTCGGCAACATCGACATGGTCGTGGAGAAGGCCAAGAAGCTGCAGGAAGGCTAGGACTGCGCGTCAATGCCCCCGCACCGCGCGGCTGACCGACAGGGTCGGCCGCCCGGTCGGGGGTGACGGGCGGGTCTAGTTCTCGGGCGGGGCCGAGTATCGGTTCGTACTCGGCCCCGCCGAACCCACCCGCTAGCCGAGGAGTTTGTGGCAGTGTCGAAGAAGCTTTTCGTCGAGATCGTCTCTCCGGACCGTGAGGTCTGGGCGGGCGAGGGCGACATGGTCATCGCGAAGACCGTCGAGGGCGAGATGGGCGTTCAGCCCGGGCACGTCCCGGTGCTGTCGCTTCTGGCCGAGGACGCGGTCGTTCGCGTTCTGGGCGCGCGTGAGACCGGAGAGATCCGGGCCGCCGCGCACGGCGGGTTCATCTCGGTTTCGGGTGAGGGTCGGATCTCCATCCTCGCCGAGACCGCGGAGCTCGCCGAGGACATCGATGTGGACCGTGCGCGCGAGGCGCTGAAGGGTGCGGGCGAGTCGGGCGACAGCCAGGCCGCGGCCCGTGCGCGCAGCCGCCTGCGTGCCATCGGCGAGGAAGTCGCCTAGCGAAGCCGGGAGGCACGGGACGTGGGTGTGGAACCGCTTCAGGGAATGCCGTGGTTGGAGTCCTTGTGGTGGGTGGTCATCGCCCTGCTCGTCACCCTCTTTCTGGTGCTGGGCGCCGGTGTGATGCGACGGTTCGTGCTGCTGCGCAGCGGCGGTGCCGTCGAGTGTTACCTGCGTGTACGCGGGGGGAAAGGGCGTCGGGGCTCCTGGCGGATCGGCTTCGGCCGGTACGGTTCGGATGCCTTCGGCTGGTTCCCGATCCTCTCGCTCAGACCGCGGCCGACAGCGAGGCTGTCGCGCCGCGGTCTTGTCGTTGTGGGGCGCCGTTCCCCGGGTCCGGGCGACGTTCACCTGCCCGCGGACGCGAACCTGCCCGCGCACGTCACGGTCCTGGAGATCGGCTGGACGGCCGCGGACGGCAGCGACCCCGAGGAGGCGACCCACGAGGTCGCCATGGGCGAGAGCGCTCTCACCGGGTTCCTGTCCTGGATCGAGTCGATGCCCCCGGGGACCCGCTGGGAGGCCTGATCCGGGGCTGCGGCCTGGAGTGTCGGACCCGCCGGGCGCGGCGGTTCACAGGGGCGCGCCCGGTGTGTTTGCATGGGCCCATGAGTACCATCGTGGCTTTCTCCGTTTCCCCGCTCGGCTCCGGCGAGTCCGTCGCCCCGGCCGTGGCCCGTGCCGTCAAGGTCGTGCGCGAGAGTGGTCTGCCCAACGAGACCTCGGCCATGTTCACCACCGTCGAGGGTGAGTGGGACGAGGTCATGGACGTGGTCAAGCGAGCTGTCCAGGCTGCGGGCGAGGGCGCGTCCAGGGTGAGTGCGACCCTGAAGGTGGATGTCCGCGAGGGCGTCACCGACGGCCTGCACAGCAAGGTGGAGGCCGTCGAGCGCGAACTCGACAGCCTCCAGTAGCTCCTCGGCTGCGTTCTCGGCCGACTTCTCAGCGGACCAGCAAGGGGCCGTACCCGTGCTCGGGTGCGGCCCTCACCGCTCGCTGTTCGGGGGCGGGCCCGCAGAGCGCCCTACCGCTCGCCGCCGGGCTTCCACAGGATCTCGTCGCCGTCCTCGGCGACGTAGCGGCCCAGGATGAACAGCAGGTCGGAGAGACGGTTCAGGTACTGCGCGGTGAGCGGGTTGACGCTGTCCCCGTGCTCCTCGATCGCGGCCCAGACCGCGCGCTCGGCGCGGCGGACCACGATGCGGGCGGTGTGCACGAGGGCGACGGTCGGGGAGCCGCCGGGCAGGATGAAGCTGCGCAGGGTCGGCAGGTCCGCGTTGTAGGTGTCGCAGGCCTCCTCCAGGCGCGTGACGTACTCCGGCAGGACGCGCAGCGGCGGGTACTCGGGGTCGGGCACGATCGGGGTGGACAGGTCCGCGCCGAGGTCGAAGAGTTCGTTCTGGACGCGCCGCAGCAGCGCGCTCACGTCCTCGGGGAGCTCGCCCAGGGCCAGCGCGACACCGATGGCGGCGTTGGCCTCCTCGGTGTCCGCGTAGCCGATGAGGCGGGTGTCGTTCTTCGAGGTCCTGCTCATGTCGCCGAGCGCCGTCGTTCCGGCGTCACCGGTGCGCGTGTAGATCTTCGACAGCACTACCGGCTTGTCCGTGTCCCTTTTGGTCATGCCCTCACCCTAGAGCGTGTTTTCGAGGGCCCTGTGCGGGCGAGGTCGCAGCCGCTCTGAACTCGACTGTGTCACGGAGGATAACTGTTCAGTATCAGGGGGTGAAGGTGACCTGTGCCACTGATACCTTATGGAACAAGGGAGCTACACACAGTAGTTGCCAGCGGTGTTGATGCATGGACACCCGGACGGAACTGAGGGGGGACGTCCGGGAAGGGCCTGCGAGGGGGAGACACCGCGTGATGAGGGCGGCGTGGAACCGGGGGGTTCACGCCGCCCTCACACCTTTTTCGGGGCTTCACGTCACGGCTGGCCGTGAGCGCGTGGGCGGACTAGCGGAGCCAGGCGTCGCCCTTGCGGGGCAGGTCCACCTGGACCGCGGACAGGCTCAGCACGCCGTTGACCGGCAGGGTGCTCTCGGCGAAGAACTCCACGCCGTGCGCGCCCGCGGCCGACAGCTCGGCCACCGAGTCCCAGTTGATGTTCTCCATCGTGTCCTCGGGTGTGTGGTAGTACGGGTCGAACATCTCGCCCGCGGTACCGCCGTACCACTCGACCTGCTCCTCGGACTTGATGCCGTCGGCGCCGCTGAACAGACCGCCGGAGGGCACACCGGCCTGCATGAAGGCGAAGTAGTCGCTGCGGCCGCTGAGCACGCCGGGTTCGCTGACCTGGCCCTGATCCTCGAAGTAGTCCTCGAAGACCTTGGCGATCGCGCCGGAGCCGGACGGAGCACCGCCTGAGCCCGGCAGCTCCATCCGGCCGTCGAGCACGAAGCGGCCGTAGTTGTGCGAGCCGATCATGTCGAAGTTGAGGTAGAGCGCGATGTCGTCGAGCTCGCCCTCGGTCAGATCGGCCACGTACTCGTTGGAGCCGACCAGACCGGACTCCTCGGTGCCCCAGAAGGCGAAGCGGACCTTGTTGTTCGGGTCCTCCTGCTTGGCCAGCTGGATGGCCGTCTCCAGCAGGAAGGCCGAGCCGCTGCCGTTGTCGTTGATGCCCGGGCCCTCCTCGACGCTGTCGAGGTGGCCGCCCACGACCACCACGTTGTCGGCACGGCCGCCGGGGGTCTCGGCGAGGATGCTGTAGGAGCTCTCCACGTTGACCTCGGAGTCCACCTCGATCTTGAGGCGCAGGTGGCGGGTGAGCGAGGCGAGCTCCTCACCGAGGACCCCGGAGACACCGATCGCCGGGATGTCGGACAGCTCGCTCACGGTACCGAGGAAGACCTCGTCCTCGTTGTTGAAGACCAGGGCGGCCGAGGCTCCGGCGTCGGCGGCGTTCTGGACCTTCTCCCCGAAGGGGCAGCTACCGCGCTTGATCAGGGCGATGTTGCCCTCGGGGAAGTCGGCGAACTGTTCGGCGGCGCAGCCGCTGTCCCCGGCCTCGGGGTTGACCGCGGTCACCTTGTTGCCGCGGACGCTGCCCGCCCCGGAGTAGGACATGGTCTCGAAGTGTTCCCCGAGTTCGTAGTCGATCTTCTCCGGGGTGGTCTGGGAGAGCACCGCGGGGGAGTTCTCCCGCCAGGCCTCGTAGTCGTACTCGTGGCGGTAGGGCTCGTACCCGGCCCGCTTGAGCTGGTCCTCGACGTACAGCGCGGCCACGTCGTAGCCGGGGGTGTTGGTGGCTCTGTTGCCGCCGTTGTACTCGGCGATGGTGTTGAGGTTGGCCAGGTGCGCCTCGATGGCCTCGGCGGTCACCAGGTCGGGCAGTGGGACCTCGTCGGCGTGGGCCGGGGAGGCCGCCAGGGCGCCCGCGGTCATCAGCAGGGCCGCGAGCCCGGCGGTGACGGCGGTGCGCCGCCTGGTGGGGGAAGAACCCGCTTTCTCGGGCGGGTTCCCAGGGTTGCTCGGATGCACGATCTTCCTCCGGTTCACGGGGGTCCATCGCTCCGTGGTGTTGGGGGATGGACGCCTGGGGTGGGCGAGATACCGGAGAAGCCTCGCAGGAGGCCGGGGCCGCGGCAAGGGATGGCACGGGACATTGCCACAATCAGCCATGGGCCTTACGTAAAGGTGTGCAATGTGATTGGATGAACGGCCAGAAGCGCACAGAACGTCTTATGTGCCTGAGTTGTGGCGCCTTGGCGATTTCCGATGGTTGCGCCCTAGTCGTCCTCGTCCTGCTGCTGGTGCTTGCGCGCCCGGTACTCGACCACGACCCCGCCCATCATCGCGAGACCGCGGATGTGCACGACCGGTGCGTCCGGGTCCACCACGCTCGGGGTGTTCCCGTCGATGCCGAAACCGCCCATGATCGGCAGCCCGTGCACGCGCACCTGGATGTCGTCGGGCACGACGATCCCCAGGCCGCCCATGACCACACCGACCCAGATGGTGGTCTCGCGCTCGGTGAACCGGGCCTCGCGCAGGTCGATCTCGGCACCGCCCATCACCGCGAGGGAGATGAACCGCTTGGGCACGATCCAGTTCCCGGAGCGGTCGGCACCGCCCATGACGACGATGGCGCTGTGGCTGGTGGGGCGCTCGTTGACGATCCGGCTCGCGCCGTACACCGGGCGGGGCGAGCGGAAGTCCGAGGGCGCGGGGGCACGTGTGGGCGTCGAGCCGGTGTCCGGCAGGTCCTCGGTGATCGGGACGAGCTCACCGACGGTCTTGGCGCGGTAGACCGCGTCCAACCGGTCACTGTGCTCGTCGGGGTCCAGGCGGCCCTCGGCCAGGGCTTCCCGGAGCAGGTGCGCGACGGTGTCACGGTCGGCGTCGGAGGCGCGCATCCGACCGTTACCGCCTTCTTGGGGGGTGAGCTCGCTCATCGGTTCCACCATATTCTGATTCTTCACCAAGGAGCAGGATCCGGACATCGGGGAAGTCCCCCAACCGACCCCTACTTCTCCGGGAGCAGTCCCCGGCGGATCGCCTGGGAGACCGCGGAGGTCCGGTCACCCACACCCAGTTTTTCGTACACCCGCATCAGATGCGTCTTGACCGTCGTCGCGCTGATGTGCAGGGCCCGGCCGATCGCCGCGTTCGTGAGCCCGTCCGCGGCCAGCCGCAGCACCTCCACCTCGCGCGGGGAGAGCGCGGGCCCCTCGGGCTCGGTGCGCTGCCGTACTCCGGTGAGCAGCTTGCCCGCCAACCGGCCGCTGAGCACCGTCTCGCCGCGCGCCGCCGAACGCACCGCGTCGGCCAGCTCGGCCCGCGGGGTGTCCTTGAGCAGGTAGCCGGTGGCACCCGCCTCGACCGCGCGCAGGATGTCGGTGTCGGTGTCGTAGGTGGTCAGGACCAGCACGTGGACACCCGGGTGCTCGGCGCGGATGCGTTCGGTGGCCTCGGCGCCGTCACCGCCGGGCATGCGCAGGTCCATCAGGACCACGTCGGGGGCCAGGGCCGCCACCCGGACCACCGCCTCGGGGCCCGAACCGGCGTCACCGACGATGTCCAGGTCGGGTTCGGCGCTGAGCATGCCGCGAATGCCCTCGCGGACCACGGGATGGTCGTCCACCAGCAGGACACGGATCATGACACGTTTTCCTCTCGGGCCTCGCGGGTCTGTTCGTGGTGCGCGGCCCCGTCGGCGCCATGGGTCCCGTCCTCACCCTCGGAGTCCTCGTGGGGCAGGGCCAGGCGGACGGTGGTGCCGCCGCCGGGTGCGGAGCTGATCTCCAGGACACCGCCCACGCTCTCGGCGCGGTGGCGCATGTTGGCCAGGCCGTTGCCGTGGGCCGGCCCCGCGAAGTCGAATCCGACCCCGTCGTCCTCGACGGTCAGGCGCACGCCGACGTCGGTGTAGGCGAGTACGACCCGGGCGTTGTCGGCCCCCGAGTGCTTGCGGACGTTGGCCAGGGCCTCCTGAGCGGTACGCAGCAGGCAGATCTGGAGATCGTTGGGAAGTGTCTCAGGGGTGCCGGAGACCTCGGCGGCCACGGAGATACCGAGTTCGCGGCCGAGGCGTTCGGAGATGCGTCGGATCGAGGCGTCCAGGCCGCCGCTGTCCAGCCGGACCGGCTGGCGGGCGGCCACCATCGCGCGGGTCTCGGCGAGGTTCTCCGCGGCGGTCTCGCGCATCAGCGCCAAGTGGCGGCGGGCGGTCCCGGGGGCGCTGTCCAGCTCCGACTCCACAGCCTGGGTGAGGGTGATGATGCTGGTGAAGCCCTGGGCGAGGGTGTCGTGCATCTCCCGGGCCAGGTGTTCGCGCTCGGCCAGCGCCCCCGCCTCCTGGGACAGGCGGGAGACCTCCTCGCGGCTGCGTTGCAACGCCTCTATGAGCTCGTACCGTTCGGCGCTCTGCACCACGATCCGCTCGATCCAGGTACCGAACCACAGCGCGTAGCCGAGGATCGCGCCGTTGATCAGCAGGCCGACCCCTACCTGATCCCAGCTCTCCCGGCCCTGGAGACCGGAAACCAGGTTGGGCAGGATCAGGATCGCTCCCACCGCGGGGACGGCGAGCAGGCTGCCCACCGTCATGAAGCAGACCGGGGCGATCGCGACCAGGGAGAGGACCAGAGTCGGGTTGATGATCACCGCGGGCAGGGTGGGCAACAGGATCAGAGCTACCAGAACCAGCGAGTGACCCCTGCCCGGGTAATCCTTCTCCGGGCTGACCAGCGGTTTGGCGAAGACGAAGTAGACAGCCACGACGGAGCTCAGCAGCGCTGCGGTCAGCCACCGCCACTGTTCCGGGCCGGTGAGCAGCGCCAGCGCCACCATGGCCGCCATGATGGCGCTGAAGGCCACGTGCCACCAGCCGCCCAAGGCCCATGCGTGCCGCTCCTGGTCCGTCATCGTCGTTATCCGTCCTTACGCGTCTTCCAGCGAAACGTCAGCAGGGTCAGCACCAAGCCCACCACACACCAGGCGCCCAGGGCGAGGGCGACCATGGGCAGATCCCAGGCGCCGGACTGCTCCAGCGCGGCCATCTCGTCGGGGAAGAACCCGGCGCGCATGCCCTGGGCCATCCAGAGCAGCGGGAACAGGGAAGCCGCGTTGAGCACCCAGTCCGGCAGCACCATCACCGGTACGAAGATGCCGGAGGTGAACTGGAGGATGAGGAAGGGCACGACCACCACGGCGGAGGCGGCCTGTGCGGTGCGGGCCAGCGAACTGATCGCGATGCCCAGCAGGGAACAGCCGATCGTACCGAGCATCAGCACCCAGGCGATGGTGGCCCACGCCTGCGCGGTCGAGGGCAGCGTGGCGTCGAAGAACAGCCCGGCCACCGCCAGGAGGAGGGCCAGCTGTCCGAAGGCGAGGAACAGCACCAGGACCGTCTTGCCGACGAAGTAGGCGCTGGGCGGCATCGGGGTACCGCGCAGACGGCGCAGTGTGCCGTACTCGCGTTCGGCGGCGATGGCCGTGCCCAGTGTCTGGAAGCTCACCGACATCAGGCCCATGGCGATGATGCCGGGCAGGTAGTAGTCGACCGTGGGGATGCCCATGTCGTAGAGGCCGTCGAAGATCGACGCGAACATGACCAGGATCAGGGCGGGCAGGGAGAAGGTGAAGATCACGCTCTCCCACTCGCGGGCGAAGGTGCGGATCTCCATCCAGCCGCGGGACAGACCCACCCGGACCGGGCCCGGCGGGCGACCCCGCGAACCGGTCGGAACGGCGCTGCGGCGGTCACTGGGTCCGGTGCTCCGCGGGCTGGTGGCGTCGGTGGTGGGGTCGGTGGCGGGGGTGCTCATACCGCGGCCTCCTCGGCCTCGTCGTCCTGGATCATCCCGAGGTAGGTCTCCTCGAGGGTGGGGCGGTGCACGCTCAGCTCCGGGACCTCCCCGACGAAGCGCGCGGCCAGCTCCGAGACGGCCCGGGTGGGTTCGTCGGTGCGGATCTCACGGCGCCGGCCGTCCTCCAACCAGCCCACCGTCGCCTCGGCGGAGGCGCGCCCGTCGAGCGCGGCGGGGGTGTCCACGGCCCGGATACGGCCACGGGCGATCACGCACACCCGGTCGGCCAGCTCCTCGGCCTCCTCCAGGTAGTGCGTGGTGAGCACGACGGTGGTGCCGCCGTCGGCCAGGTCCCGGATCAGGCCCCAGAACTCACGACGGGCCTTGGGGTCGAAACCGGTGGTCGGCTCGTCCAGGAAGAGGAGTTCGGGCCGGCCGATCATGCCCAGGGCCACGTCCAGGCGGCGGCGCTGCCCGCCGGAGAGGGACTCGGCCAGCTCCTTGGCCTTGGGGCCGAGCCCGACCCGTTCGACGACCTCGTCGGGGTCGTGCGCGAGCGGGTAGTAGCCCGCGAAGTGCCGGACGACGTCGCGCACCGGCAACTTGGGGACCTGGGTCTCCTTCTGCCAGACGATGCCGACCCGTGAGCGCCAGGCGCGCCCTGCCTTCCCGGGGTCCTCGCCCAGCACCCGGGCGCTACCGCCGTCCCGGTGGCGGAAGCCCTCCAGGATCTCCACGGCGGTGGTCTTCCCGGCGCCGTTGGGGCCGAGGAAGGAGAAGATCTCGCCCCGTCGGATGCTCAGGTCGATCCCGGCGACGGCTTCGGTGTCGCCGTACTTCTTCCTGAGGCCGTTGACCTCGATCACTGTGTCGCTCATGAGCTGAGCTTCCCGCGGGGCCGGGGGCGGGGGTATCCGCCGTGAAGACACGCCCGTGTCCTCCAAACGGAGGACACGGGCGCGGGGTTCGGCGGGAGCGACTCCCGGGTGCGGGCCCCGGGAGAGGCCGGGGTCCGGAGAGGCCGTGGCTAGAAAAGACGCAGCGTGTCCGGCTCGATGCCGCGTAGTTCGTCGTAGTCCAGGACCACGCAGGTGATCCCGCGGTCCTCTGCCAGGACCTTGGCCTGGGGTTTGATCTCCTGGGCCGCGAACACGCCGGTCACCGGGGCCAGGGAGGGGTCCCGGTTGAGGAGTTCGAGGTAGCGGGTGAGCTGCTCGACGCCGTCGATGTCCCCGCGCCGTTTGAGCTCCACCGCGACGGTCCTGTTCCCGCCGTCGCGGCACAGGATGTCCACGGGCCCGATGGCGGTGGGGTACTCGCGGCGGATGAGGGTGTAGCCCTCACCGAGGGTGGTGATGTGTTCGGCGAGCAACTCCTGGAGGTGGGCCTCGACGCCGTCCTTCTGGAGACCGGGGTCCTTGCCGAGCTCGTGTGAGGAGTCGTGGAGGATCTCCTCCATGGTCAGCACGAGCTTCTCACCGGATTTGCTGTGCGTGACCGTCCACACGTCGGGACCGTCCTCGACGGTCTCCTCGTGCAGCTTGCACGGCGGGTTCATCCAGTTCAGCGGCTTGAACGCCCGGTCGTCGGCGTGAATGGACACGCTCCCGTCGGCCTTGATCAGGATCAGGCGGGGAGCCATGGGCAGGTGGGCGGTGAGCCGGCCGGCATAGTCGACGCTGCACCGCGCGATGACAAGACGCACGGGACGTCACGTTACCGCCTCCGCCGGGCTTCCGAGGCCGGTTCGGAGGTCGGACCCGGAACCGGGGCGGCCGGGAGGGCCGGGCCGGTTCTCCCTAGGCTGTCGGGATGCTCGTTCGCAACCGCTGGATGATCCTGTCGGTCAGCATGGTGGCGCAGGTGGCCAGTGTCTCGGCGATGTTCGGGGTTCCGGTCGTCCTGCCACAGCTGCGCGAGGCCTTCGGGGTCACCACGGCGCAGGCGGGGATGCTCGCCGGGCTGCCCTCGTTCGGGCTGCTGCTGACCCTGCTGGCGTGGGGCGTGGTGATCGACCGGGCGGGGGAGCGGCCCACCATGGCACTGAGCCTGCTGCTCACGGCGGGCGCGCTCGGTCTGCTCTGGACGGCTTCGGAGCTGTGGAGCGTGGCCGCGGTGATGTTCCTCGTGGGCGCGGTGGGCGGCCCGGTCAACGCGGCGAGCGGACGCCTGGTGCTGACCTGGTTCGACTCGAACGAACGCGGGCTGGCCATGGGGATCCGCCAGTCGGCGCTGCCGTTGGGGGTGGGGCTCGCCGCGCTGGTGCTTCCCCGAGCGGCGGACGCGTGGGGGTTCGTCGGCGCGATGCTGCTTCCCGGGGCGCTCGCACTGGTCGCCGTCCCCCTGGTCCTGGCCATGGCGAGTGCTCCGCCGAGGGAGGGCACCGAGGGCCGAACGGAACGCTCCGGGAAGGCCGCTCCGGCGTCAGGCTCCGTTTCCGCGAGGAGGGCCGAGTCCCCGTACCGCCGGTGGACCGTCTGGCGGGTGCACGGCGTGAGCATGCTCCTCGGTGTTCCCCAGGTCACCCTGATGGTCTACACGGTCATCTACCTGGTCCAGGAGCAGGGCTGGAGCCCGCCCGCCGCCGGGGCGGTGGTCGCGGCCGCGCAGGTGCCCGGGGCGGCCGGGCGGTTGCTGCTCGGGGCGTGGTCGGACCGGACCGGGAACCGCATGCGGCCGGTGCGGTGGCTGGCGGTGGTCTCCGGTGCCGCCCTGGTCCTGCTCACCCTGCTGCCGAACACCTGGGGGTGGTCGGCCTCCCGCTGGTCCTGCTCTGCCTGGTTCTGACGATGTGGCACAACGGCCTGACCTTCCTCTCGGTGGCGGAGATCGCCGGGACGGCCTGGGCCGGGCGCGCCCTGGCCGTGCAGAACTGGCTCCAGGCGGTCAGTACGACGCTGACCCCCGTGCTGATGGCCGCCGTGATCACCCTCGCCGGGCTGCCCGCGGTGTTCGCGGTGGGCGCGGTGTTCTCCGCGCTGGCCGTCGCCGTCGTGCCGGTCCGGGCCGAAGGGAGGGCAGGCGGTGCTACCGGCCAGTAGTAAAGATCTGGTCCCGGTGCGCGAGCCGGGTGCGAGGGGCGTCTAAGGTGGGGCCCATGGTGCAGGAATTTGACAAGGTCGGCGTCGTAGGACTGGGCACGATGGGTGCGGGCATCGCTGAGGTGTTCGCCCGGGCCGGGTTCAACGTCGTCGGGGTCGAGATCGACCAGGCCGCCCTCGACCGCGGCCGTGGTCACGTGGACAAGTCCCTTTCGCGTGCGGTCAGCAAGGGCAAACTCACCGAGGAGGAGCGCTCGGCGATCGAGTCCCGCCTCACGTTCAGCACGTCCCGCGAGGACCTCTCGGACGCGGACTTCGTCATCGAGGCCGTCCCCGAGCGCATGGAGATCAAGCGCGATCTGTTCAGCGACCTCGACCGGATCTGCCCGCCCGGCACGATCCTGGCGACCAACACCTCATCGCTGTCGGTCACCGAGATCGCCGCGCTGACCGACCGCCCCGAGAAGGTCGTCGGTCTGCACTTCTTCAACCCGGCCCCGGTCATGAAGCTGGCCGAGGTCATCACCACCGTCTCCACCAGCCCCGAGACCGTCGACGTCGTCACCGAGGTCGCCAAGCGCATCGGCAAGACCCCGATCACGATCGGCGACCGCGGCGGCTTCGTCGCCAACGCGCTGCTGGTGCCCTACATCAACGACGGGATCCGCCTCTACGAGCGCGGGATCGCCACCCGTGAGGAGATCGACGAGTCCGTCAAGAAGGCCGCCGGCCTTCCGATGGGCCCGCTCACCCTCGCCGACCTGGTCGGCCTGGACATCTGCCTGGCCGTCATGGACGTGCTCTGGGAGGAGTTCCGCGACCCGCGCTACTCCGCCTCCCCGCTGCTGCGCCGCATGGTCACCGCGGGCCGGCTCGGCCGCAAGACCGGCCAGGGCTTCTACGGTGGCAAGGACGAGGCCCCCGAGCCCCAGCGCACCAGCCGCCTCGCCCAGATCGTGCGCGAGGAGGAGACCCTCGACCTGGGCGAGATGCTCATCGCGCCGCAGATCGACGACGCCATGCGCATGATCGGCGACGGCTACGCCACCGCCAAGGACGTCGACACCGCCATGCGGTTCGGCTGCGGCTACCCGAAGGGCCCGACCGAGCTCCTGGAGGAGCGCGGCGCGGAGAACGTCATCACCACCCTGGTGGCGATGGGCGAGTACAGTCTCACCAGCGTCCTGGTACCCGCCCCGCTGCTCATGGACATGCTCCCCGACGCCGAGGAGGACTCCTCCCACGGCGGCGGTGGCTGCGCCTGCAACGGCTGAGGGGTTCTCCGGCCTGTCATGGCCAGCGCTTCCAGCCTCTGTCTGACCGGTGGCCGTCGCCGCACCCTCGTGGTGTGACGGCGGCCACTGTCTGTTTTCTCCTACCCTTGAAGGGTGAGCCCGCGCCGTAACAGCCCCCGCCGCAAAGCCGCCCGGGGCAACAACGCCCCCGGTGGTCCTCCTGACGAGGACGCCCTCATGTTGCGCATCACCGGAGGGCAGCGCAGAGAGACGGGGCCGGACGGTGAGTGGGTGACCCGCCGGATCCCCGGCGCCGCCGCCACCAAGGTCTACCGGTGCCCCGGCTGCGCCCAGGAGATCCCCACGGGCATGCCCCACGTCGTCGCCTGGCGCCCCTACGGCGACGGCGGCGACCGGCGCCACTGGCACTCCTCCTGCTGGGAGCGGCGTTCCCAGCGCTCTCCCAGGTCTCCCAGATACTGACCCGGACCGGACCATACGGAAGAGGAGTCATGCAGATCCGAGCCACCACGGTGCTGCCCGCCGTGCGACGACCCGTCACGCTGCACACCGCCGACGGTCTGGAACTGATCGGGGAGCTCGCCCTCCCCGAAGGCCGCAAGCCCGCCGCCACCATCATCTGCCTGCACCCGCTGCCCACCGCCGAGGGCATGATGGACAGCCACGTGATGCGCAAGGCGTCCTTCCGGCTGCCCGCGCTGGCCAACATCGCGGTGCTGCGCTTCAACACGCGCGGGACCACCTCCCGCCACGGCACCAGCGAGGGCGAGTTCGGCGAGGGGGAGACCGAGAAGCACGACGTCCTCGCCGCCATCGAGTTCACCGAGTTCGAGGACCTGCCCGAACCCTGGCTGCTGGGCTGGTCCTTCGGTACCGAGCTCGCCCTCAAGTGGGGCTGCGACCCGCAGGTCCAGGGGGCGCTGCTGCTGTCCCCGCCGCTGCACCGCGCCGACGAGGCGGACATGAGGGTGTGGGCGGACTCGGGCAAGCCGGTCGTGGCGCTGGTCCCCGAACACGACGACTACCTCAGGCCCGATGAGGCCCGCGAACGCTTCGCGCCGCTCACCCAGGCGGAGATCATCGGCGTGGACGGCGCCAAGCACCTGTGGGTCGGTGAGCCCTACGTGCGCCGCGTCCTCGACGAGATCGTCAAGGTGGTCAACCCCGAGGCCTACCCGCTGCCGACGGAGTGGGACGGCCCCTGGGAGAAGGACACCGCCTAGCGGACCACCGACCCGCCCCCCACCGGGGGCGGACACGACGAAGGGCCCGGTCCCCAGATCACTCTCCGGGGGCCGGGCCCTTCGTCGTGTCGGAACGACTCAGCCGTGGCGGCCGGTCGTTACTCCTGCCACCAGTCCTCGTCGTCGGAGCCCTTGCCGGAGTGGGCCGGCTGCTTGGGCTCCTCCGCCGCGGGGGCGGCGGGGGCGGCCGGAGCCGCCGGGGCGGCCTCCTGCTGGATCGCGGCGGGGGCCGCGGGAGCCGCCGGGGCGCCGCCACCGCCGAGCAGCTGGCGCAGCTGCTGGAGGTGCGACTGGATGCTGTCCCGCTGGCGGTTGAGCTCGTCGACCTCCTTCTTGGCGGCCGTCAGGATGCGGTTGGCCTCGGACTTGGCGTCGCTGAGCTGGTGCTCGGCCTTGGACTTGGCCTCGGCCTCGATCTGGCCAGCGTTCTTCTTGGCGTTGCTGACCAGCTGCTTGGCGTGGTTCTCGGCGTCGCGGCGGGTCTGCTCGGCCTGCTGGCTGGCGTTGGTCGCGCGCTGCTCGGCGCTGGCGGCGCGCTCCTCGGCCTCGTTGACCATCTTCTGCGTGGCGGCCTGGGCGGCGGCCAGGCGCTCGGCGTCCTGGCGCTCGGCCTCGGCGCGGCGGTCGGCCAGCTGGAGCTCGAACTGGTCCTCGGTCTCGGTGCGGCGCGCCTCGGACTCGGCGAAAGCACGCTCGGCGTTCTTGCGCAGCTCCTCGGCCTGGCTCTTGGCCGACTGGATCGTCTCGTCGCGCTCGCGCTTGGCGGCGGCGCGGGCCTGGGCGCACTCGCGCTCGGTGGTGGTCCGCAGCTTGGCGATCTCACCCTCGAAGGTGGCGCGCTTCTCGGCGATCTCGTGGTCGACGGCCGAACGCTTCTTCTGCACCTCGCGCTCGGTGGTCGAGGCCAGCTCGTCGGCCTCGCGGCGGGCGGTGGTGCTGATCTCCTCGGCCTCGGCCTCGGCGGCCTGGCGCTGCTCGTCGGCCTCGCGCTGGGCGAGGGTGCGCACCTCGGTGGCTTCCGATTCGGCGGCGGCGCGCATCTCGGCGGCCTCGATCTGAGCGGCCGAACGGATGTCGTTGGCGTCGATCTGGGCGCTCTGGACCAGCTCGTTGGCCTGCTCCTCGGCCAGGCGCAGCAGTTCCTCGATACGCGAGCCCAGACCGGAGTAGGAGGGGCGCTCCCGCTCCTGGAGCTGACGGTTCTTGGCGTTCAGCTCGTTCTTGGCCTTTTCGAGCTGCTTGTTGGACTGCTTGACCTCGTTGCGCAGGCCGTCCAGGTAGTCCTGCACCTGGGTGCGGTCAAAGCCACGCAGCACCACGTCGAACTCGGGCGGAGTGTTGTCTTCGTCGAAGATGTTGTTGAGCTGGGTGTCAATGTTGTTTGACGACATGTGGCGGAATCCTGAACGGGTGCGAGACGGCTACTTGCGAACTTGCCAGGGGCAGACAGGAGGGCGGCTGCTGTGCCCCCGGTGGACGGGTTGTGCCCGGGAAGTGCGGGCCGAGGCGCAGGCGGATTGGTGCGACGGGCTCTCGAGCGGCCCTGACCGCCTCCGACGGTCGTCCCGGTGCGGTGGGCACGTGCGGGTACGACTGGCCCGGCTCACTGACCGGACTGCAAGACATGGACCAACGCCGGAAGAAAAGCACATCCGGCAGCTAGCCGACTTTATCAAGCGTGGAACCCCTGGGAAGGGGGTTTCGGGTAACTTCCGGTGGGGTCTATGGTCAGCCGCACCGGTGGAACTCAAGCTGTGATGTGTCCGGAACGTCCCCGTGACGTGAATCGGGCGAATCACGCCTTCGGCGTGTCCCTAGTGGGTGCTTTGTACCAACTCGGTGAGAACGCCGCCACAGTCCTTGGGGTGCAGAAAGACGATCTGCGAACCCGCTGTGCCGGTGCGCGGCTCGGCGTCCAGCACCCGCACCCCGCGCTCGCCGATCCCGTTCGCGCTCGCGGCCACGTCACCGGTGCCGAACGCGATGTGGTGCACGCCCTCGCCGTTGCGGGCCAGGAACTTCGCGACGGGGGAATCCTCCCGAGTCGGCTCCAGCAGTTGCAGATAGGTGGCGCCGCCGTCGTCCGTGCCGTTGATCCGGAGCATCGCCTCGCGGACGCCCTGCTCCTCGTTGACCTCCTCGTGCTCCACCTCGAAGCCGTACGTGCTCCGGTAGAACTCGATGGACGCGTCGAGGTCGTGGCAGGCGATCCCCACGTGGTCCAACCGGCTCAGACCGGAGAACGGGCCGGTGGGGCTGGGTGCGTCACTCACTGGCGAACCTCCCGAACTTCGATGTGATGTGTGTGGGTATCGTTGCAGACCAGGTGCGTCACCCATCACTTGGAGGCCAGTTAAGATGCCCGGTTCCGTCATCGTCGGTGGGGCTCGTACCCCCACCGGCCGACTCCTCGGCTCCCTCGCCGGGTTCTCCGCCGCAGACCTGGGCGGCTTCGCGATCAAGGCCGCGCTGGAGCGCGCCGGCATCAGCGGCGAACAGGTCGGATACGTGGTCATGGGACAGGTGCTGCAGGCGGGCGCCGGTCAGATCCCCTCCCGCCAGGCCGCCGTCAAGGCGGGCATCCCCATGGACGTCCCGTCCGTGACCATCAACAAGGTCTGCCTGTCCGGCCTGGACGCCATCGCCCTGGCCGACCAGCTCGTGCGCGCGGGCGAGTTCGACATCGTGGTCGCGGGCGGAATGGAGTCCATGACCAACGCCCCGCACCTGCTGCCCAAGTCGCGACAGGGCTACAAGTACGGCTCCATCGAGGTCCTGGACGCCACGGCGCACGACGGCCTCACCGACGCCTTCGAGGGCGACTCCATGGGCGCCTCCACCGAGCGCCACAACAGCAAGCTCGGCATCGAGCGCCCCGAGCAGGACGCGTTCGCCGCCCGCTCCCACCAGCGCGCCGCCGCCGCTGCCGAGAAGGGCCTGTTCGACGAGGAGATCGTCCCCGTCGAGATCCCGCAGCGCAAGGGCGACCCCGTCGGCTTCTCCGCCGACGAGGGCATCCGCCCCGGTACCACCGCCGAGAGCCTGGGCAAGCTCCGCCCGGCCTTCGACCGCGAGGGCACCATCACCGCGGGTTCCTCCTCGCAGATCTCCGACGGCGCCGCCGCGGTGGTCGTGATGAGCCGCGCCAAGGCCGAGGAGCTCGGCGCCCCGATCCTCGCCGAGATCGGCGCGCACGGGAACGTGGCGGGCCCGGACAACTCGCTGCACTCCCAGCCCTCCAACGCCATCAAGCACGCGCTGGCCAAGGCGGGCAAGGAGATCGGCGACCTCGACCTCATCGAGATCAACGAGGCCTTCGCCGCGGTCGGCATCCAGTCCACCAAGGACCTCGGGGTCTCGGAGGACATCGTCAACGTCAACGGCGGCGCCATCGCGATCGGTCACCCGATCGGCGCCTCCGGCGCGCGCATCGCCCTGCACCTGATCCACGAGCTCGGCCGCCGTGGCGGCGGGCTCGGCGCGGCCGCCCTGTGCGGTGGCGGCGGGCAGGGCGACGCCCTGCTGTTCACGGTGCCTGCCAAGTAGTTCGCGCAGGGGCGCCGGTGCCTGCCGACGCCGAGTCGTACCTGGTAGAACACAGGGGCGAGGGCCACAAGCCCTCGCCCCTCCTCTTCTCCGCCCGTCACAATCGAGGAGTCGCATGAACGCCCCCCAGCTGGTCGAACGGGTTCGCGGGGGTGACCGCCGGGCGCTGGCCCGCGCGATCACCCTGGTCGAGAACGGTGCCGCCGAACTGCGCGAGATCATGGCGGGGCTGGCGCTCCACACCGGCCGGGCCCGCGTGGTCGGGTTCACCGGGTCGCCCGGGGTCGGCAAGTCCACCACCACCAACGCCGTGGTGCGCGCGGTGCGGGCCAAGGGCCTGACCGTCGCGGTCCTGGCGGTCGACCCCTCCTCGCCCTTCACCGGCGGTGCCCTGCTCGGCGACCGGGTTCGGATGCAGGAGCACGCCACCGACCCGGGCGTGTACATCAGGTCCATGGCCAACCGCGGGCACCTGGGCGGGCTCTCCTGGGCCACCCCGCACGCGCTGCGGGTGCTGGACGCGGCCGGGTTCGACGTGATCCTGGTGGAGACCGTCGGCGTGGGCCAGGCCGAGGTGGAGATCGCCGGTCAGGCGGACACGACCGTCGTGCTGTGCGCTCCCGGCATGGGCGACTCGGTGCAGGCGGCCAAGGCCGGGGTGCTGGAGGTCGCCGACGTGTTCGCGGTGAACAAGGCCGACCGCGACGGCGCCAAGGTCACCCTGCGCGAGCTGCGCCAGATGGTCGCGATGAAGGACCGCGACGAGGCGGAGTGGAAACCGCCGATCGTCATGACGGTCGCCGCCAAGGACGAGGGCGTCGACGAGCTCTGGGGGCGGGTCGAGGACCACTACGCCCACCTGGAGGAGTCCGGCGAGCTCGCGACCAGGCGTCGCGAACGCGCCCGCCACGAGGTACAGGCGATCGTGCTGGACCTGCTGCGCGCCCGGATGGGCGGGGTGGGCGCGGACAGCGGTCTGGACGGCCTGGCCGGGGAGGTCGCGGCGGGGGAGCGCGACCCCTACGCCGCCGCCGACCTGCTACTGAAGGAACTGGGCGCCGACCCGGGAGCCTAGTCCGGGCCAGCGCCGTTCCGGTGTGGAGACACTGCCTTCGACACAAAGGCGGCCGGGGCGGACCGTCGCACGTCGGTCCGCCCCGGCCTTGGCGGCGGTGCTCCCCGGATCAGAGCACCGACGCCGCTGGTTCCCGCTCCGGCCCAGACCGGAGGCGGGGGTCTGTGGGCGCTACCTTCCCAGCGCCGCGTCGATGGCGGTCAGCAGACTGCCCTCGGAGTCGTCGCCGTCGATGGACCAGATCATGACCCCGCCGAGACCGTTGTCGGTCACCCAGTCGGTCTTCTGGGTCATGGAGACCTCGTCGTCGAAGGTCCAGAAGGTCTCACCGTCGTAGAGCCAGGCGGTGCCGAGGTCGTCGTCGCGGTAGAGGTCGAAGCCGGAGAGCTCCTTGAGGTTGCGGTACTCCTCGGTACCGTCGGCGTAGGTGCCCGGGGCCGGGCCCGCGGCGGGCTGGAAGAGTCCGTCGCCCTCGGGGCCGGGCGCCACACCCGTCCAGCCCTGGCTGTAGAAGGGCACGCCCAGCACGATCTTCTCCGGGTCGACCCCGCGGTCCAGGTAGGCCTGCACGGTGGTCTGGGTAGAGATCACGTCGCCCGGGTCGCGCGGGTCCGGGGCCAGGTTGGACTGGTGGTTGGTGACGCTCTCCCAGGTGCCGTGGTAGTCGTAGCCCTGCACCGTGATGAAGTCGAAGTTCGACATGATCTCGTCCAGCTCGTAGCCGGTGTCGATCCGCCAGGGACCGGCGGGCATGAACGAGCTGAGCTCGAAGTGGCGGCCGGTCTCCTCGCCGAGCTCGTCGATCTGGTCGCGGAACTCCTGGACCAGGGCGGTGAAGTTCTCCCGGTCCTCGGGGCGGACGACGTTGTGCGGGTTGCCGTCGGAGGCGGGCCACTCCCAGTCGAGGTCGATGCCGTCGAAGACGCCGTAGCCGACGCCCTCGCCGCCCGCGCCGTCGATCAGCGGCAGGTCGCCCTTCAGGTACAGGTCGACGCAGGAGCTGACGAAGCGCTCGCGGGACTCGGCGGTGAGCGCGGCGTCGGAGAAGTGCTCCGACCAGTTCCAGCCGCCCAGCGAGACGCTGATGAGCAGGTTCGGGTACTGCTCCTTCAGCTTGCGCAGCTGGTTGAAGTTGCCGCGCAGGGGCTGGTTCGGGCCGTCGGCGGCGCCGTCGACGCTTTCCGAGGCGGGGACGACCCGGCCGTAGTCGGCCTGTGCGTCCCCCTGCTCGGGCTCGTTGGTCATGAAGCACTCGCCGTCGGCGCTGACGTTGCCGAACGCGTAGTTGATGTGCGTCAGCTTCTCGGCGCTGCCGGAGTCGATGAGGTCGCGGACCTGGTAGCCGCGCTCCTGGACGCCCCACTGGGTGAAGTAGGCGACGCTGAGGTCACCGTGCCGGGGGCCCTGGTGGGGCTCACCGGCGCAGGGGGAGCCGTTGACGGTGCAGTTGAGCAGGTGGCTGTTGCCGTCGGTGTGGATCCCGTTGAAGCCGAACGCGTAGGTGCCCCCGGCGGGGATCGTGGCGCCCCAGCGCGGCGGGGTCACGGTGTAGCCGTCCTCGGCGGAGCCCTCCAGGGTGGCGTTCCAGAGCTGGTGGACGCCGCTGCCCTCGGGGAGGTCGAACTCCAGGGTCCAGTCGGACAGGTCTGTGCCGGAGGCGTTGTGGACGGTGATCTCGCCGGTGTAGCCGGTGTTCCAGCGGGCGGACTCCACGTAGGTGACCCGGAGGTCGGCGGTGTCGGCCTCCTCCGCGGTCACGGGTGGCACGAAGAGGGCGATCGGTGCCACCACTACGGCGGCGGCCACCACCGCGAGGCGGTTTCTGAGTCGTCGTGAGCTCACGTCGCGAGTCTCCTGTGGGGGGCGGAGTCAGAGTCAGGGGTCTGAGGGCTTCTCGCTGCCCTGACGTGGGGGGATAAATTTTTAGGAAACTTAACTAATAATTACGGGCGGCGTCAACGCCCTGCGGGGAAGTTTCTCCGCCGGATCTCGGGCTTTCACGCTGGCGCCCCGCCCTTCCAGTGGATCTACCGAGTTGGCGGACCAGACCAGTGGCCTGAGTTCGGAACTGTCCCCTTGCGGCCATGAGAAAGCCTTGACTTCGGTTGGCTTGAGAGATAGGAGCCCCGGCCGAAGTGGTCGGGGCTCCGGTTTCTCATGTGGTTGATGATGCGGGGGAGGCAGCGTGGGCGGTCTAGCTGCCGAGGGCGGCGTCCACGGCAGCCATCAGGCTGCCGTCCGCGTCGTCACCGTCGATGGACCAGATCATGACCCCGCCCAGACCGTTGTCCACGGCCCAGTCGGTCTTCTGCGTCAGGGCGATCTCGTCGTCGTAGGTCCAGAACGTGGTGCCGTCGTACAGCCAGGCCGTACCGAGCTCGTTGTCGCGGTGCAGCTCGAAGCCGGGCAGGTCCTTGACGACCTTCCAGTCCTCGATGCCCGGCTCGTAGCTGCCGGGAGCGGGACCGGTGCCGTCCTGGAAGAGGCCGTCACCGTTGGGTCCGGCCGGAACCCCCGTCCAGCCGCGGCTGTAGAAGGGCAGGCCCAGCACCATGTCGGCCGGGTCGACCCCGCGGTCCAGGTAGGCCTGGATGGTGGTGTCGGTGGCGAAGACGTTCGGCCCCGGGTCGTCGGGGTGCTCGAGCAGGTTGGACTGGTGGTTGGTGGTGTCCTCCCAGGCCCCGTGGTAGTCGTAGCCCTGGATGGTGACGAAGTCGAAGTTGGGCATGAGCTGGTCCATCTCGAAGCCCAGCTCGATCTTCTCCGGGTCGGCGGGCAGGAAGGCCGTGAGCTCGAAGTCGCGCCCCGTGTCGGCCTCCAGGTCGTCGAGCTGGTCACGGAACTCCTGGACCAGGGCGGTGAAGTTCTCCTTGTCCTCGGGGCGCACCACGTTGTGCTCGTGGCCGGAGGAGGCGGGCCACTCCCAGTCGAGGTCGATGCCGTCGAAGACGCCCTTGGCCGACCCGGGGCCTCCCGCGCCGTCGAAGGTGGGCAGGTTGCCCTTCAGGTACAGGTCGATGCAGGAGCTGACCATGCGCTCGCGGGACTCGGGGGTGAGCGCGGCGTCGGAGAAGTGCTGGGACCAGGTCCAGCCGCCCAGCGAGATGTTGACCTTCAGGTCCGGGTGCAGTTCCTTGAGCTTGCGGAGCTGGTTGAAGTTACCGCGCAGGTCCTGGCTCCACACGTCCCCGACCCCGTCCACGCTCTGGGCGGCGTTGAAGGAACGGCCGTAGTCGGCCCAGGCGTCTCCCTGGCCCAGCTGGTTGGCCATGAAGCACTCACCGCCGGCGTTGACGTTGCCGAAGGCGTAGTTGATGTGGGTGAGCTTCTCGGCGGTGTCCGAGGTCTCCAGGTTGTTCACCAGGTAGCCGCGGTCGTAGATGCCCCACTGGGTGAAGTAGGCGACCCGCAGGTCCTCGTTCGGGTCGATGGGCCCACCGCCGTTGCTCTCCTCCGTGGTGACGGTGACCGGTTCGCTCTCCGGGCCGCGGTTGTTGGAGGTGTCGTAGGCGCGGACGGTGAAGGTGTACTCGGTCTCGGCGGCCAGGCCGCTGACGGTGGCGCTCAGGGTCTCGGAGCCGACCGCGCGGACCACCTCGCCGTCGGAGATCACCTCGTACCCGGCCACGGCGACGTTGTCGGTCGCCGCGCCCCAGGACAGGGAGACGGCACTGGCGGTGACCCCGGTGACGGTCAGGCCGTCGGGGGCCGTGGGCGGTTCCTCGTCCGGATCGCCGGGCTCGCCCGAGCAGGGGTTGCCGTTCACGGTGCAGTCCTGCGGGATGGTCTCGCCGCCGGTGTGCGCACCGTTCCAGCCGATCGAGTAGCTGCCTCCGGCGGGAACGGCGGCTCCCCATGAGGGCGGGGTGATGGTGTGGATGCCGCCGGAGACCGAGTGGGAGGCGTTCCACAGACTGGTGATGGTGCTGCCCTGGGGGAGGGTGAACCGGACGGTCCAGTCGGACAGCGGTGCGCCGGAGGCGTTGTCGATGGTGAGCTGGCCGCCGTAGCCGCTCTCCCAGCGCCCGGACTCCACGTAGGTGACCGTGACGTCCGAGGTGTCGGCGGAGGCGGGGGCGGTGAACAGCGCGAGCGGGATGACGAGTAGCGCGGCGAACAGTGCCGCGAGCGGGTTTCTGATGCGTGGGGTTCTCACGTTGTGAGGTCTCCTGGTGCGTGAGCGGCAGTGGGGGAAGGGTGCCGACCGTCGGCGAGAGGATGCCGACAGCGGGGTTCGGGTGCACAGGAACATGACCGCGAGTGCGGGGGTGGTGAGCGGGACCGGGAGCGGTGCTGAGTCATCTCGACGCCTCTGACATGGGGAATTAAATTTTTAGGAAACTTAACTAATAGTTTCTGGGCTCGTCAATGAGCTCCGCTCGGCTTTTTTCACGTGTGCCTCGTGTCCGACCCCGGTGAGGTGCGCAACCAGTGGCGTTTCCGAGGTGGGGGTGCGGACCAGTCGACTCGGTGGACTTCTGTCCCCTTGTGGCCATGGAAAGTCCTTGACAGGGAGGTGTTGATGTGAGTGGAAGGCGTTTCCAAAGCTCGGTTCCGAACACGGACGCCGTTCGGCGTCTGCGGAAGACGGCCTAGAGTGACGGCGTGGGAAACCCTTTGAACCTTCCGTTCGACCCGATCGAGCGCGCTCACGACAACTGGAGTCAGAGATGGGGTGCCTCGCCCGCCATGGCGGCGGTCACCTCCCTCATGCGCGCGCAGCAGATCCTCATCGGCGAGCTGGATGGTGCCCTCAAGCCGTTCGGTCTGACCTTCGCCCGCTACGAAGCCCTGGTCCTGCTCACCTTCAGCTCCTCCGGCTCGCTGCCGCTGGGCAAGATCGGTGAGCGCCTGATGGTGCACCCCACCAGCGTCACCAACACCATCGACCGGTTGGAGGGGCAGGGCCTGGTGCTCCGCCGCCCCAACCCGAGCGACGGCCGCGGCGTGCTGGCGGAGATCACCGACGCCGGGCGCGAGGTCACCGAGGAGGCCACCCAGGCGCTGCTCGGCATGGACTTCGGTCTGGGCTGCTACTCCGACGAGGAACTCTGGCGCATGCACGAGATGTTCACCCGGTTGCGGGTGGACTTCGGTGACTTCCCCGCCCCGGTCGCCGGGGCCGTCGAAGGGCGCTGACCAGGGGCGGTCCGGGCGCGCAGGCGCCACGGACGTCTCTTCTGTACATATTTAGTTGGACGTCCTACTATCTTGGTATGGCGAACACCACAGGAGACCCCGCCAACGGCGGCGGGGCCCACCACATCGAGGCCGGACGCGACCGCTGGCAGCGCCGCTACGACTCCGCACGCAAGCGCGACGCCGACTTCACCACGCTGTCCGGACGAACCCTCGAACCCGCCTACGGCCCCCGGCCCGGCGCCGAGGTCCCCGGCTTCGAGCGGATCGGCTGGCCCGGCGAGTACCCCTACACCCGCGGCCTTTACCCCACCGGCTACCGCGGCCGCGCCTGGACCATCCGCCAGTTCGCCGGCTTCGGCAACGCCAGGCAGACCAACGAGCGCTACAAGATGATCCTCGCCCAGGGCGGCGGCGGACTCTCGGTCGCCTTCGACATGCCCACCCTCATGGGCTACGACTCCGACTCCGCACAGGCCCTCGGCGAGGTCGGCCACTGCGGCGTCGCCATCGACTCGGTCGCCGACATGGACCTGCTCTTCGACGGCATCCCCCTCGGCGAGACCACCACGTCCATGACCATCAGCGGACCGGCCATCCCGGCCTTCTGCATGTACCTGGTCGCCGCCGAGCGCCAGGGCGTGGACATCGGCGGCCTCAACGGCACGCTCCAGACCGACATCTTCAAGGAGTACATCGCCCAGAAGGAGTGGCTGTACCCGCCCGAACCCCACCTGCGCCTCATCGGCGACCTGATGGAGTACTGCGCCGAGCACATCCCCGCCTTCAAACCGCTCTCCGTCTCCGGCTACCACATCCGCGAGGCCGGAGCCACGGCCGCACAGGAGCTGGCCTACACCCTGGCCGACGGGTTCGGCTACGTGGAGCTCGGCCTGTCCAGAGGCATGGACATCGACCGTTTCGCGCCCGGGCTGTCCTTCTTCTTCGACGCCCACATCGACTTCTTCGAGGAGATCGCCAAGTTCCGCGCCGCCCGCCGCATCTGGGCCCGCTGGATCCGCGACACCTACGGCGCCAAGACCGAGAAGGCCCAGTGGCTGCGGTTCCACACCCAGACCGCCGGGGTCTCCCTCACCGCCCAGCAGCCCTACAACAACGTCGTGCGCACCGCCGTCGAAGCGCTCTCCGCGGTGCTCGGCGGCACCAACTCCCTGCACACCAACGCCCTCGACGAGACCCTGGCCCTGCCCACCGAGCAGTCCGCCGAGATCGCCCTGCGCACCCAGCAGGTCCTCATGGAGGAGACCGGGGTGGTCAACGTCGCCGACCCCCTGGGCGGCTCCTGGTACGTGGAGGCCCTCACCGACGAGATCGAGGCCGAGGCCGAGCGGATCTTCGAGCACATCCTCCAGATGGGCGGGGGAGCGGACGCCGAGCACCGCATCGGCCCGATGACCTCCGGCATCCTCGCCGGGATCGAGAACGGCTACTTCAGCTCCGAGATCGCCGAATCCGCCTTCCAGTACCAGCAGGCCCTGGAGAAGGGCGACAAGCGCATCGTCGGCGTCAACTGCCACACCGCAACCGTCTCCGGTGAGCTGGACATCCTCAAGATCAGCCACGAGGTCGAGCACGAACAGAAGCGCGTCCTGACCGAACGCCGCTCCGCCCGCGACAAGGACACCGTCGACCGCGCCCTGGCCCGCCTCCTGGAGGGCGTGCGCGCCGACGACGGCAACCTCATCCCGCTCATCATGGACGCCGCCCGCGCCGAGGCCACCCTCGGTGAGATCTGCGCCACGATGGGCGAGGAGTTCGGGACGTACACGGAGGACCCGCAGTTTTGATTTCGCGCCTCCGCTTCGCTTTGGCGCGTGTTCTCCGCCTTTGCGGAGGGATTCTTCGTCGTCGGCGGCGCCTGACGCTCGTTCCTCGCTAGCGGCTTGCCTCCTCCTGCGCTGTGTTGCAGAAGATTGGCCTCCCCGGCGAACGAACGAAAAAGAACACCCCCTGGGGCCGGGGTTCGCTAAGGGCTTCCCGGGGCGGTCCTCGTGCCGCCCCGGGATACGGCAGGATAGGGAACATGCAGCCTTCGGACTTTTCACCGAACAGTGCGGTTGACCTCGGGGCGCGCAAGGCGGCCTTGGAGCGTGAGGCCAAGCAGCGCGCCGAGGAGTCGGCCGGTCGATCCAACCCCTACTCCGTCAACGCCGACGAGTCCAACTTCCAGCAGGTGCTGGAGCGGTCGATGGCCGCCCCGGTCGTGCTGGCGGTGCTGGCGAGCTGGTCCGAGCAGTCCAAGCAGGTCGAGGCGGTCCTCGACAAGCTCTCCAAGGGCTCCGGCGGAAACTGGCTCCTGGCCAAGGTGGACAGTGACGCCAGCCCGCAGCTGGTGCAGGCGCTCCGGGTCTCCGGTACCCCCACGATCATCATCGCCGTGCAGGGCCAGGTCATGCCCCTGATGCAGGGACCGGCCACCGAGGAGCAGCTGCGCGAGGCCCTGACACAGGTCTTCGGCGCACTCGCCCAGCAGGGCATGCTGCCCCCCGGGCACCCCGGCACGGTGGACGGCGACCCCGCCGCGATGCCGGAGGAGGAGCTCGGCGGCGAGCCCGAACCCGAGTCGGACCCGATCAGCGCGCAGGCCCAGGAGGCCCTGGAACGCGGTGACTTCGAGGCCGCCGCGGCCGTGTTCGAGAAGGCGATCGACGCTGATCCGAAGAACGGCGACCTGCGGGCCAAGCTCGCGCAGATCCGGCTGATCGGACGCCTCCAGGACGTGGACGGCCCCGCGGTGCGCCAGGCCGCCGCGGACGACCCGGCCGACGTGGACGCGCAGATCACCGTCGCCGACATCGACATGTACGGCGGCAAGTTCGAGGACGCCTTCGACCGGCTCATCCAGACGGTCAAGCAGACCGCCGACGAGGACCGCGACCGGGTGCGTGCGCACCTGCTGGCCCTCTTCGAGCTGCTGCCCGCGGGCGACCCGAGGGTGAACGCGGCCCGGCGCAAGCTCACCTCGGCACTGTTCTGACCGGTGCCGGTCTGATCAGTACCACCCTGCCCCGGAACGATTCGGTTGATATCGGTCGTTCCGGGGTGTTTTATCCCATTGAGTCACCAGGGGTGGGAAAACAGCATGTATTTGCTGTTTTGAAGATGGTGGGATAGCGGCCCGCTCAAGGGGTAGAAAAGTGGGGTAGAAGATTCGCAACAGCTGCGGTCCGCCGGTCCGCACGGCGAACCCGGCAGGTGCCCCATGGCGACGAACGACGCACCGCGCGCGCACGGCGGCGAACCCGTGGTCACGATCTCGGCGACCTTCGGGGCCGGGGGGAGCGTGGTCGGCCCCGCCGTCGCCGCGCGGCTCAACGTCCCCTTCCTCAGCCGGGCGGTGCCCAGCGCCGTGGCGGCCGAGATCGGCTGCTCCCTGGACGAGGTCCTCCAGCGCGACGACCGTGCCCCCGGCGGGCTCGAACGCCTCCTCTCCAGCGCCGCCCGCCTGCCCACCGTCACGCTGGGCAGTGTGGACACCGCCTTCATCGGCACCACCAACGACGAGGGCCGGCTCCTCTACGACCACGAGTTCGTCGAACAGACCGAACGCGTCATCCGCGACGTCGCTCGCGACGGCGGGGTGATCCTGGGTCGGGCCGCGGCGGTGGTCCTGGCCGATCATCCGGGCGCGCTGCACGTGCGGCTGGACGGAAGTCGGCAGGCCCGGCTGCGCAGGGCCAGGAGGCTCTGGGACGCGGGCGACCGGGAGGAGTGCGGCGGCCACGGCTGGGGGCCCGACCCGCCCACACCGCGGCTGCTGGACGACAACGACCGGGCCCGGGCCTCCTACGTGCGCCGCTTCTACCGCGTGGACCCGGCCGATCCCGACCACTATCACCTGGTGATCGACTCGACCGCGCTCTCCACCGACGCCTGCGCCGATGTCGTGGTGCGCGCGGCGGCCGACCGGGCTCAGGTTTCAGGGGGCGGTTAGACCCCGGCAGGCATCCAGTGGACACCGGATCTTGGTGGGAATTTATGAGATTTTTTCCGAAAGCGTTAATTGTCACCTTGTGCTGACGTTACCCGCTTGACTCGGGTAGGGTGAGGCGACTCGGTCGTGGGCTCCTGAGTACCGCCCCCGCCCATCGGCCGAGGCCCGTGCCGGACACTCGATGACAGGGTGTTCCAGGGCGGGACGCGCAACCGTCACGGACCCGGGTCCGATCGGCGCGCAGGCGCCGACGAGCTTCCACCGGACCAGGCCACGGAGTGCAGGCCGTTCGCCCGACCACCCGGTGGAAGAGTCCCGACGTCGGTCCGTACGTCCACGGGAGGGGCCGCCGGTGTGCCCCGCGGACGCATGACATCAGCAAAAGCCAAGGAGCAATACGTGGCCACCCTTCCCAGCGTTTCGTACTCCATCACCGTCCGACTCGAACTGGACGCCGGAGGCAGCGCTGTCGGCAGCCTCACCAACGCGGTGGAGCAGGTCGGCGGAATGATCACCGCCCTGGACGTGGCGGCCGCTGGGCATGAGCGCATCCGCATCGACGTCACCTGCGCCGCCCGCGACACCGAGCACGCCCAGGCCATCGTCGACGCCCTCGGCGGGGTCGAGGGGGTCGTGGTCCACAAGGTCAGCGACCGCACCTTCCTCATGCACCTCGGCGGCAAGATCGAGATGAAGTCCAAGGTGCCGCTGCGCAACCGCGACGAGCTCTCCATGGCCTACACCCCCGGTGTGGCCCGCGTCTCCCAGGCCATCGCCGCCAACAAGGACGACGCCCGCCGCCTGACCATCAAGCGCAACAGCGTCGCCGTGGTCACCGACGGCTCGGCCGTGCTCGGTCTGGGCAACATCGGCCCCGAGGCCGCCATGCCCGTCATGGAGGGCAAAGCCGCCCTGTTCAAACGTTTCGCCGACATCGACGCCTGGCCCATCGCCCTGGACACCCAGGACGTGGACGAGATCGTCCGCACCGTCCAGCTGATCGCCCCGGGCTTCGGCGGCATCAACCTGGAGGACATCTCCGCCCCGCGCTGTTTCGAGGTCGAGGCCCGCCTGCGCGAGCTGCTGGACATCCCCGTCTTCCACGACGACCAGCACGGCACCGCGATCGTCGTGCTCGCCGCCCTGCGCAACGCCCTGCGCGTGGTGAACAAGAAGCTGTCCGAGGTCCGCATCGCCATGTCCGGCGCGGGCGCGGCCGGTACCGCCATTCTCAAGCTGCTGATGCACGCCGGTGCGCGCGACGTCATCGTCAGTGACGTCCACGGCGCCGTACACGCGGGCCGCGAGAACCTGGACAGCAACCTGCGTTGGATCGCGGAGAACACCAACCCCGCGGGCTACAGCGGCGACCTCAAGGGTTCGGTGGCCGGGGCCGACGTCTTCATCGGCGTCTCCGCCCCGAACGTGCTCGCCGGCGAGGACATCGCCGAGATGAACGAGGATTCGATCATCTTCGCGCTGGCCAACCCCGACCCCGAGGTCGACCCCGAGGTCGCGCACCTGCACGCGGGCGTGGTCGCGACCGGCCGCAGCGACTACCCGAACCAGATCAACAACGTGCTGGTCTTCCCCGGGTTCTTCCGTGGCCTGCTGGACGCCCAGAGCCACCACGTCACCTCCGACATGATGGTCGCGGCCGCCGAGGCCCTGGCCGACGTGGTCACCGAGGACGAGCTGGGCCCGAACTACATCATCCCGAGCGTCTTCCACTCGGACCTGTCCCACCACGTGGCCACCGCCGTGCGCGAGGTCGCCCAGCGCGGCCAGGCCGAGTAACGGACGAACAGGGGATGTGGGGAGAGCGTGCCGAGGGGGTGACCAGCGGCGGGTTTTCCGGGTAAAGGTGGACCATGGACCAGTCGACTCTGACCGGGCGCCTGCTGGTGGCCGCCCCCCTTCTCCAGGAGGACACCTTCCGTCGCTCCGTGGTGTTCGTCGTGGACGACGCCGACGACGGCACCCTGGGGGTTATCCTCAACCGTCCGCTGGAACTCCCGGTGGACGAGGTGGTGACGGACTGGGGCGCCTACGCGAGCGCGCCCGCCGTGATGTTCTCCGGCGGGCCGGTGGGCACCGACTCCGGGCTCGCCCTCGGCACCGCCGTCCCGGAAGACGCGCCGCCGGGCTGGGCCCCGCTGGAGGGGACCGGCCCGGGACCGGCGCTGGCCGGGGTCGGGATGGTGGACCTGGGCGCCCCCACCGAGGTCCTCGGCGCCTCCCTGAGCGCCCTGCGCGTGTTCGCGGGCTACGCCGGATGGAGCGCCGGGCAGCTGGAAGGCGAGATCGGGGACGGCGCCTGGTTCGTGGTCGACGCCCTCGCCGACGACCTCTTCGGCGGCTCTCCGGAAACCCTCTGGTCACGGGTGCTGCGTCGACAGGGGGGTGAGTTGGCCCTGTTGTCGACCTATCCTGACGATCCCACCATGAACTGATGGGGTGGAGCGCGACACCCTATACCGTGGAACGCAGACGTTGAAAGGTGTGAGGACGATGGCGATGGATGTCCTGAACAAGGTTCTTCCCGATAGCGAGACCCGGCCGGATATCTCGCACGACGACGGTGACCGGGAACGGTTCGCCCACTACGTGCAGAAGGACAAGATCACCCAGAGCGCGGTGACCGGCGACCCGGTGATCGCCCTGTGCGGCAAGGTCTGGGTGCCCAACCGCGACCCGAAGAAGTTCCCCGTGTGCCCGGACTGCAAGCGGACGTACGAGGAAATGATGAAGTAACGACCGCACGGTCGAACGGCCCCTCGGCCGTACGCGAAAGGCCTTGACCCAACCCTTCCGGGTGAGCCAAGGCCTTCGTCGTGTCCGGGCACGGGGCCGGGAGCCCGGCCCCGGGAGCTGAACCCCCCGGGGCCGGAGCGGAGGATCAGACCTGCGCGCCCTCTTCGGCGCCCGTGCGACGGCGGGCGGCGACCAGAGCGGTACCGCCCGCGGCCACGGCCACCGCGGCGGCGGCCAGCAGGCCGGTCAGGGCCACACCGGTGTTGGGCAGACCGGGCTTGTCGTCGCCGTCACCCGGGCTGGGGGTCGGCTTGTCGTCGCCCCCACCGGGGGTACCGGTGCCGCCGCCGGGAACCTGGACGTTCTCGTCCACGCTCACGGTCAGGGTGATCGGGTCGAGCTGCTTGCCCGCGGCGTAGAAGTCGGCGAAGGCGGGGACGCCGTCAGCGGTCAGAGCGGCCGGGATCGGGTCCCAGGACAGGACGCCCTCGGCCAGCTCGTACTCCACACCGGACAGGTCCAGGTCGGCGAAGGCCACGTCCTCGTAGGTGACGAGCTCCTCGTTGCTCAGGGACTTGCTCACCACGTCGGCGTAGAGAGTGCCCCCGGCGCCGTCGATCTCGACCCGCGGGTCGGAGACGGTCATGTACAGCAGCGGGTCGGCGCCGTCGTAGACGTGGCCCTCGAAGAGCACGGTGCCGCCGAAGTCGATCTCGGCGACGGACTCGTCCAGGTTCACGGTGCCGCTGCCGTCGGTGAAGGCGAAGGTGCCGTCGTCGTTCTTGCTGGCGCCGTCGCTGGTGCTGATCTCGCCCTTGGCGATGTTGCCCACGATGTAGCTGCGGAAGGACTCCTTCACGCCCCAGGCGGCGCGGCCGTTGTGCACGGTCAGGTCGCCCTCGGGGGTCTCGCCGTCACTGCCACCGTCTCCGTCGCCGTCCTCGGTGGCGAAGGAGATCGGGGTCCACACGTCCTGGTCGCGGTTGGCCAGGTCGTGGCGGTCGTTGAAGACCGCGACGTAGCACTGGTCCTCGACGCAGTCGTAGGCGTTGCCGCTCTTCTCGAAGGCGCCCACGACGTCGAGGCCGGTGCTGAACGTGCCGTCCGCGGCGGGGGCGGAGCCGTCACGCAGCCACACGCCGCTGCCGTACCAGTCAGCGGGGTGGGAGCTGTCCGACTGGGCGATGCCGGTCAGGGCGACGTAGATGCCCGCGCCGGGACGGAAGCCGGTGCCGTCGACCTGGACGACCTGGCCCTCGGGGGCGAGCTCGGTGGTCTGGCTGACCTGGACCCGGGGATCGTGGACCGGCTCCTCGGGGGCCGCGGGGTCGGTCGGGTCGGCGCCCTCGACGGCCACGGTGCTGAAGGAGAACGGGTCCATCGTCTCGCCGGCGCCGTAGAAGCTCGCGAACGGCTCCACGGCGTCGGCGTGCATGGTGCCCGCGGCGGAGGTGAAGACGATCTCGTCGCCCTCGACCTCCACCTCGGCGCCGGTCAGCTCGGTGACCGCGACCTCGCCGTACGAGATGAGGTCGCCCGGGGGCAGTGCCGGGTTGGCGCCCTTGAACTCGCGGCTGGTGATGTCGGCGTAGACCGTGGCCGAACCCGCGCCGTCGAACTCCAAGCGGGGGTCGTTGACGTGGATCTCCAGGACCGGGCCCTGGCCGTAGTCGTGGCCGGTGAAGACCACACCTCCGGAGAAGCTCACCTCACCGGAGGAGTCCTCCTTGGAGACCGAGCCCTCCGCGGTGGGGAAGTCCAGGGTGCCGTCGGCGTTGACGGAGGCGCCGTCGACCGCCTCGTAGCCGCCGCCCGCGATGGGGCCGGAGACGTAGTTGCGGAAGGACTGCTTGACGCCCCAGGTGGCGGAGCCTCCTTCGACGGAGACGGGGGCTTCGTCGGCCAGGGCCGGTGCGGCGCCCAGAGTGAGCGAGGCGCCCAGGACGGCCGCTCCCGCCAGGGCGGTGAGGGAGCGCAGCTGGCGGGTTCTGCCCGCGGCCGTGCCCTCACGGCTCGTGGTGGTGTTCATGAGATGGATGTTCCTGTTCGTGTCGGGGGATGGACGGGAGCCGGACCCGGTCGCGCACCGGGGCCGAGCGGGGTGTGGCGCGGCGGCCCCGTGCGGAACGGGAGCGGTGGGGCCGCCGAGGGAGAACGTGGTCGGAGGGTGCCCAGTGGGTGCCCGGGACGAGGGGACCCGGCCCGGGCGGATGCGGCTGGTTGAGGGAGGGGCCTAGGCCGTGGTGGCCGGGTCCTCGCCGGTGCGGCGGCGTGCGGCGAACATCGCCACGGCGCCCGCCAGGACGGCCACCGCGGCGGCCAGGACCAGGCCGGTCAGGGCTGTGCCGGTGGTGGGCAGGGAGCTGCCGCCGCCCGAACCCGAACCGCCCGCGCTGCTGCCGCTGCCGGAGCCGCTGGAGTTGCCGCCGGCACCGTTGCCGGTGCTGTTGTTGCCGGAGTCACCGGAGCCGCTGCCCGAGCCGTTACCGGAACCGCTTCCCGAACCACCGGAACCGCCCGAGCCGGGGTCGCCGGTCTGGCCGCTGAAGGTGACCGGGACGAACTTGTCCTGCCCGCGGTCGCTGGAGCGCGTGTGGTCGTTTCTGGTGACCACGGCGCAGTCGGTGGCGGCGGAGAGGCAGTCGGTGTGCTCGTCCGAGCCCTTGACCGTCAGCTCGACGGTGAACCCGCCGTTGGTTCCGCTGCCGGTGTAGGGGGTGGCCAGGCCCTCGCCGTAGGGCGGCGGGTTGCTGGAGACCCAGGCCGAGGCCCCGCCACCGCCGTCCATGTCCACGCCGCCGATGCAGGGGCTGGGCGCCTGGGTGGCGCTGGCGTTGGCGGTGTCGCACAGGGCGACGTAGATGCCCTTGGACGTGTCGTAACCGTTGCCGGTCACGGTGACGCTCTCACCGTCGGGGTCGAGCCCGCTGGTCTTGGAGACCGTCAGCGTCAGGTCGGCCGGATTCTGCGGCACCGTCTGCGGCGCGGCCTGGGTCTGCGGAGCGTTCGGGGACTGGGGCGGGTTCGTGGTCGGCGGCTGGGCCTGGGGCGCGTTCGCCGGGGCGGCGAAGCTCACCGGGACCACGGCGACGACCGAGGCGGCCCGTGTCGGAGCGTTCCTGGGTGCCGCTGGGGCGAGCACCGGGGCGCTGCGGCCGGGGCCGGGGGCGGAGACGACCTCGTCCGGGGAGGGCTCACCGCTCTCGGCAGCGCTCTCCGTGGTGCTCTCCGCCGTGCTTTCCCCCGGGCTCTCGGCCGGGGCATCGCCTTCGGCCCAGCCGCCACGCTCGGATTCGCCGTCGCCGTCCTCGGCCTCGGTCAGAACGATCTCGAAGGGGTCCCCGGTCGCGTCCAGACCGGCCTCGGCGGCGAAGTCGACGCCGGTGTCGAGGTCCACGGTGAAGAGCCCGTCCTCGTCGACCTCGGTCAGGACGGTGTTCTCGGTGTCCAGGACCGCGGACTCGTCGGCGTCCTCGGTGTCGGCCGCCTCGGCGGGCACGGCCCGGGTGGTGATCTCGATCCGGCTGCCGGGGTCGTGTCCGGTACCGGAGACCGTGACGGTGTCGCCCTCGGGGGCGAGCCCATCGGTGCGGTTCACGGTGGTGATGCGGGGGTTGACGATGTCGTCGACCGAGTCGGCGAACGCCGTCGCGGGGACGGAGGCGGAAAGAACCGCCGCCGCCGCCACGGCGGCCATTGGTGGGAGAAGCCCACGGAGGGGAACCGCTGCGTGCATCAGGGGCCTTCGCGTTCGTGCGGGTCAGACGGCGTTCCGTCACCCGCGAGACCTGGGGAATGGATTTAGGTTACGCTTACCTTGGCGAAGTGAGCCTTACCTAACTCGATCCCGCGCCGGAACAGTTGACCACTGAACCGTCAGGGTTGTCAAGATTGTGACGACCTGTCATATAAAAGGTCGTGTCGCGCCCCCGCTCCCAGGCGACACCCCGGTACACGGATCAACCGAAAGCGACCGCCATGCCCCACGCCGTCCCCCGTCCCCATCTGCGTGGACGACCCAGACCGGGCCGCAGCGCCGCCGCTCTGCTGGCCGCTGCGTGCACCCTCGCCCTCACCGCCTGTACCGGCGAGGTCGCTCCCGTGGACGAACCGGCTGACGAGGGTATCCCCGGACTCTCCGAGAACCGCCTCCAGATCCTGGCGGAGACCGAAACCCCCGAGCTCCCCGTCACCGTCGACTCGGTGATCCTGGACCCCTACCGCACCAGCTCGGACCCCCTCGAGTACGAGGAGGTGGAGGTCACCGACACCAGCCGGATCCTGCCGCTCACCGGCGGCCTCGCCGAGATCGTCTTCACCCTCGGGCTCGGCGACAGCGTGGTCGGCCGCGACGTGGCGGCCACCTTCGACGAGGCCGCCGACCTGCCGGTGATCAGCGAGGGCCACGACGTCTCCGCCGAGTCCGTCCTCGCCCTCCAGCCCACGGTGATCCTCGCCGACACCCAGACCGGTCCCCCCGAGACGATCGAGCAGATCCAGGGCAGCGGCGTCCCCGTGGTGATCGTCGAGGAGGCCTGGTCCTTCGACGAGATGTACCCGCGCTTCGAACGCGTCGCCGAGGCGCTCGGCGTCCCCGAGTCCGGCACCCGGCTGGTCGAGCGCACCCGGGAGCAGATGGCCTCGGTCCGCGAGACCTCCGTCGAGGCCAGCGGTTCACCCCTGGTCGCCTTCCTCTACCTGCGCGGTACCGCCGGGGTCTACCTCCTGGGCGGACGGGGATCCGGCGCCGACGCCATGCTCGCCGAGATCGGCGCCCGCGACGCCGGGGTCGAGATGGGCTTGGACGTGGCCTTCACCCCCATCACCACCGAGGCGCTCATCGAGGCCCAGCCCGACGTCCTGCTGGTGATGACCAAGGGCCTGGAGTCCGTCGGCGGCATCGAGGGGCTGGTCGAGATCCCCGGTGTCGCCCAGACCCCGGCTGGCCGGAACGGCGCCGTCATCGACTTCGAGGACGGGGTCCTGCTCAACTTCGGCCCCCGTACACCCCAGGTCATCACGGCCATGGCCGAGGAACTCGCGGCCATCACCGGCGAAGTCGAGAGCGCCGAGGGCTCGGATGCCGAGGACACGGCTGCAGAGGACGACACCCCGTGACCGCCCTCTCCGAACGCTCCGCGAGCAGCGACACCACCACCGAACCCGATCCGGACAGCGGTGGCCGCGTCCTGCGCCGACTGCGCGCCGGACTCCTCCTGGGCGGCCTCACGGTCAGCCTCGTGGTCGTCGCCGTCATCGCTGCCGGGGTCGGTGCCTACCCCATCCCCGCGGGCCAGGTCGCCGCGTCGATCCTGCGTGCCATGGGCCTCGACGTGGGCACCGCCCCGGACCAGATCGCGCACACCGTCCTGTGGGACGTGCGCCTGCCCCGCGTCGTACTCGCGATCATGGTCGGCGCCGCCCTGGGCAGCGCGGGCGCCATGATGCAGGGCATCTTCGGCAACCCGCTGGCCGAACCCGGTGTGATCGGTGTCTCCTCCGGAGCCGCCGTCGGCGCGATCGTCGTCATCTTCACCGGACTCACCGTCTTCGGCCACTGGACGATCATCGCGTCGTCCTTCGTGTTCGGCCTGGCCACGACCCTGTTCGTGTACGTCTTCGCGCGCTCGCGCGGCCGCACAGAGGTCGTCACCCTGTTGCTCACCGGGATCGCGGTCAACGCCATCGCCGGGGCCGCGATCGGGCTGATGACCAACTTCTCCCAGGACGCCGAGATCCAGACCATCACCTTCTGGCAGCTGGGCAGCGTCTCCACCGCCACCTGGTCCAAGGTCGCCGCGATCGCGCCGTGCCTCTTCCTGGGCCTGCTGGTCATCCCGGTCTACGCCCGCCGCCTGGACCTGCTCGCGCTCGGCGAGGGACCCGCCCGCCACCTGGGCGTGGACGTCGAGCGCATGCGCCTGGTGCTCATCGGCGCGATGGCCCTGCTCACCTCGGCCGCGGTCGCCTTCGCCGGGATCGTCGCCTTCGTCGGCCTCGTCGTCCCGCACATCATCCGCATGATCACCGGGCCCGGCCACCGCGTGCTGCTGCCTGCCTCCGCCCTCGGCGGCGGCCTGCTGTTGCTCGCCGCCGACCTGCTGGCCCGCACCGTCGCCGCTCCGGCCGAGATCCCGCTCGGGGTCGTCACCGCGGCCCTGGGCGGACCGTTCTTCTTCTACCTGCTGCACCGCACCCGCGCCAAGCAAGGAGGCTGGTCGTGACCGGCACCGCCACCACCCCGGCCGCCTCGCCGTTGCGCCGGCGGCTCCGGCAGCGGTTCAGCACCGCCGTCGCGCCGCTGACCCGGGTACCCGCCCGCCCCGAACCCGTCGAACCCGGTACCGAGGTGGTTCGCGCCGAGGGCGTCACCGTCCGCCGGGGCGGGCGCGCCCTGCTGGACGGGGTGGACCTCACCGTCCGTGCGGGCGAACTCCTCGCCCTGGTCGGACCCAACGGCGCGGGTAAGTCCACCCTGCTCTCCGCGCTGTCGGGGGATGTTACCGGCGGCCCCGCCAAGGGCGAGCGGGGTTCGGGCACGGTGAGTCTGTTCGGCCGCGAGCTGGGGGAGTGGAACCCGCCCCAACTCGCCCTGCGCCGCGCCGTCCTGCCCCAGGAGGCCGCGGTAAGTTTCCCGTTCTCGGTCACCGAACTCGTCGCCATGGGCCGGGCGCCCTGGGCCGGTCTCAGCTCCCCGGCCGAAGACGACGCCCTCACCCGCTCCGCCATGGAACAGGTCGGCGTCACCCACCTGGCCGCCCGGCGCTTCCCCACGCTTTCGGGGGGTGAACGGGCGCGTGTGATGCTCGCCCGGGTCCTGGCCCAGGACACCGGCCTGCTGCTGCTCGACGAACCCACCGCCGCACTGGACATCCGTCACCAGGAACTTGTACTTTCCATCGCGCGTACGCTGGCGTCCCACGGTGGGGCGGTTATCGTGGTCCTGCACGATTTGGGGCTTGCGGCCGCGTACGCCCATCGTGTGGCGGTACTCTCCGGAGGACAGGTCGCCGCGCAGGGAACCCCCGCCGACGTGTTCAGTGCGTCGCTCCTCAGCGCTGTGTACCAACACGAGGTCGAAGTCCTGCCGCATCCGCGTACGGGGGTCCCGCTCGTCGTCCCCCTCCGGTCACCCGGGTGCACACGAAAGCGTCCACAGGAGTAGGTCGTATTGGTGTCCACAACTGAACGGCAGTCCCACGATGAGCCCCACCCCTCGGACGAGGGCCGGGAGCGGGCCCCGCGGGGCCGACGGCGTCGTGCCCGCAAACCGAGGACCACCCCGGGCGACGTCGTCCGCGGGTTCGTCCGGTTCTTCGGCGAGATCCTCCTGACGGCGGGTCTGCTGATGCTCTTCTACGCCGCCTACGAGGTGTACGGTTCCCAGTGGGAGACCGACCGTGAGCAGCAGGGTCTGGCTGACGGCCTGGACGAGGCGTGGGCCGTCGCCGATGAGCGGGGACCGGACTCCGAACCCCTCCCGGGCAGCGCCGACAGCCGCCTCTACGTCCCGGACCTGGACCTGGACTGGGTGGTGGTCAACGGCACCGAGCCCGACGACATCCGCTACAGCCCCGGCCGCTACACCCAGTACGACAGCGCCCCCGGCGAACTCGGAAACTACGGGGTCGCGGCGCACCGCACCCCCGGCCTGTTCTGGGACCTCGACCTGCTGGACGAGGGCGACGTCATGGTGCTGGAGGACGGCGAGAACTTCTACACCTACGAGGTCTTCCGCGAGGAGACCGTCCTGCCCGAGGACTTCTGGGTGGTCACCCCGGACCCCTTCGAGGAGGCCTCCGAGGAGGAGCCCGGCCGGGCCCTGCTCACCCTCACCACCTGTGCCCCCAAGCTGAACAACACGCACCGGCTCATCGTGTGGGCGGAACTGACCGAGACCACGCCCAAGTCCGAGGGCATGCCCGACAGCATCGCCCACATGGCGCCGGACGCGTAGGGGAAGGGACACACGAATGTACGGACTGATCTGGCACATCCTGCCCGGCCCCTGGGCCTCCAAGTTCATCATGGCGGTGGGCCTGCTGGCAGGTGGAGCCGCGCTGCTGTGGTTCTTTGCCTTCCCGGCGATCTCCCCGCACATGCCGTTCAACGACGGCGCGGTGGACACGACCGGGATCGGCGGCGCCGAGGTACCCGAGGGCGAGGTCGACCCCGAGGCTGTTGAGGTGGAGGGGGAGCCTGAGGCTGAGGAGGGCCCCGGGGCGGAAGAGGTAACCGCGGAAGGCGACGGGGCCTAGAACGGACGTGGCGGGCGAGGGCTGAGGTAGGCCTGGAGCAAGGCTTTCGAGACGGTTCTCGAACGACGGCGCGGCGCGGTGCGGCAAGCACCGTGCCGTTTGCCGTCGGGCGAGGCGGCAGCCGGTACCGGGACGGCACGGGCGTGTCCTGCCGGATACGCCCGGGGACGGGCGTTGTGCGCGGCACCACTGCCGGGGCTCCCGGATCGGTCTCCGGCGGCCGCTAACCTCAAGCAGGTGAGCAACGGGGGACGGAACGAATGACGGTGACGCAGACCACGGCGGAGGATCGCCTGAGCGGCCTTCGGGCCTGGCAGCGGGAGGCCTTCGAGGAGTACTTCCGCAGGCAGCCACGCGACTTCCTCGCGGTGGCCACGCCCGGCGCGGGCAAGACCACCTTCGCCCTCACACTGGCCAGCGAACTCCTCCGGCAGCACGCGGTACGCGCGATCACCATCGTCTGCCCCACCGAGCACCTCAAGAAGCAGTGGGCCGAGGCGGCGGCCCGGTTCGGCATCGCCATCGACCCGGACTTCAAGAACGGGCAGGGCGCCCTCGGCCGCCAGTACATCGGTGTGGCCGTCACCTACGCGCAGGTCGCCGCGCACCCGATGCTGCACCGCAACCGCACCGAGGCGCGCAAGACCCTCGTGATCTTTGACGAGGTCCACCACGCGGGCGATGCCCTGTCCTGGGGCGACGCGGTCCGCGAGTCCTTCGACCCGGCCACGCGCCGCCTGTCGCTGACCGGAACCCCGTTCCGCTCCGACATCAACCCCATCCCGTTCGTGGACTACGTCCAGGACTCCGCGGGGGTGCGCCGCTGCTCCTGGGACTACAGCTACGGCTACGGGCCCGCGCTGGAGGACGGCGTGGTGCGCCCGGTCATCTTCATGGCCTACTCCGGTGAGATGCGCTGGCGGACCCGGGCGGGCGACGAGCTCGCGGCCAGACTCGGCGAGCCCCTGACCCAGGACGCGCTCTCCCAGGCCTGGCGGGCCGCCCTGGACCCCAAGGGCGACTGGATCAAGAAGGTCCTGCAGGCGGCCGACCGCCGCCTGACCGAGGTGCGCAAGACCCACGCGGACGCGGGCGGCCTGGTCATCGCCAGCGACCACGAGAACGCCCGCGCCTACTCGCGCATCCTGCGCCAGATCACCGGCAAGGGTGCCACCGTGGTGCTCTCCGACGACCCCACCGCCTCCAAGAAGATCACCCGCTTCTCCAAGAGCGACGACCGCTGGATGGTCGCGGTCCGGATGGTCTCCGAGGGCGTGGACGTGCCCCGCCTGATGGTCGGCGTGTACGCGACCTCCACCAGCACGGCGCTGTTCTTCGCGCAGGCCATCGGCCGCTTCGTGCGGGTGCGCAAACGAGGCGAGGTGGCGTCGGTGTTCCTGCCGTCGGTGCCGACCCTGCTGGAGTACGCGGGGGAGATGGAGCGCGAGCGCGACCACGTCCTGGACAAGCAGCCCTCGGACGACGAGTACCCGGAGGAGGACCTCCTCAAGGAGGCCAACAAGAAGAAGGACACTCCGGACGCGGGGGAGGAGCTCCCCTTCGAGACCATGGAGTCCGCGGCCGAGTTCGACCGCGCGCTCTACGACGGCCTGGAGTACGGCGGCGGCGCGGCCGGCTCCAGCGAGGAGGAGGACTTCCTCGGACTGCCCGGGCTGCTCGACCCGGAACAGGTCTCCCAGCTGTTGCGCAAGCGCAAGGCCGACATCCACGCGAGTCAGCGCAAGGCCAGGGGCAAGGCGGAGCCGGAGGAGGAGTCGGGGCCCACCCACGAGGTCCTCGCCGAGCTGCGCAAGGACCTCAGCAACCTGGTCGGCGCCTGGCACCACCGCACCGGGAAGCCGCACGGGGTGATCCACAACGAACTGCGCCGGGCCTGCGGGGGGCCGCCGGTCGCGCAGGCCAGCCCGCCGCAGATCCGCGAGCGCATCGCCAAGCTGCGGGCCTGGGCCGTGGGCCAGAAATAGGTTCCTAGGTCAGGGGCGGGGCAGAGCCAAAGTGGTCACCCGTTGGTCGAATCGGGCAAATACTTAGCAAGACCGCGCAAGGCTCCCAATCACAAAGCAATCGGACAACTACAGTCCGTGAGGTGATTGGACGAAGCCCGCGCGGAGGCTCAGCCGCGACCTGGTCCGGCCTGACCCTGTGCGCACTCGCGCTGACCGGTCTGGTGGCGACCACGCTGCCGGAGCCCGCCGATTCCCAGCCCCCGGGGCCCGGGTCGGTGGCCGCGTTCGACGACCACTGTCCTCCCGGGCAGGAGCCCTGGGCGCCCGACAGTGCCGACACGGCGGCCCGGGAGTCGCAGAACCGGGTCGCCGACCCCGGTGCGGGCACCGCGGAGGGGGTGGAGGTCACCCCGGAGCAGGCCGCCGAGTACGAGGAACAGCTGCGCGAGGCGCTGGTCGCCCAGCGTGGCCGCGAGCTCGCCCCACCACACACGGTTCCGGTGGTCGTCCACGTGATCTCCGCCGAGGACGGCCGGGGTGACGTGAGCGACCGGCGGATCCGGGACCAGATCGACGTGCTCAACCGCGCCTTCCGGGGGGACTACGCGCGCGGCTCCGAGGGAACCGACACGGGCTTTCGCTTCGAGCTCTCCGCCGTCACCCGCCACGCCGACAACGTCTGGTTCGGCGACTTCAACCGGCACCGCGACACCATCCGGTCCCGCCTGCGCCAGGGCGGTCCCGAGACCCTGAACGTCTACACCACCGCACTCGACTCCGGGCTGCTCGGTTACTCGACCTTCCCGCAGAACTACGCGAACCACCCGGCACAGGACGGCGTGGTCGTCGCGCACGACACCCTTCCGGGCGGTGAGCGCGACCGCTTCAACGAGGGCCACACCGGCACCCACGAGGTGGGCCACTGGCTGGGGCTGTTCCACACGTTCCAGAACGGCTGCCAGAGCCCGGGCGACTACGTGGACGACACCCCGTACGAACGTGAGGCCGCGGCGGGCTGCCCGAAGGGCCGGAACACCTGCCCTCACCTGCCGGGCAAGGACCCCGTCACCAACTTCATGAACTACAGCGACGACCTCTGCATGACCCACTTCACCCAGGGCCAGGCCCGCCGCATGATCGACCACTGGGACGCCTTCCGCGGCGACACCGCCCGCGCCTGAGCCGAGCGAAGAAGTGCGGCGCCCCGGAACCTTCCGGGGCGCCGCTTTCAGTTACCAGGCATCCGTCTCTGTCAGTCTGTCGTCCCGCCGGTCGGCGAGGTCGTCCTGAAGGGTGCGTCCGTGCAGGTAGGCCCGTCGTTCCGCTCCGGTGGGGCTCGCGTTGCACCCGCGTACCCCGGCCCAGGGCGCCGCTGCCTCGGTATCCGTCTCGCTCACGCCTTCATGACGACCGTACGGGCTCGCTGACGTCAGCGAGCCCGGTGCCTCTGCCGGCGCGGCCCTTCGCCAGGACCACGCCGGCCGCGACCATGGCCACGCCCTTGCCGCCGTGCACGGGTTGGCCGCCCTCACCCGGGACCAGCGGATGTGGGAGAGCGAGCGCCAGGCGCGCCTTGGCGTCCTCGTGGAACGCCTGACCGGGTCGGACGGAGGCGGCCGGGCGTGGGGGGCCGGGCGGCGGGCGGGAATCCGGTGGCGGGCGTCGATAGGCTGGACGCATGGCAGCGAGCACCTATCTGACCGGGATCAAGCCCACCGGCGATTTCCACCTGGGCAACTACATCGGCGCGATCAAGCCCGCCCTGGCGGCGGCCGAGGTCTACGACACCTTCTACTTCATCGCGGACTACCACGCGCTCAACATCATCAAGGACGCGGACGAACTCCGTCAGAGCATCCGGTCGGGAGCTGCCACCTGGCTGGCCTGCGGACTCGACCCCGAGCGCACGGTCTTCTACCGGCAGTCCAGCATCCCCGAGACCTTCGAGCTCACCACCATCCTGAGCACCCTCACCCCCAAGGGCCTCATGAACCGCGCGCACGCCTACAAGGCCGCGCGCGACCGCAACAACGAGGCCGGGATCACCGAGCTCGACGCCGGAATCAACATGGGGCTGTACAACTACCCCGTGCTGATGGCCGCGGACATCCTCATCATGGAGGGCGAACGCGTCCCCGTGGGTCGCGACCAGTCCCAGCACATCGAGTACACCGCCGACATCGCCGGGTACTTCAACCACCGGTACGGCGACAGCTACAGCTTCCCCATCCCCAAGGGCGTCATCGACGACAGCGAAGCGAGCATCCTGCCCGGTACCGACGGCCGCAAGATGAGCAAGTCCTACGACAACCACATCCCGCTCTTCCTGCCGGAGAAGAAGCTCCGCAAAGCCATCAACCGGATCCCCACGGACTCCACCCCGGTCGAGGACCCCAAGAACCCGGACACCTCGATCCCCTTCCAGCTGCTCACGCACTTCGCCGACGCCGACAAGGTGGCCGACGTGCGCAAGCGCCTCGAAGCGGGCGGCATGGGCTGGGGCGACCTGAAGAAGGAGCTCTTCGAGGCGGTCAACACCGAACTCGGCCCCAAGCGCGAGCGCTACGAGGAGCTCATGGCCTCCGAGACCGAGCTTGACGACATCCTCGACGCCGGTCTCGAGCGCGCCCGCGAGAGGGCCCGCCGGGTGCTGACCAACGTCCGCGCGGCCATCGGCATCGACTAGTTCCCGGTTCCCGGGCAAGAGCACGGAGCGGCCGTCACCCCTCGGGTCACGGCCGCTCCGTCGTGCGAGCGGGGTGGGGCTCAGCCGACCAGCGGTTCGCCCTCCAGGTCCACGCCCGCCTCGCGCAGCTCAGCCAGGGCCGAGTCCACCGTCGGCCGGGCCACCCCGGCGGTCAGACCCAGCAGCACCCTGGTCCGGAAACCCTCGCCGTTGGCGTCCAGGGCGGTCGCGCGGACGCAGTGGTCGGTGGCGATCCCCACCACGTCCACCTCGTCCACGCCACGCGAACGCAGCCACCCGGCCAGGGTCGTCTCGCCGTCCCCGGCCGTGCCCTCGAAACCGCTGTAGGCCGCCGTGTACTGGCCCTTGCTGAAGACCTCCTCGGCCACGGAGGCGTCGAAGTCGGCGTGGAACTCCGCACCGGCGGTGCCCACCTCGCAGTGCCGGGGCCAGCTGTCCACGAAGTCGGGGTTCTCCGAGAAGTGCGCACCGGGGTCGATGTGGTGGTCGCGAGTGGCCACCACGTGGTCGTAGCCGCCCGCGCGCGCGTGCTCGGTGACGGCGGCCGCGGTACGGGCCCCGCCGTTCACACCCAGGCTCCCGCCCTCGCAGAAGTCGTTCTGTACGTCCACCACGATGAGTGCCCTGGTCATGTCGGCACCTGCCCTTCTTTCAGAGGATGCGGTCCGGTTGGAGTTCTAGTGGAAGACCGTGGGCAGCGCGGCGTCGCCCCGGGACATCCGCAGCGCCTGCTCGGGGAGCTCGGCCACGGTCGCACGGTGGCGTGCGCGCGCCTCGTGCACGGTCTCGCGCCCCACCACCTCACCGTCGGCGACCAGTCGCCGCAGCAGCGGGCGGGTCCCGACCGTTTCGGTCGGCTCGTGCGGATAGACCTCCTCGGACACCGCGATCCCCTTGTCGTCCAGCCGCCGCAGCGCCCACTTGCGCCCGCCCCGGCTGGGCTTGCCGACCGAACGCTTGGCGACCGGTTCCAACGGGGCCTCCGGTTCGAGGCCGCGGGCCCGCGCCACCAGCTTGTACACCAGCGAAACGGTCGGTGCGCCCGAACCCGTCACCAGGGACGTACCCACTCCGTACCCGTCCACCGGTGCCACCGCCAGGGCCTGGATCGAGTGCTCGTCCAGGTCGCCGGTGACCACGATGCGGGTCTCGGTCGCGCCCAGGGAATCCAGCTGGGTACGGACCCGGGAGGCGGTCGCCGCCAGGTCGCCGGAGTCGATCCGGACCGCGCCGAGCTCGGGTCCGGCCAGCTCCACCGCGTGCCGTACCGCGCGCTCGACGTCGTAGGTGTCCACGAGCAGCGTGGTCCCCTTGCCCATGGATTCCAGCTGGGCCTTGAACGCGTGCCGCTCGCTGTCGTGCAGCAGGGTGAAGGCGTGCGCGGCCGTACCACCGGTCGGTACGTCGAAGCTGCGCCCGGCCTCCAGGTTGGAGGAGGTCGCGAACCCGGCCACGTAGGCGGCGCGGGCCGCGGCCACGGCGGAGCGCTCGTGGGTGCGGCGCGAGCCCATCTCGATCAGGGGGCGGTCGCCCGCGGCCACGGACATCCGGGTGGCGGCGGAGGCGATCGCGCTGTCGTGGTTGTACACGGACAGCGCGAGCGTCTCCAGGATCACGGCCTCGGCGAAGGTGCTCTCCACGACCAGGATCGGCGAACCCGGGAAGTAGGCCTCACCCTCGCCGTAGCCCCACACGTTCCCGGAGAAGCGGTACCCGGAGAGCCATTCCAGTGTGGGTTCGTCCACGACGCCGTGGTCGGACAGGAAGTCCAGTTCCTCGCGGCCGAAGCGGAAGTGCTCCAGCAGGTCCAGGAAACGCCCGGTTCCCGCCACGACCCCGTAGCGGCGGCCCTCGGGCAGGCGTCGGGCGAACATCTCGAACACCGACCGGCGTGCGGCGGCCCCGCTGTGCAGAGCTCCCTGGAGCATCGTCAGTTCGTAGTGATCGGTGAGCAGCGCGCTGCTGCTGTCCTCGCTCATAGGGGCGAGCCTATGTGTTCGGGGCACGGCCGGTGCGGGTGCCCCACCTGCGCCGGGCGGGGCTCGTAGGAGGGCTTTGGGGACGGTGGTCGGAGTGACCTCTGCCGCATTGCCGCTCATTAATACCCACCTGGTTGGTAGAGAAGAAGTTGTGGGTACCCTGGTCCCATGCTGAGGATCGACCGCTCCATCCACGACCAGATCGTCGCCCACGCGCGCCGCGACCACCCCGACGAGGCCTGTGGTGTCGTCGCGGGCCCGGAGGGTTCCGACCGCCCGGAGCGGGTCATCGAGATGCTGAACGCGGCGCGCTCCCCGACGTTCTACGAGTTCGACTCGACCGAGTACAAGAAGGTCTACGACGAGCTGTGGGACCGGGACGAGGAGTTCGTGGTGATCTACCACTCCCACACCGCGACCGAGGCCTACCCCTCGCGCACCGACATCACCTACGCCCAGTGGCCCCAGGCCCACTACGTCCTCGTGTCCACCCGTGAGTCCGACACCGCCGAGTTCCGCTCCTTCCGGATCATCGACGGCGAGGTCACCGAGGAACCGGTGGAGATCATCGGGGCCGACGGCGGCCGATAGGCCAGCAGGCCGGTAGGCACGCGTGACCGACAGGTCCCGCGTACGACCGAGCAGGACCCCAACAGGGCTGTTGTCCACGCCACACCCCGGGGCGTCCCCGGAATGGGAGTGACGAGGCGCCTGTTGGACATGAACGCACAACAACGACCGTTTACGGAGTCACCTTCATGGCCATCGAGGTCCGCATCCCCACCATCCTGCGCAACCTGACCGGCGACGCCAAGGTCGTCGAGGGTTCCGGCGACAACATCAGCGCGCTCATCGCCGACCTGGACAGCAACCACCCCGGCATCGCCGAGCGCCTCGTGGACGGTGGCAAGCTGCGCCGCTTCATCAACGTCTACCTCAACGACGAGGACGTCCGCTTCGTCGGCGGGCTTGAGGCCAAGCTCTCCGACGGTGACAAGGTGACCATCCTTCCCGCCGTCGCCGGCGGCTCCCGCTAAGGAAGCCATGCGCTACGACTCCCTGCTCGACTCCCTCGGTGGCACGCCGCTGGTCGGCCTGCCCCGGCTCTCGCCCTCGCCGGAGGTCCGGCTGTGGGCGAAGCTGGAGGATCGCAACCCCACCGGCTCGATCAAGGACCGCGCCGCGTTCTTCATGATCGAGCAGGCGGAGAAGGACGGGCTGCTCTCACCGGGGTGCACCATCCTGGAGCCGACGTCGGGAAACACCGGCATCTCGCTGGCCATGGTCGCCAAGCTGCGCGGCTACCGGATGGTCTGCGTCATGCCGGAGAACACCTCCGCTGAGCGCAAGCAGCTGCTCGCCATGTGGGGTGCCGAGGTCCACTACTCCGACGCCGCGGGCGGCTCCAACGAGGCCGTCCGCGTCGCCAAGGAGATGGCTTCGGCCAACCCCGACTGGGTGATGCTGTACCAGTACGGAAACCCGGCCAACGCCCTGGCCCACTACGAGACCACCGGGCCCGAGCTGCTGGCCGACCTGCCGGAGATCACCCACTTCGTGGCGGGGCTCGGCACCACGGGCACCCTCATGGGTGTGGGCCGCTACCTGCGTGAGCACCGGCCCGGGATCCAGATCGTCGCCGCCGAACCCCGGTACGGCGAGCTGGTCTACGGGCTGCGCAACCTCGACGAGGGGTTCGTCCCCGAGCTCTACGACGAGTCCGTGCTCACCACGCGCTTCTCGGTGCCCTCGGACGCCGCGCTCAAGCGGACTCGCGAACTCCTGGACAAGGAGGGCATCTTCGCGGGCGTCTCCACGGGCGGTGCCCTGCACGCGGCTCTGGGCATGGCCCGGAAGGCGGAGCTTGCGGGCGAGCGCGCGGACATCGCGTTCGTCATTGCCGACGCCGGCTGGAAGTACCTCTCCACCGGCGCCTACGAGGGAACCCTCGAGGAGGCGGAGGAACGCCTGGACGGGCAGCTCTGGGCCTGAGGTCCGGGGCCTGGCCGCTGAGTACCGGACCTTGAATCCTGGGTCTTCGAGTCCGGGGCCGAAGCGTCGCGGAGGCCGGTTCCCCACGGGGAACCGGCCTCCGTCGTGTTCGGTACGGCGGCGTTTGATGCCTGCTGTGTCCCGAACTCGCATCGAGGAATCGGTCAAATCTGGTCAATCGGTGTGAAAAATTCACACGTGATGCACGTCGCCTGAGATGCAGGCCACATTTTGTACCACCCGGGCGGCCATTGGGGTACACCCGTAACAACGGGACATCCGCAGAACCAGCCGCTCACCGCTCTCCCCGCACAGTCACCCAGGGGCCACAGAGGCAGTGCGGCCGATCGAAAAGGCGACGACGACGTGCGACTCACGATTATCGGGTCCTCCGGGAGCTTTCCCGGGCCGGACAGCCCGGCCTCCTGTTACCTGGTCGAGGCGGACGGCTTCCGCCTGCTGCTTGATCTGGGCAACGGCGCGCTCGGTCCTCTCCAGCGTTACGCCGACCTCTACTCCGTGGACGCCGTCTACCTCAGTCACCTGCACACGGACCATTGCGCGGACATGTGCGCCTACTGGGTCGCCCGCATGTACGCGCCCGGCGGGTCCAAGGACCCCATACCCGTGTACGGGCCCGAGGGCGTCGCCAACCGCCTCGCCGAGATCTACGGCCTGGAGCCGGATCCCGGGATGACGGAGGTCTTCGACTTCCACGAGCTCACCCCCGGCGAGTTCCGGATCGGCCCGATGACCGCGCGCGTGGCCCGGGTCAACCACCCCGTCGACGCCTTCGGCATCCGCCTGGAGCACGGGGGCGTCAGCCTCACCTACTCCGGTGACACCGGCTCCTGCGACTCGCTCGTCGAACTGGCCCGGGACACCGACCTGTTCCTGTGCGAGGCGGCCTTCCACGACCACGTCGAACACCCCAAGGACATGCACCTCACCGGGAGTGAGGCGGGCGACCACGCCACCCGGGCTGGGGCGCGCAAACTCCTGCTCACCCATCTGGTGCCGTGGAACGACGACGACATCACGATGACCGAGGCGCGCAGCACCTACGACGGCCCCATCGAACTGGCCCGCGGCGGACAGGTCCGCGAGATCGGCGCCGCCTGAGCTGGCGGAGCTGAGCGCCGGGGCTGTGGCTGGGCTGTGGCGCGGGTCCCACCGGGCACGGGTCCGCAGCAGCACCGCTCGGCACCGTCCGGATATACGCTCGTGTCCATGGCCCGACCTGACGGACGCGTTCCGACCCAACTCCGCCCCGTGAACATCCACCGCAACTGGCTCCGCCACGCGGAAGGCTCCGCACTCATCGAGTTCGGGGACACCCGCGTGCTCTGCGCGGCCACCGTCGAGGACGGTGTGCCCCGCTGGCGCCGGGGTACCGGCGAGGGGTGGGTCACCGCCGAGTACGCGATGCTCCCGCGCTCCACGGACACCCGGGGCTCCCGCGAGTCGGTGCGCGGCAAGATCGGCGGCCGGACCCACGAGATCTCCCGACTGATCGGCCGTTCGCTGCGCGCCGTCGTCGACTTCAAGGCGATGGGGGAGCACACCATCACCCTGGACTGCGACGTGCTCCAGGCCGACGGCGGTACCCGTACCGCGGCGGTCACCGGTGCCTACGTGGCCCTCGCTGACGCGATGAAGTACCTGCGCAAGCGCCGCAAGCTCAAGAACAACCCGCTGACCGGCTCGGTCGCCGCGGTCAGCGTCGGTGTGGTGCAGGGCCAGCCCCGGCTGGACCTGAACTACCTGGAGGACTCGGTCGCCGACACCGACATGAACGTCGTGCTGACCGGCGACGGCAAGTTCGTCGAGGTGCAGGGCACGGCCGAGGGTCAGGGCGCCGCCTTCGACCGCGAACTCCTCAACAAGCTGCTCGACCTCGCCGCGGGCGGGTGCGAGGAGCTGACCGCCATCCAGAAGAAGGCCCTGTCCGAGTGAGGAACGCGAACAGCGTCGGTTCCCGGATCGGAGACCGTATCGGCGGCGTTCCCGGAGGAGGCACGGTGAAGCTCGTACTCGCCACCCGCAACGCGAAGAAGATCCCGGAGATGCGCGCCATCCTGGCCGAGGCCGGGGTGGACGCCGAGGTTCTGTCCCTGGCCGGGTTCCCGGACGCACCCGAGGTTCCCGAGACCGAGCCCTCCTTCATCGGCAACGCCCTGCTCAAGGCTCGGGCGGTCGCGGCCCACACGGGACTGCCGACGGTCGCGGACGACTCCGGCCTGAGCGTGGACGAGCTCCGGGGAATGCCCGGCGTGCTGTCCGCGCGTTGGGCCGGGCGCTTCGGCGCGGGCGACCAGGACCGGGCCAACCTGGACCTGGTGCTCGACCAGCTCGCGGACACCCCCGCCGAGCGCAGGGGAGCGGAGTTCGTCTGCGCGGCGGTCCTGGTCATGCCGGACGGGACCGAGGTCGTCGCCGAGGGCGTACTGCGCGGACGCCTGGTCGGCGAACGCCGCGGGGAGAACGGGTTCGGCTACGACCCGGTCTTCGTCCCCGAAGGGGAGAGCCGTACGACCGGGGAGCTGTCGGCCGAGGAGAAGAACGCGATCAGTCACCGGGGGATCGCCTTCCGGAAGCTGGCCGGCGAGCTCGCCGACATGATCTGAGTGGTTTCTGAACAGTTGAGGGGGTGGGTGCCGGACCCGGCACCCACCCCTCAACTGTTCCACCGGCAGGGGTACGGCAAACGGCAAGGGGACCGGCAGGGGATCGGGAAGAGGACCGGCAAGAAAAAATCCTCGCCCCAGTGTTTGCCCCCGTGCCCCTTGGGGAGGATTGCTGTTGTCTGACAAGCAAGCCACGCGAAGTACTGGTTCCCGTGTGTGGGGGCCGGGTAGACCGAGGCGTCGCTCCGCGGACCAGAGCGAGAACCCGTAGCTGACGGGGGCTCCCAGGCCAACGCGGACCGTCCGGACAGATCGGGGTTTTACCCACGGTCCGGGCTGATTTGACGTCTCCGGAACAGTTACCTAGACTCACCGAGTCGCTGCGGGACGGCGAGCGGAACTCTTCAGGTTCCGGCTCAGCACCGTGCCGCGATCACAGACATCCTCTTCGAAGCAAGATGGTCCGAGCACACACTCGGAGCATGTAAGCTCGGGGAGTTGCTTCGAACAGCCCAGCGAAAACAACGCGGTGAAAACACCGCCGAGGAAACGCTAGACTGGGAAAAGCACAACGGGCTTTACCCCGATCTGGTTGACACAAACCGCCGATTTGGCGGGGCGCGGAACACCTGATAAAGTAAAGACACAACACAGCGGAACGGACGCGAAAGCGACCGGGAAGCAGAAGAAAAAGCCTTCCACGGAAGAGCAGACGGAACCAGCTGGTTCTGGCGCTTGTACGGGAAGAGTGATTGTTTCTTGAGAACTCAACAGCGCGTGTTTGATTTTCTTTAAGCCATGTTTGTTTTGGCCCCGACGCACTTCGGTGCGTAGGGTTCCTTTGATTGGTCATCGCGAGATGATCGGTCAGGATTTCTTCTAGGTTTACTCACCCCAGGCTGACCTCACGGTCGCCGGGATGGGTTGTTTGACCTTTATGGAGAGTTTGATCCTGGCTCAGGACGAACGCTGGCGGCGTGCTTAACACATGCAAGTCGAGCGGTAAGGCCCTTCGGGGTACACGAGCGGCGAACGGGTGAGTAACACGTGAGCAACCTGCCCCTGACTCCGGGATAAGCGGTGGAAACGCCGTCTAATACCGGATATGACCTGCCACCTCATGGTGGCGGGTGGAAAGTTTTATCGGTCAGGGATGGGCTCGCGGCCTATCAGCTTGTTGGTGGGGTAACGGCCTACCAAGGCGATTACGGGTAGCCGGCCTGAGAGGGCGACCGGCCACACTGGGACTGAGACACGGCCCAGACTCCTGCGGGAGGCAGCAGTGGGGAATATTGCACAATGGGCGAAAGCCTGATGCAGCGACGCCGCGTGGGGGATGACGGCCTTCGGGTTGTAAACCTCTTTTACCACCAACGCAGGCTCCGGGTTTTCTCGGGGTTGACGGTAGGTGGGGAATAAGGACCGGCTAACTACGTGCCAGCAGCCGCGGTAATACGTAGGGTCCGAGCGTTGTCCGGAATTATTGGGCGTAAAGAGCTCGTAGGCGGCATGTCGCGTCTGCTGTGAAAGACCGGGGCTTAACTCCGGTTCTGCAGTGGATACGGGCATGCTAGAGGTAGGTAGGGGAAACTGGAATTCCTGGTGTAGCGGTGAAATGCGCAGATATCAGGAGGAACACCGGTGGCGAAGGCGGGTTTCTGGGCCTTACCTGACGCTGAGGAGCGAAAGCATGGGGAGCGAACAGGATTAGATACCCTGGTAGTCCATGCCGTAAACGTTGGGCGCTAGGTGTGGGGACTTTCCACGGTTTCCGCGCCGTAGCTAACGCATTAAGCGCCCCGCCTGGGGAGTACGGCCGCAAGGCTAAAACTCAAAGGAATTGACGGGGGCCCGCACAAGCGGCGGAGCATGTTGCTTAATTCGACGCAACGCGAAGAACCTTACCAAGGTTTGACATCACCCGTGGACCTGTAGAGATACAGGGTCATTTAGTTGGTGGGTGACAGGTGGTGCATGGCTGTCGTCAGCTCGTGTCGTGAGATGTTGGGTTAAGTCCCGCAACGAGCGCAACCCTTGTTCTATGTTGCCAGCACGTAATGGTGGGGACTCATAGGAGACTGCCGGGGTCAACTCGGAGGAAGGTGGGGACGACGTCAAGTCATCATGCCCCTTATGTCTTGGGCTGCAAACATGCTACAATGGCCGGTACAATGGGCGTGCGATACCGTAAGGTGGAGCGAATCCCTTAAAGCCGGTCTCAGTTCGGATTGGGGTCTGCAACTCGACCCCATGAAGGTGGAGTCGCTAGTAATCGCGGATCAGCAACGCCGCGGTGAATACGTTCCCGGGCCTTGTACACACCGCCCGTCACGTCATGAAAGTCGGCAACACCCGAAACTTGTGGCCTAACCCTTCGGGGAGGGAATGAGTGAAGGTGGGGCTGGCGATTGGGACGAAGTCGTAACAAGGTAGCCGTACCGGAAGGTGCGGCTGGATCACCTCCTTTCTAAGGAGTCTTTACAGGTCGGCACTTTTTCTACAGCCGGCCGGACTCGGAAGTGGACCTCAGCAGCATGGAACCTCTCGGGGTTTCTGTTGGTGGGGAGTGGCTAAAGTAGAATCGAACTTCACCTCTGGCGACTAGAAGCGTCAGGGGGCGCGCTGTTGGGTATCTGAGGAAGCAATCCCTTGTGGGTTGCATCCCGCTACCACCTCCAGTAACTCCTACGGCTCTGGTTCTCCTTGCGAGGATCGGGGTTGTGGTTTGAGGTAGGGGAGTTTGTGGTTGGTGTTTTGATTTGTGAATAGTGTGCGCGAGCATCTTATTATCTGTAGTGGCCAAGTGATAGTGGCACACGGTGGATGCCTTGGCATCAGGCGCCGATGAAGGACGTGGGAGGCCACGATAGGCCGCGGGGAGCTGTCAACCGAGCTTTGATCCGCGGGTGTCCGAATGGGGAAACCTAGCCCGAGTTGTGTCGGGTTGCCGCTACCTGAATGTATAGGGTAGTTGGTGGTGACGCGGGGAAGTGAAACATCTCAGTACCCGTAGGAAGAGTAAACAACAGTGATTCTCCTAGTAGTGGTGAGCGAACGGGGAAGAGGCTAAACCGCATGCGTGTGATAGACGGCAGTCGTTGCGTGTGCGGGGTTGTGGGATGCATCTTTTCAGGTCTGTCGGCCTGGAGCGCTGATGATTTTTCTAGCTGAAACCGTTGGGAAGCGGTACCGGAGTGGGTGAGAGTCCCGTAGGTGAAGGAAGAGTCTAGGTGTTGATGTTCTCCCGAGTAGCGCGGAGCCCGAGAAATTCCGTGTGAATCTGGCAGGACCACCTGCTAAGCCAAAATACGTCCTGATGACCGATAGTGCACTAGTACCGTGAGGGAAAGGTGAAAAGTGCCCCGGTGAGGGGTCGTGAAATAGTACCTGAAACCGTGTGCTGTCAAGCCGTCAGAGCTGAAGCTTGTCTTTGGTGATGGCGTGCCTTTTGAAGAATGAGCCTGCGAGTCATGGTGTGTGGCGAGGTTAACCCGGGTGGGGTAGCCGTAGGGAAACCGAGTCTGAATAGGGCGTTTGAGTCGCATGCTGTGGACCCGAAGCGGAGTGATCTACCCATGTCCAGGGTGAAGCGGGGGTAAGACCTCGTGGAGGCCCGAACCCACCAGAGTTGAAAATCTGGGGGATGAGGTGTGGGTAGGGGTGAAAGGCCAATCAAACTCCGTGATAGCTGGTTCTCCCCGAAATGCATTTAGGTGCAGCGTCACGTGTTTCTTGCTGGAGGTAGAGCTACTGTTTGGCTGATGGGCCCTACAAGGTTACTGACGTCAGACAAACTCCGAATGCCGGTTAAGTGAAGCGTGGCAGTGAGACTGCGGGGGATAAGCTTCGTAGTCGAGAGGGAAACAGCCCAGATCATCAGCTAAGGCCCCTAAGCGTGTGCTAAGTGGGAAAGGTTGTGGAGTTGCTGAGACAACCAGGAGGTTGGCTTAGAAGCAGCCATCCTTTAAAGAGTGCGTAATAGCTCACTGGTCAAGTGGTTCTGCGCCGATAATGTAGCGGGGCTTAAGTACACCGCCGAAGCTGTGAAGTTCAGCCTGTAAGGGCTGGGTTGGTAGGGGAGCGTCGTGCATCCAGTGAAGCTGCCGAGTGATCGAGTGGTGGAGGGTGTGCGAGTGAGAATGCAGGCATGAGTAGCGAAAGCAACGTGAGAAACGTTGCCGCCGATTGACTAAGGGTTCCTGGGGCAGGTTAATCCGCCCAGGGTGAGTCTGGACCTAAGGCGAGGCCGACAGGCGTAGTCGATGGATAACGGGTTGATATTCCCGTACCCGTGCACGAGCGTCCAGTACCGAATCAGGTGATGCTAACCACGCTGGATCCTTCGAAATCCTTCGGGAGATCGTTGGTATCTGGTCTGGGACCCGAGCTTGTAGTAGGTAAGTGATGGGGTGACGCAGGAGGGTAGCTCTACCCGGCGGTGGTTGTCCGGGGGTAAGCGTGTAGGCCGAGAGGTAGGCAAATCCGCCTCTCACATAAGGCTGAGACGTGATGCCGAGCCGTTTTCGGTGAAGTGAGTGATCCCATGCTGTCGAGAAAAGCCTCTAGCGAGTTCGTGTGTGGCCAGTACCCTAAACCGACGCAGGTGGTCAGGTAGAGAATACCGAGGCGTTCGGGTGAACCATGGTTAAGGAACTCGGCAAATTGTCCCCGTAACTTTGGGAGAAGGGGAGCCCTGTCTGGTGACGGATCTTGCATCCTGAGCTGGGTGGGGTCGCAGATAGCGGGGGGAAGCGACTGTTTATTAAAAACACAGGTCCGTGCGAAGTCGTAAGACGCTGTATACGGACTGACGCCTGCCCGGTGCTGGAACGTTAAGAGGACTGGTTAGTTGGGGTTCGCCCCGGCGAAGCTAGGAATCTAAGCGCCAGTAAACGGCGGTGGTAACTATAACCATCCTAAGGTAGCGAAATTCCTTGTCGGGTAAGTTCCGACCTGCACGAATGGCGTAACGACTTCCCCACTGTCTCAACCATGGGCCCGGTGAAATTGCACTACGAGTAAAGATGCTCGTTTCGCGCAGCAGGACGGAAAGACCCCGGGACCTTCACTATAGCTTGACATTGGTGTTTGGGATGGTTTGTGTAGGATAGGTGGGAGCCTGTGAAGTCGTCACGCTAGTGGCGGTGGAGGCGTTGGTGAAATACCACTCTGACTGTTTCGGGCATCTAACTTTGGACCGTGATCCGGTTCGGGGACAGTGTCTGGTGGGTAGTTTAACTGGGGCGGTTGCCTCCCAAAGAGTAACGGAGGCGCCCAAAGGTTCCCTCAGCCTGGTTGGTAATCAGGTGTTGAGTGTAAGTGCACAAGGGAGCTTGACTGTGAGACGGACGTGTCGAGCAGGAGCGAAAGCTGGGACTAGTGATCCGGCACCGGCGTGTGGAAGCGGTGTCGCTCAACGGCTAAAAGGTACCCCGGGGATAACAGGCTGATCTTCCCCAAGAGTCCATATCGACGGGATGGTTTGGCACCTCGATGTCGGCTCGTCGCATCCTGGGGCTGGAGTTGGTCCCAAGGGTTGGGCTGTTCGCCCATTAAAGCGGCACGCGAGCTGGGTTTAGAACGTCGTGAGACAGTTCGGTCCCTATCCGCTGTGCGCGTTGGAGACTTGAGAAGGGCTGTCCCTAGTACGAGAGGACCGGGACGGACGAACCTCTGGTGTGCCAGTTGTCCTGCCAAGGGCATGGCTGGTTGGCTACGTTCGGGAGAGATAACCGCTGAAAGCATCTAAGCGGGAAGCTTGCTTCGAGATGAGGTCTCCTGCCTCCTAGAGAGGGTAAGGCTCCCTGTAGACGACGGGGTTGATAGGCTGGATGTGGAAGCCCTGTGAGGGGTGGAGCTGACCGGTACTAATAGGCCGAGGGCTTGTCCGCTGCAGATAATTGGATGTTCGCGCACACTTGTTCACGAAAGCTTGGCTGTCGTGATTCCCCTGGTGGGTTGGGGTTGAGTCATGGTGGTTGTTGGTTTCCGTGGTGGTTTTAGCAGGAGGGTCACACCCGGTCTCATTCCGAACCCGGTCGTTAAGTCTCCTTGCGCTGATGGTACTGCTCTGTGATGGGGTGGGAGAGTAGGTCGCCGCCACGGTTTTTCTTGAGGGGAGGGGGTTCGTTCTTCGGAACGGGCCCCCTTCTTTTTTGTTGCCGGCGCTTGTGAACATGTGAATGGTGGGGGTTCACTCTCTGGGGCTCCTGTCACCTTGAACGTGCGCCCTGACCCCGTGGGAGTGAGGGGAGCGATTCTGTGCCGTTTGTAACAGTGCGTGATGGGGCTTCGAACCCCCTGATGTCTGCGGGGCTTTGTCCTGGCCGACGAGGAGTGCGGGTGATTGGGGTTGGGGGTGCTGGTGAGGGGGGATTCTGGTGGTGGGAGAATTCCGGTATGACGAAGACAATCCCCGCGGATCTGCTGGTTGCTGCTGAGGCTGCGAAGGGCTTCATGCCCACTGATGAGGGGCTGGCCCTCTTTGAGGCCGCGTTGGAATACGCCGACCGTGGGCCGATCGTCGAGATCGGTACCTACTGTGGAAAGTCCACGGTGTTTCTGGGGGCGGCTGCCCGGGTGGCCGGGGCGAAGATCATCACCGTGGACCACCACCGCGGGTCCGAAGAGCACCAGGAGGGCTGGGAGTACCACGATGCCTCGCTCATCGACCCGGCGACCGGGAAGTTCGATACCCTGCCGCACTTCCGGCACACCATGACCAAGGCTGGCCTGGACGACGAGGTCATCGCGATCGCCGGGGCCTCCGTGGACGTCGCCGCGGTCTGGGGCACCGAGCTGGGCATGCTCTTCATCGACGGCGGGCACAGCGAGACGGCCGCCCAGAACGACTACGCGGGCTGGTCCCCGCACATCGCTGTCGGGGGTGCTCTCGTCATCCATGACGTGTTCCCCAACCCCGAGGACGGCGGTCGTCCGCCCTACAACATCTACTGCCGCGCTCTCGACTCCGGGAACTTCAAGGAGGTTCGTGTGGTCGGCTCCATGCGGGTCCTGGAGCGCGTCGCCTGACCCCTGGAGTCGGGGGGCCTACGTCCCCGACCCCTTCTGTGTACGCTCGGTGATTTTCCCTGGTCACGGTTGTGTCAGAGGTCGCTAATGCGGGTGACTCAACACCCTGCCTGTGACACGCCTTCAAAGGGTAAGCCTTCGGTAAGAAGTGACCGCGCGGTTACGGATCTGACCTTGACACGGTTACGTGCGGGTATCGTGGCGGTGAGGGTGGAGCGATGGTGGCGATTTCCCTGTGAATACCGCTTCAGTCCCGAATTGAACTGAACCGATCAGGGGCACTCGCGCGTCAAACACCAGGACGGCACAGTGCCGGACGTGATTTGCCTTGGGGGCGGGGAGCTGAGCAAGAGCACACACGGCAGTGGCGGGACGGATGGACAGCGTCCTGACTCGAACACGCCGGAGACGAACGACACCTCTGCTGAGGAGCTGTCCAGTCATGCGACCCCCCAGGGTGACAACCTACCCACCGCTGGTGAGGATCAATCTACAGGGGAGGCATCGGCTGAGGAGCAGGGGGACGACGGCCTGCCCGAACCGGAATTCATCGCTGGGCCGATCGCCTTCAAGACGAGTGGCACCTTCTTCCGTGACCGCGTAGCGCAGACCTTGGCTGAACAGGGCTTCGAAACCGGTGATGTGAGCTCCCTGGAATCAGAGACTCCGCCGAGCGATACCTCGGAGACCGCTGACACGCGATCTGACAGCGCGGAGAGCACCGACGCGGCTGCCGAGGACGACAGCGATGACGGTGCTGAGCCCGAGGAGCCTCGGACGGAGAGGATTCCGGTCGAGGAACCCCAGGGTTCCGCTGAGCCGGACTCCGAACCCGCCACGGAGAAGATCCCGGCGCGTGGGCATGACGAGTCCGTCGGTGACCCGGTGGCCGCGGCCGCCGCTGTGACCGAGACCGGACCCGCGACCCAGCCCTTCCAGCTCCCGGACGAGGACGACGACCAGGAGCACACCCCGAAGGACTCCGACGAGCCCCGGACCGAGGCCATGCCCGCGCCCGCCCCGGGTACGGTGCCCTTCGCGGCTGCTCCTCCCGAGGCCGAGCACCGCGCGGAGTCCGGGCCGGCGGGGGAGGGCACCGACGCCGAGACGGCTGCCCTGTGGCCCGAGCCCCGGCGGCTGTCCGACTACGTATCGGACAGACCCTCGTCGGAGGACCCCGAGTCCTCCGACAGTGAGTCCGGTGTACCGGCGCCCGGCGCTGCCGCCGCGGCGGCCACTCCACCAGGCGGTGCCACGCCTCCTGGTGCTCCCGGCGGCCCTCAGGGGTTTTCCGGCGGACAGTCGGGACAGCAGGGCCCGGCGGCTGAACACGGGGCAGGCGGTGCGTCTGGTGGCCCCGGTGGGCCCAAGGGTCCGCCCAGCGGTCCCGGTGGTCCCAAGGGGCCCGGCGACAAGTCCGGCAAGAAAAAGAAGGGCAAGAAGCCGCTGTGGCTGCGGTTGCTGCGTGCCTTCCTCGTAGTCACCGGTCTGCTCATCATCCTCGCCTGCGGCGCCTTCGCGTTCCTCTACAGCACCGTCGAGGTGCCGGACGCCGCGAAGGCCGACGCCGTGGAGCAGGGGTCGACCTTCTACTTCGCCGACGGTGAGACCGAGTTCGCCTACCGGGGGACCGACCGCGACGTCATCACCTACGAGGAGATGGTGGCCGGCGGCGACCAGGTCGTCGAAGCAGTCATCTCCGCCGAGGACCGCGGGTTCTGGACCGAGCCCGGTGTCTCGCTGAGCGGCACCATGCGTGCCGTGTGGTCCACGGTCACCGGTGAGCAGGTACAGGGCGGTTCGACCGTCACCCAGCAGATGGTCCGCAACTACTACGAGGGCGTCTCCCTGGAACAGACCGTGTCCCGCAAGATCCAGGAGATCATCATCTCCATCAAGGTGGATCAGAGCGAGGACAAGGAGTGGGTGATGGAGCAGTACCTCAACACCATCTACTTCGGTCGTCAGTCCTACGGCGTGCAGGCCGCCGCGCAGGCGTACTACAACAAGGACGTCGACGAGATCACCCCGGAGGAGGCCGCGTTCCTGGCCGCCGCCATCCAGCAGCCGACCCACTTCGGCCAGGCGGACGTGGAGACCACTCCCGGGATGGAGAACCGCTGGCAATACGTGGTCGACGGCATGGTCACGACCGGGGCGATCACCCAGGCCGAGGCCGACGCCATGGAGTTCCCGGCCCCCGAGCCGGAGAAGACCGTGGAGAACATCTCCGGGTACCGCGGGTACATGCTCCAGGAGGCCATGGGCGAGCTGGCCGACCTCGGCTTCACCGAGGACCACATCCAGCGCCAGGGCTACAAGATCGTCACCACCTTCGACGAGGACATGATGGACGCCGCCTACGAGGCGGTGGAGGAGATGGTCCCGCCGGAGAACCTCCCCGAGGGTGTCAACATCGGGCTGACCACCATCGACCCGAAGACCGGTGAGGTGCTGGCCTTCTACGGTGGACACGACTACGTGGAGAACCAGTACGACAGCTCCTTCCTCGGCGCCGCCCAGGCGGGTTCGGCGTTCAAGCCCTACGTGCTGGCCACCGCGCTGGAGCAGGGCTACGGCCTCAACTCCACGGTGGACGGCCGCGGGCCGAGGGACATCGCGGGTTCCCGGGTGCAGAACGCGGGCAACGCCCCGGGCGGCGTCATGACGCTCACCCAGGCGACGACGGTGTCCAACAACCTCGGTTTCGTCGAGCTGGCCCAGGAGGTCGGCTTCGAGGAGGTCCGTCAGACCGCTTATGACGTGGGCCTGCCCGACGGCAGTATCGGGGACAACCAGCTCGTCCCGGTGATGCCGCTGGGCGCCACCAGCGTCCGCCCGGTCGACCAGGCCAGCGGATACGCGACCTTCGCCAACGGCGGCGTCCACATGGAGGCGCACGTCATCAAGGAGGTCGTGAACCAGGAGGGCGAGAACGAGCGGCCCGAGATCGAGGGCGGGCGCGCCCTCGAGGAGTCGACCGCCTCCGACGTCACCTACGCCCTGGAGCAGGCGGTCAACGGCGGTACCGGCACGGCCGCGCGGCTGTGGGACCACCCTGTGGCGGGCAAGACCGGTACCACCGACGGCAGCGTCGCGGCCTGGTTCGTGGGGTACACCCCGCAGCTGTCCACGGCGGTCGGGGTCTACAGCGGTAACAACGAGAGCTTCAGCATCCCGGGGCACAACATCTCCGGTGGCGGTCTGCCCGCCTCGATGTGGAACTCGTACATGAGCCGCGCCATGGAGGGCTACGAACGCGAGTCCTTCCCCAGCCCCGAATTCGGCGGCAACACGGAGAACTGGGCCCCGGACCCGGCCACCCAGCAGCCGCAGGAACCCCGGGAGCCGCAGGAGCCGCAGCAGCCGGAGAACCCCGAGCCCGAGGTTCCGGTGGAGCCGGAGATTCCGGTGGAGCCCGAGGTTCCGGTCGAACCGGAGGATCCGGGCGGGCCGGGCGAGACGGAGGAGCCGGGGATTCCCGAGTTCCCACCCGGCCGCGGTGACGAGGGCTGATGACGACAGCCGGATAGCGAAAAAGGGGGGCCTTGGTACCGGAATCCGGTACCAAGGCCCCCTCGTGTTCTTACCTGGACCCTGTTCCGGCGGCTCAGACGCCGACCGGCTCCTGTTCCCAGGTGTGCAGGAAGACCCGGGAACCGGGCGTGGTGCCGGTGAGCGCGTCCACCGCCAGGATGACCGCCGCCGAGGTCCAGGTGCTGCGCTCCACCGGCCAGCGCACCTGTTCGGCGAACTGGTAACCGGTCCAGTAGACGCCGTCGTCGGCGTCGCGCAGGTGCTGGACGTCCCGCAGGATGCGGACCCCGGTCTCGGTCTCGCCCATGGCGGCCAGCGCCATGACCAGCTCCGAGGACTCCGCCGCGGTAACCCACGGCTGGTCGCTCACGCAGCGCACACCCAGGCCGGGCATGACGAAGGTGTCCCAGCGCTCGGCGATCCGGGCCTTGGCGGCCTCGTCGCGCACCGCGCCGCCGAGGATCGGGTAGAACCAGTCCATCGAGAACCGGGAGCGGTCCGAGAACAGCCCCTCGTCGTTCTTGATGAGCTCGGCCAGCCGGTCCGCGGCCGCCGACCACTCCGGCCGCTCACGGCCCAGACGGGCGCCCAGGGCGGCACCGCAGCGCAGGGCGTGGTGCACGCTCGCGCACACCGTGAGCAGCGCGTGGTCGCCCGGGGAGCCGTCCTCGGAGCGGGCCCACAGAATCTCGCCCTGCTCGCCGCGCAGGGCGAGCACGAACTCCAGACCGCTCTCCGCCACCGGCCACATGCGCTCGGCGAACGCGGTGTCGCCGGTGACGAGCAGATGGTGGAAGAGGCCCACCGCCGGGTAGGCGGCGTGGTTGGCCTCGCGCAGCTCCGTCACGGCCCGGCCCTGGCGGTACTTGGCGTACCAGCCCCCGTCCGGGTGGCGGCTGCCGTCCAGCCACAGGTAGGCGCGTCGGGCCGCCTCGGCGTGCTCGGGGACGAGCAGGCCGGTGACGGTCAGGGCCATCGCGCACTCCACGTGGTCCCACACGTCGGTGTGGCCGCCGGGGAACCACGGGATGGCCCCGTCGGCCTCCTGGGAGCGGGCCAGGTAGCGGGCGGACAGGTGGAGCTGATCGGTGCTCAGGACTCCTGGCAGGTACAGGGCTTCCGGGCCGGACGGGGTGGAAGCCATCAGGAGGCCGCGCTGGTGTGCGGCTTGCGCACGTACACGATGACGCTCTTGCCGATGACCGGGTTGAGCAGCTTCTCGGCCACGCGGGTCACCTTCGGCGCCTGGAGCATGTCCCAGACCAGCAGGTCGTGGTAGGCCTTGGCCGCCGGGTGGTCGTTGTTGTCGGTGCCCACCGCGCACTTGATCCACCAGTAGGGCGCGTGCAGGGCGTGCGCGTGGTGGTGCGGGCCGATCACGAAGCCGGTGGCCTTGAGCTTGGCCTCCAGCTCGGCGCGCGTGTAGATGCGGATGTGGCCGCCCTCGTTGGTGTGGTACTCCTCCGAGAGGGCCCAACAGATGCGCTCGGGCAGGAAGCTGGGCACGGTGACGGCCGCGATGCCCCCGGGCTTGAGGACCCGGTAGAGCTCCTTCATGGCGGCGGTGTCGTGCGGCAGGTGCTCGAAGATCTCGGCGGCCACGACGCGGTCGAAGCTGTTGTCGTCGAAGGGCATGTCGAGGGCGTCGCCCTTGACGGTCTCGGCCTTGGCCTCGGCGGGCGCCTCACCCTCGTGGGCCATCGCGGCGAACATGGTCTCGACCTCGGCGAGGTCGCTCACGTTCTGGTCGAAGGCGACGACGTCGGCGCCGCGGCGGTAGACCTCGAAGGCGTGGCGGCCGCCGCCGCAGCCGAGGTCGAGAACGCGGTGGCCCGGGCCGACGGGGAACAGGTTGAAGTCGACGGTGATCAGTGGAGGCTCCCTAGGGGTGTTGCTGCGGGTCGTGGTGTGCGCGGCCTGCCGGGTCAGGCACCGTTCGCGCGGGCCCGCACGGGCGCGGGTCGGTTGTCGCCGTCGCCGGTACCGGCACTGGTCCCCTTGACGGCGTCGATGGTGGAGGCGTAGCGCTGGGCGGTCAGCTCGGCCACGGCCCTCCAGGTGAAGCGTTCCTGGACGCGGTGCCAGGCGGCGGCGCTCATCCGCTCGCGTTCGGCGTCGTCGTCGAACAGGGAGGCGAGTTCGGCGGCCAGCAGCTCGGGGTCGCCGGGGGGGATGAGCCGGCCGGCGTCGCCGTCGGTGCCCACGACCTCGGGTAGGGCGCCCGCGTGGCTGGCGATGAGCGGGGTGCCGCAGGCCATGGCCTCCACGGCAGGGAGGGAGAAGCCCTCGTAGAAGGAGGGGACGACCGCGACCTGGGCGCTGGAGATGAGTTCGCCCAGTTCCCGGTCGTCGATGCCGCTGACGAATTCCACCCGATCGCGCAGGCCGAGTTCGTCGACGAGCTGGTCGGTGGGGCCGCCGGGCTTGGGCTTGCTGACGATCGTGAGTGTGACGTCGCGTTCGGTGGCGAGCTTGGCGGCGGCGCGCAGCAGGATGCTGACGCCCTTGAGAGGGCTGTCGGCGCTGGCGGTGCACACGATGCGGCCCGGGACGCGCTCCACTTCGGGGCGGGGGTGGAAGTAGCGGGTGTCCACGCCGAGCGGGGTGACTTCCATGGTGGCGGGGTCGACGCCGAACTCGCGGGCGATGTCGTCGGCGGAGGACTGGGAGGGCACCAGGATCGGGTCGAGCTTGCGCGCGACCTTGGCCTGCATCTTCACGAACCCGTACCAGCGGCGCTTGGAGAGCTTCTGGAGGCCCTTGGCCTCCTCCAGCTCGATGCGTCGGTCCACGCTGATGGGGTGGTGGATGGTGGTGACCAGGGGGATCCCGGCGGACTTGATACCGAGCAGGCCCCAGCCCAGGGTCTGGTTGTCGTGGACGACGTCGAACTCGCCCAGGCGGCGGCGGAGTTCGCGGTTGGCGCGCAGGGAGTAGGTGAGCGGCTCGGGGAACCCGGCGGTCCACATGGTGGCGACCTCGAGGACGTCGATCCAGTCGCGCCACTCGCGCACGGGCGGGGCGACGAACGGGTTGACGTCGTTGTACAGGTCCAGGGAGGGGAGCTTCTCCAGGGTGACGCCCTCGTCCAGGACGGGGTAGGGCTGTCCGGAGAAGACGGTGACCTCGTGACCGAGCGCGGCCAGTTCGCGGGACAGGTGGCGGACGTAGACGCCCTGTCCGCCCACGTGCTGCTTGCTGCGGTACGACAGGAGGGCGACGCGCAGGGGGCGGTCGCCGGAGGGCCGTGGGGTCGGTTCCGTGCTTGTGCCCGACTGGGTCAAGAGTCCACCTCTTCGTTGGGTCGCGTGCCCGGTCGCCGCCGTTGCTCCTGGCGGGCTTCGGTGTGGCCGGAGCCGCTGGTGGGGCGGCCGCTGGGATAGTTGCGCGCCCCCATATGTTACTCGCGAGTTTATTCGGGGTCGGCGCCGGGCTTCTGGTACAGGGGATCCTATTCGGGGCGCTGCGCTTGGGCGACGCTGACCCAGCGGGGCAGCTCCACCGAGCTGTTCCGGGTCGCCAGGCCGCGCTCCTCCAGCAGGCGCAGGTGCGCGGCGGTCTCGGAGGCGGCCATGTGTCGGGCCAGGAGCCGCATGTCCGCCCAGGGGCGGCGCCATTCCAGGCGCGAGGTGAGTTCCCAGAGGGTGGTGGGGCCCTGCTCGAGCAGGCGTGCCATGAAGTCCAGGCGTTCCTCGTGGTGGTCGACGATCTCCGCGGTGCGTGCGGTCAGATCCGAGAAGCGCGTCTCGTGTGAGGGAAGACACAGGAGCCGGTCGGCCTCGGGTAGACGGCCGATGCGGGCCTGGGAGGCGATGAAGTCACCGAGGGGGTCGCCGTCGGCGGAGTCGAGGGGGAACTGGCCCACGTGCGGGGTGATGCGCGGCAGCACGTGGTCGCCGGTGAAGAGCAGGTCGCGTTCGGCCAGGTGCAGGCACAGGTGGCCGGGGGTGTGCCCGGGGGTCCACAGCGGGCGCAGGTCCAGGCCGGGGACGTCCAGGCGCTCGCCGTCGCCGAGCGCGCGGTCGGGGAGTGCGGGTGCGGGGAAGGCGTTGGGGGCGGCGCTGAAGGCCTCGAGGTCCTGCTCGGGGAAGCCCGCGCGGGTCATCTGCTCCAGGACGGAGGCGCCGCGTTCGTCGGGGGTACGCTCCTCCAGCCGCCGCAGGACCTCGATGTCGGCGGGGTGCATGGCGACCCAGGCGTCGGAGGCCTCGCGCAGGCGGCCGGTCAGGCCGGAGTGGTCGGGGTGGAAATGGGTGAGCACGGCGCCCTGGACCTCGTCGACGCCGTGTCCGGCCTGTTTGAGGCCGCTGACCAGGGCGTCCCACGAGTCATCGTGGTCCCAACCGGTGTCGATCAGGACGGGGCCGCCGGGCGCGGACAGCGCGTAGACGTAGGTGAACCCGATCTGGTTGTGGGGTACGGGCACGGGGATGCTCCACAATCCCTCGCCTAGGTCCTCTACTGGGGGGACTTCACGCATCCTGGGCCGACCTCTCCACTGGAAACCGAATCTGATTCGATTCTAGGGAAGGGCTCGGCGGGGTCTTCGGGCGGTGGGTGCCCTACGGGTTCGGCTCGGGGTCGGTCCGGGGCCGATTTGCGTGGCTGAGTGTGGCCTGGGCCATATCGCCCGAGCAAAATAGAACATATTCTACTAAGGTCGAACGGGTCACCTGAAAGCTCGGGTCAAGTTCTCGTATTGCCTTCACTACATCGGGCAATGAGGCGTGGATCATGGGCGCGAAGCGCTGCGATGGTGGGAAGCCGTTGGATAACGTGTTCTCGTAAGCCTGGTTGGCAGGGGTACGCACCAGCCCGGCGCAGTTGGCCTCGGTCCGCCGCTCGACGGCGCGCGCGGAACCGGTGACGAATGGGAGAGACCCTGTGGCGGTGCAGGCACCTGTCGGAACGATGACGCGGAGTCAGACCCAGCGTCGTCGGCGCATCGTCCAGACCGCGGCCGCCCTGGCCGTACGCGGTGGCGTGGAGGCCATGCAGATGCGCTCGGTCGCCGAGCGCGCCGGTGTCGCCCTGGGCACGCTCTACCGCTACTTCCCCTCCAAGATGGACCTCGTCGTGGCTGTGGTCACCGAGGAGCTCGACCTCCTGGAAGGCGGCATCGTCCGCCGCCCGCCCACTGCGGACTCCCCCTCCGGCAGGGCGGTCGACGTCCTGCTCCGCGCCACCCGGGGTCTCATGCGCGAGCCCGAGCTCGCCGACGCCCTGGTGCGGTCCCTGATCATGGCCGAGGTCAAGATCGAGCTCGACGTACGCATCAGCGACCTGCTGTGGCGGGTGGCCACCGGCAACCTGGAGGGCGCGGACACCACCGCCCCCGAGGCCGGAGCCGACGACGAGTCCGAGAGCGCCGGTACCAGGGTGGACCGCGACAGCACCGGGTACGTCCTGGTCAGCTCGCTCACCAGCGTGTGGATCTTCGAACTGGTCGAGATCCTCAAGGGCCGCCGCGACGTCGACGAGGTCGAGGGTCGCCTCCAGATCGCGGCCGAGCGCCTGCTCGTCTCCTTCTAGCCGGTCCTCTTACTGGTCCCGCCCGGTCCCCTAGTCTCCGGGGTCGCTTTGGCCGCTGCCGAACAGCAGGCCCAGCAGGCCGCCGAGCAGGCCGTTCGAACCTCCTCCGCCCCCGGAGCCCCCGTTGCCGGGATCGGTCTCAGGGGTCTCCTCCGGCGCGCCCGGGGCCGGATCGCCGCCGCCCTCCTCGGGGGTCCGGGGCGGAACCGGCTCGTCCCCGGGCTGTTCCGGGGCCTCCTCGTTCGAACCCTCACTGGTCCGCTCCTCGCCCGCGGAAACCCCCTCGTCCTCGGGGGCCTCCGCGGGGTCGCCGGGCTCCTCGCCCGGCGGCCCCGTCGCTGCCGAGCCCTCCTGGAGTGAGTTGCCCGAGGCCGAGGTCCCGGTCTGCTCGGTCCCCGGCTTGCCGTCGGAGGCGGTCGAGGCCGCCTCCACCTCCGACAGGCCCGGACGCTGACCCGGCAGCGCGGGACCCGCGTCGATCATGGTGGAGGGGCCACCCATGGCACTGGCCCACCACCACAGACCGAACGCCACCGCGACCGTCGCCAGCCCCGAGACCGCCGGCAGCGGCCAGCGCCGCCGTCCCGGTCCGGTGATCTCGTCGAGCGGGTCGTGGTCGGGGGAGGGCAGTGGGGCGTGCACGTCCTCGTGGAGGGGGTGGTCGGCGGTGGTCAGCCGGTCGCCGGGCAGGGCCCGGGGGAGCGGCATCTCGACCGTGCCGCCCTCCTCTGGGGTCTCGACCACGGGCGCGCCGGGCGGGCGCGAGCGGTGGATCGGGTAGCCGTCCGCGGTGAGCGGCTGCATGGCGGCGGCGATGCGGGTGCGGTCCCCGGCCGCCTCGGGTGAGGTGCAGGTGTGCACGACCCGCGCGCGCAGACCGGGCGGCGGGCCCGGTGGCCGCAGCAGGGCCAGGGCGGAGGAGACCTGCTGGACCTGGGTACGCCAGGTGTTGGTGGGGGTATCCGCCTCGGAGCCGCTCCCGGCGTCGGACTCGCCGAGGTCCTCCATTCCTTCGGCGGCGCGGCGGATCGCGGAGCGGGACAGCTCGCCGCAGATCCGCGGTTCCAGGCCCAGGACACGGGCGACAGCGGAGGTGGACAGCGCGTGGCGCAGGTTGAGTTCGACCAGTTCGCGGTGGCTGGCGGGCAGCCGGGAGAACATCCGCGCGACCGGGACCTCCGCGGGCACGGTGGCCAGGCGTGTGTAGGGGCAGGTGAGCGAGAAGCCGCGGCGCTGACAGGCGGAGCGGACCAGGGCATAGAGCCAGGGCCCGCGGTCCGCGGGATCGGTGAGTTTGGCCTCGAGCCCCACCCCGGCCACCAGGGCCTCGTGCACGGCATCGGTCACCGGGTCCTCGCCCGGTCCCCCCGAGCCTGACTCTGCCGCGTCCGTTTCCCGCGCGCCCTCGACGTACCGTTCGGGGTCGCCCAACAGGGACCACGCGTACAGGTACAGCGACGGCGCGAAGGTGTCGTGCAGCGCCTCGACGACCTCTGCCGCCGGTACGTCTGTTTCGTTACCTCTGGTCACGATTCTCCCCCCGCTTCTGTGGTGACGCTAGCGAGGGGAGGCGTCTGGCGTGGGTGAATCGATCAGCTGTATCTGGAAGGTGAGACTTCTGTTACCGTCCAGGCGCGTCCGGCGTCACTCCGAACGCGCGTTCCGACCTTTCCCCGGCAGGCTCCGAAGGCCTCGAAAGCCCTGCGAGGCCGTTACTCGCCGCCCCGGGAGGGCTGACCGATCGAGACCATGCGCTCCACGGAGCGGCGGGCGCGTTCGGCGGTCTCGGGGTCGACCAGGATCTCTGTGGTGCCGTGGCGCAGAGAGTTCAGCAGCTTGTCGGCGTCGATCATCTTCATGTAGTGGCACTCGGCGCGCGAGTTGACCGCCTCGAACTCCGTGGTGGAGTTCGCGTTGCGCAGCTGGTGCAGCATGCCGGTCTCGGTGGCGATCAGCACCTTCTTGGCGCTGGTGTTCTCGGCGGCGCTGAGCATGCCGCCGGTGGAGAGCACCTTGACCCGGTCCTCGGGGACCGCGCCGCTGCCGACCAGGTAGAGGGCGGAGGTGGCGCAGCCGCACTCGGGGTGGACGTACACCTCGGCGTCGGGCTCGGCCGCGACCCGCTCGCGCAGGGTGTGGCCGTCGATCCCGGCGTGCACGTGGCACTCGCCCATCCAGATGTGGATGTTCTCGCGGCCGGTGACCCGCTTGACGTGGGCGCCCAGGAACTGGTCCGGCAGGAACAGGATCTCCTTGTCCTCCGGGATGGAGCGGATGACGTCCGCCGCGTTGGACGACGTGCAGCAGATGTCGGTCTCGGCCTTGACCGCCGCCGTGGTGTTCACGTAGGCGACCACGACCGCGCCGGGGTGCTGGGCCTTCCAGGCGCGCACGTCCTCGGCGGTGATGGTGTCGGCCAGCGAGCACCCGGCGTTGGGGTCGGGCAGGAGGATGGTCTTCTCCGGCGCGAGGATCTTGGCGGTCTCGGCCATGAAGTGCACACCGCAGAAGACGATGGTGCCGGCGTCCACGCTCGCGGCGAGCCGGGAGAGCGCCAGGGAGTCGCCGGTGTGGTGGGCGACGTCCTGGATTTCCGGACGCTGGTAGTTGTGCGCGAGGATGACAGCGTCGCGCTCATCTGCCAGGCGGCGGACCTCAGCGGCCCATTCCTGCCTGGTCATGGTGTCCGCCGTCGCGGTGACCGTTGCCATGTCCTACTACTTCCTTGAGGCTGTGGGCACGTCGTGCGGGCGCCGTGCCGTGGGAGGTCAGTGCGGTGGACTAGTTTTTGTCTTACAGGCACAAACCTGGTGAAGCTTAACATGTCGTGGAACGGAAGGGACAGGGTGGATATCCCGGAAGCAAACGGACAGGCCACGGTGGTCGGAGCGGACGCCGCGGCGGGAGCGATCGCGACGGCCGCCCCACACGCGGCCGGAGCGGTCGGAGGGGGAGGCGGGGGAACGGTGCTCTCGGCACACGAGGCGCTCGCCGTCGTCCTCCAGATCCGCGGCGGTGAACTGTGCGTGCTGCTGTGGCGGCGGGCCCTGCCGCCCTGCGAGGGGGAGTGGGCGCTGCCCGGCGGCCGCCTCCGCGCCGACGAGAGCCTGGGCGCCTCCATCCGCCGCCAGCTCGCCCAGAAGGTCGACGTCCGCGATCTGAGCCACCTGGAGCAGCTGGAGACGCGCAGCGACCCCGAACGCGACCCCCAGCGCCGCACCCTGGCCACCGCCTACCTGGGCCTGGTCCCGGCGCACATCGACCCGGTGGTGCCCGACGACACCGGGTGGCACCCCGCCGCCGACCTGCCCCCGATGGCCTTCGACCACGCCGCCATCGTCCGTTCGGGCCGCCGTCGCCTGCGCTCCAAGCTCAGCTACACCAACCTCGGCTTCGCGCTGGCGCCGCCGGAGTTCACCATGTCGGAGCTGTCCGCCCACTACCGGGCCGCCCTCGGGCACGACGTGGCCGCCACCAACCTGCGCCGGGTCCTGCTGCGGCGCGGACAGATCGAGGAGACCGGGCGCTCGGTGCCCTCGGGGCGTTCGGGCGGCCGGCCCGCCGCGCTCTTCCGCTTCCGAGCACGGGAGTTGGAGGTCACCGACGCCTTCGCCGTGCTGCGCCCGCCGGTCGGCTGACCTTGCGGCGGTCCCGGCGGCTGCACGGGCGGCCGCGTCGCGTCGGCCCGGGTCTCCGGTCGGGGACGCTGTGTAAACTCCCTAACCGTGGCAATTCGTACTGTGGTGTTCGACGTCGGCGAGACGCTCATCGACGAGACGCGGATCTTCGCGCGCTGGGCGGACCGTTTCGCGATCCCGCACATGGCGTTCTTCGGCACCATCGGTGGTGTGATCGCCTCGGGCGGCACCCTCACCGACGGGTTCCGCCTGCTCGTGCCCGGGTTCGACCTGGAGGCCGAGAGCGCCCGCTGGCTTGCTGAGGAGCCCGATGGTGAGCGCGAGCACTTCACCGAACGCGACCTCTACCCCGACGTGCGCTCCGCCTTCAAGACCATGCGCGCGGCCGGGCTGTCCCTGGTGATCGCGGGCAACCAACCGCCCGAGGCCGGTCCGGCCCTGGCCGCCATGGAGCTGGGTGTCGACGGCATCGGGATCTCCGACGACTGGGGGGTGGCAAAGCCCCAGCCGGAGTTCTTCGACCGGACTCTGGAGCTGGCCGCGCGGAGCCGCCCCGGGCTGAGGGCCGAGGAGGTCCTCTACGTCGGCGACCGCGTCGACAACGACGTCCTGCCCGCCGGCCGGGCCGGGATGGCCACCGCCCTGCTGCGCCGCGGCATCTACGGCTACCGCCACTCCGCCACCCCCGAGGCCCGCGGCGCCGACGTCGTCGCCGACGACCTCCACCAGCTCGCCGACTGGATCACCGCCCGCGACTGAGCCCGCGTGTCGTCCCGCACCGCCCCGGGGCCTCCCCGGTACCCTCCCAGCACGTCCCAGTGACGGCTGACTCCCCATGCTGCCCGTTTGATCCCCAATCCTGGGGGAAACAGTGCACATCTGTGCATGCTCCCCAGCGGCAACACCCACCGGCCCCCGAACGGAGACGACCCCGCGATGATCACATTCGAGGGCGCCGCCAAGATCTATCCCGACGGCACCGTCGCCGTCGCCCACCTGGACCTGACCGTGGAGACGGGTAAGACCACGGTCTTCGTCGGCCCCTCCGGCAGCGGCAAGACCACCTCCCTGCGGATGATCAACCGCATGGTCGAGCCCACCGACGGCACCATCCGCATCGACGGCGCCGACATCCGTGACCGGAACCCGGCCCAGCTGCGCCGCTCCATCGGCTACGTCATCCAGCAGGCGGGCCTCTTCCCGCACCGCACCGTCCTGGACAACATCGCCACGGTGCCCCTGCTGCTGGGCTGGCGGCGCTCCAGGGCCCGCGCGCGGGCGGTCGAGCTCATGGAGCTGGTCGGGCTGGAACCGGCCCAGGCCAAGCGCTACCCGCACCAGCTCTCCGGCGGCCAGCAGCAGCGGGTGGGCGTCGCCCGCGCCCTGGCGGCCGACCCGCCGATCCTGCTCATGGACGAGCCCTTCAGCGCCGTGGACCCGGTGGTGCGCACCAGCCTCCAGGACGAGCTGACCCGCCTCCAGCAGGAGCTGCACAAGACCATCGTGTTCGTCACCCACGACATCGACGAAGCGGTGCGGCTGGGAGACAAGATCGCGGTCTTCCGCCCCGGCGGGGAGCTCGCCCAGTACGACGCCCCCGAGCGGCTGCTCGCCGAACCCGTGGACGCCTTCGTGGAGTCCTTCATCGGCTACGACCGCGGGGTGCGCCGCCTGTCCTTCTTCCCGGCCAGCGGGCTCTCCCTGCGCGAGGACGTGGTCTTCGACGACGAGGACCGGGTGGAGCGGGCCCAGACCCTGGTCGCCGGGGAGAACGAGCCCTGGGCGCTGGTCGTGGACGCCGAACGCATGCCCAAGGGGTGGGTCAGCGCCGAGCAGCTCGACCGGGCCCCCAGCGGAGTGCCCCTGGGCTCGCTGGACCTGGCGCCCTACGGCCACACCTTCGACGTCGGCGTGGACTCCCTGCGGGCCGCCCTGGACGCCGCGGTGCTCTCACCCGCGGGCCGGGCGGTCGGCGTGGACGACGAGGGCCGGGTGGTCGGGGTGGTCTCCCAGAACGACCTGGGCGCCGCCATCTGGTCGGTGTCCGAGTGATCGCCGTGGAGGGCGGGAACGGGGCGCTCGGCGTCTGGGAGTGGATCACCCGGGTCACCGAGTGGGGTGTGGCCAACTGGAGCTACCCCGACGAGCCCAACCGGGGCATCTGGCCCCGGCTGCTCGAACACATGCGCCTGGCCTACCTCTCCATCCTCATCGGCCTGGCCGTCGCGCTGCCGCTGGGTCTGGCGTGCGCGCGCTGGGGGCGGCTGTACCCGCCGGTGCTCACCGGCGTGAACGTGCTCTACGCGGTGCCCTCGATCGCGCTGTTCTTCCTCATGCTGCCCTACACCGGGTTCAGCGACTGGACCGCGATCGTGCCGCTGTCCCTGTACACGCTGGTCATCCTGCTGCCCAACGTGGTGGACGGGCTGCGCCAGGTCCCCGACCACGTGCGCCAGGCGGCGGTCGCGATGGGCTTCGGCCCGCTCCGGCGCCTGCTCACCGTGGAGATGCCGGTGGCGGTCCCGGTGGTCATCGCCGGGTTGCGGGTGGCCTCGGTGGCCACCATCAGCATGGTCAGTGTCGCCTCCCTGGTGGGACTGGGCGGGTTGGGCCAGCTCATCCTCAGCGACGGGTTCCGCCGCCAGTTCGACGCGCCCATCGTGGTCGGCATCGTCCTGGTGGTCCTGCTGGCGTTCGTCACCGACGCCCTGCTGGTGGTCGCCCAGTACCTGCTGACCCCCTGGAACCGGGGTAACAGTGGATCGGGCCGGGCGCGACGGTCGGGCCGCTCACGCTCGCGCCAACGGGCCGTGGTGGCCACCGGGACGCCCGTCGGCGCCCAGACCACCGCCGTGCGGGGCCCGAACCAAGCCACCGCGGGGGAGTGACATGGACATCCTGAACGAACTCGCGGCGTGGTTCGCCGACCCCGCGCAGTGGACCGGCCCCGCCGGCATTCCCGCCCGGATGGGCGAACACGTCTACTACTCGCTGCTGGGCCTGCTGATCTCGGCGGCCATCGCGGTACCGATCGGCCTGCTCACCGGACACACCGGGGTGGGCGGCTTCTTCAGCGCGAGCCTGGCCAACTTCGCCCGCGCCCTGCCCACCATCGGCGTGCTGTTCCTGATCGTGCTGGCCGCCGGGATCGGCCTGGTCCCCGTCGTCGCCGCGCTGGTGGCGCTGGCCGTACCGCCGATCCTGGTCAACACGCACGAGGGAGTGCGCGGCGTCGAGCCCCGACTCAAGGACGCGGCCCTGGGCATGGGCATGCGCGGCCACGAGGTCCTGTTCAAACTCGAACTCCCGGTGGCGACACCGCTCATCCTGATCGGGATGCGCACCGCCGCCGTCCAGGTGGTGGCCACGGCCACCATCGCCGCCTACGTGGGGGTGGGCGGCCTGGGCCGCTACATCGTCGACGGCCAGGCCCGCCAGGACCTGACCATGATGCTGGGCGGTTCCGTACTCGTGGTGGCGCTGGCCGTGGTCACCACGCTCCTGTTCGCCGGGCTGCGACGGCTCCTCGTCGCTCCCGGACTGCGCTCCGAAGCCGCGGCGGCGCGCTGACCGGGTGGCCTTCGGGCACCACCCGACAAGCGAAGGTTCCCAGAGAGAAGGTTTGGACATGCACAAGAAGCTCGCCCTCATCGGGCTTCCACTCGTGGTGCTCCTCAGCGCGTGCGGTGGCAGTGACCCCTTCGAGGAGGAGGGCGGCGAAGCGGGCACGGTCGTCATCGGTTCGGCCGACTTCCCCGAGAGCAGCCTGCTCGCCGAGCTGTACGGCCGGGCCATGGCAGCCGAGGGCGTCGACGTCGAGTACCGGCTCAACATCGGCAGCCGCGAGGTGTACTACTCGCAGATCGAGTCGGGCAACCTGTCGGTCTTCCCCGAGTACAACGGCGCCACCCTGGCCTACCTCGACGACGACGCGCCCAGCACCGACCCCGAGGAGACCAACCGCCTGGTCGAGGAGGCCCTGCCCGACGGCCTGGAGATCCTGGACTCCTCCAGTGCGGAGAACAAGGACTCCGTCAGCGTCACCAGCGAGGTCGCCGACGAGTACGACCTGACCACCCTCGCCGACCTGGCCGACGCCGCCGACGAGCTGGTCCTGGGCGGTCCGCCCGAGTTCGAGACCCGCCACCAGGGCGTGGTGGGCCTGGAGTCGGTCTACGGGATCGAGTTCGGCGAGTTCCGCTCGCTGGAGGTCGCCCTGCTGACCCAGGCGCTCCTGGACGACGACATCCAGGCCGCCAACCTGTTCACGACCGACCCGCAGATCGCGGTGGAGGACTTCGTGGTCCTGGAGGACCCGGAGAACCTCTTCGGTTCGCAGAACATCACCCCGGTCATCAACAGTGACCAGGTCGACGACACCGCGCGCGCCGCCCTGAACGCCGTCTCCGCGGCCCTGACCACGGAGGAGCTCACCCAGCTCAACGAACGCGTCGTCATCCAGAACGAGAACGCCGCGGACGTCGCCCAGGAGTGGCTCGAGGAGCAGGGCCTGGCCTGACCGCCGGCCTGACCGCCCTGAAGCTCTGACAGGAAGGGGCCAAAGGACCCAACGGCAACGACCAACCGCGCGGCCTTCGGCCGGTGCCCTCCCCAGGCCTGCGCGGACCGGGTCGCGTGTCGCGGCCGGTCACCTCTGCCTGCGAACGACAACCGCGCCCCCGTCAGGCCCCCGAGCACGGTTTCGGCCCCTGTTTCGAAGATGATCTTGCTACCAGGAGCGAAATCGGCGCCGAACTTGCTTCTGGTAGCAAGATCATCGGGGATGAGGGGGTTTCGGAAGCAGCGGACAGCCTCAGGCGCGGGTTACGGACACCTTGGCTTTCCCAGAGCCAACACCACGGCGCTGAACCCCATCCTCGCCACCGGGTGTTTCGATGGCACGCATGACCGGCCGCGACACGTGGCCCGGTCCGCGCAGAGCTGGGGAAACTGGGACCTTCGCTGCCGGTTTTCGTTGCCGGCCTTGACCGGCCGCGACACGGCCAGGTGTTGGGCACAGGGCTGGGGAGGGCTCCGGCCGAAGGCCGAGGTAGTTGCTGTTGGGCCCCTTTGGGGTCCGTTGGCCACCCCGGACCACACCTCCCCCGTTTCCCGACAGCCGCCAACCGCCGTCGCAGCGAAGCGGGTCAAGGTGGAGCGCCCGGAGCGAAGCGAGGACGAACGACCTTGACGCGCGCAGCGGAGACGGCCACCATCAAGCGGCGGGAAACGGGGGAACCGCAACCCGAACCGCGGGCCCCAAGCCCCAGGCCCAGGCCGTACACAGACCCCACCCCGGATGCCCTACCCGAGCCCGAGCCCCTACCCGAGCCTGACACAGAGAAGCCTCCCCATGTCAGCCTCTCCGCTTCTCCGGGCCCCAGCGCTGCGGATTCGCCAACAGCATCCCGAACCCTCGGTCCCGGAGCCCGCTTTGTCCCCGCCCCGTCAATCCAACGCGTGGTAGCGACCGTCCCAGCGGACCATCGCCGCCGCCGAGCGCCGTTCCGCACCCACCTCGGGCAGGCCCACCACGTCGGCGAAGAACACCACGTGGTCGCCGACCTCCACACGCTGTCGCACCGAGCACTCCAGTGCGGACAGCGCCTCGTCCAGGACGATCGCCCTGGTGCGCTCACCCCGGTGGTGGGGAACTCCGGACACCAGGAGCCGGGCGCTGGGCCGCCCCTCCGCGGAGAAGCGGCCCGCGATGGCGCGCTGGTCGGCGGCGAGCACGCTCACCGCGAAGGCGCCCACCTCCTCGACCACCTCGGCCACGTAGCCGTCCCCGGCCACGCTCAGCATCACCACCGGGGGATCCGCGGAGACCGACACCAGGGCGCTCACCGTCGCCCCGATGTCGTCGCGGCCGTCCGCGACGGTCACCACGGTCACCCCGGTCGGCAACAGCGCCATGGCCTCCAGGTAGGCGCCGCCGTCAACGCTCAACGGACCTCCCACGCACCCGGCATGCTCAGCGGACCGCCGACGGGCAGGCCCATCCGGACCGCCAGGTGCTCCAGCGGGCCCCAGGCGCTCAGGACGGTCTGCGGCTCGGACGAGGCCAGGTCCTCACTGGACTCGTGCTGGCGGAACCGGTCCAGCGGGTGCGGGCGCGGGAAGGCGCGCACCGGCAGCGCCCCGGCCCCGGCCTTGTCCCGGGCCAGCCGTACGGCCGTCTCGACCCCGCCCAGTTCGTCGACCAACCCGCGCTCCTGGGCGTCGGCCCCGGTCCAGATCCGGCCCTTGGCGACCTCGTGGATCTCGTCCCAGGTCCGCCCGCGGGCGGCCGCGACCTTGGTCACGAAGTCGTCGTAGATGGTGTCCAGGAGCAGGTTGATCCGCTCCCACTCGGACTCGCTGAACCCCTGCTCGGGGTCGAACATGCCCGCGTGCGCGCCCTCGCTCACCGAGTCCGAGGTGATCCCGAACCGCTTCTTGAGCTCGCCCAGGACCGGCTTGCCGGTGAGCACGCCGATGGACCCGGTGATGGTGGCGGGCTGGGCCACGATCGCGTCCGAACCCAGGGCGACGTAGTAGCCGCCGGACCCGGCGACGTCGCCCATGGTGGTGATGACCGGCTTGCCCGCCTCGCGGGTCAGCTGGCTCTCGCGGCGGATCAGGTCCGAGGCGATGGCCGAGCCGCCGCCGCTGTCCACCCGGAACACCACGGCCCGGACCCGGGGGTCCTGGCGGGCGGCGCGGAACGCGGCGCAGACGGTGTCCGAACCCATCACGGCGCCGCCCAGCGGGGAGCGGCGGCTCTTGCCCAGGGTGATGCCGCCGCTGGCGGAGATGAGGGCGATGTGCTCGCCGCCGTCGGCGAACTTCGGCTTGGGCGGGGAGGCGTGCTTGCGGTGGTAGCGGGTGACGAACTGCAGTCCGGGCTCGGGGGAGTCCTCGCCCTTGTCGCGCACCTCCTTGGTGAGCTCGGCGTAGACCTCGTCCCGGTAGGCGAGCTGGTCGACCAGCCCGGCGTCCAGCGCCTCCCGGGCCAGGATCGGGGCGGTGTCGATGAGTTCGCGCACCCGCTCCTCGGTGAGGTCGCGGCTCTTGGCGACCGCCGTGACGATCTGGTCGTTCATGGACTGCACGATCCGGCCCATCGCCTCGCGGTGGGCCGGTGTGTACTCGGTCTGGGTGTACTGGTTGATCGCGCTCTTGTACTCGTGGCGAGCCCCGGCCTCGAACTTCACGTCGAGCTTGTCCAGGGCGCCCTTGAGGAAGGTGGCGCGCGACATCAGGCCGCTCAGGCCCACCAGACCGGTGGGCGAGAGAACGATCCGTGAGAAGGCGGTGGCCAGGTAGTAGGGGAGGTTGCCGTCTCCGGCCTCTCCGTAGGTGTCCGCCCAGGCCACGGCGGTCTTGCCGGTCGCACGGAAATCGGCGACCGTGTCCCGCAGCTCCTGGATCTTGGCGATACCCAGGGCACGGGCGTCCACGCGCACGATGAGAGCGCCCACCTCGGGGTCGCGGGCGCCGCGGCGGATTCCCTCCAGTACTTCCAGGTACTGCTGTTTGCGGCGGTTCATGATCTGGCTGAGGGGGTCGCCCGGTGAATCGTCGGCCACACCCTCCGTCAGGTCGAGTTCCAGCACCAACGGGCCCCGGGGCTTGGGGCCGAACCGGTTGAGGGACAAGGGCTCAGTGATCTTCGCGAGGTCCACCATGGACCCAGGGTAGTGGCGGTGGTTTCCCGGTGCGGCGGGTGTGTCGGGGGCGCTATGGTCGACTGTGCTCCGATCTGTCAGACGCGTGGTCGGCAGACCTGTAGAGAAGGGCGGAACGATCCATGGCGCGCACGACGGGCGAGGTCCGGCACCGGGCGGGAAGTGGTCGTGTTCTCGCGGTGAGTGCTGCGGCCCTCCTGGCGCTGAGCGCCTGCGCCGGTGAGTCGGCCGGCGAGATCGAACTGGAGCGCGGCGAGAGCGGCATGATGCCCGCTATCGAGCCGCCCGGCCCCGAGGGTTTCGACAGCGCCGACGTCGGTGGGGTGAGCATCGACGCCCCGGACGACTGGGAGGTCCAGAACGAGGGCGGTCAGCTGTGCATGACCCCGCCCGGTCAGAGCGCCTGCGCCTACGGTTCGGTCCAGCTGGTCCCCAAACAGGCCGCCAACCACCCGCAGGACTGGCCGAAGAAGGGCGACGCCTTCTACGACGACGACGGCTGGGCGGACAACACCGACAGCTGCCGCAGCCTCAACACCGCCGCCTCGGGCAACATCGGAGTGGACAAGGCCACGCTCACCAGTGACCACGGACAGATCTTCGAGCACGCGGACGGCCTCAAGTCCCACCACTCGGTCTGGTCGGTCACCTGCGACAACGACGACACCTTCGAGGTGCGCATGTGGTTCCTGCCCGAGAGCGACGTGATGCTCTACGTGTGGTCCGCGGACGCCCAGTACAGCGCCCTCTACGACGAGATCGCCGCGTCGATGGACACCACCGAGTACCGCAACGCGTCCTAGCGCTCCCGTCCCGCACCCGTCCCGGTGTTCCGGCTCTCCCCGGTGCCCGGCCGGGAATTCCATTCTGTTCCGACATCACCTGACAAACTCCGGCAAAACCCCTGTGGATTACTGGAACCGAGTGTCCCCGCGGTGCTTTGAGGCCATAGGCTCGTAACCGGTCAAGCAGTCAACGGAACTTGATGGGGTGCATGCGCTGGTGACCACCATGGAAACGTCGGGCCGGGTCGAACAGTACAAACTGGACAACGGACTGCGTCTGGTGACGGCTCCGGCCTCCACCGGCCAGGTCGCCTCGGTCAACCTCTGGTACGGGGTCGGGTCCCGACACGAGGTGCCCGGCCGCACCGGGTTCGCGCACCTCTTTGAACACCTGATGTTCCAGGGCAGCGGCAACGTCACCAAGGGCGAGCACTTCGATGTGGTCGAGCGGCTGGGCGGGGACATCAACGCCTCCACCTCCACCGACCGGACCAACTACTACGAGACGGTCCCCACGCACGCCCTGGACTCCGTCCTGTGGCTTGAGGCGGACCGCCTGGCGACCCTGCGCGAGGGCATGACCCAGGAGGTCCTGGACAACCAGCGCGACGTGGTCAAGAACGAGCGCCGCCAGCGCTACGACAACCAGCCCTACGGCACGGCCCTGGAACGCATCCTGCGCCTGGCCTACCCCGAGGGCCACCCCTACCACCACTCCACGATCGGCTCCATGGCCGACCTGGACGCCGCCGACCTGGACTACGTCAAGTCCTTCCACAAGGCGCACTACGGGCCGGACAACTGCGTCCTGACCATCGTCAGCGACCTGGAGTCCGCGGACGTCCTGGCGCGGGTCGAGAAGTACTTCGGCGCCATCCCCGCCCGCGACTTCATCCCCGAGACCCCCGACCCCACCCTGCGCGCCCCGCTGGGCGGTCCGGTGCGCGACTCGGTCACCGAGACGGTCCCGGCCGCCGGGGTGTTCATCGGCTTCCGCGTTCCCGCCTACGGTGAGCGCGAGCACGACGTCGCGCAGCTGGCCGCGGCCGTCCTCGGCCAGGGCCAGGGCAGCCGCCTGTACCGCTCCCTGGTCGTGGACCGGCCCATCGCCGCCGACGACGGCGGCGGCTCCGCCGACATCCTGCCCTTCCGCTACACCGACAGCCTGCTGCTGGTGAACATGCTCGCCCGCGAGGGCGTGGCCGGTGACGTCCTGGAACAGGCCATCCGCGAGGAGGTCGCCAAGCTCACCTCCGGGATCACCGACGAGGAACTGGACCGGGCCCGCGCCGTGCTGGAGCGCGAGCACCTCCACTCCATCGCCAGCCCCTCCGGACTGGCCGACTCCATCGGCAGCTGCACCCAGCTGCTCGGCGACCCCGAGCTCGCCTACACCTGGCCCGAGCGCTGGGCGGACGTCACCGCCGAGGAGGTCCGGGCCGCGGCCGAGCGCCTGCTGGTCGACGACAACATGCTGGTCGTGCGGTTCGATCCCGAGTCCGAGACCGCCGCCGAGACGCTCCAGGTGGAAGCCGAGGCCGACGCCGCGGCCAACGCCCCGCAGGGATAGCCGCCGTACCGGCGTCACCGCCACCCAGGCGTAACCGTCCCTCAGGCGTCACCGCCCGTTCCCGCCAAGCGCAGAAAGAGCCGCAGAGCATGCAGCAGACCCGCCCGGACCTCGGCGCCCCCGCGTCCTTCACCTTTCCCAAGCCGCAGCGCGTCAGCGTCGGCGGCGGCACCGTCGTCGCCATCGACGTGCCCGGCCAGCAGCTGGCCTCCCTCCGTCTCGTGCACCCCTTCGGTGGTGCCGTCGAGCCGCTCGACGCCATGGGCGTCAGCGCCCTGACCAGCGAGGCCCTGGAAGACGGCCCCGACGGCAACAGCTCCCTGGCCCCGGCCCTGGAGCGCTACGGCGCCGAGTGGATCTCCCGCGTCAACTGGGACGGTTTCATCACCGGCCTGGACGCGCCCACCAGCCGCCTCGGCGACGCCGTCCGCCTGTTCGCCGACGCCGTGCGCCGCCCCGCCCTGACCGCCGATGACGTCGTGCGCCGCCGCGAGCAGCTCCTGGAGCGCTTCTGGCTGGACGCCTCCTCGGCCTCCACCCTGGCCATGCGCAGCCTCGGCGGCCAGCTGTTCACCGGCCGCTACGCCACGCCCCTGGCCGGCGGCCCGGTCAAGCTGGCCGACATCACCCCCGAGACCGTCGCCCGCTTCCACGCCGACTCGATCGCCTCGGTCGCCGGCACCCTCGTGGTCGTCGGCGACCTGGCCAACGTCGACCTCGAGGAACTGGGCCGGATCGTCTTCGGTGACGCCGCGCCCACGCCTGAACGGCAGGTCAGCGCGCCCGCCCCGCCGCCCGGCGAACTGCCCCGCGTGCTGATCGTGGACCGCCCCGGCTCGGTCCAGTCGGCCCTGGTCATCGCGCACCGCGCCCCCTCGCGCTCGCAGGTGGACCTGCCGCGCGCCGAGGGTGTCAGCGACGTCCTGGGCGGGATGTTCACCTCCCGCCTCAACATGGAGCTGCGCGAGCGCCTGGGCTACACCTACGGCGCCGGGAGCCGCTTCGACCTGCGCCGCGACAGCGGGGTGTTCTTCATGAGCACGCAGGTGGAGGCCGGCACCACCGCGCACTCGGTCACCTCCTCCCTGGAGCAGATCAACAAGCTGCGCGACGGGGGCGTCACCGAGGACGAGCTCGCCTCGGTCCGTGAGTCCAACACCGTGGGGCTTCCGGTCACCTACTCGACCGCCCGGGCCATGGCCGGGGCGCTGGTCGACATGGTGGTGCACGACCTGCCCGACGACTACGTGGACCGCAACCGGGCCGGGTACGAGAAACTCACCGCCGAGGACCTGAACGGCGCCGCGGTCGAGTACCTTCGACCGGAGGAGGCCGTCGCTGTGGTGGTCGGCGACGCCGACACCCTGCGCGAACCACTCGCCAAGACCGGGGTCGGCCCGGTCGAGGTGCGCTCTCCCGAGTCTCTCTGGAGCTGATCGCCAGGGGTTTCGTGCACGCGCCGACGCACGTGCACGGAACCCGGTTCAGGTCAAGGATTGGCAAGGGAGAGCCTTGTCACGGCATGTGTGGCTCTCCCTCGGACATAACGAAACCGAACCTATGTGTCAGCCATCAGGCAACCACCAGCGTGGACATTGCGTCATGCTGGTATAACGAGTGATCCGTGCACCTACGTGGTGACAGCGACCGCAATGCTCCGCAGGAGGCCACCATGGCCGGTGAATGGACCCGTGGATAACCGTGTCCTCCCTAGAAAACCCCCACACGCAGCGGCCCCAGACGTCGCCCGATCCCGCGCGTCCAGAGGCGGCCGTGGCTGAGCCGGAGGCCGGCGGACGGCTGCTGATGGGTCGCTACCAGCTGACCTCCGAGATCGCCCGCGGCGGTGTCGGCACCGTCTGGCGCGCCATGGACCTGGTCATCAAGCGCGAGGTCGCGGTCAAGGAGCTCCGCCTGCCCGCGGACCTGAGCCGTTCCGAGCGCGAGTCGCTGGTCCAGCGCACCACCCGCGAGGCCCGCGTCGCCGGGCGCCTCACCCACCCCAGCCTGGTCACCGTGCTGGACGTCGTGGACGAGGACGAGCGGCCGTGGATCGTCATGGAACTGCTGGAGGCCTCCACCCTGGAGGAGATCATCCAGGTCGGCGGCCCGCTGCCCTACCAGCGTGTGGCCGAGATCGGGCTGAACCTGATCGACGCGCTCAAGGTCGCGCACGGCGAGGGCATCGTCCACCGCGACGTCAAGCCGGACAACGTGATGATCAGCGAGGCAGGACGGGTGGTGCTGACCGACTTCGGACTGGCCGCCTGGAACGGCGAGTCCGCACTGAGCTCCTCCGGACGCATCATCGGCTCACCCGCCTACATCCCGCCGGAGCGCGCCAAGGCGGGCCCGGTCGGCCCCGAGTCCGACATCTGGTCCCTGGGTGCCACCCTGTACGCCGCCGTCGAGGGCTACCCGCCCTATGACCGCAAGGGCTACATCAAGATCCTGCGCCAGGAACAGCTGGACGAGCCGAAGGAGGCCGCCAACGCCGGTCCGCTCGCCCCCGTGCTGGCCGGGATGCTGCGGGTCGAGCCCGGCGAGCGGCTGAGCGCGGAGAACGCCGCCAAGATGCTGCGCATCGCCGCCCTGGCCCCCTGGGCTCCGGAGAAGCCCGCCCCCGGTGAGACCCCGGTCGGCGGCCCCGACGGCGCCGCGGCGGGTCCCGCCGCGGCCGAGGGCGAGCAGACCGAGGAGCGCGAGTCCGCCCGGGAGCACTTCCGCGCGGGCGCGCACGCCCTGGCCGAGTCCATCAGCGAACGGCTGCGGCACAGCCCGGAGACGATGAACTCGATCATGCTGTCCATCCGCGAGTCCTCCGAGACGCTGGGCCTGACCAAGTCGGGCAAGCACTCCGACCGCAGCCACCTCACCCGGGCCGCCGCCGTGGGTCTGGGCATCATCGCCCTGCTGGCCCTGGTCATGTGGGCGCTCTTCGGCTTGGAGACATAGGCCGGTAAGTAAAAAGGGATGACCTCGCACGAGCTGCGAGGTCATCCCTTTTTCGTGGGGCCGGCGGGATTCGAACCCGCACTGTACAGCACCTAAAGCTGCCGTCTCCTGCCAGTTGGACTACGGCCCCGACGGGGTCACTCTACCGGGATTCGGGAGACGACCGGTCGTCCGGCCCCGTGGTTACCGGACGACCGATCAACCGGGTCAGACTCCCAGTTCCTTCTTGACGCGGTCCACGTGGCCGGTGGCCTTCACGTTGTAGAAGGCCTTCTGGACCTTGCCGTCGGTGCCCACGATGACGGTGGAGCGGATGACGCCCTGAACGACGCGGCCGTAGTTCTTCTTCTCACCGAAGGCCCCGTAGGCGCTCAGGGTGTCCTTGTCGGGGTCGCCGAGCAGGGTGAAGGTCAGGCTCTCCTTCTCTCGGAACCGGGCGAGCTTCTCGGGCTTGTCCGGGGAGACGCCCAGGACGGTGAAGCCCGCGGCGGCGAACTCGGTGAGGTTGTCCCGGAAGTCGCAGGCCTGGGTGGTGCACCCGGGCGTCATGGCGGCCGGGTAGAAGTACAGGACGACGCTCTTGCCGGTGTCGGCCAGCACCTTGCTCAGACTGACGGGCCGGCCGTCGGCGTCGTCGAGGGTGAAGTCGGGTGCCTGGTCGCCGGGCTCGAGGCGGATGGGCTCGCTCACGATGTTTCTTCCTGTCTGCGGCTGGCGGACCGGGTATACCGGTCCGGATGTCCATGGCACACAGTACCGATCCTCACGTTCTCGCCGCCGGGGGCCGGTTCGTCGGCGCTGGTCGGCGAGGTGGCGGTTCTTCGGTTGCGATTCCGGTTCGGTTCATCCGCTTTGGGAGTGACCAGCGGTTCGATCACCTATTGTTGACCATGTGCTATAGGTTGGCCGCCCCCTGGGACATGGCGTAGCGTGCGCGGGCCGCCCGTGACCCGCAGGATGTGTCCGGCGGCCGCCGACCGGGACACATCCGCTTCGCTTTGGGAGTAGTTCGCCACGATGCCTGGATTCACACTCGACGAGGTCAGGGCTCGTACGCTCAAGGAACGCGACTCCTGGCTGACGGTCTACCTCGTGGACCCGATCGCGGTCCGGCTCGTGCGGCAGATCGCCAACCGGACGTCGATCACCCCCAACCAGCTGACCGTGGTCGCCCTCTTCCTGGGCCTGGGCGCGGCCGTGTGCTTCGCCTTCGGTTTCTGGCAGCTGCTCATCCTGGGTGCCCTGCTGTACTACGTGTGCTTCCTCGTGGACTGCACGGACGGCAAGCTCGCCCGGCTCACTGGCTCCGAATCGCTCTTCGGTGCCTGGATGGACTACGTCTCGGACCGCTTCCGGGTCCTGGTGTGCGTGGTCGCTTTGATGGGCGGCCAGTACCGGGAGACCGAGCACGTGGCGTTCGTCTGGCTGGCGCTGGCCGTGGTCTTCCTGGACATGCTGCGTTATCTGAACGCGCTCCAGGTGTACAAGGTCCGCCGGGAGATGCGTTCGCACCTGGCGGCGGCCCTGGAGCGGGCCCGCGCGGCGCTGTCCATGCTGGAGCCTGGGGGCAACGCCAGTGGTGACGCCACCGGTGACGCGACCGGCGGCGGCCGCCGGACGATGAGTGACGGCGGCGAGCAGGCGGTGCTGCGACACGGCATCGGCGTGCTGGAGCAGATCCTGCGCAGCCAGAACGAGCGGGAGGCGCGCAACCAGCGCACCGCGGGCAAGCAGCCGGACCTGACCCTGCCCAAGGTGGACCTGCACCAGGAGTTCCGGACTCGTTTCCCCTGGTACCAGCGGTTCTGGGCGGCGTTGAACGCCCGCCGGATCCGGACCCACCTGGTCGGCGGGATCGAGTTCCAGATGGCGGTCTTCATGGTCGCCCCGGTCGCCGCGGCTCTCTTCGGTCCGTGGATTATCGGCTGGATCACGGCGTTTGTCGGCGTTTTGCTGCTCGCCTTCGAGATCGCCATCATCTATAAACTGTGGTTGTCCACGCGGGACTTCTTCCGTGTGGTCGACGGAATCGATGGCGCGCTGAGATTTTCCGGTCCGTCCGACGGCGCGGAGGAACAGGGTCGGGACACCGGCTCGGACTCGGACTCTCAGACAACCGTGCGCTAGTGGAGAGAGGCAGCCGAATGGCGGAAAGCGACACCGAACCGCGCCAGACCCCCGACGAGATCCAGGCTGAGATCAACCGGGAGCAGCGCCGGCTGGCGGAGACACTGGACGAGCTCAGCGTGCAGGCCCGCCCGGCCAACATCGCCCGGCGCCAGGTCGCGAAGGCCAAGGAGCGGGGGACCCGGATCTTCGACGAGGCCCGGGCGCTCGTGCTCGGCGGCGGCGCGGTGCGTGTGGAGAGCCACCTGGTGCAGCCCGAGGAGGGCAGCATCGTGATCAAGGGTGACGACAAGGTGGTGACCACCTACCAGTCGCGCGGTCAGCTGCCGCCCGAGGCGCTGATCCTCGCGGCCGGGGTCGGTACGGTCATCGCGGTGGGTGTTGTCGCCTGGGCGGTCCGCCGCAAGCGGAAGTAGCCGCACCCAACCTCCGACGGTCCGCAACGGAGCCCGCGCGAAGGATCGCGCGGGCTCCGTTCCGTTGTGCCCGTTCCATGGCGTTCGGGGCTCTGCCGTCGGGTGAGGATCAGAGGAAGGTCTGGCCCTCGCCCCGGTAGGTGGGCACCGCGCCCTCGTACGTTCCGGTGTCGGAGTCGATCAGGTGCAGGGTGTCGAAGCGCTCGCAGAGCTCACCGGCCTTGGCGTGGCGCATCCACACCCGGTCGCCGACGGCCAGGTCGCGGGCTGCCTCCCCGATCAGCGGGGTCTGGACCTCGCCCGCGCCCTCGGTGGCGCTGTAGGACAGGCCAGTCGGCAGGTGGGGGACCGGGGCGCGGTGGGCGTCGACGGGCCCGGAGGCCGGGTAGCCGCCGCCCAGGACGGTGGCCACGGTCGGGGCGGGCCGGCGGACCACGGGCAGCGCGAACAGCGCGGCGGGGCGGCCGCTGAAGGACCGGTACTGGTCGAACAGGTGCGGCTGGTAGAGGCCGGAACCGGCGGCCAGTTCGGTCACCGCCCGTTCGCGTCCGGTGGTGTGCAGACTCCCGGTACCACCGCCGTTGACGAAGCGAAGCGGGGCGACCCGGCGTACCGCGCGGGTGATCGCGGCCCGGCGTCTGGCCAGTTCCAGGGCGGAGCGGCGCTGGACGGCGCGTAGCAGGCGCCCGTACAGGGGGCGGCCGGGGGGAGCGTCGCCCACCCCGGCGATCTGCCCTTCGTAGGCCATGATCCCGTCGAGTTCCAGCTCAGGGCGGCGCACGACGGCGCGGGCCAGCGCGGCGGCCTGGGCGGGAGTGCGTACGGGGGAGCGGTAGGCGCCCACGCGCACGCCGGGGCCCAGGGGCTGCCAGCTGGTGTCGATGTCCAGGCAGACCCGGACCGCCGGGGCGTCGGAGCCGCGGTCGGCCCTGGCCACGGCGGCGCGGATGAGGTCGAGGTGAGCGGTGTCGTCCACCATCAGGGTGATCACGCGTGTGGCGGCGGGGTCCGAGGCCAGTTCGGTGAGGGCGTCGGTGTCCGCGGTGGGGTAGGCGACGAGGATGTCGTCGCTGACCGGTTCGGGGCCCGCGGTGGCCAGCCAGAGCGCCTCGGGCAGGGTGAAGGCCATGACGCCCGCGTAGCCGGGCAGAGCCAGGGCGGTGCGCAGCAGTTCCCTGGAGCGCACGGACTTGCTGGCCACCCGGATGGGGCGCCCGTGGGCGCGGCGGGTGAGGTCGGTCGCGTTGGCGCGGAAGGCGGCCAGGTCGACCATGGCGAAGGGGGCCTGGATTTCGCGCGTGGCGGCCTCGTACTTCTCACGCAGGCTAGTCATCTCTTGAGCATGCCAGAACATGAATGTCTTTCATATTGACCGAAGGATCCGATTTTGCGGCCTTCGGGGAACTTCCGCCATAGCCGCAGGTGACACGGGATACCCCGGGAACGACTTCACCGGTTCCGTGCGCTCGATATCCTGGGGCGTCACGGCTGATCGGCCGGTCGACCCCGGGAGTGGTTCCTTTCATGAGCGAGCGCGAGTACGTCCTGACCCTTGCCTGCCCCGACAGTCGGGGCATCGTGGCCGCGGTGGCCAACCTGCTGGCCGACCACGGGTGCAACATCACCGAGAGTCAGCAGTACGGCGACCACTTCACCGGTCGCTTCTTCCTGCGGATGCAGTTCGTGACCGAGTCCGGGACCTCCGGCGCGGTCGGCGAGGACGTGCTGCGCGGCGCCTTCGCCGCCCTGGCCGGTGACTTCGGCAGCGGCCCCGGCGACTCGTTCGTCGAGTGGGACCTGCAGGCCCGGGACGTGCGCCCGCGCATGATCGTGATGGTGTCCAAGTTCGGGCACTGCCTCAACGACCTCCTCTACCGCCAGCGCAGCGGCCTGCTGGACATCGACATCGCCGCGGTGGTCTCCAACCACCCCGACCTGGAGTTCCTGGCTGACTCCTACGGCGTGGACTTCCACCACCTGCCGATCACTCCGCAGACCAAGCGTGAGCAGGAGGGACGGATCCTGGAGCTGGTCGACTCCTACGATGTCGACCTGGTGGTGCTGGCCCGCTACATGCAGGTGCTCTCCGAGCAGCTGTGCACCAAGATGTCCGGGCGCATCATCAACATCCACCACTCCTTCCTCCCGAGCTTCAAGGGCGCCCGCCCTTACCACCAGGCACACTCACGCGGGGTGAAGCTGATCGGCGCCACCGCCCACTACGTCACGGCTGATCTGGACGAGGGCCCGATCATCGAGCAGGAGGTCTCCCGGGTCGGCCACACGCACAGCCCGGAGCAGCTCACCGCGATCGGCCGCGACCTGGAGTCGGTGGCCCTGGCGCGCGCCGTCAACTGGCACGCCCAGCGCCGGGTCCTGCTCAACGGCGAGAAGACGGTCATCTTCGACTAGAGCCGCCAGAACCACCGGGGCCGTCAGAGCCAGCGGCTCTATCCGGTGACACGGCCGGGAACAACTCGATTTCGGACGCTCAGGGGTGCCTGCTGGCACCCCTGACGTTTTTCTGGCCCAGACGGGGTTCCGGATGGGGTTTTGGGGCAAGGATGGTAAGACCATGACCCTCTGTACCAGCAATTCATGGCTCTCAGTACCTTGTTGACTACATAGAGTGTGTATATGGTGTGATGAGGTCGAAACCTCTCCGGTCGTCCCGACCCGGGCCGACCTGGGTTTCGGTCCATCAACCCTGAGTCGAACCGACTCTGATCAGGGGGCACAAATGGGCAAGCACTTCGACGACGCCGCCGGCAAGGGCAAGGAAGCCTTCGGCAAGGCCACCGGCGACCGCGGTACCGAGTTCGAGGGCAAGGCCGACCAGGCCAAGGCCGGGGCCAAGGACGCCGCGGACAAGGCCAAGGGCAAGGCCGAGGAGCTCAAGGACAAGGCCGAGGACGCGTTCGAGTCCGCGGGAGAGAAGATCAAGGACGTCTTCAAGAAGAAGTAGAAGACTCCAGAACGGTTTGCACACTGTTTTGCACACTGCGTAGGGGGACCAGTGTCGGACATGAAGACCGAAACCGCGGTGCCGAGCGCCCGCGACGCCGCCGGTAAGCGCAACGCCGCCAACCGGGACGAGCAGCAGGGCCACACCCAGATCGCCGACGGTGTCGTGGCCAAGATCGCCGGAATGGCGGCCCGTGAGATCGGCGGTGTCCACGCCATGGGCGGTGGGACCGCCCGCATGGTGGGGGCCATGCGCGACGCCGTGAGCGGCGGCAGCTCCTCCAGCTCGGTGGCCCAGGGGGTCTCGGTCGAGGTCGGGGAGCGCCAGGCCGCCGTCGACATCGACGTGGTCGTCGAGTACGGCGCGGCCATCCAGGACCTGGCCGCCGCGGTGCGCCGCAACGTCACCAGCGCGGTCGAGCGGATGACGGGCCTCGAGGTCACCGAGATCAACATCAAGGTGGACGACATCCACTTGCCCGAGGACGACGAGTCCGCCGACGACGGCGACTCCGAACCCAGGGTCCGCTAGCCGTGGCCGGCAGCGACGCCCGCAGCGAGACCGCACGGACCATCGCCGAGGCGGCCACGGGCTTTCCCGACGTGGTCGAACTGTCCTCCGGGGCCTTCGGAACCCTGAGCACGGCCGTGCCGGGGGGACGGATTCGGGGGGTGACGGTACGCGACGGCTACGTCGAGGTCGGCGTGGTCGTGCGCTACGGGCGTCCGCTGCCGGAGATCGCCACCGAGATCCGCCGGGGCCTGGCCCCGCTGTCCGGCGGCCGCGCCGTCCACGTGTCCGTGGAGGACGTGGTCGCCGGCCTCGGTGACGGCACACGCACCACCGCCAGCTGAACACAGACCTACAAGCAGGGCGTTCTGATTAGAGGGGGTAGCCATGTGGCCCATCGTTGGGCTGTCCTACGGGACGGTGCTCGGGCTCGCGGCGGCGTTCGGCGGGTTTCCCGCCTTCGCGCTGGTTCTGGTCCTCGGCCTCGTCGGGTTCGTCGCGGGCCGGGCGATGGAGGGTGAGATCGACCTCGCCGAGATGTTCACACGGCGGTCGGCGTAGACAGGGGTGAGGTCGTGGTCGGCGTTCGGAGCGATACGGTCCCCCGCCAACGGGTGGCCGCACCCCCGGGGGAGGGGGCTGGAAGGCACGCCCGCACGCGGGACCCCGGAGGCCGCACCGACATCCCGGGGGCCGTGATCGAGAAGACGGCCGCCAGGGCCGTCGGCGAGGTCCCCGGGGCGCGGGCCGCGCGTTCGAGGGCGGCCCGCGCCCGTGTCAGCGGAGAGGTCGTCCTCCTGCGGCTGCGCATCGAGGTGGACTACCCGCGGCCCACCCGCCAGGTCGCCCAGGCGGTACGCGAACACGTCAAGAACCGGCTCGAGTGGATCACCGGCAAACAGGTCCACCACATCGACATCGAGATCGCGGAGTTGGTGCGCTGACATGACCACCGTGGAAGAGGTGCTCGGTCGTCCGAGCCAGGGGCTCGACCGCCGCGCCAAGCGGGTCGCAGTCCACACGTTCCGGCCGCGCCGCTCCTGGCCCGCGGTGCTCACCGGACTCGTGATCCTGGTGGTGGCCGTGGTCGCCGCCGCCGAGGTCATCGCCGCTCTCGCGGGTAACCCGCTACGCCTGATCCCGGTCGGCGCGGCCACCGACTACGCGGCCGCCACCACCTGGTCGGAACCCTCCGTGCAGATCGCCTCGGGGGTCCTGGCACTGATCGGCCTGGCCCTGATCGTGGTCGCGCTGGCCCCCGGACAGAGCCGGTGGACCGCGTTGCGCACCGACGACCCGGCGCTGGTGGTCGGCCTGACCCGGCCCGCGCTGCGCCGGGCCGTGGCCGCCGCCGCCCAGGACGTGAGCGGGGTCGACAGCGTCAACGTGGCCGTGCGCGGCAACAAGCTCCGGGTGCACGTGCGCACCGGTATGCGCGAGTCACGCGGACTGCCCGCCGAGGTGACCGCGGCCGTGGAGCACCGCCTGGAGGAACTGGCCCCGCTGCGCAGCATGCGGATCGCCACGCACGTTCGATACGCGGAGGGTTGACCATGGCGCGCGACAGGTCTCGGAGGTCGGCCCGGGGTAACCGCCTGGGCCTGGTGATCGTCGGGTCGGTGCTACTGGCCGCGGGCCTGGCCGCCCTCGCGGTGGGCCAGGGCCTGTTCGGCGGCGACCTGGCCGCCTCGCCCCTGCTCGGGGATCAGGTGAACGAGGTGCTCGCCCAGCGGTGGGTTCCCTACGCGGCGGTGGCCGTCGCCTTCGTGGCGGGCTTCCTGGCTCTGCGGTGGCTGATGGTGCAGGGCATGAACGACACGGTGGGCCGCCTGTTCCTGGAACGCGACGACGCGGGCAACGTCGAGATGACCGAGAGCGTGGCCCGCGGCGCCCTGGAACAGGAGGTCGCCGACTACCCGGGAGTCCGCCGGGCCCGAGCCCGCCTGACCGAGTCCAGCGACCGACCGCACCTGCGGCTGGCGCTGACCCTGGAGGACGACGCCGACGTGGCGAGCGTGTGGCAGCGGGTCCGCTCGGAGGCGATCGCCAACCTGCGAGGCGCCCTCGAACTGGACCAGGTCCCCACGGTCATCCGGATGTCCATGACCGCCCCGGCCAAGAACCCCCGGCGCAGCCTGGCCTGAGGCACTCCGGGAAACAGCGGGGGTCGGCGCGCACCGCGCGCCGACCCCTTTCGCGTGCTACGTCCAGGACAGGATCGCGTTGAGGTTCGTGGGCAGCCCGGGGAATTCCTCCGGTTCGCTTGATCCGTCCGCGGGAACCCGGTACCAGCTGGTGTCGCCGTTCGGCGCCTTGGAGCGGAAGACGACCTCGGAGGAGTCGTGGGACACGAAGGCGGCGGAGTTGGACCGGGTGCCCTCCGGGATCAGGGTCCGGTCGGCGGGCAGCGGTTCCTGTTCGATGTAGATGACGCCCTCGTTCGCCGCCTCGTACTCCGCGGGGGTCTCCGAAGTGAACTCCATGACGCTCAGCACGTTGTCGTCGAAGACCAGGGTGCCGTCGTCGAGGGCCTGGAAGGTGGCCGTCGGGTCCACCCGCACATCGGAGGAGCGGTTCGAGTTGATGCCGTCACGGGTCAGATCGACCACGTCGGCGCCGACCTGGTCGCTGAGGTCGTAGTAGTGCGCGAGGTGCGAGTCGACGCTTCCGACCAACCCCGCGCCGTCGTCGATGACGGCCATGCCGACGAAGTGGTGCCCGTAGAGCACGGCGGCGTCGATCCCCGGTACGACCGTGAGCTGTTCGCAACGCGTCCTGGCGCAGGTGCCGTCGAGGTCGGTGATCTCCCCGCTCTCCAGATCCATCGCGTGGATGGTGTGCTCGCTCCCGCCTTCGTCCTGCACGAAGAGGATTCTGTCGCGCTCCGGGTCGGCCACCGGGTGGACGTAGTTGATCGGGGTGGCGAAGTCGCCGACCTCCTGTTCGGGGCTGAGCGCCGTGAACACGCCGTCCTCGGACAGGACTCCGAACCCCTTGACGTCGTTACCGTTCACCTCCTCACTGAAGGTGACCAGGACGAGGTGCCGCTCGGGGAACAGGGGCGGCGCCTCCTTGTGGCACGAGGTGCCCAGGGCGATACCGGCGTCCACCGCACGGCCGTGCGAGAGGTCCGGGGACTCGGCGCGGTCGACGCCCAGGATGTCGAAGCGGGCATGGAGAATCTGCTCGGCGGTGTCGGAGTACAGGGTGTATTCGACCCACCCTTCCCGCACGCCGCAGTTGGCCGTGAGGATCCCGGGGTCGGCCAGGGAAGGCGTGTTCGAGCTTTCTTCCTCGGACTCCTCCTCGGTGTCCTCTTCCTGAGGGGCTTCTTCCTCGGCGGCGGGGGACTCGGCCGAGGCCGCGGTGGTTTCCTCTTCGCCCGAGGAACCGTTGACGAGACCGCAGCCGGAGAGGAACAGGGACAGCGCGGCCGTGGGGGCGAGCACGCGTATAACTGGGGAAAGGGTTCTGGAGGTCACGGCCGAAATCTATACCACTCGCGGATGGTGTGAATTCGCGGGGTTTTCGGAATTGAAGTGAGAACACCCACGCGTTTTTCGTGAAAGGTGGATGGGGCAGGCCGATCCGCTGAAAAACCGAGCTCGGACGGCCCGGCCCGAGCGCGGTGGCCGGATGCGGTCAAAGGTGAGCGGTCCCTGGCGGGTCGGCGGACTTCGTCTGAGGTCGAGGCCTGCGTATGCGGCTACCTCTCCATAAAAGTACGTTGTGTACACAGTGTGCTCAGGGTACGCTTGTCGCATGACTCAGACGCTGTCCTCTCGAGAGTTCCGTGCCCACCTGTCCGAAGCGATCGACCGGGCGAAGTCAGGCGACGCCACCGTGGTGACCCGTAACGGTAGAGCCGTCGGGGCCTTCGTACCGATGGAGGTCCTGGAGCAGGCCAGAGCCCGGGAGGAGGAAGAGCTGCGCAGACTCGTCGAGGAGAGGCGGAACTCCCCCACGGTCCCGATCGCTGACGTCATGGCTGAGACCTTGGCGCGTGATGAGTAAGTACACCACCGTGTTCAAGGTCGAGGCGCAGCTGGAACTCCGAAAGGTGCCGCGCGATTACGCTATGGCCATCCTGCGCAAACTCGCCGAGCTGGAGACCGACCCGTTCGCGTTCGGTACCACCGCACTGGTCGGTGTGCCCGGGCACCGTCGGCTGAGAGTCGGGGACTACCGGGTGGTCTACACGGTCGACAATGGTCAGTTGATCATTGTCGTGGTCCAGGTGGGACATCGGTCGACGATCTACGACTGAGCGACCGCCCGCAGGGCTCCGGGAATTGCCGTGAGAGAATCCGTGGACTTCCTGCTGCGAAAGGCCCGGGACGGGGGGCGAGTCTGGTGGCGAGCTGGGCTCGAGCCACCAGACCCGGGGTGACGGTCGACTGGGCGAGCGGGTGGGAGGCTCAAGCCCGGGTGCCGACCGTGCGCCTGGTACAACCCGAGATGTCCCCGGGTGATTCCCGTTCGGAAGATCAGATCCGTCTCTCGGCGCCTGTGTGTACTCTGGTAGCCAGACGTGTACTACAGGGGGTGAGCATGTCCGCGCTCGGTATCGAGTTCACGGAGGCGGAGTCGGAACAGATCCGGCAGACAGCTGCCGCTGAGCAGCGGTCACCGCAGGAGCTGGTCCAGGAGATGCGGGAGAGCGTGCTCGCCGACGTCCGTCGCCGCCGCTTCGAGGCTGCGGCAAAGCGCGTCACCACCCTCTCCGCCGAGCTCAACGAAAGGCTCGCCAAGTAGGTGGACGACGTCTTCTACCTGGACTCGGCGATGGTCATCGAAATCACCACCATGGCTCTGGCCCAGGAAGGCCAGGGCCCTGCCATGGTTCGCGAAACCGGGCTGCTGGAGAGTGCGGTCCACCGCCCGATGGGGTCTTCGTTCGGGGACGAGCACTACCCGGACATCTTTGAGAAGGCCGCCGCGTTGATGCACTCCCTGGCCAGAAACCATGTGTTCTTCGACGGCAACAAGCGAGCCGCGTGGAACTCCGCGGCGACTTTCCTCGAAGTGAACGGGTGGTCCCTGGCGGAACCTGTCGATGTGGATCGCGCCGAGCATTTCGTCCTCTATGTCGCCGAGGGAAAACTCGGCGACATCGAGGACATCGCGGCTGCCCTGCGCGCCTTCCACGTGCTGAACTGAACCGCTGGGCCGATCAGCACTCGATGACGTTGACCGCGAGGCCGCCGCGGCTGGTCTCCTTGTACTTGTCGTGCATGTCGCGGCCGGTGTCGCGCATGGTCTTGATGACCTTGTCCAGGCTCACGAAGTGGCTGCCGTCGCCGCGCAGGGCCATGCGGGTGGCGCTGATCGCCTTGACGGAGGCCAGCGCGTTGCGTTCGATGCACGGGATCTGGACCAGGCCGCCGATCGGGTCGCAGGTCAGGCCCAGGTTGTGCTCCATGGCGATCTCCGCCGCGTTCTCCACCTGGGCCGGGGAACCGCCCAGGACCTCGGCCAGTCCGGCCGCCGCCATCGAGGAGGCCGAACCCACCTCGCCCTGGCAGCCCACCTCGGCGCCGGAGATGGACGCGTTCTGCTTGAACAGTATGCCGATGGCCGCCGCCGTCAGCATGAAGCGGACCACTCCGTCGTCGCCCGCGCCCGGACTGAAGTGCAGGTAGTAGTGCAGGACCGCCGGGACGATACCGGCCGCGCCGTTGGTCGGGGCGGTCACCACGCGGCCGCCCGCGGCGTTCTCCTCGTTGACGGCCAGGGCGTACAGCGTGATCCAGTCACTGCCGCGCATCGGGTCCGGGTCCACGTGGGTGGGGGCGAGCAGGCCGTGGTCGTCGCAGTTGCCGCCCAGCTGGCGGTAGAGCCGGTGCGCCCTGCGGGGCACCTTCAGGCCGCCGGGAAGGCTGCCCTCGGTGGTCACCCCGCGGCGCACGCACTGGCGCATCGCCGCCCAGATCTCCAGCAGTTCGGCGCGGATCTCGGCCGGGGTGCGGCCGAAGGCCTGCTCGTTGGCGAGCATCAGGGCGCTGATCGACATGCCCGTCTGGTCGCACAGCTCCAACAGCTCCTCGGCGGAGGCGAAGGGGTGGGGGACCTCGGTGTCGTCGGCCTTGATCCGGTCCGCGCCCGCGGCCCGCTCGTCCACGACGAAACCGCCGCCCACCGAGTAGTACACCTTCGCCGCCACCTCGACGCCCTTGGCGTCCAGCGCCACGAAGCGCATCCCGTTCGGGTGGTCGGGCAGGCTCTCCTTGCGCCGGAAGTCCACGTCGACGGCAGGATCGAACGCCACCGGCGGGCCGTCCGGGCCGCCCAGGAACAGCGTCCTGGCGGTCCGCACCTCCTCCACCAGCCGCGGGACGGCGTCCACGTCCACGAGCTCGGGGCTGTGCCCCATCAGGCCCAGGATCACTGCGGTGTCGCTGCCGTGCCCCTTGCCGGTGAGCGCCAGGGAGCCGTACAGCTCCGCCCGCACGTGGGCGACC